>NZ_DASUSQ010000113.1:0-5922 GCF_036375055.1 Umezawaea sp.
GTCGGCTTGTGTCGGTCCGCTCGGGCGGTGGTGGGTTGCCTTCGGGGGTCCGCTTGGCGGTGGTCGGTCGGCTTGGATCAGCTGCTTGGCCGTGGTGGCCGGCTTGCTGCTCAGGCCGTCGGCGCGAAGGCTCGGTCGCGCAGCAGCAGTCGGGCCGCCGTGCCCGCCGTGGCCGCCAGCAGCAGGGCTGCTTGCCAGGACGCGCTGACCACCACCCAGCCCGCCACGGCCGGGGTCACCGACGCGCTCAGGTAGTTGGCGGTGTTCTGCATCCCCAGTGCCGTGCCGCTGCTCCCCTCCGGTGCCATCTCCGCCGCCGCCGTCACCGCCAGGCCGTTCCAGCACAGCGCCAGTGCCGCCGTGGGGAGCAGGACCGTCGCCAGCAGCCAGACCGGTGCTCCCAGCAGCGCCGCCGACAGCAGGAAACCCGCGGTGACCAGCACGCTGACGGTGCGCAGCGGGCCAAGGCGGCTTCCCACCCTGTCCGACCAGATGCCCACGCCCAGCCTGCCCGCGCCTCCCAGCACCTGCGCTGCCGCGAACAGGGTCGCTGCCGCTCCCAGGGCCAGGCCGCGGTGTTCGTGCAGGAGTTCGACCATGAGCGCCGCGGCGGTGAACTGGGGGACCACCAGGAGGCCGCTGGCGGTGCTGAGGCGGATCAGGCCGCGGTCGCGGAGGATCACGCCCTGGCCGCTGGTGGAGCGGACGGCGTTCGGGGGTTCGCGGATGAAGACCGCGACCGTGAGCGCCACCAGGGCGGTGAAGGCGCTCAGCGCCAGGAAGGCCGCTGGGACACCCGCGTCGGCGGCCACCACCGGCAGGGCCACGGCCGCCGCCGCCGCACCCAGCGGGGTCGCTGTCTGGCGGATGCCCATGGCCAGGCCGCGTCGGTCCCTGGTGAACCAGGTCATCACGGCTCGGCCGCTGGCCGCGTTGACGCTGGCGCCGAACACGCCCGCCCCCAGCAGGGCGGCGCCCGCCAGCAGGGCGTGGTCGGTGGCGGCCAGTGCCAGGCAGGTGGCCGCCCCCGCGCCGCCGATCGTCATGACCAGCCGCTCGCCCCTGCGGTCCGCCAGCGCGCCCCAGGTGACGAGGGTGAGCATCGTGCCGAGGTTGACCGCGCCCACCAGCAGGCCCACCTGCGGCAGGGTCAGGTCGAAGTGGGCTCTCAGCTGCGGGGTGAGTGCGGGCAGGCCGAGGAAGACGGCCGCGTTGGTGCCCTGCGCGAGGGCGCCCACGCCCAGAACCACCCACCGGTAGCGACCAGCCATGGCTGCACCGTAGGCCCGGTGTCCACTGGTCGGGAAGAAACTCCCACAGTGCGGGAACTCATGCCTGCGGCGGACGCACGGTTAGTGCATTTGCACGTGCAGCAGCAAAAAAGCCGCCCGGCACGCCCCGCGGGGCACGTCGAAGCGGCGAAGTCCGCCGTGCCCGCACGTGGTGCCGGGCCTCCGGTACTACTCCCTCAGCCGGTTGTTCGGCCTGCCGCGCTCGTTCGCGAGCAGGTCGTCCACCGACGCGCTACCGCGCTGGTAGCGGCCCGCGATCTCGGCGTTGAGCTGGTCCATGACGACCTGCACCTGACGGCGGCGCTGGGAAACCGAGGCTTCCTCGCCGATGAAGGTGCGCAGGGTCAGGTCCAGCTTCTCGTCCGACAGCGTGCTGACGTCCGAGAGGTCCACGTCCGAGACGAGGGCTTCCACGTGCCGCTGGTGGGCGTCCGCCCGTGACGGCTCGTGGCTCTGGTAGCGGCCGAGGCCGGTCGACGGACCCACCGCGTTGGACGCGAGGATCGTCGCCAGCTGGTCGACCACGGACGAACCGCCATCGGTCCGCCGCAGCTTCTCCGCACGCACGATGTCGATCCGCGCGTGCAGCAGGCGTCGTAGGTAGGAAAGATCGGTCTCTTCTTGCGCCGCTTCGTCGCGCAGTGCGCGCACGTCGGCTAGAGGGCGTTGCTCGACGCCCTCTGCGTAGTCAGGGGCGAGCACCCTGTCGATACGGCGGCGTCCGCCAGGACGCACCTCGATCACGTACTCATCCTGAGGTAGATCCTGCTCAGCCGCCAACACGAACCTGCTTCCAAAGTGGTGTCAAACCTGTACCGGACTGTGCGCACCCAGTAGTTCCCGTGCCCCGGCCACCGGGAGCGGTGGCCGTTGGGCGATCTTGGCCAGCCCCGCGGCGCGCGCCACGAGCTGGACGTCGTCCCGTGCGGCCTGCCCGTCGGCGTAGTCGGCGGTGTCCGCGGTGCCCACGCGGAGGTGACCACCGGTCGCCAGCGCGGTGAGCATGACCGGGATGGTCGACCCGCCGAGGCCCGCCGCCGAGAAGGTCGCCCCCTCCGGGAGGAGACGCACGGCGTCGACCAGGGTTGCCGCGTCGCCCGGAGATCCACCCGGAGCGCCCAGCACGAGGCCGACGTGCACGCGGTCGCCCAGCGGGAGGCCGTGGTCGTCGAGGAGCCGTCGCAGGGCGCTGACCTGCTCGATCCGGGTGATCTCGTACTCCGCCGCGACCCCGCGGTCCCGCAGGGCCGCGTGCAGCCTGACGAGCGCCGCCCAGCCGTCCTCGGACTCCGCGCCCGCCAGCGGGCAGGAGGCGCAGTCGGGGCGGGCGTCGAGCGCGCGTTCGTCGGTGACGTCGGCCAACTGGACCAGCAGGTCCGTCCGTTCGCGCACCCCGGCCACGGTCTCCGCGAGCCTGCCCGGCTCGGCGAGCGGCAGGCGCACGACGCTCACGCCCACGCGCTCGCTGTTCTGCGCGGCTCCCACCAGGACGTCGGTCGACTCCGTCCATCGGGGGACGACGGTGAGCATCGTGCCGGGGGAGCCGGTGCGGGCCATGCCGAAATACTGGCACAGGTCCGGCGCCGGACGACGGGGCACGCAACCGCCTGACGTCCCGGTACCGGTTCCGGAGGACCCGGACCGTCAGCGACCCAGGTTCCTCGCCGCTTCCCGGCCGAGGGCGGGGGTGTCCGGCGGGACCGAGTCCGGGTCGATCGCGCCCTGCACGATCCGGTCGTCGACCCCGAGCAGCAGCTCCGCGTCCACCGGCACCGAGCGCTTGACCAGCGCCAGGGCCACCGTGCCCAGCTCGTGGTGCAGGGCGACGCTGCCGACCCGGCCGACCACGCGCTCGCCGAGCAGCACCGGGTCTCCGGTCCGCGGCTGCACCTCGCGGGAGCCGTCCAGGTGCAGCAGCAGCATCCGCCGCGGCGGGCGGCCGACGTTGTGCACCTTCGACACGGTCTCCTGGCCCCGGTAGCACCCCTTGTCCAGGTGCACGGCGGAGCCGATCCAGTTCACCTCGTGCGGGATGGTCTTCTCGTCGGTGTCGATCCCGAGCCGGGGGTGCAGCGACTCGACGCGCAGCGCCTCGAACGCCCACGTGCCCGCGGGCCGGGCGCCCGCGTCGGTCAGCCGGCCCCACCACGCGACGAGGTCGGCGCGCGGCACGAGCAGGTCGACCGCGTCGTGGCCGGGCCACGTCATCCGGCGCGCGAGCCCGCCGTCCGGCAGGGCCACGGCCTCGTCCGGCGCGGCGGGCACCGGCACGCCCAGCTTCGCCAGCAGCGCGGTCACCTCCGGGCCGACCAGCGACAGCACCGCCAGCTCCGCCGTCGCGTCCCGCGGCTCGACCTTCGACCAGAACCGCATCGAGTCCAGGTACTTGAGCAGCGGCTCGGTGGTGGCGGTCTCGACGTCGAGGTAGACGGTGCCGCCGACGTTCGCGACGACCGCGTGGTGCTCGACCCGGCCCTGGACGTCCAGCACCAGCGCCTCGGTGCCCCGGCCCTCGGCCAGCGCGGCGAAGTGCTGGCTGGTCAGCGAGTGCAGCCAGCTCAGCCGGTCGTCACCGGGCACGGCGATCACGCCGCGGTGGGAGCGGTCGAACACCGCGACGGACCGCGCCGCCGACCGCTGCTCGGCGAACGGGTCGCCGAAGTGCCACGGCACGCCCTGGTCGGGGGCGCCGTCGAACGGTGCGACGGCACCCGGTGCGGTGAGCAGCGGTGAATTCACTCGGACTCCAGTTCCAGGCATTCCCGGCACGTGCCGGACAGCGCGAGGTGGCTCGCGTCAAGTTCGAACCCGTAGGCCTCGCCCAGTGTTCCTGCCAGCCCTTCGAGCAGGTCGCACGGGATCTCGTCCATCCGCCCGCAGCGGTGGCAGACGAGGTGGACGTGCTCGTGGTCGTCGGCCGAGTACGTCGGCGCGCCGTGCCCGAGGTGCGTGTGCCGGACCAGGCCGAGCTTGTCGAGCAGGTCGAGGGTCCGGTAGATGGTCGTGATGTTCACCGTCGACGCGGTCGCCTGGACCCTGGTGCAGATCTGCTCGGGTGTCGCGTGCCCCAGTTCGCGCACCGCGTCGAGCACGAGCTGCCGCTGGGGTGTCATGCGCATGCCGCGCTCGTGCAACGTCTTGCGCAACGCCTGCCTGCCGCTTGCGGTCTCCACCACACCGATGGTAGGCCGTGAGTAGTCTGCCCGTATGCGCGTGCTGGCTCTTCTCGACGGAACCCTGGCCGACCCCGACGCCCCGCTGCTGCGGGTGGACGACCTCGGGCTGATGCGCGGCGACGGGATCTTCGAGACCGTTCTCGTCGTCGACGGCAAGCCGAGGGAGCTCGACCCCCACCTCGACCGGCTGGCCAGGTCCGCGGCGATGCTGGAGCTCCCCGAGCCCGACCGGGCGGCGTTCGAGCGGGCCACCTCGCTCGTGCTGGACAACTGGTCCGGTGGCTCGGAGATGGCGCTGAAGCTCGTCTACACCCGTGGGGTCGAGGGCGGCGACGGCACGCCCACCGGCTTCGCGCTCGGCCTGCCGATCGGCGCGAAGGTGCTGGCCCAGCGCGCGGCGGGCATCTCCGCGGTCACCCTGGACCGCGGCATCGAGCCCGGTCTGGCCGACCGCGCCCCGTGGCTGCTGCTCGGCGCCAAGACCCTGTCGTACGCGGTCAACATGGCGGCGCTGCGCGAGGCCGAGCGCCGGGGCGCCGACGAGGTCGTCTTCACCACCTCCAGCGGCAGCGTCCTCGAAGGCCCCACCTCGACCCTGCTCGCGGTCGACGGCCGCACGATCACCACGCCGCCCGCGACCCTCGGCATCCTCCCCGGCACCACCCAGGCCGCCCTGTTCCGCGCCGCGGAGCGCCGGGGTTGGACCGTCGTCGTCGCACCGATCCCGGCGGCGGACCTGCACACCGTCGACGGCGTCTTCCTGGTGTCGAGCGTCCGCAAGATCACCCGCGTCCACACCCTCGACGGCAAGCCGCTGACCGATTCCTCCGCGCTGGCGGCGGAACTGTCGGACCTCTACGAGTCGGAGTACTAGCCGCCCCCGTTCCATTCGGGGAACGGCCGGGTTTCCGTCACCGATAATTCGCTAGAGATATTTCGACGATGTCCGCGCGGCGATTCCCGGCCCCGCCCGCCGCGGAATTCCGCGGGGGCCGCCCCGATGATCGGGACGGCCCCGCGGAACGATTACCGCAAGCCCGCGTCGACCGCGTTGATCAACGTTCCGGTGTCACCGGACATCTCCCGGAACACGGCTCCGAGCAATCCCCTGCTCTTGATCCACGCGGTCTTCTTCCCGATCGACCAGACGTCGTCGAACGTCCACCACTGGCCGCCCGCGCCCGTGTAGCAGTAGGTGGCCACGGCGACCTCGTCGTGCCGCGCCGTGCACCCCGGAACGCTCGCCACCAGGTTCGCGTACCCGCGCCGTGGAAGTCGTAGCCCTGGACGTTGAAGATGTCCATGGGCCTGGGGACCTCCGCCAGCTCCCAGCCCGCCGCGATCTTCGCCGGGTCGGCCGGGGTGAACGCGGTGATCTGGTAGCGCTTGCCCGTCGTCGTGGACAGCGCGTCGAGCTGCTTGCGGAACTCGGCGATCAGCAGCGTGTTGTTGAC
>NZ_DASUSQ010000114.1:0-77098 GCF_036375055.1 Umezawaea sp.
CGTGTGGCCGGGCCTCGCCACGTCCTGGTTCTCCGGAAGCGGCGTTCGACGGCGTTGCGTGGTGGGGAGAGCGCGGGATCGACCGAGACCGGCCGCCTTCGTGCGATCCTCACGGCGGCGCCGGAGGATCGGCACGCTCCCGACCGGCAGACGTGCCCGTGTCCTCCGGACCCTGCGTGGCCCGCGGCTGATCACCCGCAGCGGACCAGGGTCCGAACCTCACCCAGCCACTAGTGCGTCCCGGCGCGGACCAGGCCGCACTCGTAGGCGTGCACGACGGCCTGCACGCGGTCGCGCAGGCCGAGCTTGGCCAGCACCCGGCTCACGTGCGTCTTGACGGTGCCCTCCGCCAGGAACAGGTGGACCGCGATCTCGCTGTTGGACAGGCCGCGGGCGATGAGGCCGAGCACCTCGCGCTCGCGCTCGGTCAGCACGTCCAGGGCCGCGGCGGCGGGCGGGGAGGCCGTGCCGACGTGGCGTTCGAGGAGCCTGCGGGTCACGCTCGGCGCCACGCAGGCGTCGCCGCGGGCGACCACGCGGACGGCCGACAGCAGGTCGGCGGCGAGGGTGTCCTTGAGCAGGAACCCGCTCGCGCCCGCCTGGACGGCGGCGTAGACGTGCTCGTCGAGGTCGAACGTCGTGAGCATCAGCACCCGCGTGCCGGTGTCGCCCGAGCAGATGCGGCGGGTCGCGTCGACACCGTCGACCTCGGGCATCCGCACGTCCATGAGCACGACGTCCGGCCGCAGCGCCGACGCCAGCTCGGCGGCCTCGGCGCCGTCCGCGGCCTCGCCGACGACCCGCACGTCCCCGGCGTTCTCCAGGATCATCCGGAACCCGGTGCGCACCAGGGCCTGGTCGTCGGCGATCAGCACCCGGATCACGACCCGCTCCCCCGGATCGGCAGGGCGGCGCGCACCGCGAACCCGCCGCCGGGGCCGGGTTCGGCGACGAGGTGACCGCCGAGCAGCCGCACGCGCTCGCGCATCCCGCTCAGCCCGTGGCCGCCGCGGGCGCCCTCGCCCGCGCCGCGCCCGTCGTCGCTCACCCTGATCCCGATCTCCGCCCCCGTGTAGGACAGCACGACCTCCGCCTTCGCGCCCCTGCCCGCGTGCTTCATGGTGTTGGTCAACGCCTCCTGCACGATCCGGTACGCCGACAGGTCCACCGTGGACGGCAGCGGCACGGTCGTCCCCTCGACGCGGAGCGCCACCGGCGTGCCCGCCGTCCGCACCTGCTCGACCAGCGCGCCGAGCTGCGCCAGCCCCGGCCTCGGGTGCCGGGTGTCGTCGACCGCGCCCACCGCCGCCAGCGCCCGGCGCATGTCGGCCAGCGACTCTCGGCCCGTGCGGACGATGGCGTCGAGCGCGGAGCGGGTGTCGGCGGGGCGGTTGTCCAGCGCGGCGGCCCCGCCCTGCGCCTGGATCACCATCACCGACAGCCCGTGCGCCACCACGTCGTGCAGCTCGCGGCTGATCCGCCCCCGCTCGGCCGCCACCGCGAACGCCGCCTGGAGGTCGCGGTCCCGTTCGAGTTCCCGCGCCCGCGCCCGGAGTTCGTCGAGGTGCGCCCGCCTGCTGCGGGAGGCCGACCCGACGGCCCACGCCGCGACCAGAGCGGAGACGAACACGGTCAGCTCGTCGCGCGCGGTGTCCCAGGAGCCCTCCCCGGCGGACGGAGGCGGCTCCGGCAGGAGGACGGGCGGGACGGGACGGGGCTCGGCGGGCCCCGGTGCGGGCCCCGGTGCGGGCCGGGCGGACAGCGCGGCGGACCCGAACCACCCGGTGGCCACCAGCACCAGGCAGCCCAGCACCACGAGCGACACGGCGCGCCGGTGCCGCAGCGCGACCGTGCCCAGGAGGACGAGCACGCTCAGGTCGACCGGGGTGATCGGCGCACGCACCAGCAGGTGCGTCGTGACGGCCACCGCCGCGACCGCCGTCATGGCCACCGGCCACCGGCCGCGCACCGCGACCGCCGCCGCCGCCAACCCCGTCGCCGTCCACCACACCACCGGGTCGACGGGACCGTCCGCGACCTCGACGCCGTTCACCAGCAGGCTCGCCGCCAGCAGCACCACCGCGAGCGCCGCGTCCCGCACCGCGGACGACCGCGCCCACTCCCCCAGCCGCTGCGTCATGACCCGCGAGCGTAGGACCCGCTCGGGTCGGCCCGCGTCCGTCGCGAGAGGTATATCGGCCGCCCCGACCACCCCGCGCGGCAGACGCCACCGTGCGAACGCGGACGGACGCGGACCGGCCCACGTCGGTGCCAGCCTTGACCGCATGAGACGACAAGTGTTGACACGCAAGGGTTTCGCGGCGGTGGTGGCCGCCGCCGCGCTGACGTCGCTGGCCGTCGTCCCGGCCCACGCGTCCGGGACGACGCCGCAGGTCGCCTGGCGGACCTGTCCGGCGTACTCCGACGACGTGCTGCGCGGCCTCGGCGTCCCCGACGAGAGGCTGCCGGAGGTCCGGGCCCAGCTGGCCAGGCTGGAGTGCGGCACGGTCGGTGTCCCGCTCGACCACGGCTCGCCCCGCGGCAGGCGGATCGACGTGGCGATCACGCGGCTCAGGGCCACCGACCAGGAGCACAGGCTGGGCAGCCTCGCGCTCAACCCCGGCGGGCCGGGCGGCAGCGGGTACCTGATGGGCGTCCAGGTCGGCCTGGAGAACGACGAGACCAGGCGGCTCGGCGAGCGGTACGACCTGATCGGCTTCGACCCGCGCGGTGTCGGCAACAGCACCAAGGTGGACTGCGCGCCGCCCGGCCCCGGTGGGCAGGAGCCCGCGCCGGGGCCGATCACCAGGGAGGCGGCGAAGGCCGTGTTCGACCTCCAGGCGGCGGCCAACAAGGCCTGCGGTGACAGCGATCCCGCGTTCCTCGGGCAGCTCACCACGGAGAACGTGGCCCGCGACCTCGACGTGGTTCGAGCCGCCCTGCGCGAGCCGAGGCTGAACCTCCTCGGTGTGTCCTGGGGGACGTGGCTGGGCGCGGTCTACCGCAGCGCGTTCCCCGCCGCGGCGGGCCGGGTGTTCCTGGACAGCGTGGCACCGCCGCGCTTCCGGCTGGACACCTTCGAGGACGACCGCGCGATGGCCGCCGAACGCAGCTCCGCCCGGCAGTTCGCCTGGCTGGCCCAGCACGACGACGCCTACGGCCTGGGCTCCACACCCGAGCGGGTGCGCGCCACCGTCCTGGCCCTGATCGCGGACTTCGACGCCCACCCCCGGCGCTACACCGACGTCCCGATGCCGGTCGACGGCTCGATCATCGCCGTGAGCGCCGTGCAGCCCTCGGAGGTCTGGCCGCTGGTGGGCACCGTGCTCAAGGAGCTGCGCGAGTCGACCGGCCCGACCGCGCCGCCGACGTTCAAGGACGTCGTCGTGGGCCCGCCCAGCCAGCCGCCGCCACCGGGCGCGCCCGAGCTGAACAACCGCACGATGGGCCGTGCGACCCTCTGCAACGAGGACCCGAGCAGGCTCGACTTCGAGCGCGCCTGGGCGGCGTTCCAGGAGCGCCTGGCCGACAACCCGGTGACCGGACGCTCCCTCGACTTCTCGGCCGGGTGCGCCGGGTGGCCGCTGCCCGTGCGCGAGCACCGGCTGCGCCACGGCTCCGGTTCGCTGGTGCTGGCCGGGCACCGCCACGAGGTCGTGTCGGTCTTCGAGTGGACCGCGTGGATGCGGGCGGAGGTCGGCGGCAGGACCTACACCGTCGAGGACGACGTCCACGGCTCGGTGCTGCGCGTCCCCGAGTGCGCCGCCGACCTGGTCCGCTACTTCACCACCGGTCGGATCGACGACGGCTGCCCCGGCGCTCCGGGACCCGACGGCCCGACCACCGCGAAGACCTTCGACCCGACCGGAACGGCGCTGGCGGGCTGACCCGACGCGGAGGTCCCGGCCCGCCGCGTGCGAGCGGCGGGCCGGGACCGTCAGCGGAGCTCGCCCGTCGCGGTCGACGACGTCCCGGTCACGTACTCGGCGGCCACCGCCGTACCCGGTGCCGACGGCCCCTGACGGCCGCGACGGGCGTCGACGGGGCCGCCACGACCGTGCGCACGAGAACCTCCCGACGAACGCGCGGGGCATCCGGTCACATGAACGTGAACCAGTCCGTGTACTCCGGCTGGGCGCCGGAGCTGCGGTTCCAGGTGCCCGCGCGGCCGAACAGGGCGCTGTCCTCGTAGTAGTTCTTGTTGCACGACGCCCACACGCCGAGGCCGTGGCTGTTGATGCAGATGCCCTTGCGGTAGAGCGAGGCGTTGCGCACGTTCTCCCACTCCACGACGGCCGACGCGCCGTCGGACTTGTTGTCCAGCACCCACCACCGGTCGCCGCTCACCTCCAGGCAGACCGTGACCGCGAACAGGTCGTCGTCGCACCTCAACCGCTCGCCCGTGGGCGGTGTGCCCACGACGGCGTAGTCGGTCTCGTACTCGGCGGCCATCGCCGTACCCGGTGCCAACAGCCCCAGGACGGCCGCGACGGCCATCGACAGGGCCAACACGATCTTGCGCATGAGAACCTTCCCGTTGTGCAGAACCGCTCCTCAGCGAGGGCGGGACCGGTCCGCCGCGGGTGTGCGGCGGACCGGACGATCGGTGGTGGAGGACCCGCCTACATGAACCAGAGCCAGTTGGCGTAGTCCGGGGAAGCGCCGGTGCTGCGGTTCCAGACGCCCGCGCGACCCCGCACGGTGCTGTCCTCGTAGTAGTTCTTGTTGCACGACGCCCACACGCCGAGGCCGTGGCTGTTGACGCAGCGGCCCTCGCGGTAGAGGGAGCCGCCGCGGTAGTTCTCCCAGTCCACGACGGCCGACTTGCCGTCGGAGTCGTTGTCGAGCACCCACCAGCGGTCGCCGCTCAGCTCAAGGCAGACCTGGACCCCCACCCGGAGGTCGTCGCACGCCAGCAGCTCGCCCAGCGGCAGGCTGCCCGCCACCGCGTAGTCGGTCTCGTACTCGGCGGCCATCGCCGTACCCGGTGCCAGAAGCCCCAGGACGGCCGCGACGGCCATCGACAGGGCCAACACGATCTTGCGCATGAGAACCTTCCCGTTGTGCTGACTTCGCCCCTCCGCGAGGGACGGGTCTGGGTGGCTCGCCCGGTGTCGGCGAGCGGGTGGGGCGGCGGTCACATGTACTTGAACCAGCCGTAGTAGTCCGGCCAGGAGCCGACGCTGCGGTTCCAGACGCCCTGGCGGCCGTTCAGGGTGCTGTCCTCGTAGTAGTTCTTGTTGCACGAGGCCCACGTGCCCGAGCCGTGGCTGTTGACGCAGCGGCCGTTGCGGTAGAGGGAACCGCCGCGGAAGTTCTCCCAGTCCACGATGGCCGACTTGCCGTCGGAGTCCGAGTCGAGCACCCACCAGCGGTCGCCGCTGGGCTCGAAGCAGACGTAGACCGCGGGCCTGGGGACGTCGCACTGCAACACCTCGTCCGACGGCGGTGTGCCGAGGACCCCGTCGTCGATCTCGTACTCGATGGCCAAAGCCGTGCCGGGCAACGCGATACCTGTGACGGCCGCGAACGCCAGGGACAGGGCCAGCACGATCTTGCGCATGGCTGCCTTCCGGTTGTGCTTGCCGGGGTTTCAGTCGACGTCGGTGAGCGGGACGGCGAAGATCGCGCGCTTGTCGACGAACGTGCCGCCGTCGGCGGACCACGCGTGCTCGGTGACGGTCCACAGCTTCCCGGCGGTGGTGCCGGGTCCGTGCTCGTGGTAGAGGTCCTCGCCGCCGACGGCCCAGCTGTTGGTGGTGGTCGCCCCGCCGGTCGTGCCGGAGTACATCCAGCTGTGCTGCCGGTTGGAGCTGCGGCCGAGGTAGTAGCGCCCGTTCCAGGTCTGCACGCCCTGCACGTTGCTGCGCGGCGAGGTCACCGCGTCCTGGGCGACGGCCTTGCCGTTGGTCAGCACCGGCAGCCGGGTGGTCGCGTCGACCCGGTAGCGGACCACGCGGCCACCGTCCACCGCGGCGTCCGTGCTGCGCTGGTCGCGGTACTCGCCGACGACGAGCGTGTCCGGCGTGGTGCTGCGGTCCAGCGACAGCGACGAGAAGCAGAGCTGCGTCGCGCTGGGCGTGCACGGGGTCTGGACGGCCTGCTTGTACGCGCCCACCTGGGGCAGCACGTACTTGTAGCCGTGGGCGTAGTAGGCGCTGCCGCTCCTGCCGATCACGTCCTGCGCGTCGGAGACCTCCAGGACGCGGTTGACGTCGAACACCCGCAGCCCGCCCGACGTGTCGGCGACGTACAGGTGGTGGCCGAGCCAGGCCAGTCCGCCCGCGTGGATCGGCACCGCCGTGTAGTTCGGCGTCGTCGTCCTCGTCGGCTCGACGAGCAGCACGTGCCGGTACCTGCGGTTCGCCACGTCGAGGAACGACACCCGCACGCCCTTGTCCGGCCCCGTCAGGTCGTAGTGCCAGCTGACGAGCATGACGCGGTTCTCGCCCCACAGGCCGTCGTCGTCGGCGTCGGACGAGCCGGTGATGCCCTGCGGCTGCCAGTAGGTGACCTCGCTGTCGCCGTCGTCCCAGCAGAACCGGTCGCTGCTGTGCAGGATCTGCCCCGAGGTCAGCGGGTGGTCCGTGCGGGCGTAGTGCTCCGGGAGCGCCTGCTGCTGCGTGCCCGAACAGGTCTCCAGCGGGCGGTTCGCGTCGCCGAGCACCGCCGCGACCGACCTGGTGGTGCCGAGCGCGGTCTCCAGGTTCTCCGCGTAGGCCTCCAGGCTCCAGTCCGGTGTCAGCGAGAAGGCCTCCACCGGCCTGCTGCGGATGAGGTCGTCCACCTCCTCGGCCCGCACCGGCAACGCCGCGGCCACCGCGTACGTGCAGACCAGTAGAACTAGCGTGCTCCAACGTTTGCCCATGATCACTCCCGCTCGTCCTTCGCCCCACAAGGTCTAGGGCGAACGGGATTGATCAGCAGCCCGCGCGGGAGCTGGTCAATCAAAAGAGTTCAAAGCGACGAGGAGTCCTGTGGGCAGACGAGAGCGTTCCATCGACCCCGACAGCGGTCCCGTGCAGCGGTTCGCGTGGGAGCTGCGGCGGTTGCGGGCGGAGGCGGGCTCGCCGAGCTACCGGTCGCTGGCCCAGCGCGCGCACTACTCCGCCACGGCGTTGAGCGAGGCCGCGGGTGGTGAGCACCTGCCGTCGCTTGCCGTGGCGCTCGCCTACGTCCGGGCGTGCGACGGCGACGCGGCCGAGTGGGAGGAGCGCTGGCGGCAGGCCGCCACGGGCGAGGGGGACGACTTCCCTCCCTACCTAGGGTTGACACCGTTCGGGCAGCGCGACGCCGAGCGGTTCTTCGGCCGGGAGGAGCTGGTCGCCGAACTGGTCGACCGGGTCCGGGGGAAGCGCGTGGTCGGGGTGTTCGGGCCGTCCGGGTCGGGCAAGTCCTCGGTGATCCACGCGGGTCTGCTGCCCGCGGTGGACGACTGGGAGGTGCTGACCACCACGCCGACGACGTGGCGGGGCGGCACGGCGGACCTCGTCGTGGTCGACCAGTTCGAGGAGCTGTTCACGCACGTCGACAGCGCCGCCGAGCGGGAGGCGTTCGTGGCCTCGCTGCTCGA
This sequence comes from Umezawaea sp., assembly GCF_036375055.1. Classification (GTDB taxonomy): domain Bacteria; phylum Actinomycetota; class Actinomycetes; order Mycobacteriales; family Pseudonocardiaceae; genus Umezawaea. The sequence continues at coordinate 7,574 of NZ_DASUSQ010000114.1, forward strand.
CGGCGACCACCGGCTCGTGCTGGCCGTGCGCGCGGACTTCCTCGGCCACTGCGCCGCGCTGCCCGCGCTCGTGGAGGCGCTGCGGGACGGGCAGGTTCTGGTCGGGCCGATGACCGACGACGACCTGCGCGCGGCCGTCGAGCAGCCCGCCGTGCGGGCGGGGCTGAAGGTGCAGCCGGACATGCTCGCCGCGGCGCTGGCCGACGTGCGCGGTAGACCGGGCGGGCTGCCGCTGCTCTCGCACGCGCTGCTGGAGACGTGGAGGCGGCGTGAGCGCGGCACGCTCACGCTCGACGGCTACCGGGCCAGCGGCGGGGTCGCGGGGGCCGTGGCCGCCACCGCCGAGAGCACCTACGCCGAGCTGTCCCCCCGTGGTCAGGTGGTCGCCCGCTCGGTGCTGCTGCGGCTGGTGCAGACCTACGACGACGCCAACGACCTGCGCCGCCGCGCGCCGCTGGACGAGGTGCTGGCCGCGGGCAAGCCGACCGACACCGCGCACGTGGTGAACGTGCTGGCGAACGCGCGCCTGGTCGTGGTCGCGGACGGCGTCGTGGAACTGGCGCACGAGGCCGTGGTGCGCGCGTGGCCCCGGCTGCGCGAGTGGATCGACGAGGACCGGGAGTCGTTGCGGCTGCACCGCGACTTCACCACGGCCGCGGCGGCCTGGCGGGCGACGGGACGCGATCCGGGGCTGCTGTACCGGGGTGCCCGGCTCGCCGCGATGCGGGAGCTGGCGGGCCGGATGGAGTGGGCGGTGTCGTCCAACGAGCTGGAGCGGGAGTTCCTGCGGGCCGCCGTCGACGGGGAGAACGCCGAGCGGGAGGCGGGGCACCGCAGCGCCCGCAGGCTGCGCGGGCTGGTGAAGGCGCTGGCCGCGCTGGCCGTGGTGTGCCTGGTGGTGGCGTCGGTGGCCGTGGTGCAGTGGCGCAGCGCCGTGCGCCAGCGGCTGGTCGCCGAGTCGCGCCAGATCGCCGTGCAGGCGCAGGACCTCAGCGCGTCGTGGCCGGACGCCGCCGCGCTGCTGGCGGTGTCCGCGTACCGCACCTCCCCCACCGCGGAGGCGCGCGGCGCGCTGCTGAGCACCGCCGCGTACAAACCCCCGCGAACGGTGCTGAAGGACCACCGGGGGCCGGTGCGCGCGGTCGCGTTCAGCCAGGACGGCACGGTGTTCGCCACCGCGGGCGAGGACCACACCGTGCTGCTGCGCGCCACCGCGTCGGTCGACTCCCCGTTCCTGCTGGCCGAGCACGACGGCGCGGTGCGGGCGCTCGCGTTCCAACCGGGTGGCGCGGTGCTCGCGTCCGCGGGTGACGACCGCCGCGTGGTGCTGTGGGACACCCGCACGCACCTGCCGCTCCGGACCGTCACGATGGACGCGGGGGTGCGGGCCCTGGTGTTCACCGCGGACGGCAGGACCGCCGTGACGGCGCTGGCAGGCGGCGCGGTGGAGGTGTGGCGCACCGAGGACTGGACGCGGACGGGCCAGGTGGTCCACGAGCTCGGCGAGGTCAACGGCCTCGCGGTCAGCGACGACGGCGAGGTGTTCGCGGTCGCGGGCGAGAAGGGTGTCCTGGTGGTGGAGCACGGCGTGCCGCGGACGTTCGACGACCACGACGCCGCGGTGCGCACCGTCGCGCTGAGCCACGACGGCCGCACCCTCGCCTCCGGTGGCGACGACCACCAGGTGGTGCTGCGGGTGCTGGCCACGGGCGCGAAGTCCGGTCTGCGCAGGCACGTCGGGGGCGTGCGGTCGGTGCAGTTCGACGCCGCGGGCACGAAGCTCGTGTCGACCAGCGACGACGGCAGCATCCGCTGGTGGAGGGTCCCGGACGGCGGGTGGCTCACCGGGCTGATCACCCGCACGCACCCGTTCTACGCGGCGGCGCTGAGCCCCGACGGCTCGCACCTCGTCGCGGGCGGCGACGAGAACGTGAGCCTGTGGCGGCTGCCGCTGCCGCCCCTGACCGGGCACACCAGCCCGCCGGACGGCATCGCGATCTCCGCCGACGGCGCGCTCCTGGCGACCGGCGGGCGGGACCGCATGATCCTGCTGTGGGACGGCGGGGGCAGGCAGGTCGGCCGGATCGACGTGCCCGCGCACGTGACCGCGCTGGCGTTCCGCGCCGACGGCCTGCTCGTGGCCGCGGACGCGGAGGGCACGCTGAGCACGTGGCGGGGCGAGCAGCCGGTGCGCACCTGGCACAGCGACCAGGGCGCGATCACGAGCCTGGCGCTGAGCCCGTCGGGCAGGCAGGTGGCCACCGGCGGCAAGGACGCCTCCGTGGTGGTGTGGGACCTCGACTCGCCGGAGCCGGGCCGGACGCTGCCGACGGGCCACTCCGGTCCGGTCAACAGCGTGGCGTTCGTCGGCTCCGCGCTGGCCACCGGCGGCGCGGACGGCCGAGTGCTGCGCTGGGACCCGGAGTCCGGGGACGTCGCGGTCGTGCGCGACGGCGGCCCGGCGGTGAAGTCGGTCGCGGCCGTCCCCCGCTCGTCCACCCTGGTGGTGGGCGACACGAGCGGCGAGGTCGCGCTGTGGGACGACGCCGGGCCGCACACGCTGGTCACCGGCCGCGGCGAGGTCACGTCGGTCGCGGTCAGCCCGGACGGCACGACCGTGGCGTCCGCGGCCAACGACAGCCTGATCACGGTGTGGCGGGTCGCCGACCGGGCGCACGTGGCGACGCTGACCGGCCACACGGGACCGGTCGACGCCGTCGTGTTCGACCCGTCCAACGACCTCACCTCCTCCGGCCCCGACCCGCGGGTGATCCGGTGGGAACTCGACCCGGAGGAGGTGATGGCCAGGCTGTGCGCGGCCGAACCGTGCCGCTAACCCACGCGCAGCTCCACGAGCACGAGCGGCACCTCGTCCAGCAGCTCGCGGGCCAGCATCCCGGTCAGCCCGGTCCTCGGCACCAGCCGCTGGCCCGCCATCGCGTGCGCGTGGCCCGCCCAGCAGGTCGCCTGGACCGGGTCGACCGCGCACGCGAGCAGGCCGCCCACTAGTCCGGCCAGGACGTCGCCGCTGCCCGACGTGGCCAGCCCGACGTGCCCGGTCCCGTCGCGCCACACCCGTCCGCCCGGTTCGGCGACCACGCCCATCAGGCTCACCACGGCCCGGTGCCGCTCCGCGATCTCCACGGCCGCGTCCACGTGGTCCTCGACGGGGGTGTCCGGGCGGCCGAGCAGGTAGGCGGCCTCCACGGTGTTGGGCGTCAGCACCAGCCTGCCGTGCACGGGCGCGGCGAGGTCGGGGTGGTTGCCGACGGCGCCGAGCGCGAACGCGTCGAGCACCACGGGGACGTGGGAGGGGACCAGCGGCAGCAGCCGGTCGAGCAGCGCGCCGGTCTCGTCGGCGTCGGTCAGGCCCGGCCCGACCACCACGGCGTCCGCGTCCGGGACGAGGTCGGCGAGGACGTCCGCGGCGTCGCGGGACACGGCCCCGTTCCCCGTCTCGGGCAGGCCGACGGTCAGCGCCTCCGGCACGGCGAGGCCGAGCCCGGACGCGTGCCGCTCGGCGACCGCGAGCTGGAGGGTGACGGCGCCGGTGCGCAGCGCGGCGATGCCGCTGAGCAGCACCGCGCCCGGAGCCCGCCGGGCACCGCCCACCACGAGCACGGTGCCGCTCCCGTCGCTGGGCAGCGTCCACTCGCGCAGCAGCGCGGAGGTGATCGGGGTGGGTTCAGACCGATTCGGTTTCGGCATCTTCGCTCTCCGTCGGTTGGACGCCCCGGTCCCGCAGGTGCTCGGTGGCGTGTTCGTGCTCCAGCCGGAACCCGCTGCCCTCGCGCACCCACGAGGTCACCGACCCGTTGGCGACCACGGTGTTGCGCGCCAGGGCCAGCAGGTCCTTCTCCGGCACGCCCTCCAGCAGGTAGCGCAGCAGGTAGGCGGTCATCTCGTGGGCGAACAGCAGCACCCGCTCGCCCTGGTGGCGCCGTTCCAGGTCGCCCAGCAGGGAGCGCAGCCGCAGCGCCACGTCGGCCCACGACTCGCCGCCGGGAGGCCGGTAGTAGAACTTGCCGAGCCGTTCCTTGCGGACCAGCTCGTCGGGGTGGCGGTTGGCGACCCCGCGCGCGGTGAGCAGGTCGAGCACCCCCAGCTCGCGGTCGCGCAGCCGCTCGTCCACCAGCCGCACGGGCTGGTAGCCGATCTCGTCCACCGCGAGCCACGCGGTGCTCAGCGCCCTCTGGTAGGGCGAGCACACGACCACGTCCGGCCGCCGCCCGCTCGGCAGGGAGGCCAGCCAGCGCCCGACGGCGGCGGCCTGCTGCTCGCCGAGCGGGGACAGCGGCACGTCCGCGTCCCGCTCGGCGATGTCGATGACGTCGAGCCCGGCCGCCTCCGCTTCCTCCCTCTTCACGTTGCCGGTGCTCTCACCGTGCCTGACCACACCCACCCACCCGAGATCCGTCATGGTCCGGGTACTACCCGTTCCGGCCGGGCGGGAACCACCGTCAGGCCGGGGCGCCGACCAGGGCGAGGAGCCCGCGCAGCGCCTCCTCCGGGGAGTTCGTCGACGCCAGGCCCGCCGCCGCCCGCCCGGCCGCCTCCCGGTACGCCGGGTCGTCCGCGACCCGGCGGGCGGCGGCTCCCGCGTCCGCCGGGTCGTCGACGACGACGCCCGCGCCCAGGTCCGCGACCCTGGCGGCGTTCCACGGCTGGTCGGCGATGAAGGGCCGCACCACCAGGGGGAGGCCGTGGGACAGCGCGGCGAGGAGCGTGCCGGTGCCCCCGGCCGTGACGACGAGGTCGACGGTCGGCAGGAGTTCGGCGAGGGGCACGAACCCGACCGCGTGCACGCGGCGCGGGTCGACGTCGGCGGAGAGCTGCTCCGGCCGTGCCGTCACGACGACCGTGAAGCCCGCGTCGGCGACGGACGCGACGAGCGCGGACAGGGCGGCGTCGTCGTGCACCGTGGTCCCGACCGTGACGAGGACGCGCGGGAGGTCGGACTCGACGCCCCGCCAGGCGTCCTGCTCCCGCCCGTGCCCGTTCGCCACGGGGCGGATGGTGATCCGGTCAGCGGCGGGCGGTTCGGCGGACGACCGCAGGACGTCGGGGTACGGGTCGACCAGCGCGATCCTCGGGACCGGGGTCAGCGACCGGCTCCGGTACTCCCCGGCCAGGCGGTCGCGGAACGCGGCCCACAGCACCTCGGGCACCGGCCCGGAGATCCCGTGCGCGGCCCACGGGACGCCCAGCGCGGCGGCGACCATCGGCCCGACGAAGTCGAACTCCTCGCACACGACGAGGTCCGGCCCGAACTCCTCGGCCTGGCGCAGGGCCTCGTCGAAGGCCAGGTCGACGTGCACCCCGGCGAACATCTCCACCGCCCCCGGTCCCGGCTGGGCGGGGTGGGACCCGGTGAGCCGCACGGTCCTGTCGATCATCTCCTCGGTGGACGGTCCCGCGGGCAGCAGGGGCAGCGGCGCGACCAGCGCGGCCAACTCCCCCGAGGTCAGCACCGCCGTCTCGATCCCGGCGGCGGTCGCGGCGTCCGCGAGCGGCATCAGCGGGAGGACGTGACCGGCAGAGGGCATCGCGGTGAAGAGGATTCGCATGGCAGTCCCGTGTGACGTGCGCCGATCGGCGCGGTGTGTCGTGCTGGTGGCGCGGGCGGTCAGGACGCCCGCGGAGCCCTTCCGCGACCGACTCCGGTTGATTCACCAGACCAGGGTCGGTTCGCCAGAGTCAACTCTGATGACACCGTAGCAGTTAAGATCCACCGCGTGTCACCTCCGCCGAACGACGCCGTCCCCGCGGGCAGGAGGGCCGAGTACGCCAGGGCCACGCAGCGGGCGATCCTGGACGCGGCCCGCGACCTCTTCGTCCGCAAGGGGTACTTCGGCGCGAAGGTGGAGGAGATCGCCCGGACGGCCAGGGTCGCGCCCGCCACGGTCTACGCGGTCGGCGGCGGCAAGAGCGGGCTGCTGCGCACGCTGATCGAGTCCGGCACCACGGCGGAGGACGTCGTGGCGGTCCTCGCCACGATGGAGTCGATCGACGACCCGCGGGAGCTGGTCCTGTTCGTGGTCCGCTCCACCAGGCTCGTGTTCGAGCAGTGGTCGGACCTGATGCGGCAGGTCGCCGCCGCCGCGCCGCAGGAGCCGACCGTCCGGGAGAGCCAGCGGGTGGCCCACGCCGGCATGCGCGGCGGCCTCGCCCGCGCCGCCCAGCGGCTCGCGGACCTGGGCGCGCTGCGCGAGGACGTCGACGTCGCGAGGGCCACCGACCTGTTCTGGCTGCACCTCTGCAACGCGGCCTACTTCATCCGCACGGACGACCTCGGCTGGTCGCTCGACGAGTCCGAGACCTGGCTCGCCGAAGCGCTCCCCGCGGCCCTGCTCGCGCGCCCGTAGGGCGGCACCGCCCTCCCGATCCCGGACGCCCTATTTCGAGCACGGCGAAATGTCGGCCGTCCCTCCCGGTCGCCGGTGTAGTACAGGGGTTCGCGACACGCCCAGGAGGTGCCCGGATGAGGGTTGTCAGGTTGTTGTTCAGCACGCTCGCGGTGATGGCGCTGGTCGTCCCCGCACAACCCGCCGCGGCGGCCGTGGTGGGCGGGGCGATCTTCAACGACCCGACCGTCCCCGCGCGGCAGAGGGCGATCGTCGACCACGACCGGTCGTTGATCAACGGGGCCGCCGCGGGGTCGAGCATCCGGATGGCGATGTTCCACTTCAACGACGCGGGGGTCGCCGCGGACCTGGTCGCCGCGCACGACCGGGGCGTGGACGTGCGGGTGGTGCTCGACCACTCCGACTCCGGCACGGCACCGTCCAAGTCGTTGATCAGCGCGCTGGGCAGCAGGGTCACGGTGTGCACGAAGGACGCCGCGTGCATCGGCAGCAAGGGCACGCCGATCATGCACAACAAGTTCTTCCTGTTCTCCTCCACGCTCGGGTCGTCCAACGTGGTCGTCCAGCAGTCGTCGAACCTCAACTCCGGCAACTACACGGCGCTGTGGAACAACGCCGTCACCACCGTGGGCAACACCGCGCTGTACAACGCCTACCTCGCCTACTTCGACGACCTGGCCGCCAAGGTCAAGAACAGCGACTACTACCGCACGGTCTCCGCGGGCGCCGTCAAGGCCTACTTCTTCCCCAGGGCGGGCAGCGACGAGACCAGCGACACCATCTACAACATGCTGAACGAGAACGTCACCTGCGAGGGCAACACCTCGACGGGGACGGAGACGGGACGCACCGTCATCCGGATCGCCATGTGGTACTTCAGCCGCGACGACATCGCGCGCGAGCTCCGCGACCTCGCCAACGAGAAGTGCTGGATCGAGGTCGTCTACACCACCCTCGACGCCGGCAGCCGGGGCTACCTCACCGGCAACGACCGCATCGTGCTGCACCAGATCGCGGGCGCCCACGAGGTCCACTCGAAGTACCTGCTCGTCGAGGGGACGTACGCGGGCAAGAAGGACTCCAAGTGGGTCATGACCGGGAGCCACAACTACTCCAACGCCGCGCTGCGGGAGAACGACGAGACGCTGCTGCGGATCGAGTCGGCGTCCGTCCACGACCAGTACCGCTCGAACTTCTGGGCCCTGCGCGCCGCCGCGTCGTGATCCCGGCGGGAGGGCGGTCCGCCCTCCCGCCGCCCGGACGCGGTGGTTGCGGGACCACGAACCAACTTCTGGGAGTCGGAGCAAGGCCGCTGCACCGACTGCGGATCCGATCAGGACGATCGCTGAGCCGACCGGACGCATTCGGCGCGATCGGTGATCCGGGCACGAATCCCGTTGGAGCGGAAGAACTTTAGGCCGTGGCGAAAAGTGTGTCTGCGGATCCCTCCCACCCCGAGTATTCCTCCCAGGCAGTCATGCCTGAGTGGTGAAGCATGCGTGGGAGGGCACTGCATGATTCCTAGATCCCGCAGATGGACCGGTGCGGCGATAGCCGCTGTGGTGGCCGCCGGTCTCGTCACAGCGATCCCGCCGAGCGCACTGGCCGAGCCGGAGTGGTCGGCGTCCACCGAGAAGTCCGTCCCGACCACAGCGGTGGCGGTGCGGCCGAACGAACCCGATGCCGCGGAGGACAAGGCGCTCAAGGGATCGCCCGCGATCTCCTGGCCCGCGGCCACCTCCACCGAGGCGCGGTTGGGCGCACGGCAGGCGTCCGCGTCGGCGGGCCCGATCACGGTCACGAGGAAGGCGGACGCGCGGGCGCGCGCCGCGACCGAGAAGGCGGTCCGGGTCGAGGTCCTCGACCGGCGGCTCGACGGGCCGGTGTTCCGGCTCGCCGGGGCGAAGGACGAGCCGGTGGAGGTGAAGGTCGACTACTCCGGCTTCCGCGACGCCTACGGGGGTGACTGGGCGACCCGGCTGCGACTGGCCGTGCTCCCCGAGTGCGCGCTGACGTCGCCGGACGAGGCCGACTGCCAGGCGATTCCGGTGAGGACGAGCAACGACGGCTCCGGCACCCTGGCGGCGGACGTGGCGCCGGGCGAGGACAACCAGCTGTTCGCGATCACCGCGGCGGCCTCCTCGGGGGCGGGCGACTACCAGGCGTCGTCGCTGTCCCCAGGGTCGACGTGGTCGACCGGGGAGTCCTCGGGCGACTTCACCTGGCAGTACGACATGGGCGTCCCGCCCGCGCTGGAGGGGCCCGACCCGGAGCTGACGCTGTCGTACTCCTCGGGCAGCGTCGACGCCCGCACCTCGGCCACGAACAACCAGCCGAGCTGGGCGGGCGAGGGCTTCGACTTCAACCCCGGCGGCTACATCGAGCGCCGCTACACCGGGTGCGCCTCCGACACCAAGGACGGCAACAACGCCAAGAAGACCGGCGACCTGTGCTGGCGCACGGACAACGCCACGCTGTCGCTCAACGGCAGCGGCGGCGAACTGGTGCGCGACGACGCGACCGGCGCGTGGCGGCTGCGCAACGACGACGGCTCGAAGATCGAGCGGGTCACCGGCACGGACAACGGGGACAACGACGGCGAGTCGTGGAAGGTCACGACCAAGGACGGCGTCCAGTACTTCTTCGGCCTGCACAAGCTGCCGGGGTGGGTCTCGGGCGAGCAGGCGACGAACTCGGCGTGGACGGTCCCGGTCTTCGGCAACCACACCGGCGAACCGTGCAGGCAGAGCACGTTCGACGCGTCGTACTGCACGCAGGCGTGGCGCTGGAACCTCGACTACGTGGTCGACGCGCACGGCAGCACGATGAGCTACTTCTACAAGACCGAGACCAACAACTACTCCCGCAACCTGACCGCCACCAAGGTCAGCGGCTACGTGCGGGACGGGTACCTGGAGCGGATCGAGTACGGGCAGCGCGACGGCGAGGTCTACACCAAGCCCGCCGTGGCCCAGGTCGTGATGACGGTGGCCGACCGGTGCGTCCCCGGCACCCAGTGCGTCACGACGCAGCCGCAGAACTGGCCAGACACACCGTTGGACCAGCAGTGCACCAGCACCACGAACTGCGGCGCGAAGTACACGCCGACGTTCTGGACGCAGAAGCGGCTGGCGAAGATCACCACGAAGGTGTGGAACTCCACCGCGCCCAAGGACGTCGACTCGTGGACGCTGACGCACAGCTTCCCCGCGCCCGGTGACGGCACGCGCGCCGGGATGTGGCTCGCGTCGATCCAGCGCACCGGTCACGTCGGCGGCACCGCGACCCTGCCCCCGGTCAACTTCGACGGCCTCCAGCTGGCCAACCGGGTGGACGGCATCGACGGCATCCCGCCGATGAACTGGTGGCGGATGAAGGCGATCAAGTCCGAGACCGGCGGCGAGCTGGCGGTGAACTACCTGCCGAAGGAGTGCGCGGCACCGTCGAACCTGCCCGCGCAGGACACCAACGCCAAGCGGTGCCACCCCCTCAAGTGGACGCCCGACTCGCTCGACGACCTGTCGAAGGAGCGCACGGACTGGTTCCACAAGTACGTGGTGTCCGACGTGACCGAGAAGGACCTGACGACCGGCCTCGCGCCGGAGGTCACGCAGATGGACTACGTCGGCACCCCGGCGTGGCACCACGACGAAGAGGACGGCCTGATCCCGGCCGAGCGCAAGACCTGGTCGCAGTGGCGCGGCTACGACCGCGTCCGCACGCTCAAGGGCGTCGTGGGCGGTGAGCGCGAGCAGACCGAGGTCCTCTACTTCCGCGGCATGGACGAGGACAGGACGGCCGCCGGGGGCGTGAAGGACGTCAAGGTCGTCGACTCCACCGGAGTGGCGGTCGAGGACAGCAACGACCTCGCGGGCGCCGAGCGCGAGCGGATCACCTACGACCGGGCGGGCGGCCAGGTCACCGAGCGGTCCATCACGGACCCGTGGGTCTCGGCGCCGACGGCGACCCGCGTGCGCAGCTGGGGCACGACCAAGGCGCACAAGGTCGGCGAGTCGGCGGTGCGGCAGACGGAGTTCCACCCCGACGGCGGCACGCTGAAGACCGGGACGAACAACGTCTACGACGCGGCCGGGCTGCTCCAGCGGACGGAGGAGCTGCACGACCTGGCCAACCCGAACGACGACACGTGCACCCGCTACAGCTACTCGCACAACCCTACCACGGGTGTCCTGGACGTGGAGTACCAGGAGGAGACCGTCGCGGTCGCGTGCGGCAAGACGCCGAACCTGCCCGCGGACCTGGTCGACGTCGAGCGCACGTTCTTCGACGGCAGCGACACCCTGGGGGCGCAGCCGCTGCGCGGCGACCCGACGCGGCGCGACGAGCTGAGCGGGTTCGCGAACGGGCAGCCGACGTTCAAGACGGTGGCGCGCGCGAAGTACGACGAGTTCGGTCGCGAGACCGAGGTGACCGACGTGTTCGGCGCGAAGAGCACGACGACCTACGTCTCGGCGGTCGGCGGTCCGGTCACGAAGGTGACGATGACCAACGCGCTGGGCCACGCGTCGCACACCGAGTACGAGACGGCGTGGGGCGAGCCGACCGCGAGGGTCGACACCAACGGCAAGCGCTCGGAGGCCGCGTACGACCCGCTGGGCCGCGTCGTGAAGACGTGGGAGCCGGGCCGCGACCGGTCGCAGAGCCCGAGCACGGAGCACGCCTACCTGGTGCGCGCCAACGGGGCGAACACCGTCACCAACCGCACGCTGCAACCCGACGGCGGCTACGCGACCGACGTCGACCTGTTCGACGGCCGGATGCGGGAGCGGCAGAGCCAGGACCCGGCGCCCGGCGGCGGGCGCGTCGTCACGGACACGATCTACGACGCGCGCGGCCTGGAGATCAAGACGAACGGCCCCTACTACAACGACGCCCCTCCGGGGACCGACGTGGTGGTGCCGGACGAGGCGGCGCTGCCCGCGCAGACGGTGTTCGAGTACGACGGCAGGGACCGGCTCACGGCCGAGGTGTTCAAGGTCGAGGGCGTCGAGAGGTGGCGGACCACCCACAGCTACTCGGGCAGCCGCTACGACACGGACCCGCCCGAGGGCGCCACGCCGACGAGCAAGTTCATGGACGCCGAGGGCAGGCTCACCGAGCTGCGCGAGTACAAGGGGTCCTCCCCGACCGGCGAGTACGACAAGACCTCCTACACCTACACGCCCCACGGCCAGCTGGAGACGGTGACCGACCCGGCGGGCAACGTCTGGCGGTACGAGTACGACCTGCTGGGCAGGGAGGTCAAGAGCACCGACCCGGACCGGGGCGTCCTGGAGACGACCTACAACGACGGCGACCAGGTCGCGACGAGGAAGGACTCGCGGGGCACGGCGCTGGCGTTCGCCTACGACGACATCGGCAGGCGGACCGCCGTGCACGAGGGGACGCTGGCCGGCCCGAAGCGCGCGGAGTGGGGGTACGACACGCTGCCCGACGGCACCGCGGTGCCCGGTGTGGCGGTGTCGTCCACCCGGTTCGTCGGTGGCAACGCCTTCAAGCAGGAGGTCACGGGCGTCGACGCGGGCAACCGGCCGACCGGGGTGAAGATCACCGTCCCGGCGTCCGAGGGCAAGCTGGCGGGCACCTACCAGTTCGCCACCACCTACCGCCCGGACGGCGACGTCGCCACGACCACGATGCCCGCCGCGGGCGGTCTGGCGACGGAGACCCTGACCTACGGCTACAACAACCTCGGCCTGCCGACCACGCTGTCCGGCAAGTCGAGCTACGTCACCGGCACCACCTACACGCCGTACTCGGAACCGCAGCAGGTGACGCTGTCCGCGGGCGGCAAGTGGGTCAAGCGGTCCGCCGAGTACGAGATCGGCACCCGGCGGCTGACCCGCACGGTCACCGAGCGGGAGACCGCGGGCCGCCTCGTGGCCAACACGTCGTTCGGCTACGACCAGGCGGGCAACATCACCCGCCTGCACAACCAGCCGGGCGCCGACACCGGCGAACCGGCCGACACGCAGTGCTTCCGGAGCGACCACCTGCGCCGGATGACCGACGCGTGGACACCCGCCGACGGCGACTGCGCCAAGGGACCGGGGACGAGCGCGCTGGGCGGCCCGGCGCCGTACCGGCACAACTGGACCTACGACAAGGTGGGCAACCGGACCGGTGAGACGAAGGTCGCGGCCGACGGCACGGCCACGACCAGCACCTACACCTACCCGGCACCGGGACAGCCCCGGCCGCACGCGGTGCAGAAGATCACCACCACGGGTCCGGCGGGCACGTCGGTCGACGAGTTCGGCTACGACGCGGTCGGCAACACGACCGGTCGCAAGATCGGCTCGGCACCCAACCAGGTCCTGGAGTGGGACCTGGAGGGCCAGCTGACCAAGGTCACCGAGGGGGCCAAGGTCACGTCGTACACCTACGACGCGGACGGCGAGCGGCTGCTGCGCAAGGACAGCCGCGGTACCACGCTGTACCTGGGCACGACCGAGGTGCTGCTCACGCCCGCCGACGTGCTGGAGGGCACGCGGCACTACGTGCACGACGACGAGACGGTCGCCGTGCGCACCGCCGACGACCGGCTGCACTGGATGGACCCCAACCACGTGGGCACGGCCGAGGTGTCGATCGACGCCGAGACGCAGGCGGTGACGCGGCGGCGGACCGACCCGTTCGGCTCGGTCCGGGGCGCGGCACCGGCGTCGTGGCCGAACCAGCGCGGCTTCGTCGGCGGCACCGTCGACGAGACCGGCCTGACCCAGTTGGGAGAGCGGGCCTACGACCCGGTGCGGGGCAGGTTCGTCACGACGGACCCGGAGATCGCGTTCGACGAACCCCAGCAGCTCAACGCCTACGCCTACGCCAACAACAACCCGGTCACCTACTCCGACCCGGACGGCCGGTTCTGGGTGGTCGTGGCGCGGGTCGTGGTGACCAAGGTGCTGGTGCCGGTCGTCAAGCGGTACGTGGTGCCGGTGCTCAAGCGGGTCGGCAGCTGGGTCGGCAAGCAGGTCTGGTCCGGCATCAAGTGGCTCGCCAAGAAGGTCGGCATCAAGTGGACCTGGGTCGTCAAGACCGTGAAGGTCCTGGTGGTCAAGATGGTCAGGGTCTGGATACCCAAGATCATCAAGAAGATCGTCAAGTCGAAGATCTGGAAAGCGGCCAAGAAGAAGATAGCGAAGTGGATAGGCAAGAAGAACGTCGAGCGCATCAAGAAGGTGGTGCACAAGGCCAAGAAGCTCTGGAAGAAGGTCAAGGAGAAGGCCAAGGAGCGGAAGAAGGCCCGCAAGAAGCAGCCGGAGCCCAAGAAGGAGCGGCCGGACCTCTACGCGAGCGGCAAGAACACCACGCAGGGGCCGCAGGTCAACCCGAACAGGGCCGGTAAGGACTTCGAGATGGACGAGGACGGCAACGTCCTGCCGCAGCACAAGAAGAAGGGCACCAGCAAGGACCCGATCATCGGTCAGTCCACGTTCGACTCCGAGGAAGCCCTGAAGCAGCACACGAGCGTCAAGCAGATGTGGAAGCTGCCCAGGGGTGCGAAGCTGGCGGAGGGCCTGGAGTGGGTCAAGGACGACAACCCGCCGGGCCACCACACCATCTACCCCACCCGCAAGATGCCGTTCGCCGAGTACAAGGCGAAGGTGGAGGGCCTAGATTGGAAGTACGAGGGCAAGGTCAAGCGCTAGGGAGCCGGTGGTGGACAAGAGGTGGAAAGCGCTCCAACGCGCTGCCGCGGAGCACGACCGCGCCGCGGACGCCCTGCTGGGCGGTGACGACGCGGTGGAGGTGCTGCGCGCGGTGTTCGCCTCGGGTCTGAGCCAGCACGCCGCCCTGCGGTTGATCCACGACCGCGCCCCGGACCGGCCCGAGCTGGTCCGGGCGCTGCTGCCGGAGCTGTTCGACTCGGCGCTCGGCGAGGGGCCGTTCGCGAACCGAGCCAGATGGGTCCTGGCCGGTCTGCGGCCGGACATGCGGGACCCGCAACTGGAGAAGCTGGCGGCACGGGAGATCGCGAACCCCGACCCCGAGCGGTGGGAGGAGTTGCGCGCCCTCGCCGTGCTGCTGGAGCAGATCGGCAGGTTCGACCTGCTGGAGCGGCTGAAGGACGCGGTCCGCGACTCGCCGGAGGAAGCCCTCCACTGGATCGCGGAGGACTTCCCCGAGTTCAGCTGAGCAGGAACACCCGGTCAGGGGGTGGTCGCGCCGGTGGCGCGGCCACCCCCTTCCGCTACGGCTCGACGCGCAGCACGTACCGCTGGTTCGCGGTGCCCGAACAGGTCAGCTGCACCACGGCCACGTTGTCGCCCGTGCCCGCGCCCGCCACGGTCAGGCACTTGTCGCTGTGCACGATCCGGGGCTGCACCACCACGTCCATCCCGGAGCCGCTGACGTAGTCCAGCCGGAACTGCTGGTTCGCCTGCGGCACACCGGAGGAGTCGCACGTCCACTGCGCCACGGCGACGTTGTCCTCCCGCTTGTAGCCGCCGATGTCCAGGCACTTGCCGGACGAGGCGACCTTGATCCGGTAGTACGGCGTGGCGCCGATGCGGAGCAGCTCGAACTGCTGGCTCGCCACCCCGGCCGCGCACGCCTGCTGCTGCACCGCCCCGCCGTCGGCCACGTTGCCCGCGGGCACGCCCGCGCACTTGTCGGTGTGGCTGGGGTGCAGCCGGTAGCGCCTGCCGGGCTCGACGTACACGGAGTCGGCGACGTCGGCGACCCTGCCGGTCCAGTCGGTGCGCTTGGCCGCGAACGCCGTGCCGGTGGACAGGAACGTGTGCAGCTGCCGGTTGCCGCCGCCGGTGTCGTACAGCGTCGCGACGTCGCCCTTCCCGTCACCGTTGAAGTCGCCCGCGGCCAGCACGGTCTTCGCGGCGTCGAACGTGCCCGCCGCGCCGCTGTCCCAGCCGACCGACGTGGCCCACGTGCCGGTGCCCGCGGTGAACACCACCACCTGCGCGGAGGCGTTGCCCCGGTCGTACTCGGCGACGATCTCGTCCCGACCGGCCGCGTCGCCGTTGACGTCGGTCACCGCGAACGTGGCGCGCGCCCGGTCGAACGCCGTGGTGCCGCTGTCCCACTGCTGCACCGGTGCGGCGAAGGACGTGCGGTGGGAGACGTGCACCCACAGCCTGGTCGTCGTCGCGCCCGCGGCGCCGCGGAACGCCGCGAGGTCGTCGTCACCGTCACCGTCGAAGTCGCCCGCGACGGGCGACACCTGGTTCACGTCCAGCCCGTTCGCCCCGCTGTCCCACTGCTGGACCGGCGCAGCGAACCCGCCGCCGCCGCTCGCGTGGTGCACCCACAGCCTGGTCTGCGCGCCCGTGAGCCCCTGGAACACGGCGAGGTCGTCGTCGCCGTCGCCGTCGAAGTCACCGGCCGCGAGCCGCAGGTGGGACAGCCGGTAGTCGCCGGTCCACGCCGGTTCGCCCTCGGCGTCGAACCGGTTGCCGTCCGAGCGCAGCAGGAACAGCCGCACCCTGCGGTCGGGGTCCTCGCGCAGCACGGCGATGTCGGAGCGGCCGTCGCCGTCGAAGTCGCCGTTCGCGCTCTTGATCCGGTACATCGGGAAACCGCCGCTCACGTCGGTGTCCCAGCCGACGTACCCGGAGGAGAACCCGCCGCCGGTGGACAGGAAGTTCCACGCCGCGGTCCGGCCGTCGCCCTGGTCGAACAGCGTGGCGAAGTCCGCCCGCCGGTCGCCGTTGGTGTCCGCGCGCACCGCCGCGCCCGGCACCGCCCTCAGCGTCGCCGTGAGCGTCCACACCGGACCGGACGGGCTGATGTTGCCCGCCCGGTCGACCGCGCGGACGTAGAGGGGCTTGGTGCCGCCGGACGAGTCGTCCCACAGCGTGACCGGCACGGTGGCCGAGCCCGCCGCGTCGGCCGCGACCCACATGGTCGTCTTGTCCTGCTGGAACCCGTACCGGAACCCGGCGACGTCCACGTCACCGGCCGCGCGGGTGAACGTCACCGTGCCCAGCTCCCCCACCGCGCGCACCGGTCCGCCGTCGGGGAAGTCGGCGGAGGTGATGGTGGGCAGCCCCGGCCGGGAGCGGTCCACCGTGAAGTAGCAGCGCGGGGAATCGGTGCTCGGCAGCCCCGCGTCCCAGATCCGGGAGCGGTAGTTGAACACCTTCGCGGGCTGGTCCTCGGGCAGCACCCCGGTCGGCAGCGGTGTCCAGGTGAACGCCCCGCCGGAGGCGATCGTCGGCCCGTCCACGGTCCTGAGCACCGTGTCGCCGTCCAGGACCTCCAGCTGGCCGCGCACGTTGTCGTTGTCCGGATCGGACGCGATGGCGGAGAACGTGGGAGTGGCGGTGCTCAGCGCCGTCGGCGCGGTCGCGGTGCCGCACGGCGTCGGCGGCACCGTCGTGAAGTTCAGCGGCGGGCGCGGCGCGATGTTGAACTCGACGACCAGGCGCGCGGTCGCGGGGAGGAACTTCTTCCACTGGTCGTTGTCGCTCTCGGCGGGCGCGCGGAAGCCGAACGTCAGCGTGCCCGTCCCGTTGGTGGCCGTGGTCTGCACCAACGTCTTCAGCGCCGTCGAGGAGAACTCCATCGGCAGGTCCGGCTGGGTGGTGCCGCAGCCGCCCGCCTCGTTGGCGTTGCCCGACCGGGTGTCCAGCTTGGTCAACCAGTGCGAGGTGGTGTTGTTCCAGGTGACCGCGCTGGCCGGGTCGATCGCCCTGGTGTGCCAGAAGTCCACCGGGGTCGCGGCGCACCCCCCGGAGTGGTCGAGCGTGACGGCGAACCACGTGTTCAGCACGCGCCCGCCCGCGAACGGCGCCGTGTTGACCTGGAACAGCGACCGGTAGCGGGACGTGGGAGAGCTGTAGCTCTGGTAGCCCACGCGCGCGCTGTCGCGCTGGCTCGTCCAGTACGACGTGGTGGGCTCGTAGGAGTTCACCGACGTCCAGCGGTACTGCGTCGCGCTGTAGGACGGGTCGATGTAGAGCGGGAAGGACGTGGTCGGCGACGTGAGCACCGCCGCGTCCGGCAGCACGGCCAGCTCACCGTCGCGGACCTCCAGCCCGATCGGCAGCTGCTCCACCTCCGGTGCCGCGCTCGCCGCGCGGGCGCTCGCGACGGCGGGCGTCTCCCACATGACCGGGGTGCCGGACACGAACACCGCGGTCCCCGTGTCGTCCACGGCCGTCGTGGACCCGTTCGCGCCGGGCACGATCCGCACGCCCCGCACCGACGTGCCGTAGCGGATCTCGCGCAGCGCCGGGTTGGCCGCCGCCGTCGCGTCGTGCACCACCAGCACCTGGGAGAACCCGTCCAGGTCGGCCCGCAGCAGCAGGTCCACCCCCGGCAGCACCTCGCGGTAGGTCGCGGTGTCACCGTCCAGTTCGGGCTCGGGCAGCGCGTCCGGCCAGGACAGCGCCAACTCCTCGCCGTCGCGCCGCACGCTCGCCATGACACCGTCACCGCCGCCCGAGAGCCGCACCGGCACGGGCGTCGCCCTCGGCCGCACGGTGCCGTCCTCGTCGCGGACCAGCGTCGTGTCGACCGGCTCCCACCCGTCCTCGGTCTTCGCGCGGAACGGTCGGACGAACTCCTCCACCGTCCGCGTCCCCGACGGGTTCTGGAACACGCGCGTGGTCTCGGTTCCCAGCTCCACCAGTTCCACCGGGCCGTCCGGCGCCGGTGGCGCGGACGGCGCGGGCTCCGCGTGCGCCGTCGTGCCGACCAGCGCGCACACCAGGGCCACGACGCAGGCGAACGGGCCTGCCACTCGTCTCGATCTCATGCTTCGGTCCCCTCCAGACATGACGGCGAGGACCTCGACAGCACAACCGGAACCGCTGCGGCCCCCAGGCCGTGTGTCCCCCCGCAGCGGAATACTGGCAGGTTCTCGGGGGAACCGACATGCCTCCGGGGCGGGCCCGACCGGACCGCGGTGGCACCGATCAGTCCTGTGTGGACCGAAAGGTGGTGCGACCGCTGACGGGCGGGCCGGACCGGGTCCGGCCGGGCAGCACAGAACCCGGCACCGCGCCCGGTCAACGCCGGAGATGGCTTCGGGTTACCGACGGGAGGGCGGGGCTCAGGCGTCCGTTCGCAGGTACGCGGCCAGGTTCGCCAGCGAGGAGGCCAGCCCGGCGGCGTGGTCCTCGGCGGAGATGCCGTCAGGCACGTCGTCGGCGCGGACGTCGACCCGCGTCCCGCCCTCGACGGCGGTGACCTCCCAGGTCATGGTCATCGTGCCGGAGAAGGCGGGGTCGTCGGAGACGAAGTCGACCGCCTGCACCACCCGGACGCCGGGGACGAGGTCGACGAACCGCGCCTCGACGACGTCGGAGTCCGCGGTGGCCTTCCCCGGCGACGCCGACGCGTCCGCGTAGGTCAGGACCAGCCGGTACGACCCCCCTGGACGGGCGTCGAACCGCTCGAACCGGCCGCTCATGCCCTCCGGCGGCAGCCAGGCCGCGAGCGCCTCGGGGTCGACGAGGGCGGCGTACACCCGTTCCGGTGCAGCGGCGACCACCCCGTGTCCCGCGTCTGTCCTCGGCATGGCCCCCAGGTTAGCCGGACGGCCCGAGCCCGGTCGTCCCGCGGCTGGCGGGTCACCCGGCCCCGAAGAAGTCGGCGAGCGAGGCGGTGAGCGGCTCCGGGGCCTGCTCGGCGACGTGGTGCCCCGAGTCGATCCCGTGCCCGCGCACGTCGGGCGCCCAGTCCCGCCAGATCTCCAGCGGGTCGCCGTAGAGCTCCTCCAGGTCGTCGCGCAGCGACCACAGGACCAGCGTGGGGCAGGTGATCCGCCTCCCGGCCTTCCGGTCGGCCTCCTCGTGGTCCCGGTCGACGGTCAGCCCGGCCCGGTAGTCCTCCAGCATCGCCCGCACCACGTCGGGGTTGCGCACGGCCTCGCGCCACTCGTCGTGGTTCTCCCGGCCCATGCTCTCCGGGTCGCCGCGGTACCAGCTGTCCGGGTCGGCGTTGATGACCCGCTCGGGGATGTCGGGCTGGGCGAAGAAGAACCAGTGCCACCACCGGGTCGCGAACGTCGCGGTGGTGCGGGACAGGTGCTCGCTGATGGGCAGGCAGTCGAGGGCCGCGAACCGCGACACCGCCTCGGGGTGGTCCAGGACGAGGCGCAGCGCCACGGCTCCGCCCCGGTCGTGGCCCGCCAGCAGGAACCGCTCGTGGCCGAGCGACCTCATCACCGCCACCAGGTCACCGGCGACCGCGCGCTTCGAGTAGCCCTCGTGGTCGGGGGTGGGGGCCGGGCCCCGAGATCGGCCGTAGCCGCGGAGGTCGGGGCACACGACCGTGAAGCCGCGCTCCACCAGCGCGGGGGCGACGCGGTGCCAGGTGGCGGACGTCCTGGGGTGGCCGTGCAGCAGCAGCACGGCGGGCCCTCCTCCCCCGAACCGGGTGAAGATGGACGCCTCGCCCACGTCGATCCGCCGTGATTCGAATCCCTCGAACATCACCCGGCATCTCCTCCCGCACACGATCCCGCTAGTGCAAGGGGTCGATTCCCGCCGCGGTGGACGACCAAACGCAAGTGCACCGGAATCACGTGTCGAATTACCCGAACGCAACTCCGGGCACGCCCTCCACCTGCGACTCCATCGCCGTACCGCGACCGCGGTACGCGCGGGACCTGCGCCTGGAGGACGCCTTCGCGCTCCACTCCGACCATTCTCGGGGAACACGGCGAACCCACCGGGAAAACCGGAAGCCGCCCCCGTTCCCCGCACCGGACAAGGACGACCATGCCCCCTCTCGCCCCGCCCACCGCCGAGCCCGCACCGGTGAACCGGGTCCGCCTGCCCGTGCCCACCCGGCTGCGCAAGACCGTGCTCGTCACGCACGTCGTGTCGGCGGGCACCTGGATCGGCGTCGACGTCGTGTCCGCCGTGCTCGTGGCGATCGGCTGGGCGCGGTCGGGCGACGACCGCACCTCCCCGCACCAGGCGCTCGCGGACCACTTCGTCGTCCCGCTGCTGCTCTGCGGGCTCGTCGCGGGCCTCGTGTGCCTGGTCACCGGCGTGCTGCTGGGGCTCGCGACCAAGTGGGGCCTGGTCCGCTACCGGTGGGTCGCGGTGAAGCTGGTGCTCAACGTCGTCGCCTGCGCGCTCATGACGGCGTTCCTGGGACCGATCGGCGAACTCTCCACCGGCGAGCAACCGCTGCGGGACATCTGGTTCGTCTCGTTCCTCGCCACCACCGCCCTGGCGCTGCTGACGTTCGCGACGGTGCTCTCCGTCTTCAAGCCGTGGGGCCGCGTCCGCCGCTAGCGCGGTGGCAGGTCTTCGCCACCGTGCAACCCCCGGAGTGCCCCGACGAGTGTCATCCGGTGATGAGCGACGACAGCACGAGCCCGGCGGCAGGAAGTGACGGCGGCGGTCCGGGGGCGGACGACGTCCCGACGACCACCCGGACCAGCGGACCGCGGCGCAGAGCCGTCCTGCGGGCGGTCCGCCGGTTCCTGCCGTCGCCGAAGCTGGTGGCGGGTGTCGTGCTGCTGGTCGTGGTGCTCGCCGGGGCCGCGTTCGCCATCGCGCTGTCGGTCGTGGAGATCCCGGCGCCCAACGACTTCGCCACCCGCGAGGCGACGATCTTCACCTGGTCCGACGGCTCGCGCGTCACGCACGTCGGCGTCAACCGCCAGCCCGTCGAGTTCGACCAGATCCCGCGGGTGGTGCGCGAGGCCGTCCTCGCGGCCGAGGACCGCTCGTTCTACCGGGACCCCGGCGTGTCCGTCACGGGTCTGCTGCGGGCGGTGAAGAACAACCTCACCGGCGACGGCGGGAACCTCCAGGGCGGCTCGACGATCACCCAGCAGTACGTGAAGAACTACTACCTCACGCAGGAGCAGACCTTCAGCCGCAAGGCGGAGGAGATCCTCGTGTCGATCAAGATCGCCGACCGGACCCCGAAGGACACCATCCTGCGGGACTACCTCAACACCGCGTTCTTCGCCCGCGGCACCTACGGCATCGAGGCGGCGGCGCGCGCCTACTTCGGCGTGCCCGTCGCCTCGCTGGCCGACGACCCGGCACGGGCCGCCTACCTGGCCGCGGTCATCGCGGCCCCGTACTACTACGCGACCGCGCCGAGCGACCCCGAGGCCGCGACGGCGTTGCGGGAGCGGTGGGACTACGTGCTGGACGGCATGGTCCAGGAGGGCTGGCTCGACGCCCGGCAGCGCGCCGGGACGGCCTTCCCCGAACCGGTCCGCTACGAACCGAACGAGCTGTCGGGGGTCAACGGGTACGCGGTCGACGCGGCCACCCAGTACCTCAACGGCCTGCACGAGCGGAACCCGGAGGTGCCGGACGCCGCGATGCTCGCCAGGGGCGGCTACACCGTCGTGACGACCTACCGGCCGGACCGGATGGCCGCGGTGGACCGGGCCGTGGCGGAGGGGCTGGCGAACCTCGACCCGGCCAGGCCCGAGGACCGGGACGTGCACCTGGCCGTCGCGTCGGTCGACGTCGCCACCGGCGCGATCGTCGGTTTCCGCGGCGGACCCGGTTACCTGGAGCAGAGCTTCAACGACGCCTTCCAGGCGAACGGTCCGATCGGGTCGCTGGGCGACACGCTGCTGAAGTTCCAGCTGGCCGCACTCCGACGGGACGACACGTCGTCCCTCGCGGAATCCCTGGAGGACAAGCGGATCTTCGACGCCCGTGACGACGGGAGGCCGCCGGGCCCCGGTGACCTGGCGACGACCCCGATGCGCGCGGCGGCCGCGTTCGCCTCGCTCGGCACCGCCTACCGCGAACCGCACCACGTGGCCGAGGTCCGCAAGGACGGGCGGGTCGTGTGGCGGGCACCCGTGCCCGAGGACGACCCCGCACCCCACGAGGTCACCGTGGCGCGCGGTTTCCTGGACAGCGCGGTGGACGACGGAGGGCGGTGGGCGTGGACCGTGGGCAACGACGGCACCACCGCGACCGCCGTGGCGATGTTCGCCACGGAAGCCGACGGCAAGCAGAACCGCAGGCTCGACGGCATGTCACCGCTGGGAGCGTCCGACCGCCCCGCCGCGGTGGGCCCCGCCAGGATCCGCACGGGCCTCGTGGTGAAGCTGTTGATGGCGGCCGGGTGAGCGCCACGAGCCCGTCTGGGGGACACGTGTGCCCGCAACCGTTGCGCGACAACGCTCTTTCCACCACGACGGCGACGAGAACCCGGTGTCCGGACAACCTCGCGGAGCGGTGCTCCGTGGAAGGGGTATGGAGCCCGCACCCCTCGCCCCGTCGCAGCGGCCGTCACCGACGTCTCCCGCGCCGCGGCCAGGTCCGTCCAGAGTGGACTGGTTGGACGCGCTGCGCGGCATCGCGGCGCTCGTCGTGGTGTTCGAGCACTCGTCGTACTCCTACCTCGCGGAGTTGCGCCGCGAACTGGTGCCGGAGTTCAACACCGGCAGGTACGGCGTCCTGGTGTTCTTCTTGGTCAGCGGCTACATCATCCCCGCCTCGCTCGAACGGCGGGGAGACGTGCGGGCGTTCTGGATCGGCCGGGTGTTCCGCATCTACCCGCTGTGGGCGGTCGTCGTCGCGGCCGCGCTGGCCGCCGACCTGGCGGGTCTGGCGCAGGCCCGCGGGCAGGGCGGCGCCGCGGGGTTCGTCGCCCACCTCACCCTGCTCCAGGAACTCCTGGGGACGCCCAGCCTCCTGATCGTCCTGTGGACGCTGTCCTACGAGATGGCGTTCTACCTGGTGGTCGTCGCCCTCTTCGCGGTGCGGCAGCACCGGCGGTCGGGGGCGGTCGCCGTCACCTTCGCCTGCCTCGCCGCCGTGAGCGCGGCGGTGGGGCTCGCGCTGCCGGTCTCCGCGCTCTCCGGCGCGGTCGGCACCGTCCCGCTGATCGCGCTGGCCTCGGTCGCCCTGGTGGTGGCGATCGGCTGCGGGTGCGCGGGATCACCGGTGCCGCGCGTGTTCGGCGGTGTGCTGGGCGGGGTGCTGGCGCTCGTCCTGGTGGCCTCCAACGGCACGGTGCCCGTGTGGGAGGGGTTGGTGGTGCTGGCCGTGATGTTCCTCGGCACGGCCGTCCACCGGGCCGAGAACGGGCAGAGCACCTGGCGGTACGCCGCCTGCACGGCCGTCGTCGTGGTCGCCTGCGCCGTCGGGAGCGCCTACTGGCACGGCGACGGCGCCCACTCCACCCGGCGCGGCTGGATCCTGGCGTTCCTGCTGGCCGTGCTCACCTTCGGCATCGGCCTGGCGGCACGGCGCCTGCGGACACCGCGCTGGCTGGTCGGCCTGGGCACGATCAGCTACTCGGTCTACCTGCTGCACCCCGTGCTCCTGGCCGTGAGCGACGGCACGATCGGCCGCGGGCACCCGCACGGACCGCTGCTGGTGCCCGCCTTCTACGCCGTGCTGCTGCCGCTGTGCGTGCTGACCCACCGCTGGGTCGAGGCACCCGCCCGCGGGTGGGGCCGGGAGCTGGTGCGGCGCGGCGGTGCGACCGGCTCAGGTCCCGCACGCGCAGCTCCCGCCGCGGCGCCGGTGGCGCGCCCTCGGTGTGAACGTGCGCCAGTTGCGGAACTGGATGGCGCCGAACCACAGCGCGGACACGGCGAGACCCGGTAGACCGGTGATCATCCCGAGGATGATCCACAGGCCTTGCGTGGCGAGCCCGATGGCCCAGCCGACCCGGTAGTCCCTGGCGAGGTAGGTTCCGATCCCGCCGATGACGGGGATGGCCCAGCTGAGGATTTCGGTCGTCGTCACGCACCTGACGCTGCCACCGGCCAACGGCCCCGACAGCGTCACCTGACGCAGAGCGCGCGGACGTCCCGCGATCGGACGAACGGCGGGTGCCGCGGGGGCGGAGAGCCCCCGCGGCACCGCGATCCCCTAGGAGATGGGCTCGATCCAGATGTTGCGGAACCGGGGGTTCTCGCCCGGATCGCCGTGGTCCTGCAACCGGATGGGACCGGGCGAGGCGTCCTCGGGTGAGCTGTCGCCCGTGGTGCCGTTGATCTCGACGTCGTTGTGGACCACCGTGCCGTTCCACACGACGGTCACGCGGGCGTTGTCGGTCTTGACCCCCGCGCTGTCGAACCGGGCGGCCCGGAAGGTGATGTCGAAGGCCTGCCAGGTCTGCGGAGCGGTGGCCGCGTTGCGGTCGGGAGCCCTCTTGGAGTAGATCGCCCCTGCCTCGTCGTTGGCGAGGGTGGTGTCGCCGAACGACTCCAGGATCTGCAGCTCGTAGCGCTCCTGGAGGAAGACGCCGCTGTTGCCGCGGGCCTGGCCCGTGACCGACGCCGGGTAGTTCGGCTCGTTCCACTCGACGTGCATGCGGAAGTCGCCGAACTTCTGCTTGGTCCGGATGTCACCGCCGAGGGACTCCACCGACCCCCCGGACACCGGCCAGGTCGCCGCCCCGCCCGCGCGCTTCTCCCACGCGTTCAGGTCGGTCCCGCCGAACAGCTGGACGCGCTGCACCGCCGAGACGGTGATGTTGTCCAGGTTGACGTTGCCCGCGTCGGCGTCGTCGTACCGGTACGCGATGGTGTTGGTGCCCGCGTTCAGGTTCAGCGTCTCCGGCTGGGTCGACCACGCGTCCCAGGTCGTCGTGCTGGCCAGGCGCACCTGCCTGACCTTCGCGCCGTTGACGTACACGCTCACCGACTTGGTCCCCGCGGACGGGTTGGGCCCGTTGGAGTAGCGCAGCGCCACGTTGTGCGCGCCCGCGGTGGCCGCGTTCACCGAGAACGTCGTCGTCGCGCCCTTGTTCCAGTAGCCGTAGACGAACCCGGTGCCGGAGTAGTCGGGGCGGCTGGTGGTGATCTCGGCCCCGCCGCTGAGCGCGGCGCGCTCAGCCTCGTAGGTCACGGGGGCGGCCACGCCGCCGACCGTCGAGTTCAGCGTGTACCAGGCCTCCGTGCTCCACAGCGGCGTCCCGGCCTCGGAGGAGAACGGGCGCGGCGAGCGGATGTGCACGACCCGGCCCGGCTGGAGGCCGGGGATCTGGAGCGTGACGGTCTTGCGGTCGGCGGACACCGTCGCCGAACCGACCGACAGGGACTGCTCGTCGATCTTCGGGCCGCCGTAGGCGACGGTCGGCTGGTACCGCCACTGCTTGACCTGGTACCTGTTCGCCAGGTCCGCGACGGTCGCGGCCGACAGCGGCTGGGTGTACTCGATCTGGAACCCGCCCTGCACGGCCCGCATCGCGAGCATGTCGAACGTGGTCGTGCCGTTCGGGGTCAGCTTCTGCAAGCCGTAGGCGAGCTTGCCGGGCTGGCCCCAGTTGCCGCCGCCGTCGATGCCGCCGGTGTAGATCGCACCGTCGGGACCGATGCTGATGCGGCTGACACCGGACTCCAGGCCCTGCGTCATGCGGAAGACCGCGCCCTGGTACTCGCCGTTCACCTTCTCCAGGAACACCCGCTGAAGGCCGCCGTAGGTCACGTCGCCGTAGACCATCTGGCCCGCGAACTGGCCCTGGGTCAGCTGGACCGGGTTGCTCGGCGAGTTGGCGATCTCGTTGTGCGGCAGCCACACCACCGGTGCGGTGACCGGCTGCGCGTCGAACGGGCCCGCCGGGTTCATGTAGTGGTTGAAGAACCGGTTCTGCTTGACCCGCACCAGCTTCGACGCGGGCAGCCAGCCGCCCTGGTTGTCGGTCACGAAGGCGTCGCCCTCGGGGCCCCAGCCGATGCCGTGCGGCGTGCGCAGGCCACCGGCGACGTAGGACACCGCACCCGTGTTCTTGTCGATCTTGAGGGTGGTGCCCCGGTTCGGCGCGGGCTGCGGGTCGGTCGTCGCGCCGCCCAGGTTGATCGACACCGACAGGTTCAGGTAGAAGAAGCCGTCCTTGTAGAGCAGCCCGAACGCGAACTCGTGGAAGTTCCCGCCGAACGGCCAGGTCGCGACCGTGCGGTAGTTGTCGGTCACGCCGTCGCCGTTGGTGTCGTTCAGCTCCACGAGCCGGTTCTTCTCCGACACGTACAGCTTGCCGTCGACGAACTTGATGCCCATCGGCTCCTTCAGGCCGCTGGCGATGCGCTGGGTCCGCACCCGCGAGGGGTCCGTGTTCCCCGTCGCGCCGCTGATCAGGTACACCTCACCGACGGTCTTGTCCGAACCGCCCCAGGTCGCGATGGCCAGCCTGCCGTCGGGCAGCCAGTCCATCCCGGTCACCTGCGGCTGGAAACCGCTGGGTCGCAGGTTGGTCAGCGTGAAGCCGGGGTAGACGGAGTTCAGGGGCAGGCCGTCACCGGGCGAGTCGGTGCCGCCGATGCACTCCTTGCGGCCCGGCGCGGTGACCCGGACGACGCCCGCGTCCGTGCTGAGCACCGAGTTCGGCACCAGGACGAAGCTCGACGTCCCCGGCGGCTGCCAGTCCAGGGTGATCTGCTGTTCACCGACGTTCTCGAACTGCTCGATCCGCAGCGCGTGGTAGCCGGCCGACAGGGTGACCGACCCCGTGACGGCCGTGGGGCCGTGCAGACCGTCGTTGTCGATCACGAGGTTGTTGTCGATGCTCAGGCGTGACCCGTCATCGCTGGTCAGCCGGAACTGGTAGGTGCCCGAGGTGGTGATGTTGATGTTGGCGGTCACCTCGGACACGAAGTAGTCGTTGAGCCCGAAGTCGGCCGTGGAGGTCCAGTTGATCGTCGGCATCAGCTTGTCGACGTTCGGGGTCTGGCCCGTCTTCAGGGTGCACAGCCTGCTGATGCCCGCCTGGAGGTCGAAGACCCGCAGCGTCACACCGGGCTCCTGAGGGGGAATGGCGGCGGCACTGGTGGGTGTGACGACCACCAGACCGAACAACGCCGTGAGCAGAACGATGAGCAGGGATAGCGGCCGTCCGGAAGAACGGCCGCGTGTGGCGACATACGGAAGCATCGTCGCTCCTCGATGGATAGCAGGGAGATCGCCGCAGCCAGGCTGAAGTTACGAACACTTTCGTCTGACGTCAACGAAAGTTCGCTGATTCTGACAAAAAGTTGGGAACAACGTCGCAGCGAAGTCCAAGTACTTCGGGAACCTACTGAACTAAAAGGGCAGGCAAAGCGGCGATCTGCGAGAACACTGCGCCGAAAGGACCAGCCACCACTGCTCCGAGAACGACCGGGGGGACGTCACCGGCGACAATCGCGGTGATCGCGTGGGAAAAAGGACGTGGTACATCTTCCGCGGCGGCGTCGCGGAAGAACGCGGTGTGCGCCGCGGCCGAAAGCGACTGCCAGGAGGATCACCGCGGAATCGGCGCCGCGACGACCACCCGATCCGTGAAAGGCCGACGTGACCGCCCCATTCGCAGGCCGTGGCCCCGTTCACCCGGCAGGCGTTCCCCGGTGGACTGATCGCGAACGGGGCCGGGAAATGGCTCGCACCCGAGGGCGGTGGGGCGCGCGAGGCGCGAAACGGGGCCGGTGCACCCGGTGGCCGGGATTCCCCGATTCGCCGAGGCCGACGGCGGCGCGTGCGGTTCGGCCGCATCCCGACGCCGAGTCGGAATCAGCCGGAGCAGACCGGGTGCGGTCGATTCAGGGGGCGATCCGGAAATCCCGGTGGAACGCGGCGGCGGGCTGGTCGGGGCCGAAGTGGGGCCCCGTCGCCAGGTGCGCGCCCGCGTCGCGCCACCAGGTCGCCTGCTCCTCCGCCGTGACGCCGTCGACGACCACGACGACGCCCGCCTCGCGCAGCACGGAGATCGCGGCGCGGGCGCACCCGGCGCCCACCCCGGTCCTCAGGTCCACCAGGCGCCTGGCCACGCGGACCGAGCGGACGCCGAAGTCCAGCACGGCGGCGAGGTCGTCCGGCCCCAGGGCGAAGTCGTCCAGCGCCGTCCGCACGCCCATCTCGGCCAGCACGCCGAGCGTGTCCGCCGCCTCGGGCACCGACACCACGCCCACCGGGACGCCGACCGACAGCCGGTCCGCGGGCAGGCCGGTGTTGTCGAGCACCCGCACCACGCGGGCCACGAGGTCTGCGTCGGACGCCTGGTGCGCGGTCAGGGCGATGGTCAACGGCGGCGCGACACCGCCGCCCTGGCCCCACCAGCGGACCTGACCGGCGGCCGTGGCGAGCAGCCACTCGCCCAGCGGCAGGACCAGCCCCGTCCTCTCGGCCAGTTCCACGCACCGCTCGTGCCCGACGGGGTGGCCGGGCCGGTCCCAGAGCAGCACCGCTTCCGCGCCCTCGACGCCGCGGTCGGCCAACCGCACCACGGGCCGGTAGTGGACGGAGAACTCGCCCTGCTCCCACGCGCCCGGCATGCCGACGGCCAGTTCGCTCGTCGCCCGCTCCTCCGCGTCCTGGTGCGGGTCGAACATCGTCCACTGCCCGCGCCGCGCCACCTTGGCGCGGCGCAGCGCCTGGTCGGCGGCCCGCAGCAGCTCGGTGTGGTCCTGGTCGCGCGACGTGCCGCGCGCGACGCCGATGGAGGCCGAGAGAGCCAGGCCGTGCCCGTCGACGTACACGGGTTCGGCCAGCTCCCGGTTGACGGCGGCGGCGATGGTGGCGACGTCCGGCGTGCTCGCCGTGTTCTCCACGAGGATGCCGAACTCGTCGCCGTCGAACCGGGCGACCATCGCCTTCTCCAGCGCCAGCAACGACTTCAGCCGCTGCGCCACGTGCACCAGCAGGCGCTCGCCCGCGCGCCACCCGAGGCTGTCGCACACCAGGCCGAACGCGTCGAGGTCGAGGTGCAGCAGCGTCACGCCGTGCGCCGGGTCGGCGCGGCGCACCGCGCCCTCCAGGTGGCTGCTGAAGTACTGGCGGTTCGGCAGGCCGGTGAGCACGTCGTTCAGCGCCTGCCGGTTGAGCTCGCTCTGGAGCAGCACCAGTTCCGTGCCGTCCTCGACGACCACGACGAAGTGGCCGGGCTCCCCGTCGGCGTCGCGCAGCAGCGAGGCCGTCAGCGAGATCCGGGCCACGTCTCCGTTGCGGCGCAGCAGGCGCTGCGACTGCCGCACGCGCTCCCGGTCGCCCTCGGCCACGGTCCGCATCGCCCCGCGCAGCTTCCCGACCGTGTCGGGGTGGACGAGGTCGAACAGGGACGTGCCGGTCAGCTCGGCGGCGGTGAGGTCGAGGATGTCGCAGATCGCGCTGTTGACCCGGATCAGCCGCCCGTCGAGGCCGACGATCACGATGCCGCTCGCCGAGGACGTGACCACCTCGTCGAACCGCGCCTGGCTCTCCTTGAGGTTCCACTTGGCGTCGCGCACGGCCTTGAGCAGCGACAGCTGCATCCGTTCCTGCTGCTCCAGCACCGACCGCCGGACGGCGACCAGGAACCCGGTGGACAGCGCGCCGATCGCGCGGGCGATCGTGGCCGCGTGCGCGTCCGCGGGCTGGAACTCCGGTAGCGCGGGCAGCCCCGCGCCGAGCACCTCGGTGGTGCGGCGCAGGCCCTCCTCGCCGATGTAGCCCAACGAGACGACGTCCTCGCCGAGCCGCTCGACCGCCGCGACGTCGAGCGGGTCGCGGGCCAGGACCGCGCACAGGGCGTCGAGCCTGCCGCGCAGTTCCCGCTCCAGTTCCACCGCCGTCAGCGGGATCGCCTCGGAGCCGCTCAGCAGGTAGGCCCACTTGCGGGAGAGCAGTTCCCTCGCGCGTGCGGCGTCCGGCGGGACCGGGCGGGGATCGGGTGCGGAACCGGGCTGGGACATCGGATCAGACCTGCTTCGTCCTGGTGCTGCCGCGACCCGGCCGCCGGGGTCGGCGCGGGCTCGCTGGGAGGTGCGGGGCCCTGCCGTCCGCGGTCCTCGACCGCGGACGGCGGACGGCGGACGTCAGGGCTTCCGGCCGACCCCGGCGTAGATCACCGTGTTCATCGCCGAGCTGTCGGACACGTCGCCCCTGCCCGTCGGCCGCCACGCCGCGCACCCGACCAGACCGGGCTCGACCAGGTCGAAGTCGCCGAACAGGGCGCTCACCCGGTCGTGCGGGCGCTCGGTGAGCTGGTCAGCGCTGCGGCTCTGCTGGATGAGGCCGGTCACCTCGGACAGGCGCTCGTCCTGGCCGTCGGCGGTGACGTGCGTGATGGCCAGGTGGCTGCCGGGGGCCAGCGCGTCGCGGTACCGCGCCACCAGCTCCCACGGGTCGTCGGAGTCCGGCACCCAGTGCAGCATCATCAGCATCAGCACACCGACCGGCTGGTCGAAGTCGAGCAGGGCGCGGGTCTCCGGGTGGTCGAGGATCGACCGGGGGTCGCGCATGTCGGCGTGCACCATCGTCGCGCGGTCGTTGTCCGCCAGCATGAGTTCGCTGTGCGCCACCGCGATCGGGTCCTTGTCCACGTACACGACGCGGCACTCCGGGTCGACGGCCTGGGCGACCTCGTGCACGTTGGCCACGGTCGGGATACCGGAACCGATGTCGAGGAACTGCTTGATCCCCCGATCGGTCATGAATCGGACCGCCCGACCGAGGAAAGCCCTGTTGACGCGCGCCGCCGAACGCGCGTCCGGCATGACGCGCTCGACGTGCGCGGCGAGGTCGCGGTCCACCGCGAAGTTGTGGGCGCCACCGAGCAGGAAATCGTAAGTACGAGCCATGCTCGGAGCCGACACGTCGATGCTCTGCGGAATCCACTCGCGTTGGACCACCACTGATCCTCCTTCGTATGAGTGGCAGCATCGTAGCCGCCGACAGACGGACCCGATTGCACCATCAGGGTGGTGGAGACCACCTGATCGGACGCTCCCGCTTTCACCTGAATGGCTTTTATCGTGTCACATCCCCTAGGATTGGGCGAGGAGCGGATATGTCCGTCCCGGTGGCTCCTGGCCGCCTTCCCCTGTTCGGCCACACCATGCGGATGGCGCGGCAGCGCCATGCCTTCACCGCATCTTTGCGGAATTGCGGCGACATCGTCCGGATCGATCTGGGAACGATGCGCACCTATTTCGTGACGAATCCACGGCTTGTTGACGAACTGCTGGTCAAGAAGGGTTCTTCATTCAGAAAAGGAGCATTGTTCGACAAGTTCCAACCGGTCTTCGGCAACGGTCTGGCCACGTCGAACGGCTCGTTCCACCGCCGCCAGCGCCGGATGGTGCGCCCCGCCTTCCACACCGAGCGCATCGCCCTGTACGCCCAGGCGATGGCGCGCGCCGCGGCCGACCTGACCGCCACGTGGCGGCCCGGTCAGGTGCGCGTGGTCGAGGAGGACACCCAGGCGCTCGCCGTCACCATCGTGGGCGAGGCGCTGTTCTCCACCCGCATGGGCGACGACGCGATCGAGGAGGTGCGCCGGTCGATCTTCACCGTGCTCAAGCAGGGCATGGTCCGCGCCCTGTCGCCCTCGTTCGTCGAGAAGCTGCCCCTGCGCGGCAACCGGGAGTTCGACGGGGCGGTCGACCGGCTGCGCTCGATCGTGCTCGACGTCGTGCGCGGGTGGCGGGAGGAGGGCGTCGACCGGGGCGACCTGCTGTCGATGCTGCTGATGGCCCAGGACGAGGACACCGGCGAGCCCATGTCCGACGAGCAGGTCCACGACGAGGTCATGACGCTGCTCATCGGTGGCATCGAGACGACCGCGCTGGCGCTGGCCTGGACGTTCCACGAGATCGCGCGGCACCCGGAGGTCGAGCGCCGGGTCCACGCCGAGGTGGACGAGGTGCTGGGCGGGCGGGCTCCGACCCTCGCCGACATCGGGAAACTGGTCTACCTCGACCAGGTGGTCGACGAGGTGCTGCGGATGTACCCGGTCTGGTTCCTGATGCGGCGCACCCTGCGACCGGTGGAGCTGGGCGACGTGGTGCTGCCCGAGGGCGCCGAGGTGATCTTCAGCCCGCACGCGCTGCACCACGACCCGACCTCGTTCGAGGAGCCGCACCGCTTCGACCCCGACCGCTGGTCGCCCGAACGCGCCGGGACGATCCCCAAGGGGGCGTTCGTCCCGTTCGGCGCGGGTTCGCGCCAGTGCGTCGGGAACCTGTTCGCCCGCGCCGAGATCATCCTCACCGCCGCGACCGTCGCGGCGCGGTGGCGGCTGGTCCCGGTGCCGGGGCGACCCGTCCGCGTCAAGTTCACCACCGCCGCCTACCCCAGCCGGATGCTGATGACGGCGGTTCCCCGTGAGTAGTTGGAGGTCGTTTCCCGTGGGTTGGTCGCGTTTCCGCCGGTTCGGTGCCGTCGTGCTGCTCGCCGCCGGTGTCGGTCTCTCCCCCGGCACGTCCGCCTCGGCGGCCCGGACCACGTGCGAGGACGTGGAGGTGCCGGTGACCGTCGGCCTGTCGGTGCAGTCGGTGTACGGCAGGCTGTGCGTGCCGGACGGCGCGACGACGCTCCAGGTGCTGGTGCCGGGCGGCACGTACACCAGCGCGTACTGGGACATCGGCTACTCCCCAGGGACCAGGTCGTACCGGCAGGCGCTGAACAGGGCCGGGATCGCCACCGTCGCGGTCGACCGGCTCGGCAGCGGTCGCAGCTCCGAGCCGCTGAGCGCGCTGATCACCGTGTCCAGCCAGGCGAAGGCCGTGCACGAGGTGGTCCGGTCGCTGCGGCCCCGGTTCGACCGGGTGGTGCTCGTGGGCCACTCGATCGGCTCGGCCGTGGCCACGGTCGAGGCGGTCACGTACCGCGACGTGGACGGCGTGGTGATCACCGGCCTGTCCCACCAGATCAACCTGCCGGGCGCCGTGCCCGTGTTCACCACCCTGATCCCGACCCTGCTGGACCCGAGGTTCCAGGAGCGCGCCCTCAACCTCGGCTACCTGACGACCGTGGACGGCACCCGCTACTCGTCGTTCCACACCCCCGGCCCGGTGGAGCAGGGCGCCATCGCGTTCGACGAGGCGACCAAGGACGTCGTCACGCCGACGGAAACCGTCGGCACCGTCCTGGTCGGCAGCCTCGTCCCGCTGTCGCGTCGGATCACCGTGCCGGTCATGCTCGTCATGGGTGGCGGCGACGCGAACTTCTGCGGCCCGCCGCTCGGCGCCGACTGCTCCTCGGCCGAGGCGCTGCGGGTGTCGGAGGGCCCGTTCTACGCACCGGAGGCCCGGCTGCGGACCCACGTCGTCCCCGGCTACGGGCACTCCCTCAACTTCTCCGCGAACGCACCGGACTACCACCGCGCCGTCGTCGACTGGACCAACGAGATCGGCTGACCGCACGCGGCCGCCAGCCGCCCTCCGCCAGGGCCTCCCCCACCGACCGGAACTCCGCGGCAGGCCCGCGGCGGATCCGGCAGCTCGAACGGTTCCCGGCGCGGACGTCCTCCTCGGTGGCCGTGCGGGAGGGGCACGAGGCCGTGCGGGGCGAGCGCTGGAACCCCGTCACCGCTGGGCGCGGCCGTAGGGGACGGCGTCGAGCAGCGTGACGCCGATGGTGCGGCCACCGGGGGCGCGGTAGGTGCGCCGGTCGCCGGGACGGGCGCCCGCGATGGCCGCGCCCAGCGGTGACTCCGGGGAGTAGACCTCGATCCCGCCGTGCTCGGCGGCGCGCATGCCCAGCAGGAACGTCTCGGTGTCGTCGACGTCGTCGTAGCGGACGGTGAGCACCATGCCGGGCTCGGCCACGCCGTCGTCCGGCGGGTCCTGGCCGACGACGGCCGTGGCGAGCAGCTCCCGGATCTCGCGCACGCGCTCCTCGCGCCGCCCGCGCGCCGCCGGGTCGTCGCGCGTCCGGGTGGTGCCCGCCGCGACCAGGTCGGCGAGTTCGGTCCGCAGCCGCTGGGCGGCTTCGGGGGTCAGCCAGACGGATCGGGTGCTGGTCATCGTGGTCCTCGTGGGTCGTGGTCGAACGGGGGATGCCGTCAGGACGGCCGTGGAGGGGGTTGGGGGCCGCCCTGACGGCGGGGGTGTCCGTGGTGCCGGGACGGTTCGCGCCGGCCCCGCGGACGGGGTGGTGGCTCAGGGGTGGAGCGCGTCGGTGGAGCGCCTGCCGAGGAAGACCTCGACGTCGTGGGCGTACCCGGTGGCGATGCGGGTGAGGACGTCGCGCTGGACGCGCAGGAACGCGTTCTCCGCGCGCAGCCACACCAGCTCCCGGCGCTCCTCGTCGGTGAGCGGGGGGCTCGACGGGGTGTCCACGGCGTCCCTCAGCGCAGGGGGTCGAAGGGCCGCAGCGCCTCGGGCTGCTTGCCGGTGGTGATCTGCTCGGCCAGCAGGCGCCCGGTGACCGGGCCGTGGGCCATCCCCCACATGCCGTGCCCGCCCGCGACGTAGACGTTCGGGGCGCGCACCGCGCCGATCAGCGCCCGCCCGTCCGGCGTGACCGGGCGCGGGCCGACCCACACGTCGCCGCGCTCGTCCCAGCGCACGCCGTCGAGCAGGGGGCGGGCGGACGCGGTGACGGCGTCGAGCCGGGCGTGGACGCCGGGCGCGTCCGGGTCGCGGAACTCCATCGTGCCCGCCACGCGCAGGCCGTCCCGGTAGGGCGTGCACGCCACGCGCACGTCGGGCAGGTAGACCGGGCCGGGGACCGGGCGCTCCACGGGCACGGTGAACGAGTACCCGCGACCCGCGCGGACCGGCACGCGCACGCCCCAGCGCCGCGCGAGCCGGGACAGCCACGCCCCGGTGGCCACCACCGCGACGTCGGCGGACACGGCGCCGCCGCCGCGCGGGTGGACCGTGACGCCCCCTGGGCGGGTGCGGACGTCGACCGCCTCGACCAGTCGGATGGTGGCGCCGCGCGCGACCACCGACCGGGCCAGCGCCTGGACGAACGAGCCGGGGTCGAGGTAGCGCTGCCCGTCGATCCGGATGCCGGTGGTGAGGGCGGGCGAGGCCAGGGGGACGTGCTCGCGGAGCTGGTCGCGGTCGAGTTCGGTGTGGTCGACCGCCTGCCCGGCGTCGGCCATCCGGCGCAGCTCCCGCAGCAGCCCCTCGGCCTGCCGGGCCGTCCGGAAGGCGGCGGTGATCGGCGCGTCGACGGTCGTGGCGTCGACGCCGTTGGCGGTGAGCACGTCGAACGCCTCGACGCACTCCTCGTTGAACGGCAGGTTGGCGCGCACGGCGCGGGTCCACGACGACCAGCGGCAGTTCCCGGCGAACCTCGCCAGGAACGCCCACAGCGCGGGGTCGGCCGTGAGCGGGACGTGCAGGGGCGCCGTCCGGCTCAGCAGCGACGCGAGGCCGTAGCGCAGCACGGAGGGTTCGTTGAGCGGGATGGCCAGACCGGGTGCGACCCACCCGGCGTTGCCCCACGACGCGCCCGCCGCCACCGAGGTCCGGTCGACCACGGTCACGGCGACGCCGCGTTCCTGGAGGAACCACGCGGTCGACAGACCCACGATGCCCGCGCCGACCACGACCGCCGACCGCGGTCCGCCGTCGATGCGCCCGACGTCGGCCATGACCACCTCCACCTGGACGAGTGCTGCTGACGAGCCCAGCTTCACCCGAGACGGCGCCCACCCCGTTGTCGGCCGCCGACAATCTCGACCCGTGGTGTTGTCGGGACTCGACAGCCCGTGGGGTCAGCGATCCCCGGCCGCCGCCAAATCGATGATCATCGCGAGCCGCTTCCGGGCATCGTCGAGGTCGAGCGCGGCCACCTCGACCAACTTCCGCAACCCGCGGCCTCACCGGGATTCAACAACCCCACCGGGTCAGCGATCCCCGGCCGCCGCCAGGTCGATGATCATCGCGAGCCGCTTCCGGGCATCGTCGAGGTCGAGCGCGGTCACCTCGGCCATCTTCCGCAGCCGGTAGCGGACGGTGTTCTGGTGCACGCCGAGGCGTGCACCGGCCTCGACCGGGTCGCCCTGGGACTCCAGCCACGCTCGCAGCGTCGCGACGTACTGGGTGGCGTGCTCGCCGTCGTGGCGGCGCAGCTCGGCGACCGGTCCGCGCGCCGGGGTCCGGCCCGTCCTGGCCGCCGCCCGCAACCGCTGGAGCAGGATGTCGTCCCACGACTCGTCGTAGGCCGGCGGTGCCGCGTCCGGCGGTCTCGCCTCGTGCAGCGCCAGGCACTCGTCGGCCTCCTGCCTGCTGGCGGGCAGGTCGGTGGCCGTGGCCGCGCCGCCGATGCCCGCCGTCACCACGACCTGCGCGGGCAGGGCGGCGTGCAGCTGGGACACCCACTCGCGCGCCGCGTCCACCCGGTCACCGGGCAGGATCGTGTAGAGGGTGTTGCCCGACAGCGTGCTGCGGCCCGGCCGCGACCAGCCGAACCCGGTCGTGGCGCGTTCGAAGGCCAGCAGCAGCGCGGCGTGCCGCTCGGCGCCGGTGCGCGCCCGGACCGCGACGACCCGCAGGTCGCTCTGCGGCAGGCCGAGCCTGCTGACCACGGTCGCGGCGTCCGCCGTCCCCTCCAGCAGCCGCATCGCCAGGTCCGACTCGACCTGGCGCTCCAGGTCGGCGCTGGCCCGCGAGCGCAGCAGGTGCAGCGCCACCGTGCGCGCTCCGTCGGCCAGCGCCGCGGACCGCACGCCGGTCAGCGGGCCGCCGCACGTCACCCACACCGACCCCAGCGGCTCCCTGCCCGCCCGCACCGCCACCACCGTGCGCCCGGTCAGCCCGTGCTCGTCGTCGCCCGCGACGAACAGCGGCTCGTCGGCGGCGGCCAGGTGCGCGAACACGCCTCGGGCCTCGAACAGCTCCCGCAGCCGGTCCGGCGCCCGCCGTCCCAGGATCGTCTCCAGCCGGGCCCGGTCGGCGCCCTGCTGCGAGTCGGAGTACGCCAGCACTCGCGAGGACCGGTCCTCGATGGTCACCGCGCCGCCGACCGCGTCCGCCAGGCTGTCGGCCAGGGCGAAGAGGTCGGTCGGACCGCGACCGGCCTCGGTCTCCCTGCCCTCCAGCACCAGCCCGTAGACCACCCCGGCCAGCTGGCTCCACGACACGGCGGGCTGGACCAGCAGCACCGCGACGCCCGCCGCCTCGCCCGCGGCGACCCCCTCGGCCTCCTCGGCCGTCGGGTCACCGCCCTCGCCGTGCACCAGGACCGCGCCCGCCCGTGCCGCCACCGCCCACTCCACGGCGGTGGCCACCGAGCCCGCGCCCACGGCCAGGAACACGTCGCCGTCGACCGCGCGGGCGTCGGTGGACTCGCGCAGCACCACCGTGCGCAGCTCGGTCGAGCGGGGCACCGGGCAGCACGCCAACCGCACCCCGTAGCCGCCGAGCACGTTCACCAGACGGTCCAACCTGATCATCAGCACCCCTCACGCCGACCGCCCACCGGCCCTCGCGCCCCTATCCTGGGCCCATGACCATCGTCGTGCCCTACCACCAGGACGAGCGGCTGCCGAAGGACGTGCTCCCCCTGCCCGGCCCGACGGACGTCGTCGAGGTCGACTTCCCCGAGGGTGACGTCTGGACCCGCCTGGTGGCCCTGTTCGACGTCGTCGCGGACCGGGTGGCAACCCGGCTCGACGCGCCAGGGGCAGGCACGCCGGTGGTGGTGTCCGGGGACTGCCTGACCGCGAGCGCGACGATCACCGGCGCGCAGCGCGCGGGCCTGGACCCGTCGGTGGTCTGGTTCGACGCGCACGGCGACGTGCACACCCGGCTCACCTCGACCTCGGGCTACCTCGGCGGCATGGCGCTGCGGCTGGTGCTGGGCGCCCACGAGGACCAGCTGGCCGCGCCGCTGGGGCTCAGGCCGCTGCCCGAGCACAGGGCGGTGCTGGTGGACGCGCGCGACCTCGACCCCGCCGAGGCCGACTACCTCGCGGCGGGCGAGGTCCGGCACTGCGGCGTCGAGGAGCTCCGGGCCCCGCTGCTCCCCGACGGGCCGCTCGTGCTGCACGTCGACCTGGACGTGATCACCGCCGACGAACTGCCCGGCATGCTCTTCCCGGTTCCGGGCGGCCCCACCCGACGAGCCGTGCTCGACGCCGTGCGCCGCGTGCTGGCGACCGGCCGCGTGGTCGCGGTGGACATCGCCTGCCCCTGGCACCCGGCCCGTGACGAGCGGGAGACCGCCACGAGGACAGGTCTGCTCGCCGAACTCCTGGCCGCGGCGGGCTGAGGCGCTCCGCGCACTGTCCACAGTGGCCGATCGGCGCGGCCGGGCCAGGTCCGCTCAGGACACGGCTGGCGGGTGTTCGCCGGAGGGGACGACCTGGCGCGGGGGCTGGCGGGAGCCGAGGAGGCCGTCGATGAGGACGTCGAACGCCCAGTCGGTCCTGGACTCGCCGTCGCCGGACAGGAGGTCGGCGCCGATGCGGGCGACGTGGGGGAAGCGGGTGGCGTCCGCGTCCGCGATGCGCGTCGCCAGTTGGGCCATGTCGTCGCCCCGGCGCGGGGACGACGTCCGGCCGCTCTGCTCCACCGCGACCGCGGTCGGGTGCAGCATCAGCAGGTCGACGCCCCACGCGGCGACCCGGTCCGACACCCCGCCCTCGACGAGCAGGCCGAGGACGGCGTTCGCGAGCGCCAGGTAGTTCGGTCCGCTGGGCTGGGTGGACAGGGCCATCCTGGCGATCTCGGGGTGCGACGTCAGCACGCGGCCGTACGCGGTCAGCAGGGCCTTCAACCGGTCCCGCCACGGCCCGTCGGCGGGGAGGTCCTCCGTGACGGGCGCCAGCAGCGAGTCGAGGATCTGCGTGTGCAGGTCCTCGGTGTTGCGGACGTAGACGTACAGCGAGGCCGCCCCGGTGTCGAGCGCGGCGGCGATGCGCCGCATCGTCACCTTGCCCAGGCCCTCGTCCCGCATGATCACCAACGCGGCGTCGATGATCCCCTGCCTGCTCAGCGCGGGTTTCGCCGGGCGGTCCCGCCTGCTGACGGGAGCCTTGGCACGGCCGTGGGGGGTCACGCGCCGAACGTATCACGAACACGTTCGTCACGAACTGCCGCGCACGGGGGTCCGGCGGCCGCGCGGCCGCCGGACCTCCGGGTCACGCGCTCAGCGCGATGTACTTCTCCTCCAGGAACTCCAGGATGCCGTCCGAACTCCCCTCCCGGCCGAGCCCGCTCTGCTTCACCCCGCCGAACGGCGCGGCCGGGTCGCTCACGACCCCGCGGTTCACCGCGACCATGCCCGCCTCCAGCCGCCGGGCGACGGCGACGGCCTCCGCCTCCTCGCCGAACACGTAGGCCATCAGGCCGTAGATGGTGTCGTTCGCCATCCGCACCACCTCGTCGACGTCGTCGTACGGCACGACCGCCACGACGGGCCCGAAGATCTCCACCGCGTTGATCGACGACCCGTGCCGCACGCCGGTGAGGAGGGTGACGTCGTAGAACGCGCCCTTCTCCGACGAGGTGCCGCCGTGCACGAGCGTCGCGCCCTCCGCGACGGCGGTGTCGACGATCGCCGCGACCTTGTCGCGCTCGGAGGTCGAGACGAGCGCGCCGACCTGCCGCGAGCGGTCGAGGCCGGGACCGACCGACAGCGCCGCCAGTTCGGCGGTCATCCGCTCGACGAACTCGTCGTGCCGCGAGCTGTGGACGTAGACGCGGTTGGCCGCGGTGCACGCCGCGCCGCCGTTGCGCATCTTCGCCGTCAGCGCCCCCTCGATCGTGACGTCCATGTCGGCGCCGGGGAGCACGATCAGCGGCGCGTTCCCGCCGAGTTCCATGGAGGCGCTCACCACGCTGTCGGCGCACGCGTGCAGCAGGTCCCGCCCGACCTCGGTAGACCCGGTGAACGAGAGCTTGCGCACCTCCGGCCGGTTGATCATCTTGGCCACGAGCGGCCCGGTCGGCACCGGCGTCACCAGGTTCACGACGCCGTTCGGGACGCCGACGCGCCGCAGCACCTCGACCACGTACGCCGCCGTCAGCGGGGTTTCCCGCGCGGGCTTGAGGATCGTCGTGCACCCGGCGGCCAGCGCGGGGGCGAGCTTGCGCGTCGCCATCGCGGCCGGGAAGTTCCACGGGGTGATCAGCAGCGCGACGCCGATGGGCTGCCGGTCGACGATGATGCGCTTGTCCCCCGCCGGTGAGAGGCGGTACTCACCGGGGATCCGCACGGCCTCCTCGGCGAACCAGCGGAAGAACTCCTTGGCGTAGCCCGCCTCCCCGATGGCGTCGGCCCAGGACTTCCCGTTCTCGCGCACGATGATCTCGGCGAACTGCTCGACCTCGGCGGTGAGCACCTCGTAGGCGGCGCGGAGCAGTTCGCCCCGCTCGCGCGGCGCGGTGGCGGCCCAGCCCTCCTGCGCGGCGGCGGCGGCGTCGACCGCGGCCATGCAGTCGGCCTCGGTGGCGGCGGCGAAGCTCGTGATCACGGTCAGGTCGGACGGGTCGACCACGTCGAAGCGCTCACCACCGCCGCCGGGCCGCCACGCGCCGTCGATGAAGAGGTCGGCGAGGTAGGTCATGGGTCGCTCCGTTCCGTGAGGCTGCCGGCGTAGGCGTGGTCGAGGATGTCGAGCAGCTGCTCGGGAGGTGCCGGGATCGGGGCGATGGCGATCAGCCGCGCCGACCGCGACGCCAGCTCGGCGAGCTGCGGCAGCTGCTGCCGGGTGACGCCGATGTCCCGGAGCGAGGCGGGCACGCCGATCGCGCGGTTGAGCGCGACGATCGAGGAGATGGCGTCCCGAGCCCGGCCGTCCGCGGTGGAGGCGGTGGACCCGAGCGCCCCGCCGACCGCGGCGATCCGCTCGGCGGCCCCGGCGTCGGCGAGGCACGCCCGCAGCACGTACGGCAGCAGCAGGCCGGTCCCGAGCCCGTGCGGCGTCTTGGTGGCGGCGCCGACCGGGTACTGGAGGGCGTGCGAGAGGTGCGTTCCGGTGGCCCCGAACGACACCCCCGCCAGGAGGCTGCCGAAGGCGACCTCCTCGCGGGCGCCGCGGTCGCCCGGCTCGTCGACCACCACCGGCAGGGACGTCCCGAGCAGTTCCACCGCGCGCAGCGCCAGGACGTCGGAGAACGCGTTGCGGCCGGTGAAGACGGGGAGCGTGCCGTCCCACGACGGCGCGAACCGCACGGCGGTGAACGACTCGACGGCGTGCACGAGGGCGTCGATGCCCGCGAACGCCGTCACGCTCCTCGGGGCGCCCAGGGTGAACTCGGGGTCGACGATCGCGGTGGTGGGGATCAGGTGCGGGCTGGAGATCCCCACCTTCATCTCCCGCTCGGGGTCGGACACCACGGCCACCGGGGTGACCTCCGACCCCGTCCCCGCGGTCGTCGGGACGGCGACCAGGGGCAGGGACGGCCCCGGCACCAGGTTCTCCCCGTAGTAGCGGCTCAACGGGCCGCCGTGCACGGCCAGCAGCGCGACCAGCTTCGCGGCGTCCAGGGCGCTGCCGCCGCCGACGGCGAGGACGACGTCGGGCCGGTGCTCCCGCGCGAACGCCGCCGCGGCCTCCAGCGACGCGGTGGGCAGCTCCGGCTGGACGTCGCTGTGCACGGCGACGTCGAACCCGTCGCCCCGGAGCCGGGTGAGCACCTCCTCGAAGAGGGTCGACCCGATCAGGAACGGGTCGACGACCGCGAGCACCCGGCGACCGCTCAGGCCGAGCACCTCGCTCAGCTGCTCGCGCGTCCCGTAGCCGAAGTGGACGCGGGTCGGGAGCCGGAGCGTCCCGGTCATGACGTCGTTCATCGTTCTCCTGCCCTACTTGAACGCGAGTGCGTTCGGCGGTGAACCCACCCCGCCGACGAGGTTCAGCGGCTTGCACGTCAGGAAGAACTCGAACACGCCGTCGGCGGCGCAGTCGGCCGCGAGGTCGTCGAGCTTCCAGAGTTCGCCCACCGCCATGCCGAGCAGCGCGATGAGCGGGCGGTGCAGCATCCCGCTGTGGTCGACGCCCCGCTCCGGCGGCCGGTCGCGGTCGGACCGGAAGTCCGACTCCAGCACGGGATCCGCCTCGACCGCCGGGTTGTCGCCCGCGACGAGCGCGATCTCGTGGTCCCAGAGCCAGCGCAGGACCGACTCGCGCTGCGCCAGCCCCGGCGACCTGTTGCGCCGGTTGAACT
Organism: Umezawaea sp.; assembly: GCF_036375055.1. Lineage (GTDB taxonomy): Bacteria > Actinomycetota > Actinomycetes > Mycobacteriales > Pseudonocardiaceae > Umezawaea. The sequence continues at coordinate 49,682 of NZ_DASUSQ010000114.1, forward strand.
CCACGCGCTCCTCGGGGGACTTCGCGGTGTAGTTCCCGGCCCACCCGGTGCGCAGCAGCAGGATGTCGCCGCCCCGCCACTCGACGCCCTGCGACCGGGCCATCGCGTCGATCACCACGTCGTCGATCGCGATCGTCCGCTCGCAGTCGTAGGGCAGGCCCTCGGCGGCGAAGAAGCGGGGGACGTCGAGCAGGACGCCGCGGCCCGCGATGCCGGACTCCGCCCAGTGGTGGATGCCCAGCCGCGTCGAGGTCGCGTCGTTCTCGGCGGCGGGGAGGCCACCGTAGAAGCCGTGCTCCGGGTGGCCGATGTGGCGCAGCGAGTCGAGCTGCGAGGTGGACTGGAGGTAGAACGAGTCGAGCCAGTCGTCGCGGTGGTACTCGTTGTTGGCGAAGACGTGGTGCTCGGTGCGGGGCCTGGTCCCGGTCGGGTAGGGCTCGAACGCGTTGACCGGGTGGTCGAGGTTGAACCGGCGGCCGGTGCGCACCAGGCGGGCGGCGGCGGCGACCCGTTCGGGGGTCAGGAAGTTCACCGTGCCGAGCTGGTCGTCACGCCCGAAGACGTCCCAGCTCGACCCGGCGGGCTCGGCGTTCGCCAGCTCGTCATAGGTCGGCAACGCGTGTCCTCCCTTGGCCTCCGCCGAGTTCGTCGCTGAGCGCGGCGGCGGTGGTCACCAGCTTGGCGAGGGTGGGCGACCCGGACGAGAGGTCGGCCATCTGGTCGGCACCGAGCAGCGCGATGGTGGCGCAGATGCCGTACTCGTCGAACACCGGTGCCGCCGCGGCGAACAGGCCGTCGGAGTGGCTCACGATGCTGTACCCGTTGCGGCGGGCCATGAAGACCGCGGCCTCCACCTCAGCCCGCTTGGCGTCGGAGATGCCCTCGGTGGCCCGGTCGAACGCCTGCTCGTCCTGGCAGGACAGGAACACCCTCATCTGCGCCGAACTCACGTCGAGCTGCGTGCCCGCGTGGACGGTGACGACGACGGTGCGGCTGAGGTCCTCGTTGACGAGCGCCACGACCGGGCCGTGCGCGCCCCAGACGGCGAGCACGGTGGTCGTGCGGACGGCCGCGCTCAGCTCCGCCAGGAACGACGGGGCGATCTTGATGACGCGCCGCTGGAGGGCGTGCATCCCGAGCTGGAGCATCATGCCGCCCAGGACGAACGTGCCGCGCCGGTGCCCGCGTTCGAGGATGCCCGCCGTGACGAGCGAGGTGCAGTACCGGTAGGCCGTCGTCCGGTTCAGCCCGAGGCGCTCGGCCACGTCGGCGGCCGTCAGCTCGGTCGTGTGCGGGCCGAAGAGCGAGCAGATCTGGCCGACCCGCTGGACCGCCTGGATGTCGGAGCCGGACGCATCGCCCGAGTCAACGTTCGTCATGGCAGAACTGTAGTTCACATCGAGAACAGAATCGTCGCGAGATGCGGGGGTCGCCGTCACACCTCAGCCCACCAGCCAGTTGCCGAGCCTGGTGGTGACCGCGTCGAAGTTCTGCGAGTACCAGTCGATGTCCTGGACCACGGTCTTCCCCGTGTTCACCGGGCCGCCGACCTCCAGGAGCTTGCCGTTCTCGGAGAGGTTCGGCTTCGCGTTGAGGTTGACCGGCACGACCGCGAGGGCTTCGGCGATCCTCGCCGCGGGTTCGGGCTGCACCAGCGACTGGAGGAAGTCCTCCGCCGCCGCCTTGTGCTTCGAGCCGAGCGGCACGGCGAGCGCGTTGAGGGTCACCACGGTCGTGTCCCAGACCATCTTGACGTTCTTCTTGTCGTTGAGCAGCGCGATCATCCGCGAGTCGGGGAGCAGGAACATGTCGACCTGGTCGGCGCTGGCCGCCTGCTGGAGCGCGCCCACGTTGGCGGCGAACAGCGTGTCCCCGCGGATGGTGTCCCACTTCTTCAGCGCGCGGTCGACGTCGAGCGGGTAGATCTTGTCCGGCGCCACGCCGTCGGCGAGCAGCGGGAACTCCAGGATGCCGTTCTGGAGGTTGGTGATGACACCGCGCTTGCCGGGGAACTTGCCCGTGTCGAAGAAGTCCTTGAGGGTCTTGGGCCCCTCCGGGTACTTGGCCGCGTTGTAGCCGAAGATCGTGGCGTTGGACCAGTTGCCCACGTAGCACTCCCCGATCGCCTGCGGCGAGAACTCCTTCGGGTCGAGCTTGGGCAGGTTCAGCTTCTCGAAGAGGGTGCCGCAGTTCTGCTTGGCCGCGGCGGGGGCCACGGACATGACGTCCCACTGCACGACGCCCGCCTGCACCTGGGCCTTGACCTGCGCCACGTCGGCGGGCGAGGAGTTGGCGAAGGTCACGTTGGGGTGCGCGGCGGTGTAGGGCTCCTGGAAGGCCTTGATCTGCGCGTCCTGCCCGGACCCGCCGTAGGACACGAAGGTGAGCTTCTCCGGGCCGCCGGTGCCGCTCGCGCTCCCGTCGTCCGCGCCGCCGCAACCGGCGAGCAGCGCCGCCGCGGCGGCGAGGGCGGTGCCCGCGAGGGCCGTTCTTGATCGAGACGCCATTGTCCACACCTCTCGTCGGGAGTCTGTCGGGCAGTGGATCGAATTTGTTCACGATGCGATCTGCCAACTCCGTAATGCGAACACGATACCTAATATTGCCTGGTAGGTACAGCGTTGAGGCCCGAATCTCCGCCGTTCGTGGCGCGACGCGCGACCCGGCTCCCACGATGCGGTGACGCGGCGCGCGGCGCCGTGCGAGGGCACGCCGAAGAGGCGCGCTGCCGGTCGGGCAGCGCGCCTCCTGGCGGGCGTTCGGGGGTCAGGCCGCGACGATCCGCTGCGACCGGGGCCGCCACCACATCACGACGTCGTCGCCGATGGCGTAGTCGCCGCGCAGCGCGCTGATGCGGGCGCGGCCGAACAGGCCGCGCTCGCCGATGGTGAGCAGCAGCGTGCGGTAGGCGCCCATGTACTCGACGTCGCGCACGGTCGCCCGCACGGCGTTGGCGCCCGCGGGCACGGCGTCGCGACCGCCCGCCACCTCGACGTCCTCGGGCCGCACGACGATCGCGCAACCCGAGGGCACGCCGGGGTGCGCGGAGACCGTGGCCGGGTCGACGGCCCAGGACTCCCCCTCCCACACGACGCTCCCGAGGGCGGTCCGCCCGAGCTCGAACACGTTCGAGTCGCCGAGGAACCTCGCCGTGAAGAGGGTCTCGGGCTCGGCGTAGAGCTGCTGAGGCGTGCCGACCTGTTCGATGCGCCCGCTGTTGAACAGCGCGATCCGGTCGGCGAGGTTCATCGCCTCCTCCTGGTCGTGCGTCACGAAGACGAACGTGGACCCGACCTCGCGGTGGATCCGCCGGATCTCCGTCTGGAGGGCCGCGCGCAGGTTGCGGTCGAGCGCGCCCAGCGGTTCGTCCAGCAGGAGCGCCTTGGGCTCGAAGACGATCGCGCGGGCCAGCGCGACCCTCTGCTGCTGCCCACCGGACAGCTTCGAGGGGTGGGTGTCGTCGCGCCCGGTCAGCTGCACGAGCTCCAGCACCTCGGCGACCTTCCTGGCGATCTCCTGCTTGCCGACCTTGCGCTGCCGCAACGGGTACGCCACGTTCTGCGCGATCGTCATGTGCGGGAACAGCGCGTAGTTCTGGAACAGCATCCCGAGGTTGCGGCGGTGCGGCGGGACGTCGCTCACGTCGGCCCCGTCGAGCGAGATCGTGCCCGCGGTGAGGGTCTCGAACCCGGCGATCAGGTTGAGCGTGGTCGTCTTGCCCGACCCGCTCGGCCCGAGCAGCGTCATGAACTCGCCGGGCTCGATCGTCAGCGAGATGTCGTCGACCGCGGGCGTGGTGAGCCCGTAGTCCTTGGTGACGGACTCCAGGCGGATCTCGGTGCCGCGCCCGGTCTCCCGCGGCGTTGCGGTGAGCTCCGCAGTGGTCTGGCGTGTCATGGTCGCGGCTCCCGTCGACTGCCCGCCCGGCCGCGCAGCAGCTGGGGCAGGATGAAGATGATGGTCACGGCGACGACCATCAGGCTCGATGCCGCCGAGATCGTCGGATCGATCTCGACGGTGACGCTGTTGTACATCTGCACGGGCATGGTCTGGAACAGCGGGGACCTCAGGAACAGCGCGATGACCACCTCGTCGAACGAGACGATGAAAGCGAAGATCCCGCCGGTGAGGATGCCCCTGCTGATCAGCGGCATCGTCACCTGGACGAACGACTTCAGCGGGCTGGCTCCGAGCGACGCCGCGGCCTTGAGCAGCCGCTGGTCGAAGCCGCCGAGGGCACCCGTGACGGAGACCAGCACGTACGGGACGGCTATCGCGGTGTGGGCGAGCACGTACCCGGTCACCGTGCCGGTGAGCCGCCACCCGAGGAAGGAGATGTACACCGCGACCGCGACGACGATCGCGGGCGAGACGATCGGCACCATCAGCACCGTGCGGACGAGCCTGGCGAGCCGTCCGTCCAACCCGGACAGCGCCACGGCCGCCGCGGTCCCCACCGTCGTGGCCAGCAGCGCCGTGAGCGAGGCGACCAGGAACGAGTTCCCGAGGGAGTCGAGCCAGATCGGGTTCGTGAAGAAGTTCTCGTAGAGCCGCAGCGAGAAGCCCGGCGGTGGGAACTGGAAGGTCGTGGCTGAGCTGAAGCTCATCGGGATGACGAACAGCGTCGGCAGGATGAAGAAGGCGATGACGAGGCCGCCGACGACCTTGAGCCACCACGGGATCGGGTCGATCGTGTCGGGTCGCCGACGGGTGCGCACGGGGGTGCTCATCAACGGTCCTTCGGTTGACTGGTCGCGACCACACCGATCGCGGACACGGTGCCGCCCACCCGGTTCGCCCACACGACGAGCCCGAGCGTGATCACCAGCACGACCATGCCGAGTGCTCCCGCGGCGGCGAAGTCGAGCAGGAGGGTGGTCCGCTGGGCGAGCAGCTGGGCGACGAGCGACTGCTGGGGCGACCCGAGCAGCGCGGGCGTCACGTAGAACCCGAGGCTCAGCGTGAACACGAGCATCACGCCCGCCATCACCCCGCCGCGCGACAGCGGCCAGAAGACCTTCCAGAACGCCGCCGTCGGGGACGAGCCGAGGCCCCTCGCGGCGAGCAGGAGCTTCCGGTCGATGGAGCCGAGGGTGCTGAACAGCGGCAGCACCATGAACGGGAGCATCACCTGGGTCATCGCGATCGTGACGCCCGCGTTCGTCCCGTAGAGGACGACGTCGTCGACCCCGATCAGCTCGAACGCGCTCTGCACCGGACCGCCGTCCTGGAGGATGATGATCCAGGCGAAGTTGCGCGCCATCACGGACGTCCAGAACGGGATGAGGACGACCACCAGCAGGATGCCGCGCGCACGGGGGCTCACCCTCGTCATCAGGTACGCGTAGGGGTAGCCGAGCAGCAGGGCGGCGAGCGTCACCACCGCGGCGGTCAGCGCCGTGCGCCCGAGCACCGTCATGGTCACGCCGTCGGTGAAGAGGTGCTCGTAGTTCGCCAGCGTGAGGTCGGGGCTGGAGACGCTGCGGACGAACGTCCCGCCCAGCGGTACCAGCAGGATCCCGGTCAGCAGGGCGAGCGCGGGCACCAGCGGGAGCCAACTCGACCATCTGATCTTGCGCGAGGACATCCTCGTCCCCTTCCGGCTCGAAGCTGACGGCTCAGTAAAGCAAGCCGTTGTTCAGGTCGCAATCGCTAGGTTCGTATCGCGAACACTTGGTGGGCCCTACGTGAGTGGCCAGTGACAACGAGCGACAAGTTCGTTCCACATCCCGAACTCAGGCGCTGTACCCGCCGTCGACGGGCAGGACCACCCCGCTGACGTGGCTCGCCCGGTCGCTCAGCAGCCACGCGGCGGCGTTGGCGGTCTCGGTGGTCGAGCCCGCCTTCCGCAGCGGGACGGCCGCGAGCCTGCGCTCCACCGCCTCCGGGTCCTCCGCCCGCCACTTCGTGAACATCGGGGTCTCGGTGGGACCGGGGGCGATGACGTTGACGCGGATGCCCAGCGGCCCGTTGTCGTGGGCCGCCGTGCGGGTGAGGCCGATGACCGCGTGCTTCGTCGCCTGGTAGGCGCCGAGGCCGGTGTTGCCGCGGAACCCGCCGACGCTGCTCGTGTTGACGATCGCGCCACCGGACTCGCGCATCGCCCGGATCTCCTCGCGCAGGCAGAGCCACGTGCCCTTGACGTTCACCGCCATCACCCGGTCGAAGTCCTCCTCCGACACGTCGTCGAGCCTGCCGTACTGGTTGACGCCCGCGTTGTTGAACGCCCCGTCGAGCCTGCCGAACCGGCTGAGCGTCGCGTCGACGAAGCGGGCGACGTCGGCCCCGACGCTGACGTCACCGGCGGTGTGGGCGACGTCGTGCCCGGCCGCGGTCAGCTCCCCGGCGAGCGCCGCGAGGGTGGCCTCCGAGCGCGCCGCGATCATGACCGACGCGCCCTCCTCGGCGAACACCCGCGCGGCGTCGGCCCCGATGCCGGTGCTCCCGCCGACGACGAGGACGACCTTGCCCGCGAGCAGCCCGGTTCCTGGTGGCCTCTGGGCCTGTGCGTTGTCGGACAAGGTGTCCGCCTCCTGGTTGTTCGGTGTGGTCTCGGTGCCGACCCTGGCACGGTGTGCCGGTCAGCGCTGGTCAGAGCTGGTCGGCGGTCGGACGCGCGCCCGCCGACCGTCCCGCCCGGACGGCGGCGGCCGCCGCCGCCCCGAGCAGGCTGGCGTCGTTGCTGAGCATCGTGAACGCGTAGCCCGCCGCGACGGCGGCCCGCACGGACCGCTCGGTCGCGCCGCCCGCGTTGCCGATCGGCTTGCCCGCCGCCGTGCAGCCCGCGATGGCCGCGGCGATCAGCTCCACGACCCTCGGGTCGTCCTCGGTGGTCGCCTCCGACGTGCTCAGGTCCGCGGCGCCCACGAGCAGCGCGTCGACCCCCTCGACCGACGCGATCCCTCCCGCCGACCTGGCCGCGAGGGCGCTCTCGACCTGCGCGATGAGCACCACCTCCTCCTGGCCGAAGCGGAGGTACTCGGCGCGGTCCAGCGCGCCCCACGCGCCCGCCCGGCTCGTCGCGCCGACGCCCCTGGTGCCCCACGGCGGGAAGCGGACGGCCCGCACGGCCGCCTCGGCCTCGGCGACCGTGTCCACGTGCGGCAGCATGATCCCCTCGGCGCCCGCGTCGAGCAGGCGCTGCACGACACCGCCGTCCAGCGCGGGGACCCGCACGACCGGCGCCACCCCGAGGTGGGTCGCGGTGCCGATCAGCCGGTAGGCCGTTTCGAGGTCGATCGGCGAGTGTTCGAGGTCGACGACCACGAAGTCGAAGCCCGCCAGCGCGATCAGCTCGACGCTCTCCACCACCGGGAGCTTCACCCACGTGCCGAGCGCGGGCCCGTCGGACCTGGCCAGGGCGGCGCGGAACAGGCTGCGGCGCGGCGCGGTCATCGGGCGGGGTAGTCGGTCGCGTTGAGCACCCAGCCGGGTCGGGCGGAGAAGTCCTCGCGCGGCGGGGAGAAGATGTCGACCAGCTGCTGGTGCGACCCCACGCCCTGGGTCGTGTGGACGCTCGGCGGCGGGATGACGGTGATCGACGGCGATCCGACCCTGCCGTGCTCCTCGGGGCGCCACCGCGTCGAGTCCGGGCCCCAGGGGTACTGCACGTGGTGGATGAACTCGCCCTTGAGCGCCAGCGACAGCTGTTCGAAGTCGTCGTGGTGGTGCGGGGAGAGCTTGAGCGGGTCGCGCGGCGTGGGCTCCTCGGCGAGGAAGTTCACCATCAGGTTCGTCGTCCGGAAGATCCGGCCGAACCGGCCCGGCGCGATCGGCGTCTCCGCGAGCGGGTGGACGCGCAGCCGGAAGCCGCCCACCGGGTCGGGCCACGGCACGAGCGGGGCGCAGCGGGGGTCCGGCTCGGCGTAGGCGTCGGCGTTGAGCGCCGCCCCGCGCAGGTCCTCGGCGACCGAGGAGAACACCCGGATGACGGGGCCCGCGGTCAGCGCCTCGACGACGCTGTCCCCCGGCGGCACCACGACGAACGCCTCCTCGTCGACCTTCGCCCGCTCACCGCCCGCGACGACCCGGATCGGGGCGCTGTCGGAGTGGACCAGGACGGCGTACTCGTCGGGCTGGTCGTCGCGGGTGAAGCAGTCGCCCGCGACCGCCTCCGTGTAGGCGAACACCACGTTCTGGCCCCGCGTGATCCACGTCCGGCTGCCCGCCGGGCTGATCGACGTGGGCGGTCGACCGGTGAACTCCAGGTACTGGGCGGCGGCGATCGGGGTGGACGGGTCGACCGCCGCCCGCTCGGACGGGGCGCTCGCCAGCTGGGACCTGATGTCGTCCTTGGCGTACATCGTCATGTCGGCACCTCTCGTGACCGTTGCGTGGTGGTGTGCTGCGCGCCCTTGAGGCCCAGCATCCGGCGGACGTCGGCGGGCGTCGCGATCTCCCTGCCCAGTCCGGTGAGGACGTCCCGGACCTTGCGCACCTGCTGGCTGTTGCCGGTGGCCTTCTCGCCCTTGCCGATGTACAGGTTGTCCTCCAGCCCGACGCGCACGTGGCCGCCCAGCCACGCGCTGTGGGTGCAGAACTCCATCTGCTGCCGCCCGGCGGCGAAGGCGGAGAAGTGGTAGTCGGCGCCGAAGAGCTTGTCGGCGATGGCGACCATGTGCGTGAGGTTGGCGTGGTCGGCCCCGATGCCGCCGAGGATCCCGAAGACCCCCTGCACGAGGAACGGCGGCTTCGCGAGCCCCCGGTCGGCGAAGTGCGCGAGGGTGTACAGGTGGCCGATGTCGTAGCACTCGTACTCGAACCTGGTGCCGCCCCGCTCCCCCAGCTCCCGCAGGGCGTGCTCGATCTGCTCGAAGGAGTTGACGAACGGCGTGCGGTAGGTGTTCTCGACGTAGGGCTTCTCCCACGCGTGCTTCCAGGTCGTCACCCGGTCGGCGATGCCGGAGTAGACGAAGTTCATCGACCCCATGTTGAGCGAGGCGAGTTCGGGGCTGAACCGGACCGCCGCGGCGAGCCGCTCCTCGATCGTCATGGACGACGCGCCGCCGGTCGTGATGTTGACGACCGCGTCGCACCCCGCCGCGATCGGCGGGATGATCTCCTCGAAGACCTCGGGTTCGAACGCGGGCCTGCCGTCGGCCGCGTGCCTGGCGTGGAGGTGGATGACGGCGGCCCCGGCCTCCGCGGCGGCGAGCGACTCCGCGACGACCTCCTCCGGGGTGATCGGGAGGTGGTCGCTCTGCGACGGCACGTGGACCGAGCCCGTGATCGCCGCGCTGATGATCACCCGTTCGGCGGCCCTCACGACGGGCTCTCCTCCAGCCCCAGCAGGAACGCGGGGTTGTCGGCGATCATCCTGCGGACGTCCTTCTCGGGCACGCCGTGGTCGAGCAGCGCGGCGACGAGGTAGAGGTAGCCGTCGACGGGCAGCGGGTTGCCCTCCTGGCCGAGGTCGGACGAGATGACCGTCCTCTCGGGACCGACGCGGTCGATCCAGTCCAGCAGCTGCTGGATCGGCCACCCGATCGCCGTCACCTCCGGGTGGTACATGGCGATCTCGTGCTCGACGTAGGCGCCGAGGCCCACCAGTTCCTCGATGTCGGAGTTCGACGCGCCCACGATGAAGTCGGGGTGTTGCAGGAGCAGCCGTCGGACGCCCTTGCCCGCGGCCACCTCGAACAGCGCCTTGGCGGGCTCGCCGCCCAGGTGGCCGCCGGTGAGCAGCGCGCCGGTCTCGGCGACGATGTCGACGACCCCGCGCGTGCCCGCCGAGACCTCGCCGGCCTCGTCGAAGATCGACACCTCGGTCTCGGCCAGGTCGACGGCCGCGGCCGGGAAGTCGCCGCCGTGGCTGTGGTGGTCGATGTGCTGCTTGGAGCACGTGGTCGGGGCCCAGACGCAGCGCCCGCCCATCCGCAGGCTCATCGCCACGGCCGACGGGTTCATGCCGCCGACCTCGCTGTTGAGCGCCACGCCGCCGTAGACCGGCGTGGGGGCGTCCGCGAGCCAGGGACCCATGGCGAGCAGGTCCATGACCGTGTTGTGGTGGTGCGACTTGACCAGGATCGCGCGCATGCCGATGCGCGCCCCGTCGTAGGACGCCTCGACGTGGTCCAGCCGTCGCGGGAACGGACTGGGACCCGAGTGGCAGTGCAGGTCCACGGCGCCGTTCAGGACCTTCAGCAACGCCGGCGAGACCGGCTGCGCTCCTTCGGCTGACAGCATCGGCGAACCTCCGTAAGGTGCGGACTGTGAACAGTGAGTTCACCATACGGATTTGATTGTTCGCTGTCTACGCAGTCACGGGACGAACGCGGAGAAAAGTGGCAGGAGCAGGGAGTTCTCGCCGACGAGTGGAGCGGACCGGATTCCGGTGACGTTCACCGAACACTAAGAACGTTCGTCATGTGAACTCGATGTTCAGCCCGGCGTGGTCGAGCCCTGGGCGCACCGGCGGGTGTTCCGCCGGGAGCGGAACCGCTTGCCCCCGGACACCCCGCCGGTGCCAGGATCAGCGCATGGCGGACATCCTCCCCTTCCAGCACAGGCACGCCACCGCACCGGACCGCGAGCCGGAACCGCTGTGGCGCGAGGCGCTGGGCCGGACCCTGCGCACGGCGAGGGAGGAGCAGGGGGGCCGCCTCGTCGACGTCGCGGACCGGGCAGGCATCTCCCCGCAGTACCTCTCGGAGATCGAACGCGGGCGCAAGGAGCCGTCCAGCGAGATGATCGCCGCGGTCACCGGCGCGCTCGGCGTCGACCTGGCCGACCTGCTCACCGACGTCGCGGGCGCCGTCCGCCGCCGCCCCGGCGCCGTCCGCACCCCAGGACGCCGCCCGGCAGGCCCCGTGCTGCTGGCCGCCTGACCCCCCGCGACCGGACCGCACCCCCCGGCCGTCCGGTCGCACGGGTTCAGGGCCGCTGGTCGAGGACCAGGTCCGCGAGCCCGTAGTCGACGGCCTCCTTCGCGTCGAACACGCGGTCGCGGTCGGTGTCGTGCCGCAGGTCCGCGACGGCGCGGCCGGTGTGCGCGGACAGGATCTCCTCCAGCTGCGTGCGCACCCGCACGACCTCGTCGGCCTGGAGGATGAGGTCCGGGATGGTGCCGCGGCCCTGCGCCGCGGGCTGGTGCAGCACCACCCTGGTGTGGGGCAGCACGAACCGGTGCCCCGGCGCGCCCGCGGCCAGCAGCACGGCGCTGGCGGCGACGGCCTGGCCGACGCACGTGGTCGCCACCGGGGCCTTGATGAAGCGCATGGTGTCGTACAGCGCGAGCATCGCGGACGGGTCGCCGCCCTCGGAGTTGATGTAGAGGCTGATCTCCCGCTCCGGGCTGTCGGCCTCCAGGTGCAGCAGCTGCGCGATCAGCGCGTTCGCCACGCCGGAGTCGATCGCGGTGCCCAGGTAGACGATCCGCTCCGACAGCAGGTGCGAGTAGACGTCCATGATCCGCTCGCCGCCCGCGTTGCGCGTGATGACGTTGGGGATGGTGTAGGTGCTCATGCGCGGACCCCCGTCGAGCTGAGCCCCAGCGCGTGGGTGCGCACGGGCACGACCTGGTCGAGGCTGGACACGATGTGGTCGATGAAGCCGTACTCGCGCGCCTGCCCCGCGGTGAACCAGCGGTCGTGCAGCGAGTCGGTGAAGATCCGCTCGACCTCCTGGCCGGTGTCCTCCGCGATGATGCCGAGCACCGTGTCGCGCATGTGCCGCAGGTCGTCGGCCTGCACCTCCACCTCGACCGCCGACCCGCCGATCCCCGCCGAGCCCTGGTGCATCAGGATCCTGGCGTGCGGGAGGGCGAAGCGCTTGCCGCGCGTGCCCGAGGACAGCAGGAACTGCCCGGCGCTGCACGCCAGTCCCAGCGCGAGCGTGGACACGTCGCACGGCACGAGCCGCATCACGTCGCGGATGGCCAGCATCGACGGGACCGAGCCGCCCGGCGAGTGGATCCACAGCGCGATGTCCTTGCCGGGGTCGTCGCTCGCGAGCGACAGCATCTGGGTGGCGAGCACGGTCCCGTTGTCGTCGTCCAGCACGCCGTCGAGGATGAGCACGCGCTGGCTGAGGAACCGTTCTCGGAGTCGGTGGTCGAAGAGCGGCTGCTTCTCGTTCGTCATGCCCCGACGATGCCCCGCCGGGGGCGCCGCCCGCGGACCGATCTGCTGTGAGCGGATCAGCCCACGGCGGACGCCCCCTCCCTCCACCGTGGACCGCGGGCGCCGTCGGGGGACCCCGTGCTCGGGCCGGTGGTCCGCGACCTCCTCGGGGCTCAGCGTCGAGCAGGCGCGCGCGGAGCGCGGCCCCGACGGCTCCGGCGGCCCGGTACCGCTCGTGGGCGCGGGCGCACGGGCATCTCCGCCGAGGACCTGCCGCTTCGAGCACCCTCGACGCGGGGACCGCGTTCACGCTCGCTTCCCGGAGGGGAATGTCGAGAAATCACCCGATGGGTGGGCGGACGACGATATTCGGAATGCCAAAGGATAGGCTCCCCTAAATTGCTGTCACATTGCGGACTCCGGGTGGCGGTGGCATCGTTCGGCTGGTCCGAATTGATTCCCACCACGCAATGCGGAGCTGACATGACCACGCTTGAGAATCCGGCTATGCCCGCCGTCCACGAGTGCACCGTGAGCGGCTGCTCCTACAACCACGACGGCTGCCACGCCTTCGCCATCACCGTGCGCGGCGAGAACGGCGCGGCCGACTGCGGCACCTTCATCCCGCTGAGCACCAAGGGAGGCCTGGACAAGGTCGTCGCGAAGGTGGGCGCGTGCTCGCGCACCGACTGCGTCCACAACGCGTCCCTGGAGTGCACCGCGCAGAGCGTCCGCATCGGCCAGGGCGAGGGCGACCACGTGGCCAACTGCCTGACCTACACCAGGGCCTGATCGGCGCTCGCCCCACCGGCGACGCATTGATCGAACGTTCCGCGAAGTGCGTCCGGGTACCGGTGCGGGAATGCGGTGCCAATTCCGAGTTCACCGGAACGGGTGGATCATCACCACCACTTCCGACGGGTTGTCCCGTCCGCGATCACCCCGGTGAGATCGGTGTCGGTGAAGTCGGTGTCGGTGTCGGTGTCGGAGAAGTCGAAGTCGGCGTCGGTGAGATCGGTGCGGGTGAGCACCGCGGCTGCCGAGACGCCCGCCCTCGGCGCCGGACCCGGTTCCCACCAGAGCACCACCTGGTCTGGCGGGCGTGCTCACCAGCGCTCGGACACCCGGCCCTCGCCCCCGGTGACGGCGATGGGCCCGGTGACGGCGATGGGCCCGGCCGGTCCGGGTCGTTCGTCCCTCGTCCGTGCTCCCCGTGGGCACCACGATCGAAGGACCACGGACGAGGAGCTGATCACCATGAGCACGGCGCAGCGGATCATCGTCGGCATCGACGGCTCGCCCGCGAGCACGGCGGCCCTGAGGTGGGCGGTCCGGCAGGCCAGGAACTCCGGGAGTCCGGTGCTGGCGGTGTCGGTGCGCGGGATCGACGTCAAACCGCCGTCCAGCACGCCGCTGCCGGTCACCGAGCCCCTCGGGGCCGACCCGTCCCGCGAGCAGCACGCGCTCGCCCTCCGGACGGCGGTCGAGGAGCTGGGTCAGGACGCGGAGGGGGTCGTGATCGACCAGCTCGTCCCGACCGGCGAGCCCGCGAAGGTGCTGGCGGAGCTGTCCGAGGGCGCCGAGGGGCTGGTGCTGGGCGGCCACGGCTACCGGAGGTCGGGCCTGACGGTGATCGGCTCGGTGGCGGCGCACTGCCTGCGCCACGCCCGCTGCCCGGTCACCGTGGTGCCGCTCGCGTCGGTGCGCGCCGACGGGACCGCGGTGCCGGACCCCGCACGGGAATCCCGCTGAGAGCGGGTGGCTCACCGCCGTGCGCGGCAGAGTCCTTGGACTCTGTTCCCCCGTGGTCGACGGAGGCACCGTCACCACCAACGGAGTACCGTGCGCCGGGCCGATCGCGTGACGGTGGGGCCCGGCTTCGCTCTTGGAGGTGGTGGGGGTGCCCACGAGGATCTTCCTGGTGGACGACCACGAGATCGTCCGCAGGGGTGTGGCGGAGCTGCTCGGGGAGGAGGGGGACCTCGACGTCATCGGCGAGGCGTCGTCGGTGTCCGAGGCGCTCGCCAGGGTTCCGGCCAGCGGCGCGGACGTCGCGGTGCTCGACATCCGGCTCCCGGACGGCAACGGCATCGAGCTGTGCCGCGACCTGCGGTCCGAACTGCCCGACCTGAAGGTGCTGATGCTGACCTCGTTCGCCGACGACGAGGCGCTCTTCGACGCGATCATGGCCGGGGCGTCGGGTTTCGTGCTCAAGCAGATCCTCGGCGGCGACCTCGTGCACGCCGTGCGCACGGTCGGCGGGGGCCAGTCGCTGCTCGACGCGAAGACGACGTCGGCGCTGCTGAACCGGATCCGCCGCGAGCGCGACAACGGCGACCCGCTGCGGACGTTGACCGAGCAGGAGCGCACGGTGCTCGACCTCATCGGCGAGGGCCTGACCAACCGGCAGATCGCCGACCGCATGTTCCTGGCGGAGAAGACCATCAAGAACTACGTGTCGCACCTGCTCGCCAAGCTGGGGATGCAGCGCCGGACCCAGGCCGCGATCCTCGCCAGCCAGCTCCGGAAACCGGGTCAGGGCACCACCGAGGCCTGAACACGGCCCCCTGGCCCGCGAGGACGCGGTGTACGTCCCTGCCGTCCGAGGACTTTCGACGGTGTGCCGGGAAGCCCGGACGAACGACAGTGGGAGGGGTCAGGTCAACTTCCCGGTTCGACGAGGTGAGAAGCGATGGGCGCGGTGGTGCCGACGTTGGGTCTGGCCGAGGACGACGTCAGCGGCGTGCTCGAAGCGGCGTCGTTGGCCCCCTCCCTCCACAACAGCCAGCCGTGGCGGTTCGCGCTGCACCCGGACCGGGTCGAGCTGCACTTCGACCCCGGCGAGCAGCTGCTCGCGACCGACCCCGAGAGCCGTGAACTGCGGCTGTCCTGCGGTGCCGCGCTGCTGAACACGCGGCTCGCCCTCCAGGGCCTCGGCATCCGACCGCTGGTCACGCTGCTGCCCGGCCAGGGCGCGGGCGGCGCGCTCGCGGTCGTCCGGCGCGGCGGGCGGTTCACCGCCACCGAGGAGTCCTGTTCGCTGCTCAGGGCCGTGGCGCACCGCAGGACCAACCGGCACCCGTTCTTCGACGACCCGGTGCCCGCGCGGCACCGGCAGCTCCTGGTGCGGGCGGCGGAGCAGGAGCGGTCGTGGCTGCACGCCGTGACCACCCGCGAGGAGAAGGTGCGGCTGCGGGACCTCGTGCAGCTCGCGCACCGCGACCAGCTCGCCGATCCGGGTGTGCAGGCGGAACTGCGGGAGTGGACGGGAGACCGGGCCGACCGGGGGCACGGGGTGCCGTCGACCTCGGCCGGGCCGACTCCCGCGCCGCAGGACGAGTGGGCGTTGCGGGACTTCGCCCCCGGCGCGTCGGCGGCCCGGTCGTCGGGCAAGGACTACGAGCCCGATCCGCTCGTCGTCGTGCTCTGCTCGTTCTACGACGGGCCCCTCGCCGAACTCCAGGCGGGCCAGGCCCTCCAGCGCGTGCTGCTGGTGGCGACCACGCTCGGCCTGTCCGCCTCGTTCCTGTCGCAGGTGGTGGAGGTCCGGCGGGCGCGCGACAGCCTGCGCCGCGTGCTGGGCGGCTCCCTGTTCCCGCAGACGGTGCTGCGGATCGGCTTCGGGTCCCCCGTGCCGCCGACACCGCGCCTGCCGGTGCGGGAGCTGGTCCTGTCGTCGTGCGGCGTCGACACGGGACCCTGACCGATCATGTCCTCTGTGGACGGTACTGCTGGGGGGCGGGACCTCGGGGCACGGCGGCAGGACCTTCGACTCTCGGCCCGGCCGTTCCCGCGCACGAAGCTGGACCAGGAACCGCACTCCGCGGTGTGAGGAGCTGAACGATGCGAGCAGAAGACGTCATGTCCAGTCCCGTGGTCACGGTCCGGCCCGACACCCCCGTCAAGGCCGCCATCGGTCTGATGACCTCGCACGGCTTCACCGCGCTGCCCGTGGTCGACGCCGACGACCGGCTGGTCGGCATCGTCACCGAGGCCGACCTGGTGCGCGACCGCGTCATCCCGGACGCCCGCACCCTGGTGTGGCGGGAGGACAGGGCCCCGGTGGTCGAGCCGCCGCCCGACGCGGTCGGCGAGGTCATGACCAGCCCGGCGACGGCGGTCCGCCGCAGCGCCGACATCGCCGAGGTGGCGACGGTGATGCTGGACGGCCACATCCGCTGCACCCCCGTCGTCGACCGCGGGAAGCTGGTCGGTGTCGTGAGCCGCCGGGACCTGCTGCGCACGCTGGCCCGCGACGACCGCGCGATCGTCGCCGACGTCCGGCACGTGCTGGCCAAGTACGGCGGGCACGGCCGCTGGGCGGTGTCCGTCGCCGACGGGGTCGTGACGGTCGTGGACGAGTTCGACGACGCCGAGGACCGGCACGTCGCGAGCGTGCTGGCCCGCAGCGTCCCCGGTGTCCAGGCCGTCACGGTGACGTCGAGGCTCGACGAGAGGGTCTGACGGGCCTACCGCTCGTCGCAGCCCAGTTCGCCGTGCACGTCCACCACACCGGGCAGGAGGCGGACCGACGCGAGGGCGCGGTCCACCTGACCGCGCCGCTCCAGCCACCCGGAGAGCCGCACCCTCCCCTCCCGGACCGACACGACGACCAGGTCGGGGTCGACGCCGACGTCCTCGCGCAGCACCCGGCGCACGTCGGCCCGGATGTCGTCGTCCTCGCGCAGGTAGTCCCGGAGCAGGTCGCGGCGCGCGAGCACACCGACCAGCACGCCGTCGTGGTCGACGACGAACAGCCGCCGCACGGTCGACTGGGCCAGCAGGGCGATGGCCTCGCTCACCGGCGCGTCGGGGGCGATGACGATCGCGGGTGTGGTCATGACGTGGCTCGCGGTGGCGCCGAAGGCCTTGCGCCACCGCGCCAGCCCGCCGCCGGTCGTCGGGGCGGGGACGCTGCCTCCCCGGTACTCGCGGTTGGCGAGCAGGTCGGCCTCCGACACGACACCGGCGACCGCACCGCCGTCCAGGACCGGGACGGCGCTGATGCCGTGCTCCACCAGCAGCGCCGTCACCTCCCTGACGGGCGTGTGCAGCTCCACGGTGACGACCGGACTGGTCATCACCGACGCCACGCTGGGTTCGCGCACGGTCTCCTCCTCCCGGTCACACCGCCGACCCGGCGGTCTCGACGTCCTCCCGCGCCCGCACCACGAGGACCGACGACCTCGACACCCGGCCGGGGTTGACGACGGGGGTCCGCATCACCCGCTCCAGGTCCGGTCACGAACCTCCGGCAGATCCTCACCGGTGCGGCGGATGTGGTTGTGGTGCGCGGTGTGCCTGTCCCGCAAGTGCTGCCGCAGGTGCCCGATCCGACCCGCCACCCTCGGCACCCGCTCCAGCGCCGCGAGCGCGAGGGTGCAGCGGTCGACCTCGTCGAGCACGCACATGTCGAACGGCGTCGTCGCGGTGCCGTTCTCGTGGAAACCGTGCACGTGCATCCGGTCGTGACCGGGCCTGCGGTAGGTCAGCCGGTGGATCAGCCACGGGTACCCGTGGTAGGCACAGATCACCGGCGCGGTGCCGGTGAAGACCTCCTGGTAGTCCCTGTCGGAGATCCCGTGCGGGTGCAGCCCGGACGCGACACCCGAGGAAGTCGTCCGCACCCTGGAGCGCATGTACGTCAGCGCCCTGGCGAGCACGGGGGCCGCGGTCGGGGCCACCGCGGCCGCACCCGCCGTCGGCACCGGGATCGCGCTGGCGCTGTCGGCGGGCGAGTTCTTCTCCTCGCTCGAACTGAGCACCCTGTTCGTGCTCTCGGTCGCCGAGGTCCACGGGGTCCAGCTCGACGAGATCGAACGGCGCCGGACGCTCGTCATGGGGATCCTGCTCGGCGAGTCCGGCTCCAAGACCATCGGCGAGGTCGCTGAGCGCACCGGCCGGCACCGGGCCCGCCAGCTCGTCAGCCAGGTGCCCGCGACGACCCTGAAGCAGACCAACGGTGTCCTGGGCAAGAATTTCATCACCAAGTACGGCACGAAGCAGGGGATCATCGTGCTCGGCCGAGTGGTCCCGTTCGGCATCGGCGCGGTGATCGGTGGCGGCGCCAACGCCACCGTCGCCACCCTCGCCGTCCGGGCCACCCGGCGCGCGTTCGGCCCGGCACCGCGGTCCTGGCCCGAGACGTCGTCGGAGCCCGCGCCGGAAACACCGCCGGGAGTCGTTCAGGGGATCGTGCTGGAGTCGAACCCCGAACCGAGACCGCCGACCCGCTGAGCACCGGGTCGGCGGACGTGCTGGGTTCAGGCGACGCCACGACGCCTCCGCTCCAGCGCGCGTTCCCGCCACTTGTCCAGCTCCACCAGGACGTACCCGACGACGCTCGCCGCCACCACCACACCCCAGTCCCACCAACCGAGGGGGCTCGTGTGGAACAGCGCGTTCATCGCGGGCAGGTAGGTGAACAGCAGTTGCAGCACGGCGGTCAGCGCGATCCCGCCCAGCAGCCAGGGGCTGCGGCTGAGTGGCACTCCGGGCCGGAGCTTCGTCAGCGACCGGCAGTTGAGCAGGTACGCGATCTGCACGGCCACGAAGACGTCGACCGCGACCGTGCGGGCCACCTCCAGCGGCGCGCCCGTCGCCAGCCACCAGTGGAACGCGCCGAACGAGGCACCGAGCAGGATCACGGAGACGAACAGGGTCCGCCGCACGAGCATCCCGGTGAGCAGGGGCAACGACGGCGGGAGGGGCGGTCTGCGCATCACGTCCGGCTCGCGCGGCTCGAACGCCAGCGTGAGACCCAGCGCGACCGCGGTGGTCATGTTGATCCACAGGATCTGCACCGGCAGGATCGGCAGCGCGGTGCCCGCCAGGATCGCGGCGAGGATCACCAGGCCCTCGGCCATGTTCGTGGGCAGGGTCCAGATGATGAACTTGCGCAGGTTGTCGAAGACCGAGCGGCCCTCCTCGACGGCCGCCCTGATGGACGAGAAGTTGTCGTCTGCCAGCACCATGTCCGCGGCCTGCTTCGCCACCTCCGTCCCACCGCGGCCCATCGCGACGCCGATGTCCGCGCGCCGCAGCGCGGGGGCGTCGTTGACGCCGTCGCCGGTCATGGCGACCACGTGCCCCCGCTCCTGGAACTCCGTGACGAGCCGCAGCTTCTCCTCCGGCGTCACCCTGGCGTGGACGCCGTCCTCGGGGATGTCGAAGGTCCGCGCGATGGCGCGCGCCGTCACCGGGTGGTCGCCGGTGATCATGCGGACGTCGACGCCCGCGGAGCGGCAGGCCCGGACGGCCTCGATCGCCTCGGGACGCGGCGGGTCGTGCATGGCCTGGAGGCCGAGCAGGTGGACCCGGCCGCGGAGGTTGTCCTCCGTCAGCTCGGTCCCTGCGGGCAGCCGGGCCGACCCCACGGCCAGGACGCGCAAGCCCGCCGAGGCGAGGTCGTCGGCCGCACCGTGCTCGCCGGGGTGCCCGGTCAGGTCGAGGACGCGTTCGACCGCACCCTTGAGGTACACCACGCCGCCCTCGTGGGAGGTGGCCATGTACTGGCGCTCGGAGGTGAACGGCAGCGCGTCGAGCCGGGCGGGGACGTCGGCCGCGGTCAGCCCGGCCTTGCGCGCGGACACGACGAGCGCGGCCTCGGTGGGGTCGCCGACCGCCGTCCAGGTCCCGTGCTCCCGCACGATCCGCGCGTCGTTGCACGCCAGGCCCGCGAGCAGGCACTCGCGCAGCGCGGGCGTCACGGTGTCCGAGAACGCCCCGTCCGGGTCGTAGCCGACACCGCTGACGTCGTAGGCCTTCCCGGCGACCACGACGGTGCGCACGGTCATCGCGTTGGCGGTCAGGGTGCCGGTCTTGTCGGTGCAGATCATCGTGGTGCTGCCCAGCGTCTCCACGGCGGGCAGCCGCCGGATGATCGCGTTGCGGCGGGCCATGCGGGCGACGCCGATCGCGAGCGTGACGGTGACCGCGGCGGGCAGGCCCTCCGGGATCGCGCCGACGGCCAGCGCCACGGCGGCGGTGACCATCTCGCTCAGCGGTTCGCCGCGCACCAGGCCGATCACCACGCTGACCGCGGCCAGCCCGAGGACGACCACCGTCAGCAGCTTGGCGAACCGGTCGAGCTTGCGGGTCAACGGGGTCCGCACGGTCGAGGTGCTGCCGACGAGCCGGTGCACCCGGCCGATCTCGGTGTCCGGCCCGGTGGCGACGACGACTCCGCGCGCGGTGCCCGCCGTGACCAGGGTGCTGGAGTAGGCCATGTTGACGCGGTCGGCCAGTGCGGTGTCCGACGGCAGCGCGACCGGGTCCTTCGCCACGGCCTGCGACTCGCCGGTGAGCGCCGACTCGTCGACCGCGAGTTCCCCGGCGCGCACGAGCCTGAGGTCGGCGGGCACCTGGTCGCCGGGTTCGAGCGCCACGAGGTCGCCGGGCACGAGGTCGTCGGAGGAGATCCGGGTCGCCTCGCCGCCGCGCACGACGGTGGCCTCGGTGCGGACCATGGCCACCAGCGCGTCGAGCGCGCGTTCGGCCCGGAGTTCCTGCACGAACCCGATCAGGGCGTTGACGACCACGACGGCGAACACGACCGAGGCGTCCACGGTCTCCCCGAGCGCCGCGGTCAGCACGGCCGCCCCGAGCAGGACGTAGATCAGCGGGTTGGTGACCTGGGCGAGGAGTTGGCGCGCCCACCCCCGACCTCGGGGCGGGGGCAGGGTGTTGGGTCCCAGTTCGGCCAGCCTGCGCCGGGCTTCCTCCGGTGGCAGACCGGTGTCCGCGTCGGTCTCGGCGAGCAGGACGACCTCGTGGACCGGCATCCCGTGGTGGACGGCGGTGTCGACGCGTTCCCCGGTGGCGAGTGGCACGGTCATCCCCGTCCGCTCGGGCGCAGGCCGCGCAGGAACGGGTCGACCGGCGAGGCGGGTACGACGCGCACGCGCGCGTCCACGACCTGGCAGCGGTCGCCGGTGGCGATCACCGGGTTGAGGTCCAGCTCGGCGACCTCCGGCACGAGTTCGGCCAGTCTCGCCACCCGCAGCAGGACCTCGCGCACCGGGGCCTCCGCCACGGTCTCGAACACGCCCCCCGCGGCCCGGAACCCGTGCAGCAGGTCGTCCGCGTCGGCGGCCGTCAGCGGGGCGAGCGCGGCGGCGCGGTCGTCGACGAGGTCGGTGTCGACACCGCCGAGCCCGGTCACCACCAGCGGCCCGAACTGCTGGTCGTTGACCACGCCCACCAGCAGTTCCCGGCCGGGGTCGGCCATCGGCTGGACGAACGCGCCGCGCAGCCGGTCACCGAAGAGCGACCGGAACCGGCTGAACGCGTCCGCGGCGGCGTCCGGGGTGTCCAGGTCGAGCACGACACCGCCTCCCTTGCTCTTGTGCAGCAGGTCCACGGCGATGGCCTTGAGCACGACGGGACAGCCGAACCCGCGCTGCGCCGCCGCCGTCGCCTCGGCCGTGGTCGTCACGATCCCGCCCAGCACCGGCAGCCCGAACGCGGCCAGCAGTTCGACGACCCGGTCCGGGTCCAGCCACCCGCCCCGCGGTTCGGCGGCCAGGTGGTCGGCCACGAGGGCGCGGGCCCTGCCGACGTCGATCCCGTCCACGTCGTCCCGCCGCTCCGGACGCGCCAGCCACTCCGCGCGTTCGGCGAGCGCCGCCAGCACGGCGGCGGCCTGCGCCGGGTCGCCGTAGCCCGGCACCGGCCCGGACCCGACCGCCCGCACCCGCCCCGCGTCGACGGCGAGGACGGGCTTGCCCGCCACCGGGTGGACCCCGCCGGACGGGTCGCCGAGAGCGGTGGGGACGGTGACGGCGATGACGGCGTCCACCGCGGGGTCCGCCGCCACCACGTTCAGGCAGCGGGCGAACGTCCGCTCGTTCACGACGGCGGTGGTGTCGACCGGGTTGTGGGCGCTGGCCGTGGTGGGCAGCAGCGCCCGCAGCGCGTTCACGGTCGTGGTCGACAGCTCGGCCACGTCGAGGCCTCCCCGCACGCACGCGTCGGCCGCCAGCACCCCCAGCCCGCCCGCGTTGCTCAGCACGGCGACGGCACGACCGGCGGGCAGCGGTTGGGTGTGCAGCGCGGCGAGCACGTCCACCAGCTCGGAGACCCCGTCCACCGCGGTGATCCCGGCCTGCCGGAACAGGGCGTCACGGGTGATCGCCGGCGTGGCCGTCGCGGCGGTGTGCGACGCCGCCGCGCGCTGCCCCGCCTCCGAGGAGGCCGACCGGATGGCCAGCACCGGCTTGCGCCGGGCGACCCGACGGGCCAGCCGGGAGAACTTGCGCGGGTTGCCGAACGACTCCAGGTACAGCACGACGGCACGCGTGCGCTCGTCGCGCTCCCACCACAGCAGCAGGTCGTTGCCGCTCACGTCGTACTTGTCACCCGTGGACACCAGGTTGGAGGTGCCGAGGCCGAGGGCGCGCAGCCGCTCCACCACGGCGATGGCGATCCCGCCGGACTGGGTCACCACACCGACGCCACCGGCGGTGGTGCGGGTGCGGGCGAACGTGGCGTCCAGGCTGACACCGGGCTCCCCGGTGGAGACGCCGAGGCAGTTCGGGCCGACGACGCGCATCCCGTGCTCGCGGACCGCGTCCGCGAGGCCCCGCGCCAGCTCCGGGTGCTCGGTGACCCCGGCGGTGATGACCACCAGCGCCTTCACACCCCGCCGTCCGCACTGCTCGGCGACCGCGGGCACCTGGTCCGCGGGCACGCACAGCACAGCCAGCTCCGGCACGTCCGGCACCTCCGCGACCGACGGGTAGCAGGTGACCCCGACGATCGAGGACGCGTGCGGGTTCACCGCGTGCAGCTCGCCGGTGAAGCCTCCGGCGACGAGGTTGCGCAGCACGGCGTTGCCGACGCTCGTCTCCTTGCGACCGGCGCCGACCACGACGACCGAGGTCGGTTCGAGCACCGCGCGCAGGCTGTTCACGTCGGCGGTCAGCTCGCGGTCCGCGACCGCGTCGAGGTAGGACTCCACCGGTTCCAGCCCGAGGTCGACGTGCACCACGTCCCCGTCGGCGGTCACCGTCCACACCAGACCCATGTCCGTGAAGACCCGCAGCATCCGGGAGTTGATGGTCATCACGTCCGCGACGAAGCGCCGCACCCCGCGGCGGACGGCGAGGGAGCGGAGGCGTTCGAGCAGCAGCGTGCCGACCCCGTGCGCCTGGTCGGCGTGCGACACCACCAGCGCCACCTCGGCCTCGGACGGCTCGTCCAGGACGATGCAGCTCGCCGCGCCGAGCAGCGCACGGCCGCGGAACGCCCCGACCGTGACGTGGTCCGCGCCGTCCGGCGTGGCCATCCGGCCGACGAAGTCCTCCAGCTGCCGGGGCGAGGTCGAGAAGAACCTGAGGTAGCGGTCCTCCAGGGGCAGCGACTCGTGCAGCGCCAGCAGCGCGCCGACGTCACCCACCCCCAGCTCCCGCACCGACACCACCGTTCCGTCGGTCAGCAGGGCGCGGTCGGGTTCGAGGTTCACGGCCACGGCGAGACCTCCTGTGCGGTCCGGTCGGGCGGCGTCACAGCAGCGGGCCGGGGGTGATCGGCGCGCCGGAGCGCAGTGAGCGCTCGTGGTGCGCCACCGCGGTGGGGTCGTTGACCACCACGACCGGGCAGGACGCGTGGCGCACGCAGTGCAGGCTCACCGAACCCAGCAGTGCCGCCGCGACCGCGCCGAGCCCGCGACGGCCGACCACCAGCAGCGAGGCGTGCTCCGAGGCCTCGACGAGGGCCTGCCTCGCCTCCTCGGTGGCCGCGACGGTGCGGATCTCCACCGCCGTGGCCAGTTCCGCCACGGCGGTGTCGAGCACCTGCTGCTGCGCGGCGCGCAGTTCCTCGGGCAGCATCCCGATCATCACGTCGATCGGCACCGCGCCGACGGCCATGCCGAAGTCCCGGTGCTGCCCGGTGACCGCCTCGACCGCGCACCCGCGCCGCTCGGCCTCCTCCACCGCCCACGCCAGGGCCGCCCGGCTCGCCGGGGACCCGTCCACGCCGACCACGATCGGCCGGGAGTCGATGTCGTCCATGGTCCACTCCTCCTGCTGCTGGTTGCCACCGAGCTTCGCCGCCGGGCCCGGCGCGAGGTCAGTGGCGGCGGTCCCGCGTGGTCGGGACCTTCGACCCTTCGGCCGCCGCCGCGGGTGTCGCGGTCACGACGAGTCGCTCGTGGTGCGCACGGTCGCGGTCGAGACGCCCAGCACCCCTTCGGCCAGCGCGGTGACGACCCGCTGGACCTCGGCGTCGACGAACTCGGTGCCGATGGTCACCTCGCCGTCGCGCACGGACACCGACCAGCCGCCGGGCCCGCCGTAGACCTCCAGCCGGTGCCGCACCTCGGCGGCGATGTCGGTGTCCGTCCTGGCCAGACCGCGGACCAGGTCCCGGCGCGTGACCACGCCGACGACCCGCGAGCCGTCGACGATCGGCAGGCACCGCACGCGGTCGTCGAGCATGACCCTGGCGAGCAGCGCGGCGGGCGTCCCGACCGGCATGCCGAAGGCGGGCGAGGTCATCACCTCCTCGACGGGGGCGCCGAGCGACTCGGAGTCCGTGCCGTACCTGACGCGCAGCAGGTCCGCCTCCGCCACGATGCCGACCACGCGCTGAGCGTGGTCGACGACGGGCAGCGCGGTGAACCCGTGCGAGGCCAGCAGCGCCGCCGCCTCGCGGATCGGCACGCCGGGCGTCACGGTCACCGCCGGGCGGCTCATGATGTCCTGGGCCAGCACGGGGTTCCTCCTCCTCGTCGCTCCCCCGGCGGGCCGGTCACGCCCGCGCCCTCTCCTCGTCGTCCTCGGTGGCGACCCGCTCGATCCCCGGCGGCAGCACGACGACGGGGACGTGCGACCGCCGGACGCACGCCGAGCTGACCGAGCCGAGCACGACCTTGCGGAAGCGTTCGCCCCGGTGGCCCGCGACCACCAGCAGCGCCGCGTCGCTCGCGGCCCGCACCAGCGCGCCCGCCGGGTCGCCCTCGGCGGTGACCTGCTCGACCGGGGGCGCCGAGGGCCGTCCGGCGACGGCGGTGCGCACGGCGTCGTCGAGCGCCCTCTCGGCGTTGTCCCGCGTCTCCTGGAGGGTCGTCGGCGCCCAGTCCGACATCGGCTCGAAGCTCCACACCCGCACGGCGCGCACGGCGCACCCGCGGATCAGCGCCTCGTCGAGCGCCCACTCCAGCGCGTGCCGGGCCGCCTCGGACCCGTCCACTCCGACGACGACCGGCTTCCGCTCGTCCATCACGCCTCCCGCTCCTCCGACTCCCGCTCCTGCGGTACCAGCCTGGAACCGGACGCGGACGCGCAACAGGACCGAAGGTCCACGGCGCGGGGACCGGAATACCCTCCCCGCCACCGGGCGCGGGGAGGGTATTCGGAAGCACCCGAACCCGGCGCGGCCCAGGGGAAGAAGTCCCGTACCCGGCGGGTCGGACGACGGTGGCCGAATCCCGTTCCGCGCGATCGGATGGACGTGCGGGCGGAACCCCGCCCGCCTGGCAGGAGGAGGCGGCATGTCCACGACGAACCACGGGCACCGGGCGCCGGAGGAGCACGACCGCGGCGCCCACGTCGACCGACGTCCCCGAGGTCGCGGCGGTGGTCACGACCTCCTCGCGTGCCGAGGGGTGAGGCCATGACCGCGCGCAGGTCCGACCCGGCACGGGCGCGGGAGGCCGCTCGCGCGGCGCTCGACGAGATCGGCGCGCACCGCGCGCGGGCGCGGAAGCTCACCGTGCGGTGCTCCAGGGGCCACCACGTGGCCGCGGTGTACGCCACGTCGGCGGGTCTGGTGTACGCGTCGTGCACGAGGGCCCGCGCGCACGGGTCGCGGGACTTCGCCGACGTGCCCCGCGCCGCCGGGTCACGCCGGGACGAGCAGGTCGACCTGCTCCAGCGCGACGACCCGCTGGTGGACGACGCGCTGCCCGCCTCGTGCGAGTGCGGTCCGCGCGTGCTGTCCAGGAGCGACCTGCTCCGGGCGGTGGCCGAGCACAGGCGGCGGTTCGAGGTGACCTGACGAGCCGGGGCCGGCGCCGGACCGCTACTCCCGCATCCGCCTGCGGATCGCCCGCAGGTAGACCCCGACCGGCATCCCGGTGACCAGGCGGCCCTCCTGCGCGAACGAGGTGCGCTCGTCGAGGAAGCGCAGCGCGGGCTCCGCCGAACAGCCGCGGAACAGCGCCGCGAACGCGCGCTCCAACTGGCGGGGCTCGCGGGTGACCACGTCGAGCAGGGCGCCGTCGAACAGGCGGTGCCTCGCGCTCTCGGCTGGGAGGTCGAACGGGTGGCCGTGCTCGACCAGCGACCGCGCGACGGCGGCGCTGTCGCGCTGCACCCGCTGGTAGGAGTAGCCGGTGCTCGCCTTCACCATGCCGCCCGGCGTGCCGATGGCCAGCACGTCGCCCCGGCGGCGCGGCACCGCGCCCGCCGACAGCGGCAGCACGGCGCCCTCCTCGTGCAGCACCTCCCACTCCGCCGCGCCCAGGACGTCGGCCAGGTGCTCCGCCAGTGCGGCGCGCTGGACGTCGACACCGGGCAGCGGCCCGTGCGGGGGCGCGAAGGCCGTGTGCTCCACCAGCGCCTCGGTCGCCGAGAACGGGAGCACGTGGACGAAGGCGGCGGGCCCGGCCCGGCTCGTGCGGAAGTCGAACAGGGTGGGCGCCTCCGGGTCGAACACCGGGCGCGCGGTGCGGACGCGACGGCCGCGGAACACCAGGCGCGCGTCCACCGGCGGCGGTTCGGGCGGCCCGAGGACGCTGTCGAACACCCAGCGCGCCGCGACCTCCTCGCCGTCCACGACCACGCGCGTCCGGCCGGGCGGGCCGACGACCCGGTCGACGTGACCGCGGCGGAAGTCGAAGCGCCCCAACGGCAGCGCGAGCGCGCGGACGACCCGGTCCAGGTCGGTGCCCCGCACCACCAGGTACCGGTAGCGGCCGAGCGGGAGGGTGCGGGTCCGACCGTCCACGTGCACCCGGACGCGGTCGAACGCGCTGGACACCGCGGCGTCGAGCGGGCCCGGCCGGTCGGCCCACGAGGACCAGGCGACGGTGTCGAGCGGACGGCGGCCGTCGTCGACGACCACCACCCGCCCGTGCCACCGGGGTTCGAGGGCGAGGTGGCCCGCGAGCGCCAGCCCGCTCAGGCCACCGCCCGCGACGACCACGGTCATCCGTGCCCTGCCCGGCTCCGCGCCCCGGCCACGCGGGCTCGCGTGACGAGGAAGACCACGACGACGGCCGCGACACCGGTCAGGAGCCGGTTCACGTCGACCGCGGGGCACCAGGTCACGCTGGTCCCGGCGACGACGTAGGCGCCGACGGGCCTGCCGGTGGCGCCGAAGCCGCCGCCCTCCCCCTCCCGGCCCTTCTCGT
>NZ_DASUSQ010000115.1:0-58006 GCF_036375055.1 Umezawaea sp.
CCCCTCTCGAATGCCGCGAAGTTCTCGACGCGTTGACCGCTGCCCAGTTCGACAGTTATGGCCAAGATCGCGTCTACCCCCAGGTGATGCGATTCGGCGTAGGGGTGAGCGACCACCGGAAGGACGGCAGGATCGCCGACAGTTACTGGAGCGCCCTGGAAACGCACAGAAGAGCGTGGCTCTCCCTCAAGCTCTCGTTCGACCCCTTCACGCGGTGCCGCGAACGACTGGCCGCACACTGGCCCCACCAGGTCGCGGTGGGCACGCACAAGGGCCGAGAAATGGGTGCGGGTGTCGCACGAGAGCCGAACAACGGCTTCCAGGTCCACTTCGACGACGCGAGGTTGGAGTTCACCGAGGACCTGCTCGACGCTCCGCAGACGACTCAGTTCGCGTTCAACCTGTACCTGAGCGTGCCCGAACAGGGCGGCGAGACCGTCATCTGGCAGCACCGCCACGATCCGAGGGACGAGGCTCACCGACTCCCCGGTTCCTATGGCTACCAGGAGACGGTGGTGGCCGATTCCCGAACGATAGAGATCAAGCCGACCGTCGGCGAGGCGCTGTTGTTCGACCCCAGACACTTTCACGCGGTACGACCCAGCGAAAAATCCCGGAGAATCGCTCTTGGCTTTTCCATTGCCGTGACGACGGACGGAAGCATGTTCACCTGGGGATGATCATCCCCCAGCACAGGTGAAATTGCTCTGGTTTGGCCGATCACATCAAGAGCACTACCATGCCACAATGGAAATTCTTCGATATTCTTCTTTTGCCACAGCTCCGCACGGAGGTAATCCGGCAGGCGTCGTGCTCGACGCCGGACACCTCAGCGAGTTGACCATGCAGGAAACCGCCGCGGTGGTCGGGTACTCGGAAACGGCTTTCGTCACGACATCGCCGGACGGCGGCATGGAGGTCCGCTACTTCAGCCCGTTGGTCGAGGTGCCGTTCTGCGGGCACGCGACGATAGCGGCGGCCGTGGCGCACGCCGATCGGAACGGGATCGGCGATCTCAGTTTCCACACCAGGGCCGGGATCATCCCGGTCAAGACCAGGCGCTCCCCGGACGGATCCCTGGTCGCCACGCTGGTGAGCGTTCCGACGCGCACGGAGCCGATCGCCAAGGACGACCTGGACCTGCTCCTCCGGGCACTCGGGTGGGCACCGGAGGAATTGAACCCCGCGTTACCACCACGAGCCGCCTACGCGGGCGCCTGGCACCCGATCATCGCAGCGGCCGGCAGGGCGAGGTTGTCGAGGCTGGACTACGACATGGACGCACTGGCCGGCCTCATGAACGCCAGGGGGTGGGCCACCATCGACCTCGTCTGGGAGGAGTCGCCGACGGTCTTCCACTGCCGCAACCCGTTCCCTCCCGGAGGAGTGGTCGAGGACCCCGCGACCGGAGCGGCCGCGGCGGCGTTCGGCGGCTACCTCAGGGAACTGAGGACGACGTCCGCCCCCGAGCAGATCACGGTCTACCAGGGTTTCGACATGGGTCGACCGAGCCGGATCGACGTGTCAATCCCGGCCGAGCCCGGCAGCGGCATCTCCGTGACCGGCCCCGCGATCCGTCTCTAGGGTTTCCCCCGACATCGTCGACCGCGTGGGGGAGCGGTGGCGAACGGTCGCCCCGCTCCCCCGCGGTCAGCGGTCCACCTGGACGACGACCTCGATCTCGACCGGAGCGCCCAGCGGCAGCTCCGCCACCCCCACCGCGCTGCGCGCGTGCCGCCCGACGTCGCCGAACACCTCGAAGAACAGTCCGCTCGCCCCGTCGACGACCTTCGCCTGGTCGACGAACCCCTGGGCGGACGCCACGAACCCGACCACCTTGACGACCTGCGCCACGTCGTCCAGGTCCACCACCGAGCCGATGGCGGCCAACGCGGCCAATGCGCACTGGCGGCTCAGCGCCCTGGCGTCCTCGACGGTGATCTCGGCACCGACCTTGCCGGTGACGACGACCTCGCCCCCAACCATGGGCACCTGACCGGAGACGAACACCAGGTTTCCGCTCCGCACAGCCGGCACGTAAGCGCCTTTCGGCGGACTCACGTCCGGCAGGGCGAGACCAAGTGAGGACATGGTTGAACGAACACTCTTCTCGCGGGGGTTTCCCATTGAAATATCGTAGAGCACCCAACCTCCTTCAAATCGATGCGCGAAAAATGGAACGCATTTTTGCGGATCACGGAAATAGGAAATCACCTCGCGTGTTCGACGCCGCCGCAGCAGGTGGGGAGCAGCCGTGACCACGCGCTGGAATCACCCCTTCGAGTGGGGTGGTGTGAGACGCGGGTGGACCGGGTAACCCCTCGCCATGGGCAGATCGAGGGGTGCGGTCGTGGAGTCCTCAGAGGACGGTGCGACGCACCAGGTGGCCGACGGAGGCCGCGACCGGTGATCTCCGGCACGTGTGGGAACTGCCCCGTCGGGTATGCCCCCGCCAAGCACCACAACGGAAACACGGAGGAAGCGTGACGACGATCGAGAAGTCCGTAGACGTGGAAGTCCCCGTCACGACCGCGTACAACCAGTGGACGCAGTTCGAATCCTTCCCGGCGTTCATGGAGGGCGTCGAGAAGATCAACCAGGTCAC
Source organism: Umezawaea sp. (assembly GCF_036375055.1). Lineage (GTDB taxonomy): Bacteria > Actinomycetota > Actinomycetes > Mycobacteriales > Pseudonocardiaceae > Umezawaea. Next base: position 2,606 of record NZ_DASUSQ010000115.1, read on the forward strand.
GCCCACGCGCACGCACTGGGTCACGAAGATCGGTGGCGTGAGCCGCGAGTTCGACGCCGAGATCACCGAGCAGCACCCGGACGAGCGAATCGCGTGGCACACGGTCGGCGACACCGAGGAAGGCACGTCGCACGGCGGTGTGGTGACCTTCCACCGCCTCAGCGACACCACGACCAGGGTCAACCTGCAGATGGAGTACCAGCCGGAGTCGCTCGTCGAGAAGGCCGGAGCCGCGCTCGGCGTGGTCGGCAGCCGCGTGAAGGGCGACCTCGACCGCTTCAAGGACTTCATCGAGCAGCAGGGCACCGAGACCGGTGCCTGGCGCGGTGACGTCGACGCCGCGCCGCAGCGCCACACCCACCGCCCGGACGACGGCCGCGGTGAGCCGCCGCTGGCGAACGGTTCGCCGATCCTGTAACGGCACCACGCTTCGAGGGGCCCGGCGCGTCCACCGCGCCGGGCCCCTCGCGCACGCGGTCCCGTCGAGCGGCGGCGCCGTCCGGACGACACAATGACGATCACCACCGACACCTGGGAGCAGACCATGCCCGAACCCGTCCTGCAGATCGTCATCGGCAGCACCAGGCCGGGCAGGGTGGGAGCACCCGTCGCCGCGTGGTTCGCCGAGGAGGCGAGGGCGCACGGCGGCTTCGACGTCGAGGTGGTCGACCTCGCCGAGGTGGCGCTGCCGATGTTCGACGAGCCGAACCACCCGATGACGGGCAAGTACGTGCACGAGCACACGAGGGCGTGGAGCGAGACGATCGGCCGCGCCTCCGCGTACGTGTTCGTGACGCCGGAGTACAACAACGGCTACCCCGCGCCGCTGAAGAACGCGATCGACTACCTGAACGCCGAGTGGCGCCACAAGCCCGTGGGCTTCGTGTCCTACGGCGGCGTCTCGGCGGGCACCCGCGCGGTGGCGCAGCTCAAGCAGGTGGTCACCACGCTGCGGATGGTGCCGGTCCTGGACGCGGTGCACATCCCGTTCGTCCAGCAGCACCTCGACGACGGCGCGCTGACGCCGAACGACGTGATGACCTCGGCGTCGAAGCAGCTCCTCGACGAGCTGGTGAAGCTGAGCACCGCCCTGTCCGCCATCCGAGACTGAGGCAGTACTTTCGTCAGTTCTCCCGTGGCCCGCGCGGTCAGCACAATGCGGTGTTGATCGCGCACCCTGCCGTGACGGGAGACCTGCCGTGGCCCGACCTTCCCCGACCCGTCGCGGCCTGGCCGCACTGGTCGTCGCCTCCGCCACGATCGCGCTGGTGCCCCTGGCGGGCACGGCCGCGGCGGCGGACAACCCGTGGACGCGGGTCGACGTCGTCGCCCGGTCGGCCCAGGCCGCCGACGTCCGCACCGACCGGTTCGCCGGGTTCACCCTCGACCGGCCCGCGCTCGCCGCGACGCTCGACGGGGCGGCGGAGCTCCAGGTCGTGCTGCCGACCCCGGCGGGCGCGTTCGAGCGCTTCACCCTGGTCGACACCCCGGTGATGGAGCCGGGGCTCGCGGCGGAGCACCCGGAGATCAGGACGTACGCGGGCCGGGGCGTGGACGACCCGACGGCGTCGGTGCGCGCGGACCTCACGCCGCTGGGCTTCCACGCCTCCGTGCGGTCCGAGCGGGGCCAGTGGTTCGTCGACCCGTACTCCCACCGCGACCAGGGCCTCTACGCCAGCTACTACGGCCACGACCTGGCCCCGGTGGCACCGCTGCGGGAGGCCGACGTCGAGGTCCCGGAGCCGACCACCACCCCCGCCGGTCGCACGCCGGTCGTGCGGCTGCGCACGTACCGCCTGGCGATCGTCACGGACCCGTCGTACGCCCGGTACTTCGGCGCGGAGAACGTGACCGCCGCGAAGGTGACGATGGTCAACCGGGTCGCGCAGGTCTACGAGGACGAGACCGCGGTCCGGCTGCTGCTGGTCGCCGGGACGGACCGGACCAACCTGAACACCGACGCCGAGGCGACCGGGCCGGACGGGCCGTGCGGCGCGGCGCCCTGCTACACGCCCGAGGAGCTGAGCACCTGCGGGATCGGGACGCTCGGTCGCAACACGGCCGTGCTCGGCCAGCTCGTCGGGGCGGGGAACTACGACATCGGGCACATCGCGCTGGGCGTCAACGGCGGGGGTGTCGCGGGAGCGGGCGTCGGCGGCGCCGGGAAGGCCGTGGGGTGCACCGGGCTGCCCACCCCCGTCGGCGACTTCTTCGCGGTCGACTACGTGGCGCACGAGGTGGGCCACCAGTTCGCCGCGCGGCACACCTTCGACGGCGACCAGTGGAGCTGCGGTGGCGGCAACCGCAGCGCGGAGTCCTCCTACGAGCCGGGCAGCGGGTCGTCGATCATGGCGTACGCGGGCATCTGCCGCCAGGACAACCTCCAGCGGCACAGCGACCCGTACTTCTCGCACCGCAGCCGCACCGAGATCACCTCGTACGCGTCGTCGGCCCTGCCGCCGGACAGCGAGGTGCAGGACGTGGCGCTGCGCGGCTTCGACGGGGCCGACTCGTTCACGATCACCTACCGGGGCCGGACGTCCGCGCCGGTCTCCCACGGCGCGGGCTACACGCCGGAGGCGATCGGGGCGGCCCTCCGGTCGGTCCTGCCCGCGGGCGCGTCGGTGGCCGTCGCGGGCTTCGGCGACCACCGGTACCGGCCGACCCCGTTCGACACCACGGGGTTCCAGGTCACCTTCGGCGGCGTGCTCGCGGGTCTCGACGTCCCGGCGCTCGTCGTCCGGGCGACCGGCGCGAGCGCGGTCGTCGGCGAGGCGGTCCAGGGCGGCCCGCAGGACAACGGGGGTCACCGCGTCCAGGCCACCCGCAACCACCCGCCGGTCGTGTCCACCGCCGCGAGGCGCACGATCCCGGCGCGCACGCCGTTCTCGTTGACCGGCAGGGCCTCCGACCCCGACGGCGACCCGGTGACCTACCTGTGGGAGCAGGACGATCCCGGTGGCGAGACCGGAACCCCGTTGGTGGACAACACGAAGACCGACGGGCCGCTGTTCCGGGTGTTCGGTACGGAGGCGGTGGTCAGCGACGAGGACGCGCTGGAGTACTACTCCCCCGGCCAGAACACCACGACCACCGATCCGCGGCGGGTCTTCCCCGACCTGGCGCAGATCGCGGCGGGCCGCACCAACGCGGTCTCGGGCGCGTGCCCGGCCGCGCCCCCGCCGCCCACGACCGGTGGCGGGACGAACCTGCCGCCCGCGCTGGTCGACTGCTACTCGGAGTTCCTGCCCACCGCGGACTGGGTGGGCGTGGACGGCTCGCGCACCCTGCACTTCAAGCTCACCGCCCGCGACGGCAGGCCGGGCGGCGGCGGGATCGGGACGGCCGACACCGCACTGGTGGTCGCGCCGGACGCGGGCCCGTTCCTGGTGACCTCGCAGGGGTCGGCGGCAGGCTACCGCGGCGGGTCGAGGCAGGCGGTCACCTGGGACGTGGCGGGCACGAGCGCCGCGCCGGTCGGCACGAGGGCCGTGCGGATCACGTTCTCCACCGACGGCGGCCTCACGTTCCCGCACGTGCTGGCGAGCCGCACCCGCAACGACGGGTCGGAGACCGTGACGCTGCCGAGGGTCGCCACCACCAAGGGCCGGATCAGGGTCGAGGCCGTCGGCAACGTCTTCTTCGACCTCAACGACGCGGACATCACCGTGACCGGATGAGCGCGTGGCGAGAATCCGTCGGAGCCTGGCAATCCGGCCGGTTCCGCCCGCTGGTCCCCCTCGTTAGCGTCGGGTCACCGACACGAGGAGGACTGGTTCGATGGTGCACGCGCAGGTCGTTCTGTTCGACGGGTTCGACCCGCTGGACGTCGTGGCGCCGTACGAGGTGCTCAGTGCGGGCGGGATGGTCACCGGTGGCCTGCTGACGGCCGAACTGGTGTCCGCCGAGGGACCGCGCGAGGTGCCGAGCGGGCTCGGGTCGCTGACGCTGCGGGCGACGGCGGCCCTCGACCCGGCGCGCGCGGACGTGGTCGTGGTGCCGGGTGCGCTGGGGCGGCTGCCGGACGGCGACGAGCCGTCGGACGACACCATCCCGGCGATCCTGGCCCGCACCCTGGACACCGCCCTGCCCGCCCTGCTCAAGGAGGCGCTCGACCGGCCGGGGGTCACCGTGGCCACGGTGTGCGGCGGGTCGATGGTGCTGGCGATGGCCGGGCTGGTGGTGGGCCGTCCGACGACGACCCACCACCTCGGCCTCGACCTGCTCGACGCCACCGGGACGGTCGCGGTGGACGCCCGCCTCGTGGACGACGGCGACCTGGTGTCCGGCGCGTCCGTGACCTCGGGCCTGGACGTGGGGCTGTACCTGCTGGAGCGCGAGCTGGGTCCCAGGGTGGCGCACGCCGTGGAGGAGCTCATCGCGCACGAGCGCCGCGGCACGGTCTGGCGCGCCACGGGCGTCGAGCCGACGGTGGGGGTGTGAGCATGTCGGTGGACGGCACCTGGGACCTCGTCGTCGAGACCCCGATCGGCAGGCAGCGCGCCACGCTGGAGCTGTCCACCCGCGACGGTGTCCTGCGCGGCGTCGCCCGCGACCCCGAGCGCGGCGAGGAGGTCGTCCTCGGCGACCTGGTGGTCGACGGCGACCGGCTCACGTGGACGCAGTCCATCACCAGGCCGCTGCGGCTGAACCTCGCCTTCGACGTGACGGTCGGCGGTGACGGGATGACGGGGTACTCGAAGGCCGGGCGGCTGCCCCGCTCCAGGGTGACCGGTCGCCGCGCGCGGACGTGACCGGCGGGGCTACCACCGGTGGCGAGGACCGGGAGGATGCCTATGGTGGCGCCGTGCACACCGTCGCCGTGCTGGCCCTGGCCACCGTCGTGCCGTTCGACCTGTCGACGCCGATCGAGGTGTTCACCCGCGTCACCCTGCCCGGTGGGCGGCCCGCCTACCGGGTCCGGGTGTGCGCCGCCGAGCCGTTCGTCGACGCCGGGGCGTTCACCGTCCGGGCGCACTGGGGCCTGGCCGAGCTGGCGGGCGCGGACACGATCGTCCTGCCCGGCTGCACCGACCTCGCGACGCCGGTCCCGGACGACGTCCTCACCGCGCTGCGGAAGGCGGCGGCCGACGGCACGCGGATCGCGTCGATCTGCTCGGGGGCGTTCATCCTCGCCGCCACGGGCCTGCTCGACGGCCTGCGCGCCACCACGCACTGGCTGGCCGCCCCCGCGCTCGCCGCGGGCCACCCGGAGATCGAGGTCGACCCGGACGTCCTCTACGTCGACAACGGGCAGCTGCTCACGTCGGCGGGCGCGGCGGCCGGGCTCGACCTCTGCCTGCACCTGGTCCGCCGCGACCACGGTTCCGCCGTGGCCGCCCAGGCTGCGCGGCTGTCCGTCATGCCGCTGGAGCGCGAGGGCGGGCAGGCGCAGTTCATCGTCGGCGACCGGTACCCCACGCCGCGGGGCTCGGCCCTGGAGCCGGTGCTGCGGTGGATGGACGACAACGCCGAACGGGACCTGACGCTGGAGGACATCGCCGCGCGCGCGAACACCAGCACCCGCACGCTCAACCGCCGCTTCCGCGAGCAGACCGGCACCACGCCGCTGCGGTGGCTGCTGCGGGCCAGGATCCGCCGGGCGCAGTACCTGCTGGAGTCCACGACGCACCCGGTCGACCGGATCGCGCGCCAGGTCGGGTTCGGCTCGCCCACGGCGTTCCGCGACCAGTTCAAGCGCGTGGTCGGCACCAGCCCCGGCGCCTACCGCTCCGCGTTCCGGGGTTCGGGGCCCTGAGGTGCGCGGACCGCGGTGCGCGCTGGTGAGATGGGCGGCATGACCAGGCTGCCGCGGTTCCTCCCCGCCGACCTCGACCCCGCCCAGCGCGAGCTGTACGACGCGATCACCGGCGGGCCCCGCGCCTCGGGGCCGCAGGCGGTGCCGCTCGCCGACGACGAGGGGCGGCTGGCCGGTCCGTTCAACGCGATGCTGGTCGCGCCGCCGCTCGGCCAGGCGCTCCAGGGCGTCGGCGCGGCCGTGCGGTACGGGACGACGCTGAGCGACCGGGTGCGCGAGATGGCGGTCCTCGCGGTGGCGGGCCGGTGGGACTGCGACTTCGAGCGGTACGCCCACGAACCCCTCGCGCTGCGGGCCGGTGTCACGGCCGAGCAGGTCACGGCCCTGCGGGAGCCGCGGGTGCCGGACCTCGCGGACGACACCGAGTGCGCCGCGCTGACCGTGGTGGTCGCCCTGCTGCGCGACGGGGACGTGGACGACGCGGCCTACGCCGACGCCGTGGCGGCCGTCGGCACGAGGGTGGTCTTCGAGCTGACCACCCTCGTGGGCTACTACGCGACGCTCGCGCTGCAACTGCGGGTCTTCCGCGTCACCACCCCGACCGGGACCGGATCAGGCTGACCGCGCCGCCGCCAGCCGCTCCAGGTGCTCGGCGAAGGTCTGGACGCCCTGGGTGAACGGCCCGGTGGGCAGCAGTCCCCCCGTCGCCATCGCCCTGCCCGCCGCGCCGGGGAGCCGGATCGGGACCAGCACCCGGCGCAGGCCCCGCGCCCGCACGTAGCGCCGGGCCATGTCCGCCATCCACAGCTCCTCGGGCCCGGCGATCGGCCGGGCGTGGCCGACCGCGGGCTTCTCGACGAGGTCGACCAGCGCCCTGGCGACCTCGATGCCCGCGACGGGCCGGGAGCGCATCCTCGGCACCGGCACGAACGGGCCGACGCCGCTGCCCAGCAGCGACTCGGGGAACTCGTGGAACTGGGTGGCCCGCAGGACCGTCCACGGCAGCGGTCCGTTCGCGACCAGGTCCTCCTGCTCGCGCTTGCCGAGGTAGTAGCCGAGGTCGACCTCGTCGACGCCGACGATGGACAGCACCACGACGTGGTCGACGCCCGCGGCGACGCCCGCCGCCAGGAGGTTCCTCGCCACGGCGCCGAAGAAGTCGACGGAGACCTTCCTCGACATCGTCGTCACGTTGGTCACGTCGACCACGGCGTCGCACCCGGCGAGCGCCGCCGCGAGCCCCCGCCCCGTGGTGAGGTCCACACCGCGGGACCGCGACAGGACCACGGGCGCGTGCCCCGCGGCTGTCAGCTCCGCCACCACCATCGTCCCGATCAACCCGGTCCCGCCCGCCACGGCTACCCGCACGGCGCACTTCCTTCCCTCGTGGCGGCGACCTCGCACGCCGACCCACACCCAGGACTGCGCGGCGGGGCCGGATGTGACAGCGACCGGCTGAGGGGGACGTCACACCGCACTACGACCAGCGCGGGGTGCGCGTGGCGACCTCCTGCGCGGTGAGCGGCCGGAGCACGAGCGAGTAGGAGTAGTCCTGGTCGGCGCGGACCTGGTAGCGGGACCGCACCGGGTTGGGGGTGTCGCCCACGCCGGTGGCCGCGTGGTCGGCGTGCAGGGTGGTCCAGCCCGCGTTGCGCTTCAGCTCGAACGGGTACGCCGCGCGGTCCAGCTCGTCGTAGGGCGTGACGGAGACGTCGTTGGCGCCGGAGACGAGCAGGCCCCCCGTCCGGCCGTCGGTGAGCAGCGCCCAGCGGGTGTCGGTGTGGTTGCCGTGGTCCTGCGGCCGGTAGTAGTCGACGTACTGCTCGTCCACCGTGGACCGGTGGACGCCGATCGGGGTGCCGTCCTCGCGGTCGTTGTAGCTCTCCTGCGGCCCGCGGCCGTACCAGGCGAACTGCTGGAACTTCTCGGGCACGGCCACGGACACGCCGATCCGCGGCAGGTAGGGCAGGGTGCGGACCGCGCCGCGCGGGCTGACCTGGTGCGCCAGCCGGATCGTGCCCGCCGCGTCGATCCGGTAGGTCATGACCTGGCCGAAGGAGGCGTCCGGGCGGTCGGGGGCGGCCACCGCGGAGCGCACCTCGACGACCGCTCCCCCGGCCGGGTCGGTGCTCGCGGTCACCGACTCCACCGAGGTGCGGAGCCGGTCGAGCCCGGCCGCGCGCCACAGCTCGCCCTCGGCCGTGCCCCACGAGTAGATCTCGTTGCTGATCGGCGCCCGCCACGCGTCCAGCTCCGGGCCACCGACCAGCAGTTCGGTGTCGCGGACCCGCATCGAGTCGAGCGTGCCCCCGGCCTTGTCGAACCCGTAGCGGAAGCCGGGACCGGACACCTCGACCCGCTCGGGGTCGTCGTCCAGCGCCACGGTCCCCTGCCCGTCCGGCGGTCGGAGACCGGGCACCACCGTGCCGCCGAGCGGGAACTGGTCGTGCGCGGTGACGCCGCCGGTCACCTCGACGTTCAGGAACCGCTCCACGTCACCGGGGTTGGCCGGGACGGGCACGCGCACGGTCTCGGTGGCACCGGGCGCGACGTCCAGCGTCCGGCGGCCCCTGGCGACCTCCGTGTCGCCCTCGACGACCCCCCACCGCAGCCGCGCCCCGGCCGTGGAGGCGAACGACCGCTCGTTGTGCACGCTCAGGACGCCGTCGGCGTAGGAGAAGCGCAGCGGCTGGTGCACCCACGCGAGCTGGGCGGTCTCCGGTTGCAGGAAGCGGTCCGAGCCGATCAGACCGTCCACACCGGACAGGCTCTGCCCGTTGGACAGGTAGGTGCCGACCGTGTCGATCCGGTCGAAGTCCAGCGCCAGCACGGCGTCCGCCGCCGGGTCGCCGCCCGCGCCGATCACGTCGGCGGGCAGCGCGCGGTCGTAGATCCGCACGTCGTCGACGACGCCGTTGGCCGTGCGGCCCCCGTAGTTGTCCTGCATGACCTCGGGGTTGCGGCCGATGTTGACCTCGTAGTGCGTCCGGTCGATCGCGCCGGTGAACGGCGTGCTGCCGACTTGGACGCCGTCGATGAACAGCCTCAGCGCCGTGCCGTCGTAGGTGCCGGTGATCCGGTGCCACTCGCCGTAGAAGTCGGCGGGCACCTGGGCGTGCACGGTCCGCCAGGTACCGCTGTGGACGAAGAACTCCAGCGTGGTGCGGTCCTTCATCTTCAGCGCGTAGGCGTGGTCTCCCTTGGCGATGACGGTGAGGTCTCCGGTCCACGTGTCGGGCTTGACCCACGCGTCCAGCGTCAGCGCGGTGCCGGTGATCTCCAGCCTCGGGTCCCGGTACACCTCCACGAAGTCGTCGAGGCCGGAGAGGTCCAGCGCCGTGCCCCGGTGCCCGTCGACCACCTCGGGCCTGCCGTTGAGGTGGGTCAGGATGTCGTTGCCCGACCCGTCCGGCGTGGTCTTGAGCTGCTCGCGGATGTTCTGCTCGGCCCAGTCCCAGATGAACCCGCCCTGGAGCTGCGGGTTGGCCCGGATGACGTCCCAGAACTCGCGGAAGTTGCCCAGGCTGTTGCCCATCGCGTGCGCGTACTCGCCGAGGATCACCGGCTTCGTGGTGGTCTTCGCCTGCTCCGCCAACCGTTCCGGCGACGGGTAGCGCGGACCCCACACGTCGGCGAACGGGGCGTCGCCGTCCGGCGAGTTCGACTGGTGGTACAGCGGCCGGGTCGGGTCGTTCTTCTCCGCCCAGTCGGCCATCGCGTAGTGGCCCGCGCCGAGGCCGGCCTCGTTGCCCGTGTCCCACAGGAAGACGCTCGGGTGGTTCTTGTCCCGCTGCACCATCGCGACGAACCGTTCGAGGAAGGCGTCCTGCCACTCCGGTTTGTCGGCGAGGCACTCCGTGGGGCACCACTCGTGCGCGTGCGTCTCGATGTCCACCTCGTCGTCGACCCACAGGCCCTCGCGGTCGGCCAGGTCGTAGAAGTACGGGTCGGACGGGTAGTGCGAGGTGCGGACCGCGTTGACGTTGAGCTGCTTCATCAGCCGCACGTCCTGCTCCTGGCGCGCCCTGGGCACGTGGCGGCCGTGGTCGGGGTCGGTCTCCGCCCGGTTGACCCCCTTGAACAGCACGCGCTTCCCGTTGACCTTGAGCTGCCGGTCGGCGATCGTGATCTCCCGGAACCCGACCGCCTCGCTGGTGATGTGGCCGCCGACGGACAGCACGAGCGTGTAGAGGTTCGGCGTCTCGTCGGTCCACTTCGCCGGGTCGCGCACGGCCTGGGAGAGCGTCACCTCGTCACCGTCGGTCGTGCCGCGGAACGCGGCGACCTCGCGCCCGCCGGGGTCCCGCAGCGAGGCGTTCACGGTCAGCGGCCCGCTCCGGTCCCGGGTCAGCGAGACGCGCGCGGTCAGCGTGGCGTTGGTGGAGGTGTCGTCCAGGTCGGTGGTCACGGCGACGTCGCGGACGTGCGTCCTCGGCGTGGCGTACAGCCAGACCGAGCGGAAGATCCCGCTGTAGCGCCACTGGTCGACGTCCTCCAGGTACGAGCCGGAGCCCCAGCGGTGCACCTGGACCGCGACCCGGTTGCGGCCGGGGCGCAGCGCGGAGGAGATGTCGAACTCGGCGGGCGTGTAGCCGCCCTGGTCGTAGCCGAGGTACTTCCCGTTGACCCAGACGAAGTAGCCGGACGTGACGCCCTCGAAGCGCAGGAACGTGCTGCGCCCGGCCCAGTTCGCGGGCACGTCGAAGTCCCGCGCGTAGGCGCCGGTCGGGTTCAGGTCCTTCGGCGCGAACGGCGGGTCGTCCGGCCAGATCTCCTCGGGGATGTTGCGGAACACCGGGTGGTCGAGCCCGGAGGTCTGCCACGTGTGCGGCACGGTCGTCGTCCGCCACCCGCTGACGTCGTAGCCGTCCGCGAAGAACCCGGCGGGCACGTCCTGCGGCACGTCGGCCATCGCGATCTTCCACTGGCCGTCGAGCGAGGCGGTGTAGGGCGTGCTCTCCTCGCGCCGGGCCGCCGACCCGACGTCGGCGTACGGCCGCAGCTCCACGTGCGGGGCCTGCTGCCCCTCACCGGTCATCCGCGGGTTGTCCAGGTAGGCGTAGGCGTCGGGCGCGGCGACCGCTCCCACCGCCCCGACTTCGGTCACCCCTCCCGCTACGAGGCAGGCGGTGAGCAGGGCGGTCAGGAGTGCGCGCATCCGGTTCCTCCAAGACTCCACACGGTCACTCAACATGTAACGAAACGCAACACAGGGGGCAATACGGCATTGGTATGCCTCCGTTGCGCGCACGACCGCGGCCGGATGGCGGTCACCTCCCCGGAACGGCGTCGAGGCCCGCCCCGACGTGGGGACGGGCCTCGACGGTGAACCGGTCAGGCCCGCCCGCCGACCCCGACCGGGACGTCGCCCCTGATCGTGACGCGGTGCATGACGCGGTGCTGGTCGCCGTAGTCGTCGACGGCGTAGTGGGCCGTGCTCCGGTTGTCCCACACCACGACGTCGCCCGGACTCCACCGGTGGCGCACGGAGTGCTCGGGCAGGCCGATCACCGCGAAGAACAGGTCGAGCAGGGCGCGGCTCTCGGACTCGGTCACGTCGAGAACGCGGGTGGTGAATCCGGGGCTGACGAAGAGGCTGCGCCTGCCCGTCTCGGGGTGGACCCGGACGACCGGGTGCACGGACGGCTCCAGCGAGGTGACCCGCTCCCCCTCCCACGTGCTGCCCTGGCCGGACAGCCGCGTGTGCAGGTACTCGTCGAAGTCCTCACGCCCGTCGTGCAGGGCCGTCAGGCGGTCGGCGAGCGAGCGCAGGTGGGGTGACAGGGCCAGGTAAGCGGCTTCCAGGTCGGTCCAGCAGGTGTCGCCGCCCACGGGCGGGAGGGAGACGGCGCGGAGCACCGAGCCGAGCGGCGGGCGGGGCATGAACGTCACGTCGGTGTGCCAGACCGGCGACTTGCCGCCGTCACCGCTGTCGAGGACGTAGATCTCCGGGTGCTCGTCGTCCAGACCGGGCACCACGGGGTGCGCCGGGGTGAGCTCGCCGAGGGTCGCGGCGAAGTCGCGGTGGGAGGTGGGGGTGAGCCGCTGGCCGCGGAAGACGAGGACCTTGCGGTCCAGCAGGGCCGAGCGGATGTCGGCGACCTCCGTCGGGGTCTGGGGTCGCGACAGGTCGAAGCCGGAGAGCTGCGCACCGATCGTGGCCGTGAGCGGCTCGACCGCCGATACGACTGTCATGGTCGTTCCCTCTCGTGTCGGGTCATGCCACGGCCGCCCGGACGGCGGCCGCGATCTCGCCTCGGAAGGCCGCGTACTCGGCGGAGCCGCGCAGCTCGTCGGCCGACACCCCGGTGCGGGGCAACGTGATGGGCACGTCGAGCGCGATGCGCCCCGGCCGGTCGGTGAGCACGACGATGCGGCTGGCCAGGAACACGGCCTCGTCGACGCTGTGCGTCACGAATACCACGCCCTGGCCGACGTCGTCGGTCAGCGAGCGGACGTCCTCCTGGAGCCGTTCCCTCGTCAGCGCGTCGAGCGCGGCGAACGGCTCGTCCATCAGCAGCAGCCTCGGCCGCGCGGCCAGCGCCCTGGCGATGGCGACGCGCTGCTGCTGCCCCCCGGAGATCTCCCAGGTGCGCCGGGGCCCCAGCTCCGCGAGGCCGACGGCGGCCAGCAGCTCGGCCGTGCGGCGGGCCCGGTCCGCCTTGGGGACGTCGGCCCACCGCAGCGCGGCACCGATGTTGCCCGCCACCGTCAGCCACGGGAACAGCCGGGGCTGCTGGAACACCACGCCCACGTCCTGACCGGGCACGGGGGTGCGGCCCAGTCTGCGGACGGCCCCGGCGCTCGGGTGCTCGAAGCCCGCGACCATGCGCAGCAGCGTGCTCTTCCCGGAGCCGGACGGGCCCACGACGACGAGGAACTCGCCGGGGTCCACCCGCAGGTCGATCGGCCCGAGCGCGGGCACGACCCCCGCCCTGGTCCGGTAGCCGTGTTCGACGTCGACCAGTTCGGCCAACGAGGTCGCGTCACCTGCCATCGTCCGCTCCGGGTGCGAGCAGGGCGGCGCGGAAGGTGGCCACGTCGGGCACGGCCTCGATCTTCTTCTGGCCGTGGAGGAACTGAGCGGTGTCGCGCAGCCGCTCGGCGAGCTTGCCGGGTGCCTCGGCGGTGCCGAAGTACTCGGGGCCGCGCTGCTCGGCGTGGTCGAGGTAGACGTTCTGCTCGAGCTGGGCGACGGCGTCCTCCTTGCTGCTGCCGATCTGCCTGCTGACGGCCTCGGCGACGACGCCGGGATCGGTCTTGACCAGCCCGATGGCCCGGTTGGTCGCCTCCAGCCACCGGTCGACCACGTCGCGGTTGCCGTCGATGAACTCGGTGCGCGCCACGGTGAACGTCAGCGTGGGCTTGCCCGCGGCGGCGAGCGTCGCGCTGTCGGTGAGGGTCACCCCGTCCTGCTGGAGCACGCTGAGCACGGGCGTCCACACGTAGGCCGCGTCGACGTCGCCGCGCTGCCAGGCGGCCTGGATGTTCTGGGGCTCCAGGTCGACCAGCGTGACGGCGCCCGGATCGACGCCCGCCTGCTGGAGGGCGGCGAGCCAGGCTGTAGTGCGCGGTGGAGCCGAAGGGCGCGGCCACCTTGCGGCCGACGAGGTCCGCGACGCCGGTGACACCGCTCGCCCCGCGCGCCACCAGCGCCTCGCTGTCGCCGATCACGTTGAGCAGCTCGATCACCCTGTAGGGGATGTTCAGCGGGGGGCACAGCGCCTGCGCGGTGGGGCTGCTGCCGATCACCGCGAGGTCGACGGCACCGCCGAGGAACGCGGTGTTGATGCTCGCCCCGGAGTCGAAGGAGGTCCAGGTGATGCGGTGGTCGGGCAGCGCCTTCTCCAGCGTGCCCTGGTCCTTCACCAGCAGGGTGCTGTCGGCGAAGTTCTGGTAGGCGATGCGCACGACGCGCCCGGAACCCGACCCGGACGAGGACGACGAGCCGCCGACACCGCACGCCGCCAGCACGGGCCCCGACGCGAGCAGGGACAGGACCGATCTGCGGGTCACGGACACGTGATCTCCTTGGCAGTGGGGACGTCTTTCACACCAGACCCCGCCACGGCGACAGCGCGCGCTGGGCGCCGACGACGGCGGAGTCGATGAGCAGGCCGGTGACCCCGATGACGAACAGCCCGAGGATGACCACCGAGGTCTGGTTGTAGCGCTGGGCGTTGAGGACCATGCCGCCGATCCCGTCGGCGCCGTTCACGGTCTCGGCCGCCACGACGGAGCTGTAGGCGATGCCCACGGCCAGCCGCACACCCGTGATGATCTCCGGTGCCGACGCGGGCAGGACCACCGAGGCGATCACGTGGCCCCGTGACGCGCCGAGGGCCTGCGCGGCCTCGACGTACTGCCGGCCGACCCCGGTGACCGCGGTCGCCGTCGCGACCGCCACCGGCGGGAACGCGGCGATCATCAGCAGGTACACCTTGGGTTCCTCGTCGATGCCGAACCAGATGACCAGCAGGCTCAGGTAGGCCAGCGGCGGCAGCGCGCGCAGGAACGTGACGGCCGGTTCGGTCACGGCCCTGACCAGCGGCACCAGTCCCATCACCAGGCCGAGGGCGACGCCGATCAGGATGCCGTAGGCCGATCCGTAGCCCACCCTGCGCAGGCTGACGCCCAGCCGTTCGAGCAGCGTGGAGCCCGCGTAGCCGCCCTGCCCGTTGGCGGCGTCGGAGGTGATGAGCAGCTGGTCCCACACCTGGAGCGGGCCCGGCAGGACCACCGGCGGCCAGAACCCGGCGACGGCCAGCAGCTGCCACAGCCCGAGCAGGACGAGGACGGCGATCAGGCGCACGAGCAGGGTCCTCGCCGCTCCCGGAGCCGTGCGCCGGGGGCGCGGCACCGGGCGGAGAGAGCCACCTGGTGGGTCGGAAACGTCGGCGAGTGCCTGTGTCATGGGGGTTCTGCGCTCTCGGGATCGCTGGGAGGCGGGGGACCTTCGCTTCCCGGCTGAACGTACAGACGCGGACCGCGTCTTCCGAGCGGTTCCGCACTGTGGACACCGGTGGTGAGACCCTTGTGCGAAGGGCACTTCGTAGGGCATGGGGGACCAACGGCACCGGAGGACCGGTGAGTCCTCTGTGGACTCAGACCTCGTCCTCGACGCGCACCAAGTGGGCGTGCTCGACGCGGTAGCCGACGCCGCGCACGGTGCCGATGAACGCCGCGCCGTCGGGGCCGAGCTTGCCGCGGATCCTGCGCACGTGCACGTCGATGGTCCGGGTGTCCACGTGGACGGGCGTCCCCCACACCGCGGCCATCAGGTCGGCCCTGCGGTGCACGAGCCTCGGCCGCCTGCACAGGTGCAGCAGGAGGTCGAACTCCAGCCGCGTCAACGACACCGGGACGCCGCGGTGCAGCACCCGGCGGGACTCCGGGAAGACGCGCAGCTCCGGGCCACCCCGCTGGACGGGCACGTCGACGTCCGGACGCGGCACGTCGACGGTCGCCCGCTCGTCGTCGAGGGCGGAGCGCAGTGCGGAGGCCACGGTGTCGGCCACCGCCGTCGCGTCCGCCGCGCTGACGCGGATCACCAGGGATATCTCGACGGTCTCGGGGGAAAGGGTGGCGGTCACGCGACGATCCGACCAAGTCAGGGCACCTTGGTCAACAGCGCCCAGGGGGTGGAAGCCCTTGACACGGCGGGAAAGCGGCCGTCAGGTCCTCAGGTAGGACGCGCCGTTCAGGTCGAGCACCGCGCCGGACGACCACGCGGCCTCGGGCGAGGCGAGGTGGAGCACGGCGGCGGCGACCTCCGCGGGCGTGCCGACCCTGCCGAACGGGCTCTGGCCCCGCAGGCCCTCCCCCGCCGCGCCCGCCAGCGTGCCCTCCTGCCGCTCGGTCGCGACGAACCCCGGCGCCACGGACGTCACCGCGATCCCGTGCGGTGCGAGCGACACGGCCATCGACTGGCCGAAGGCGTGCAGGGCGGCCTTGGTCGCGCCGTACGCCGGGAACTCCGGTTCGCCCCGGAAGGCGCCGCGGGAGCCGATGTTGACGACGCTGCCGGGGGCGCCGCGGTCGACGAGGTGCCGGGCCACGCCGTAGGTCACGTTGGCCGCGCCCAGGAGGTTGACGTCGACCATGCGCCGCCACGCGGCCAGCCAGTCCTCGTAGGACGTGGTCGCCACGTCGTGCCGGTTCGCCGCGGTCGGCGCGACGGCGGCGTTGTTGACCAGGACGTCGACCCCGCCGAGCGCGCGCACGGCCTCGTCGACCACGCGGCGCGCGGTGCCGGGGTCGCCGAGGTCGCCGACGACCAGCGCGTGCCCGGTGCCGGGCAGCAGGCGCAGCGTCTCCTCGGCGTCGGCGCGGTTGGCCGCGCAGTGGACCGCGACCCGGTCGCCGCGCTCGGCGAACGCCACCGCGACCGCACGACCGATGCCGCGCGACGCACCCGTGACCAACACGCCCCTCATGGAGCACCGACCTTTCCCGACACCCGGACGGCGGACGAGCGCCCGCCACTCGGACGACACCCTGCCCTCAATGATGTCCTAATGTCAACATTAGGACATCGCTGCTCCACCCCGTTCGACCACCCCCGAGGTCCGATCGGCCGCGGGGTTGTCCACCCGTGGTCGTACTTCCGCGTGCGACCGGGGTGTGATCCGCGATGACCCGCGCGCCGGCCATGATCGTCCCGTGCGACGCCGACGGACGCCCCCCTGCGGAGGCAGAGGCGGTCCGCCACGCCGCTGACCCGCCCCGGCCCCCGGTCGCCACTTCCCCGTGCGCACCGCCTCCCCGGCTGACCCCTGCACCGCCCTGCTTGGAGGACGCATGTCGCTTTCCGCCGTGGACCGGCTCCCGCTGACACCGTCGGCGGTGGGCCGTCCCACCCGCTCGGCGCCGGACCGGTTCCGCTGGACCGGGTTCGGCGCCGTCGTGGTGCTCACGGTCGCGGCCTGGGTCGGGGTGGTGGCGTCCGGCGCGGCCGTGGTGCCGCTCGCCGCCGGGGTGGCGGGCGCGGGGGTGCTGGTGGTGGCGTGGGCGCTGCTCGGCCGGGTCGTGCTGTCGGGCAGGCCGCGACCGAGCACGCGCTGGCTGAGGAGGACGCTGGCCCTCTGGTGCGCTCCGCTGCTGGTCGCCCCTCCCCTGTTCAGCCTGGACGTGTTCAGCTACCTGGCGCAGGGCGAGGTCGCCGCGCGCGGCCTCGACCCCAACACCACCGGTCCCGCCACGGGGCTCGGGGCGGCCTCGGAGGTCGTCGGCCGCGTCGGCGAGCACTGGCGGGACACGCCCTCGCCGTACGGCCCGCTGTTCGGGGCGGTCGAACGGGTGGTCGCGCAGGTCTCGGGCGGGCAGCCGGTGGTGGGTGTGCTCCTGCACCGGCTGGTCGAGGTCCTGGGACTGCTGCTCGTCGTGTGGGCGGTTCCCCGGCTCGCCGCCGTGGCCGGGGCGTCGCGGCGCGTCGCGCTCTGGCTCGGGGTGCTCAACCCCCTGGTGCTGTGGCACCTGGTGGCCGGTGTCCACAACGACTCCCTCATGCTGGGCCTCATGCTCGCGGGGACGGTCGTCGCGCTGGAGGCGCTGCGGGAACGGGTCGACGGGTGGCCGTTCGCGCTCGGGGTCGTGCTCATCGCGCTCGGCGCCCAGGTGAAGCTGCCCGCTCTGGTCGCGCTGGCGGTCGTCGGGACCGCGCTCGCCCGCCGCCGGGGCGGGTCGGTCGGCGACTTCCTGCTCGCCGGGACCGGCATGGTGCTCGCCTTCGGGGCCGTGTCCGCCGCGACGTCGCTGGCGACCGGCCTCGGGTTCGGCTGGGTGCGGGCGCTCGGCACGTCCGGGCTGGTGAACAGCTGGATGGCGCCCACGAACTGGTTCGGCTTCCTCACCGGGGGCGTCGGCGCGCTGTTCGGCGCGGACACCACCCAGACCATGATCGGCGTCGGCAAGGTCCTCGGCTACGCGCTGGCCGTGGCGGGCATCGCGGTCGTGCTGCACCGGCAGTGGCGAGGCAGGCTCGACGCGGTGTCGTCCCTCGGGATGGTGATGGCCCTCGTGGTGGTGCTCGGTCCGGTGGTGCAGCCCTGGTACCTGCTGTGGGCGGTCGTCCCGCTCGCCGCGAGCGGGCTCCCCCGGCACGCGTGGGCGAGGCTCGCCGGGCTCGTCGCCGTCTTCGCCGTGCTCGTCCCGCCGCTGGCGGGGAACTTCTCCGGCCGCGTCGGCCAGCTCGTCGCGGGCTACGCGATCGGGATCGTCCTGGTGGGAGCGGCGTACCTGGTGCTGCGTCCGGAGAAGACCGCGCCCGAGAGGACCCGGACGCTTGTCTGAGGTCGCTCTCGCCCCGCGCCCGACGTCGCGCGTGCCCGACGTCGCGCGGTACGCCGCCGTCGTCGCGGCGGGCGCGCTGCTGCACGCCGCGTTCCCGCCCCGCGCGCTCTGGTGGGCGGCGGTCATCGCGTTCGCGCTGCTGTGGTCCGCCCTGCGCGGGGCGCGCGTCCGCCGGGCCGCGCTGCTGGGCCTCGTGTTCGGGTGGACGTTCTTCCTGCTCCACCTGGTGTGGATCGACGACTTCCTCGGACGCGACTTCGGGCCCGCGCCGTGGCTCGTGCTGGCCGCGGTGATGGCCCTCTTCACGTCCGCCGCGTGCGCGCTCGTGCCGCTGGTGGCCCGCCTGCCCGCCGCGCCGGTGTGGGCGGCGCTGCTGTTCGTGCTCCAGGAGTCGGCGCGCGGTCGCCTGCCCTTCAACGGCTTCCCGTGGGGACGGGTGGCGTTCGGCCAGGTCGAGGGCCCCTACCTGCGGCTCGCGGCGCTCGGTGGCGCACCCCTGGTGTCGTTCGCGGTCGTGGTGACGGGGTTCGGCGCGGCGGCGTGGGTCGCCCGGCCTCGGGACGTCCGCCGGGCGTGGCCGGTGCTGCCGCTGGTCGCGGCCCTGGCCGTCACGCCCGCCGTCGAGGCGCAGGACGGCGTCCGCACCGTCGCGGTGGTGCAGGGCAACGCGCCCGACGTGGGGCTGGGGCTGCTGGACCAGCGGGAGACCCTGCGCCGCAACCACCTGCGCGTCACCGCCGGTCTGGCCACCGCGATCCGCGCGGGCGAGGTGCCCGCGCCCGACCTCGTGGTGTGGCCGGAGAGCGCGACCAGCACCGGCGGCCACGACCCCGTGCTGGACGGGGCCGTGGCCGACCTCGGCGTCCCCACGCTGGTGGGCGCGCTGCGCCGGGTCGACGGGCAGCAGGAGAACGCCGTCATCGCCTGGGACCCGAGGACCGGCGCGGGCGCGTCCTACGCGAAGCGGGAACTGGTCCCGTTCGCCGAGCACATCCCGCTGCGGTCGCTCGCCGGGCTGGTCACCCCGTTCGCCGACACCCCCGACCTGCGGGCGGGCACCGAGCCCGGTGTCCTGGACGTCGCGGGCACCCGCGTCGGCGTCGGGATCTGCTACGAGGTGGCCTACGACGCCGTGCTGCGCGAGAGCGCCGCCCGCGGCGCGCGGCTGTTCGTGGTGCCGACGAACAACGCCTGGTACGGGCGCGGCGAGATGACCCACCAGCAGCTCGCGATGGCCAGGGTGCGCGCGGTCGAGCACGGGCGGGCCGTGGTCGTGGCGGCGATCAGCGGTGTGAGCGCGGTGGTGCGACCGGACGGCACGGTGGTGCGGTCGACCGGCGTGTTCACCGAGGACACGCTCCTGGCCACCGTCCCGCTGCGCTCGGACACCACCCCCGCGACCCGGTGGGGCGGGCTGCTGGAAGCCCTGTTCGCCCTCGCCGCGCTCGCCGCCTGCGCGGTGGGCGCGCGGGTCGGACGCCCCGCGCGCCGGTGACCGGCTCCGTGGACGGTCAGGCGGGGGGCGCGAGCACGATCACGGAGTTGTGGCCGCCCATCCCGAGCGACGACTTCACGGTGATGCCCCCGGTGATCGGCGACGGTCCGTCCAGGAGCCTGGGGTGTCCGGGAGCGACCGTCGGCGGCGCGGGCACCAGGCCCCGGTCGTAGCCCAGCGCGGTCACCGCGACCTCGACCGCGGACGCCGCTCCCTGGCAGTGGCCGGTCAGCGGCTTCACCGAGTAGACCTCGGTGTCCGCCGGGAACATCCGGTCCAGCACCGTGGCCTCGGCCAGGTCGCACTGCGCGGTGCCCGGCCCGTGGGCGTTGAGGTAGCGCACGGCCGAGGCGGGCACGCCCGCGTTGGCCAGCGCGTCCTGGAAGCAGGCCGTGACGTGGGCGAGGCCGGGGTCGATCGAGGTCGCGTGGTAGGCGTCGTGCGACATGGCGCCGCCCAGCGTCATGGCGTACGGCCGGTCGGCCCGGCGGGACAGGACGAACGACACCGACGCCTCACCCATGATGAAACCCCTGCTGCCCTGCTGGAACGGGCGGCACGCGTCCAGCGGCTCCGCGTCGGTGATCGCCACGCCGAGCCGGACGAAGTGGGACACGTTCTCCGGGGTGAGCGACAGGTCGGTGGCCACGAACACCACGTCGTCGACGAGGCCCGCGTCCAGCCAGGACTTCGCGGTGATCAGGCCCGCGTTGCCGGAGGCGCACATCGCGGAGACGTTCATCGCCGGGCCGTGGAAGCCGAACTCCTGCATGAACGTGGACATCGGGGTGGACGGCATGAGCGCCAGGTACTCCCGCACGGGCAGCTCGCCGCCGCGGGTGGTGTAGAAGTCGCGCCACAGGTCGACCTCGCCGAGGACGACCGCGTGCAGCAGGCCGACCCTCCGACCGGGACGCCAGCCCCGGTCGCCCGCGTCCCGAATGGCCTCCCGCGCGGACGCGCGCATCGCTCGGGCGAACCGGGTCTGGCCGTCCTGCGGGTCGCCGCCGTCGGGGACGCGCGCCGCCCACACGGCGGCGCCGGGGTCCAGACCGAGACCGGGGACCACGGTCGCGGCGGGCGTTCCGCTCAGCAGGCCGTCCCACAGCGGTTCACGCCCCCACCCGTACCCGCTGACGACACCGATGCCGCAAATACCCACGCCCTGCGCGTCCATTCCGCTCCCTCCCCGAGTCGAGGACCGACACCACCGGCACCGGACCGCGACGGGCGTTCCGCCGAACGGAGCAGGGACAGCGCTGCGGACTCGTGTTGACCGGTGGCGTGAAACCGCGACACGCCACCCGGATGCGCCTGAGCACACCGTTCACACCGCCAACGCCCTTGATGGTAACGGTGTCGGAGGCCGAGCAGGACACGTTCGAGGGCCGCCTGAACGCTCCGATCCACAGTGGACCGCTCCCCCGTTGATCACCCCGGATGTCCACCCGAGCACCCGGTCACAGCGAGGACCCGCTATAACGACACACCGTGTGCTGCGGTTGGGTGGGTTTTGCGCGGACGATGTAGTAGGACTCCACGATGGCAACGCCACGGCGAATCGGACGCGACACAAGGCCTGGGAGCCACGACGTGAAGGAGCTCATGGGCGTCGGATCGGACCACGAGGTGGTGGTCGAGCTGGCGCTGTCGGCCGGGCGGGCCGTTGCCTGGTGGTTCGACGTCTCCACCGACACCCTCGCCTGGATGCCGGGTCTGGGTGAGATGGTGGGCGTGCCGGGTTCGGACGAGAATCTGGTGAGGGCTCGTCTGTCCGAACTGGTCGCCCCGCTGACGGTCGCCGCGAAGGCCGCTCCGGTGTGGCAGGACTACGAGCTGGAACAACCGTGCGAGACGCCAGGAGGAGCCATCCGCTGGATCCAGTTCCGGGCGCGTGTCTCGGGCGAGTCGGACAGCAGGCGCCTGGTCGGCGTCGCCACCGACGTGACCGAGCAGCACCAGCAGGAGCAGGCGCTCACCGACCTGGCCGAGCGGTACCGGCTGCTCGTCGAGCTGTCGCCGGAGGCGATCGTCGTGCACGAGGCCGGGCTGATCGTGTACGCGAACCCGGCCGCGGTCCAGTTCACCAGGGCGGGGTCCGCCTCCGAGCTGCTCAACCGCCCGATCACCGACTTCGTCCACCCGAACTCGGTGTCGCCGATGCTGCACCGCATCTCCGAGTTAGGCGCGCCGGGCGCCACGAGCGACCCGGCTGAGGCAGTCCTCCTCCGGTTCGACGGCGGCACCCTCGACGTCGAGTCGGTGTCGGTGCGGACCACGTGGGAGGGACGCCCGGCGTTCCAGGTGATCATGCGCGACGTGACCGCCCAGAAGGCGGCAGCCGCGGCCCTGCACTACCAGGCGGCCCTGGTCGCCCACGTCAGCGACGCGCTGGTGGCGATGACCGCCGACGGTCTCGTGACGAGCTGGAACCCGACGGCCGAGACCGTGTACGGCCGTCCCGCGAGCGAGGCGATCGGGCAGCCGATCGAACGGGTGGTCGCCGCTCCCCTGGACCCCGTGTCCATCCTGGAGTCGGGCGGCGTGGAGCAGGCCGTCCACCACCGGGCCGACGGCGCCCCCCTCGCGGTCCGCGTGTCGGTGGCGCGGATGGACGACGGGTACGTGCTGGTCTGCGCGGACGAGACCGCGCGCAGACGGGCCGAGCAGCACTTCACCACCGTGGTGGCCGCCCTGGAGGAGGGCGTGATCGTCGTGGGGCCCACCGGACTGGTCGAATCGGCCAACCCGGCGGCCGAGCGCATCCTCGGGGTGAACGCACAGGAGATCGTGGGCCTGCCGACGACGCTGGCCGAGCTGTACGACGAGACCGGCGCGCGCCTGCCCGCCGCGAACTACCTGTCGGCGCGCACGCGGCTCACCGGGGAGCCGCAGAACGGGCGCATCCTCAGCCTGTCCAGGCCGGACGGAGCCCGCATCTGGCTGTCGCTGAGCTGCCACGCCCTCGACTCCGGCGGTGAGGGGCCGAGCGCCGTCGTCGTGTCGTTCACCGACATCACCGAGCGCAGGATGCTCGACGGGATGCTGGAGCACGAGGCCACGCACGACGCGCTGACCGGCCTGTTCAACCGGACGGTGATCATCGAGCGGCTCAGCGGGGCGTCGAGGAAGCACCGCTCGGGCCGGACGGCGGTCCTGTTCATCGACCTGGACAAGTTCAAGATCATCAACGATTCGCTCGGCCACAGCGCGGGCGACAAGGTGCTCCAGGTCCTCGGGGCGCGGCTGAGCCGCGGCGTCCGCCGCGGCGACGTCGTCGGCAGGCTCGGCGGCGACGAGTTCGCCGTCATCGCCCACGGCACCGCGGGCCCGGAGGAGGCCACCGCGCTGGCCGAGCACATCCGCGGCGCGCTGAACGAGCCGATCACCGTGGACGGTCGGAACCTGCACATCGACGCGAGCGTCGGCATCGTGATCGCGGACCAGGACGACCCGCGCGACGGCGCCGACCTGCTGCGCGACGCCGACCTCGCGA
The DNA here is from genome assembly GCF_036375055.1 of Umezawaea sp. GTDB lineage: Bacteria > Actinomycetota > Actinomycetes > Mycobacteriales > Pseudonocardiaceae > Umezawaea. Next base: position 25,646 of record NZ_DASUSQ010000115.1, read on the forward strand.
TGTACGAGGCCAAGACGCGGGGTCGGGGGCGGCACGCGTTCTACGACGTCGACCTGCTCGAACGCACCCAGCGGCGGCTCCAGCTCGAACAGGACCTGCGCGAGGCGCCCCGCCGGGGCGAGCTGTGGGTGGCCTACCAGCCGATCGTGGACCTCCGCACCGGCCGCACCACCATGGTCGAGGGCCTGCTGCGCTGGACGCACCCCCGCTACGGCCTCATCCCACCCGTGGAGTTCATCGGGCTCGCCGAGGAGAGCGACCTGATCAACATCATCGGCGTCCACATGCTCCGCACCGCGACCAGGGGGGTCGTCGAGCTGCGGGCCCGCCACGACCCGGACCTCCAGCTCGCCGTGAACCTGTCCGCGCGCCAGCTCGACGACCCCTACCTGGTCACGGCCGTGCGGGAGGCGCTGCGGACCGCCGACCTGCCGCCGAACGCGCTGTACCTGGAGATCACCGAGAGCGCGCTGATGCGCGACCCGACCATCGCCGCCCGCACGCTCGCGGCGCTGCGGGACCTCGGTGTCCGGCTCGCCATCGACGACTTCGGCACCGGGTACTCCTCGCTCGCCCAGCTGCTGACGCTGCCGCTGGACACGCTCAAGATCGACCAGTCGTTCACCACCGGGCTCGGCAAGTCCGCCGACGCGGAGGCCATCGTCACCAGCATCATCGCGATGGCGCACGCCGTCGACCTCACGGTGGTCGCCGAGGGCGTCGAGCACGAACTCCAGCTCGACGTCCTGCGCAGGCTGGGCTGCGACCAGGCCCAGGGCTACCTGCTGGGCCGTCCGGCCGCCGAACCCGACCTGGACCGGGTGTTCTGACTCCGCCGGGCGGGCCGCGCGGCCCGCCCGGCGGAGTCACCGTCCAGACCGGACCCGAGAGGGGGCTCCCGGAGGACGGTCGAGCGCCGCACCCGCCGGATCAGGACCGCGGGCGCTTGGCGGGCTCGACGGGCCGTTCCCTCAGGCGCGCCTCCTCGCGGCGGACGTCGGCCTGCGTGGCGCGCTCCTTGCGCAGCCAGGACGGGATGTCCGCCTTCAACGCCTCGATCTGCTCGGTCGTCAGGGCCTCGGTGACACCGCCGCGCACCAGGCCGCCGATGGAGACGCCCAGCTTGGTCGCGACGACCGACCGCGGGTGCGGCCCGTTGCGCCGGAGGTCGCGCAGCCACTCCGGCGGGTCGGCCTGGAGGGCGTTCAACTCGTCGCGCGAGACGACACCCTCCTGGAACTCCGCGGGGGTGGCTTCGAGGTACACACCCAGCTTCTTCGCCGCTGTCGCGGGCTTCATCGTCTGGGGGGTCTTCTGCGACTTCATGGGGGTCAGGGTATCGGGCCCGTCCGCCGCTCCCGGTCACGCCCGGTAATCTGACCTCGTGACCGGCTCGGACGTACCCGCACCCTTCAGGCTCGCCTACGTCCCCGGCGTGACGCCCAGCAAGTGGGTGCGGATCTGGAAGGAGCGGTCGCCCGACGTCCCGCTGGTCCTCGTCCCGGTGTCCGCCGCGAACGCCGCCGCCGCGGTGCGCGACCGCGAGGCCGACGCCGTGCTGCTGCGGCTGCCGGTCGACCGGACCGGCCTGCACGCGATCCCGCTCTACACCGAGACGACCGTGGTGGTCGTCCCGAAGGACCACGCCGCGGCCTCCGCCGACGAACTGTCCACCGAGGACGTCGCCGACGACGTCGTGCTGCACCCCCTCGACGACGCCCTCGACTGGGACGGGCCGCCCGGCCGCCCGGCGATCTCCCGCCCCGCCACCACGGCCGACGCCGTCCAGCTCGTGGCGGCGGGCATCGGCCTGCTCGTCGTCCCCCAGTCCCTCGCCCGCCTGCACCACCGCAAGGACCTCACCTACCGGCCGCTCACCGACGCCCCCGAGTCGCGGGTCGCGCTGTCGTGGCTGGAGGACGAGACGACCGACCTGACGGAGCAGCTCATCGGGATCGTCCGGGGCCGGACCGTCAACAGCACGCGCGGCCCGGCGTCCGCGCCCGCTCAGCCGAAGTCCACGGCCGAGGCCCGCAAGCCCGCCGCGAAACCCGCCCGCAGGACCCCGCAGCGCGGCGCCACCCCCAAGGCGGGCAAGCGCGGGAAGCCCCGCCGCCGGACGTAGCGGCAGCCCTGCCCCGGCCGCGGGGGGTCACCGGGCGGGCACGGCTCCGCAAGGCCCGCTGAACGGCCACGCCCCGACCACCACCGCGGACGCCGTCGCCACCGCGTCCCGACTCCCCCGCCACCACCGGCGTGACCTGGTCGTGGCGCTCCCCAGGGTCAACGTCGGCGTGCCTGCCGCGCGACGGCGCTCGTCGTGTCCACCGTGACCACCCGAGACCTCACGACCGCCACGGCCCCGTCGCGGGAAGAAGGTGCACCGCGCGCCCTCCGGCGGCGTCCGAAGCGCGGTGCCCCGTCCGCGAGAGCTTATTTCAGTCAACACTGAAGCCTTCACGGACACCGACAGCTCCGACTCCGCCGAATGCGCCACGACGAACGCCGCTACCGCTCCCGGCGTCCAGCCCGTTAGCTCGAACACGGCTTTCCCTATCCCTGCGGAGGCAGCCTTGTTCTCGAAGAGATCCACGACACCGCTGGTGGGCGTCCTGCTGCTCACCGGTGCCCTGCTCAGCCCGCTGACGGCGACGGCGGCACCCGCCGTCGCCCTGGCCGCGCCGGACATCCCGGTGGCCAACGTGCGGGCCCACCTCAACGACCTCCAGGCCATCGCGACGAGCAACAGCGGCAACCGGGCGCACGGCAGGCCGGGGTACCGCGCGTCGATCGACTTCGTCAAGGCGAAGCTGGACGCGGTCGGGTACCAGACGTCGTTGCAGCAGTTCACGTCCAACGGCGCGACCGGCTGGAACCTGATCGCCGACTGGCCGGGCGGCGACCCGCAGAACGTGCTGATGATGGGCGGCCACCTGGACAGCGTCAGCGCCGGTCCGGGCATCAACGACAACGGGACGGGGTCCGCGGGTGTCCTGGAGGTCGCGCTGACCGTCGCCCGCGAGCAGTTCCAGCCGCAGAAGCACCTCCGGTTCGGCTGGTGGGGCGCGGAGGAGCTGGGCCTGGTCGGGTCCACGTTCTACGTGAACAGCCTGCCCGCCGCCGAGAAGGCGAAGATCAAGGCCTACCTGAACTTCGACATGACCGGCTCGCCGAACCCCGGCTACTTCGTCTACAGCGCCAGCGGCCAGCCCACCGGATCGCTGGAGGTGCAGCAGGTCCTGGAGTCGCACTTCGCCGGGATCGGCGTGCCGACCGAGCTGACGCAGGTCGGCGGCCGGTCCGACCACGCCGCCTTCGCCCGCGCGAACATCGCCACCGGCGGCCTGTTCACCGGGGCCGAGGTGGTCATGACCAGCGCGCAGGCGCAGAAGTGGGGCGGCGTGTCGGGCCGCGCGTTCGACCCGTGCTACCACCGGTCGTGCGACACGATCACCAACGTCAACGTCCCCGCGCTGGACCGCAACACCGACGCCATCGCCCACGCGCTGTGGACGCTGTCCGGGGCGGGCACGCCGCCCGGTCCCCGCTTCGAGAACCAGACCGACGTGGCGGTCCCCGACCTGAGCACGGTCGAGAGCCCGATCACCGTCTCCGGCGTGACCGGCAACGCCCCGGCGGCGCTGGGCGTGGGGGTCGACATCACCCACACCTACCGCGGTGACCTGGTGATCGACCTCATCGCGCCGGACGGCACCTCGTTCCGGCTGAAGGGGTCCGGCAACGACAGCGGCGACGACGTCGTCACGACCTACTCGGTGAACGCCTCCGGCGAGGTCGCCAACGGCGTGTGGAAGCTGCGCGTGCAGGACGTCGCCGCGCAGGACGTCGGCCGGATCAACGGCTGGTCGCTCCAGTTCTGACGCGGGGCCGGGTCCCGTCGCGCCACGGCTCGGCGGGGCCCGCCCAGGTGGTCCACCGTCCACGGAGGACTCCCGGATCGGTGGGAGCGGGCGGGCGCCGCGCGCCCACCCGCTCCCCACCACGGGTTCGGACCTCCGGGAGGAGCCGATCCGAACCCGACCCGTCCGGTGCGCGCCCCCCAGAGCTGCGCACACCGGCTCGCGGCGGGTGCCGCGCGTCCCGTCGAGCCACCGGGCCGGTGGGACGGCCCGTGCTCGCCGCGCGCACCCCGTGGCGGTCCTCCGCTGCCGTCGTCCTCCCTCCCCGGAACGAGTCGGGCGTCGGACTGGACCGGTGCCGGTGGTCCTCACCGGTCCGCTGCCGACGATGCCGCACGGCGGCCGGTCGGGGTGATGTTCCGACCGAACCCGAACGCGGTATAACGGGGGCGGACGATCACCTCGGGAGGACCATGCGATCGCCGCGCGAACCGGAGGACCCGTTCGCGGTGCTGCCGGACCCCGGTCGGGCCGAGACCCTGGACGACCTGGTGGACCGGTTGCGGTCGCTGAAGGTCTGGGCGGGCGACCCGTCGTACGGGACCATCAAGGACAGGGTCAACGCGGCGTGGACGGCCGCGGGCAGACCCGCGGGCGACCTGGTGGGCAAGACGACCGTCGTGGACTGCTTCCGGTCCGGTCGCCGCAGGCTCAGCACCGACCTGGTCCTCGCGATCGTGTGGACGCTCCACCCGGACGAGGGCTACGTCGCCCAGTGGCGGCAGGCCCTCCGGGTGATCAGCGGGGAGATCAGCGCGGCGGCGCAGGTCCGCGTCCGGGACGCCCTTCCCCCCGACCTCGCCGGGTTCACCGGCCGCGCCGCCGAGCTGGACCGGCTCGACCGGGTGCCGAGCGGTGACGGCGAGCCGGTGGTGATCTCCGCGATCGAGGGCATGGCGGGCGTCGGCAAGACCCGGCTGGCCGTCCACCACGCGCACCGGCTGCTGCGGCGGGAACCGTTCGACCGGGTGCTGTTCGTGGACCTGCGCGGGTTCCACCCCGACCCGGCCCAGCCGCCCGCCGACCCGGCCGCCGTCCTGGACGGGTTCCTGCGCCTGCTCGGCGTTCCCGGCCACGAGGTCCCGCACGACGTCACCGAGCGCGCCGCCGTCTACCGCGACCGGCTCGCGGGCACCCGCGCGCTCGTCGTCCTGGACAACGCGGCCACGGAGGACCAGGTCCGCCCCCTGCTGCCGGACTCCCCCGGTTGCACGGTGCTGATCACCAGCAGGCGCCACCTCACCGACCTCAAGCCCGCCCACCACCTCGCCGTGGACGTGTTCACCCCCGACGAGGCGCGGTGGTTCCTCGGCGACGCCGTGCCGGACGTGCCGGTCGGGCCGAGCCAGGACGCGGTCGACCGGATCGCCGCCCGGTGCGGCCACCTCCCGCTGGCACTGGGCCTGGTCGCCGGGCACATCCGCGGCACACCGGACTGGACCCTGTCCGACCACGCCGACCGGCTGGACGAGCGCCACCGCGACCGCAGGCTGGAGGGCGGGGTGGAGTTCGCGCTCGACCTGTCCTACCGGAACCTGCCCGCCCAGCGGCGCAGGCTGCTGCGGCTGGTCGCCCTGCACCCCGGCCAGGACTTCGACGCGCACGCGGCGGCCGCCCTCGCCGACACCGGCCTGCGCACCGCCCGCACCGAGCTGGACCACCTGTGCGACGAGCACCTGCTCCAGGCCACCGCGGGCAGGAACGCGTTCCACGACCTCGTCCGCGCCCACGCCGCGCTGCGGGCGGGTGACGAGGACCGGCCGGCCGAGCGCCGGGCGGCCCTGACGCGCCTGTTCGACCACTACCTGGCCACCGCGTCCGCCGCGATGGACACCCTGTTCCCGGCGGAGGCCCACCACCGGCCGAGGGTCGCGCCGCCCGCGACACCGGCCCCGGACCTGTCCGATCCGGACGCGGCGCGGGACTGGTTGGACACCGAGCGCCCCATCCTCGTCGCCGTGGCCGCGCACTCGGCCCACCACGGCTGGCCGACCCACGCCACCCGGCTGTCCGCCACGCTGTTCCGCTACTTCACCGGCGGCCACTTCGCCGACGCGGTGGCCGTCCACGGCCACGCCCGGCACGCCGCGAGGATCACCGACGACCCGACCGCGCAGGCTGCGGCGCTGACGAACCTGGGCGTCGCCCACCTCCAGATGGGCGGCCACGGGTCGGCCGCCGACTGCTTCGCACGGGCCCTCCCCCTGTTCCAGCAGACCGGGGACCGGGTGGGCCAGGCCCGCGCGGTGCACAACCTCGGCATCGTCGAGCAGCGGCTCGGCCGCCACGAGTCGGCGCGGGAGCACTACGAGCAGGCGCTGGAGCTGTGCGGGCTGACCGGTGACCGGACCGGTGAGGCCGGAGCGCTCAACGGCCTGGGGATGGTCGAGTTCCGGTTGGGCCACCACGAACCGTCGGCCGAGCACCACGCACGGGCGCTGGCGCTGTTCCGCGAGGTCGGCGACCGGATCGGCGAGGCCAACTCGCTGCTCAACCTGGGTGACGTCGAGGTGGCGCTGGACCGGTTCGACGCCGCGGCCGAGCACCTGGGGCAGAGCCTGGCGCTGTACCGGCGGCTCGGCGACCGCGACGGCGAGGCCTGGACGGTGGACAGCCTGGGCACGCTCGACCTGCGCCGGGGCCTGCCCGAGGCCGCGGCCGACCACTACGAGCAGGCCCTCCTCGTCCACCGGGAGACCGGCGAGCGCGACGGTGAGGCCGCCGCGCTGAACGGGCTGGGCGAGGCCGCGCGCGCTGCCGGGCGCGCGGCCGACGCCGTCACCCACCACGGCGCCGCCCGTGCCATCGCCGCCACCACGGGCGCCCGCGACCAGCTGGCCCGCGCCCACGCTGGTCTCGGCGTCGCCCACCAGGCCCTCGGCGACACCGCCGCCGCCCGTGAGCAGCACCGGCTGGCGCTGGCCCTCTACACCGACCTCGGGATGCCGGAGGCGGAGCTGGTCCGCGCCCGCCTCGCCGAGGCGGGGTGACCGCCGTGGGGGACGCGGTCCGGCCGATCGCGTCCCCCGCCGCGGTCAGAGGTAGCCGAAGACCGGCGGGAACACCAGGACCACGATCCACGCCCACACCGCGAACACCGGCAGGTAGGCGGTCTGCCAGCGTTCGAGCGCCGCGAACGGCGTGCGCCGCCGGATCAGGCCCAGCAGCAGCCAGGTCGCCCAGACGAGGTTGGCCAGCAGGATGACGTTCTCGCCGAGCGCCGCCGCCTTGTTGGGGGTGGTGCCGTACTCGGTGATGCGGCCGGTGATCTCCAGCAGCACCAGCACGTCGATGGCCAGCGCGCTGACCACGAGCGCGAGCTGGAGCTTGTCGAACAGGCCAGCGGGGGCCAGCGGGTCGCGGGCGGAGATCGTGTAGAGCAGCAGCGCGAGCACCACGACCAGCAGCAGGTCGAACAGGATCAGCGCTTCCCGCTCGACGTCGATGCGCCCGCTGCTGATGCCGAACGCGACGAGGAACGCCAGCAGCACCAGGGTGAACAGCGGCGTGAACAGCCGGGTGAGCACCGGGGCGATGTTCTCGACGACGCTCTGCTTCGCCTCGACGAGCCAGCCCGCGACGACCACCGCGGCCATGCCTCCGCACGGGACGAGCCACTGGACGACGAAGGTCTCCGGGGAGATCCCGATGGCCTCGAACGTCCCGAACGTGAACGCGATCAGCACCCCGCCGCCGAGACCGATGAGGACGGAGTAGACGAACCACTCGCCGGTGAAGCGGACGAAGTCCATGCGGCGGCGCGGCGAGCGCAGGTCGTCGGACACGTAGGCGAGACCGACCGCGAACCACAGCGCGATGGGGAGGTGGATGCTGGTCAGCACCACCGACTGGGACTCCTCCCCCAGCGGGTAGGCGTTGGCCGCGACCGCGCCCAGCGCGAACAGCGCCACCAGCACGCCGATCACAGCCCTGGAGGCGTTGCGGCGCCACGCGAGGAACCCGGCCAGCCAGGGCAGCGCGAACAGGCTGATGTTCGGCGCGTAGAAGGTGCTGTCCTCCTCGAACGCCAGACCGAACAGCTCCGGCACCTTGATCGACACCGCGGCGCCCGCCGCGCAGGCGATCATCGCGAGCAGGTCGTTGCGCGACCGGGTGCTCGTGGCGGGGCCGTCGGTGTCACCGGTCAGCACCAGCTGCTTCCACAGCCGTTCCGAGTGCTCGCGGGCGAACTCGCGCGACAGGTCGTCCAGGCTGCCCATGCGCTTCACCGCGACGAGGAACGCCTCGTCGGCGTGCAGGCCCGACGCCACCAGCTCGTCGACGGAGCCCCTGAGGTGGTCCTCCAGCTCGTCGGCGTCGGGCTGCCGCAGCTCGCGGCGGCGCTGCACGTAGTGCCGCCACTGCGCGAACTGCTCCTCCAGCTCGTCCTGCCCCCCGGTCATGCCAGGCCTCCCAACGGGGTCGCGGTGAACGGCCTGGAGTCGCCGTGCCCGCGCCAGATCTCCTTGAGGGCGTCGACGACGGTGTCCCACTGCCTGCGCTGCTCGGCCAGCTCGGCCAGCCCGCTCTCGGTGATGCGGTAGTACTTGCGCCGCCGCTCGCCGGGGACGGACTGCCAGTTCGCCTCCACGTGCCCGAGGCGCTCCAGCCGGTGCAGCAGCGGGTAGAGCAGCCCCTCGGTCCAGTCCAGCTCCCCGCCGGACAGCTCGTTGATCCGCCTGAGGATGGCGTAGCCGTAGCTGTCCGCCTCGGCCAGGATCCCCAGCACCATCGGCGTCGCCGAGGCGGCCACAAGGTCTTTGGTGACTTTCACGCGTCCTGCTCCGTTCGATACCCTAGAAGTACTAGGCATAGTAGTTCTAGGTATCACTCAGCGCAAGGAAGCCCCTCCCCGGCGGGTACCGAGCGCACCGTCGAGGCCGCGGACCGGACCGCCACCACCGAGTGCGCGACGACGATCGTGCGGGGGTCACGACGACGACCTGCGCAGCGTGGCGCGCACCGCCGCGCGCGCCACCGGGCCGAGGTCGTCGATCACCTCCACGAGCACCGCCATGCGGTCCAGCGCGTCCAGCGCGGCCTGCGCGCCCACCGGTTCGACGCCCTCGAACAGCTCCAGGCCGATGAACCCCGCGCACACCGCGCGGGCCAGTCCGCCCGTGTCGACGAACGAGGTCAGCGGGGAGTCGGCCAGCAGCCGTTCCAGGGTCCGCTCGATCGGGTCGATCCACAGGTGCAGCGACGCCGAGGTGGCCTTGGCGAGGGTCGGGTCCGTCTGGGCGCCCGCAAGCACCTGGGCGAGCACCATCACGTTGCCCAGCGAGCGTTCCTCGACGTGCAGGCGGCGGCCGAGGTCCAGCAGCTCCCGCAGGGTGGTGACCTCGTCCAGCCGCTCCAGGAACGGCGCGACCCTGGCGCGGGTGGCGGTCACGCACGCCTGCTCGACCAGGTCGTGCACGCTGCCGAAGTGGTAGAACACCAGGGCCTGGTTGACCCCCGCCGCGGCGGCGATGGTCCGCGCGGACGTCCCCGTGATGCCGTGCTGCCGGATCGTGTGGATCGCGCCGTCGATCAGGCGCTGTCGGGTGTCGGCCATGGTGATCACGGTAGGCGCGCGGGTCGGCGGACCCGTTCCGGGCGCGCGCACAGGAACGGGCGGGCGAGGGCGAGGGCGGTCGCGGTGAGGCCGATCCCGACGTAGACCGGCGCCAGGTGGCCGGTGTCGTGGTAGTGGACCGAGCCGTGCACGACGACCGCGGGCAGGAACCCCGCGACCGCGGCGAGCGCGAGCGACCACCAGACCCACGCCTCGCCCCGGCGCCACCCCCACGCGCTCAGCAGCGTGATCGCCGCGGCGGCGGCCATCAGCGCGCCGCCGAACCCGGCCCGGTCGTGCGCGATGAACGACAGCAGCCGCGGGTTGGCGGCGGCCAGCTCCTCCGGACCGGTCCCGAGGAACTCCAGGTCGCTGGCGACGAACACGTCGGTGAGCCCCACCACCGACACCACCGCGCCGCCGGTGAACAGCCCGATCCCCGTGCACACCATCAGGAGTTGGCCCACCAGCGCGCGGCGGCGCTCGCGTTCGGGGCCCTCCTCCCCGATCGTCCAGCGCGGCCTGTCCGGTGCGCGGTGGACGGCGACCAGGAACATCGGGAACAGCACGACGGCGACCGCGGTGTGCAGCGGTTCCACGAACCCGAAGCCCAGGAAGTACAGCAGCGTGGGGAAACCGATCCACCCGGACGCCAGGTAGGCCTCGCGCGCCCACGGCCAGCCCCGCCGCACACCGCCGACGGCGAGGCCGACGTAGAGCACGCCGATCGCGACCATCGTGCCCGCCATGGTGATCCGGTCGTGCTGGAGGAAGCCGACCAGGTGGTGGTTGACCGCGTGCAGCTCGTCCACGCCTGCGCCGAGGAACGCGCGGTCGTACCAGAGCAGCACCGGCCCGAGCGTGATCACGGCGGCGCCCAGGCCCGCGCCGACCATCCCGAGGCCGACCAGCAGGCCCCACCACCACGCGGGCCACCGCCGGGGGTCGAACCCCTGGCCGCGCGGCGGGGGCGCGGGATCGGTGGGGGTCGCCGCCTCCACCACCCTGGCGAACCAGCCGGGTCCGGCCGCCACCAGCACCGACGGCGTGGCCAGCACCACCGCGGCCGGGTCGGCGAGCGCGTCGACGGCGGCCTCCACGCCGGGGTTCGTCACGTGGAGCAGGTTCGGAGCCGGTCCGGTCAGGACGGCGTCGACGTGCGGTGCCAGCGCGGCCACGACGGCCGCCGCGTCCGGCCCGACCGCGCGCACGACGACCGGGACCCGCCGCCCGCGCGCGGCCTCGACGACCGCGGGGACGTCCGCCGGACCGACCGGCGCCACCTCGACCAGCCCCGCGCCCAGCGGCGGCAGCGCCCGCACGGCGTCCCGCGCCGCGCTGGGCGGCACCACCGCGCCGAGCCTGCTGCGCACCGGCACCCCGGCGACCGACCCGGCCAGGCGCGCGGGCGGGTGCCGGTGCCCGAACCCCCTGGCGATCAGCCGTCCACCGCCGGGCAGCGAGCCGACGGCGGCCAACGTCCGCAGCGCGACCCGCCGCGACCGCCGTGCGCCGAGCAGCGCGGCGGCGATCCCGCGCAACGGCTGGTAGGTCCAGTCGGGCACTAGCCGTTCCTTTCCGGCGAGGTCCGCGGGGCCACGGCCGCCTGCGGGGACGTTCCGCGACGACCACGCCCCGCGAGCCGAACGACATCCGCACCGAACCCGCCCGAAGACGCGACACCGCACCGAACCCGCGACGCCGCGCCGCGACGACCACGCCCGGCGAGCCCAGGCCGGGTCGTTCCGCGACGACCACGCCCCGCGAGCCCAGGCCGAGCCGACCGGCCGACCAGCACCGAGGTCCGCACGCGACGACCGGCCACTAGAGACCCACCCCCTCCGCCGAGCGGGGCGGTGTCCAGTCGAGGACCGGTGCCATCGCGCGCAGGGTCAGTGCGGCGGGGACCAGCCGCGCGGCCAGGTCGCGGGCCGCCACGGCGGGCGGCCACGTCCAGCGGGTGACCGCCGCCAGCCGGGCCGAGCGGCGGACCACGGCCTGGGTCCTCGGACGGCGTTCGGCGTCGTAGGCGGCCAGTGCCGCGTCGACGTCCGGGGTCGCGGCGAGGCGGTCGGCGAGCGTCACCGCGTCCTCCAGCGCCTGGCACGCGCCCTGGCCCAGCATCGGGTCCATCGCGTGCGCCGCGTCGCCGAGCAGCACCACCCGACCGCGCACGAACGTCGACAGCGGCGGCAGGTCGTGCACGTCGTGGCGCAACAGCCGGTCCTCGGGCATCGCGGCCAGCAGCGCGGGCACCGGGTGCGGCCAGTCCGCGAAGCGGCGCGCCACGGCACCGGGCTCGTCCGCACCACCCTCGGGCACCACGGCCGCCGCGAAGCAGTAGAACCGCCCGCCCGGCAGCGCCGTGTACCCGAACCGCTCGCCGCGCCCCCACAGCACGGCGCCGTCGGGGCGCGGGTCGGGCAGCGGGTCGGTGATCGTCCGCCACGCCGTGCACCCGCTGTAGCCGGGCTCGCGCGCCTCCGGCCAGCACGACCGCCGCACCGCGCTGCGCAGGCCGTCCGCGCCGACCACCAGGTCCGCCCGGACGGTCCCGCCGCGGTGCTCGACGACGGCGGCGTCACCGTCCGCGCGCACGGCGCGCACCTCGGCGGCCGGGTGCGGCACCGACGGCGGCAGGGCCTCGACCAGCACGCGCACCAGGTCGGCGCGGTGCACCACGAGGAGCGGCCAGCCGTGGCGCCGCGCGATCACGGCGTTGTCCAGCCGGGACAGCCAGCGCCCGGTGCGGTCGCGCACGCCGCCCGCCGCCTCCACCGCGCCGATCGCGCGCACCCGGTCGGCCAGGCCGAGCGCGACGAGCGCCCGCATCGCGTTGGGCCACAGCGACAGCCCCGCGCCGACCTCGGTGAACTCCTCCGCCCGTTCGAGCACCACGACGTCCCACCCGGTCCGGTGCAGCGCCACCGCCGCGGCCAGTCCGCCGATCCCGCCGCCCACCACGACCGCACTGCGCCCGCCCATGCGCTCCCCCTCGGTTGAGCGACTGCTCAAACGTGAGGATAGGCCGATTTGAGCGACCGCTCAACCAGTGGGGGTGGTGCGAGCCCGGTCACCTGGTCCAGAACGCTGTAACCAGTCGGGCGGTGCCGTCGATAGAGACCAGACCAGCGACGGAAGGGCTGTGGTGATGCGTTGCGCTCGCGTTGAGGTAGTCCTGTCCTTCGCGTTGGGGACGCTGCTGGTCTGCGGCGTCGTCAACGCGGTGGTGGCCGTGCTCTGGTCGACGTGGTGGCTGGGCGGGGTGGGCGGGGCGTGCCTGGCGGCCGCGCTGGCGGTGGGCGCCCAGTGGCTCCGGCACGGCGGTCGCCGCGGTGCGCGCCGGGCGCTCGACGCGCCGTCCGACCAGGCGGGGTCGGCGATCGGCAAGGTCACGACCGCCGCGTGAGCACGGGGCTCAGGTGCCGCAGAACGTCCGGTACGTCGTGGCGAAGTCCTCCGGGGCCGGGGCCGCGTAGCGCTCCAGGCCGGGGCGTTCGCCGTAGGGCGCGGTGACCGCCTCCAGCAGCCGTTCGAGCGGCTCCTGGTCACCCTCGGTGGCGGCGGAGAGGGCCTCCTCGACGAGGTGGTTGCGCGGGACGTAGACGGGGTTGACCCGGTCCATCGCGTCGGCGTCCGGGGCCAGCGCCCGCCAGCGGGCCAGCCACGCGTCGATCCCGGCGAGGTCGAGGAACACCCCGCGCACCCGTTCGACGTCGCCGCGCGCGGCGGCGCCCAGCCCGCGGTAGAACGACGTGTGGTCGACGTGGTTCTCCCGCAGCAGCGCGAGCAGGTCGTCGACCAGCGCCGCGGCGTCCACGCCGCCGGGCAGGCCGAGCTTGGCGCGCATCCCGGCCGACCAGGCGCTCTCGTACCGCTCGCGGAACGTGCCGAGCACGTCGAGCGCCAGGGCCACCGCCTGCTCCTGGTCGTCGGAGAACAGCGGGAGCAGCGCCTCGGCGAGGCGGGCGAGGTTCCACTGGGCCACACCGGGCTGGTTGCCGTAGGCGTAGCGCCCGCCGTGGTCGATCGAGCTGAACACGGTGGCCGGGTCGTAGGCCTCCAGGAACGCGCACGGCCCGTAGTCGATGGTCTCGCCGGAGATCGTCGTGTTGTCGGTGTTCATGACCCCGTGCACGAAGCCCACGAGCATCCACCTCGCCACCAGCGACGCCTGGGCCGCGACGACCGCCTCGAACAGCGCGAGGTGCGGACGGTCCGCGTCCGCGGCGGCGGGGTGGTGGCGGGCGACGGCGTGGTCGGCGAGCCTGCGCAGCAGGTCGACGTCGTCGGTGGCCCGCGCGTACTGGAAGCTGCCGACGCGCAGGTGGCTGCTCGCGGTCCGCGCGAGCACGGCCCCCGGCAGCACGGTCTCGCGGCGCACCGGGCGGCCGGTCGCCACCACGGCCAGTGAACGGGTCGTCGGGATGCCGAGCGCGTGCAGCGCCTCGCTGACCACGTACTCGCGCAGCATCGGGCCGACCGCGGCCAGGCCGTCGCCGCCGCGCGCGAACGGCGTGCGCCCGGAGCCCTTGAGGTGCAGGTCGCGGGGGTGGCCGTCGGCGTGGACGAGTTCGCCGAGCAGCAGGGCGCGCCCGTCGCCCAGGCGCGGCGAGTAGTTCCCGAACTGGTGGCCCGCGTAGGCCTGCGCCACCGGGGTGGCGCCGTCGGGTACCTGGTTGCCCACGAGCAGGCGCACCCCGTCCGGACCGCGCAGCCAGTCGGTGTCGAGGCCGAACTCGGCCGCCAGCCGCTCGTTGAGCACGAGCAGGCGCGGCTCGGGAGCCTCCTCGGCCTGCCAGGGAAGGCTCATCTCCGGTAGTTCACGGGCGAACCGGTCGTCCAGGGTGACGGTTGACGGCGGTGCGGTGCTCACGGCTTCCACCGTACGGGGTCCGCGTCGACGAGCACGTGCGGTCCGAGGAGCGCGACGAGCAGGCCCCCCGCTCCGCCGTCCGGCCGACCGGGTCCGGCCGGGGGTGAGGTAGGCGAGATCGCGCCTACCTCACCCCTGCTGCGCCGATCGGGTTTCCCGCCATGATGAGGCGAACGATCAAGTCGAGGAGGACCATGACCACCACGGGCCGGTTCACGACGCTCTGCGAGGCGTTCCAGCACACGGCGGCGCTCAATCCCGGCGCGGTGGCGCTGCGCACCCTCGGCGGCGAGCGGGAGCTGACGTGGCGCGAGTACGGCGAGCGGGTGCGGCGGATCGCGGGCGGCCTGCACTCCCTCGGCCTGCGCCGGGGCGACACGCTCGCGCTGCTGCTGACCAACCGCCCCGAGTTCAACCTGGTCGACACCGCGGCCCTGCACCTCGGCCTGGTGCCGTTCTCGATCTACCAGACGTCGGCGCCGGAGCAGATCGCCTACCTGCTGCGGCACTCGGGCTGCCGGGTGCTGGTGTGCGAGCCGCCGTTCCTCGACCAGGTGCGCGCCGCGGGCGTGCCCCTCGACCACGTCGTCGTCGTGGACGGCCCGGCGGAGGGCACCCTCGCGCTGGACGAGCTGGAGTCCGCGGACGTGGCCGGGTTCGACTTCGACGCGACCTGGCGCGCGGTCGAGGGCTCCGACGTGCTGACCCTGATCTACACCTCCGGCACCACCGGCGACCCCAAGGGCGTCGAGCTGACGCACGCCAACGTGCTGGCCGGGATCGTGGCGGTGGACGACGAACTCGGCGTCCGCCAGGGGGACCGGACGATCTCCTACCTGCCCTCGGCGCACATCGCCGACCGGGTGTCGGCGCACTACCTCCAGATCACCTGCGGGACCGAGGTCACGTCGATCACCGACGCCCGCCGGGTCGCCGAGGCCCTCGCGGACAGCAGGCCCACGTTCTGGTTCGCCGTCCCGAGGGTCTGGCAGAAGATCAAGCTCGGGCTGGAGGCCCGGCTGGCGGCGGCGCCTGCCGAGCAGGCGGCGGTCGTGTCGCGCGCGTTCGAGGTGGCGCTCGCGCGGGTGCGCGCCCGGCAGACCGGGCTGGAGCCCGACCCGGCGCTGGAGGCCGAGTTCCAGGCGCTCGACCAGGCCGTGCTGGCGCCCCTGCGCACCGCGATCGGGTTCGACCGGATGCGGTGGGCGATGTCCGGCGCCGCCGCCATCGCTCCGGACACGCTGGAGTTCTTCATGGCGCTGGGCCTGACGATCGTGGAGGTCTGGGGCATGTCCGAGACGACGGGCGCCGCCATCCACAACCCGCTGACCAGGGTGAAGGTCGGCACGGTCGGCGTCGCCGTGCCCGGTGTGGAACTCCAGGTCGCCGACGACGGCGAACTGCTGGTGCGCGGCCCCGTCGTGATGCGCGGCTACCGCGACGACCCGGCCCGCACGGCCGAGGCGTTCACCGAGGACGGCTGGCTGCGCACGGGTGACGTGGTGACCGTGGACGACGACGGGTACGTCACGATCGTCGACCGCAAGAAGGAGCTGATCATCAACTCCGGCGGCAAGAACATGTCGCCGACCGCCATCGAGAACACGGTGAAGGTCGCCTGCCCGCTGGTGGGCGAGATCGTGGTCATCGGCGAGGCCCGCTCGTACAACACCGCGCTGGTCGCGCTGGAACCCGACGTGGCCGCCGCGGTGGCGGCGGGGGCGGGCATCACCGACACCTCCCCGGCGGCGCTGTCGCGGCACCCCGTCGTGGTCGAGGCGATCCGCGCGGGGATCGCCGAGGCGAACGCGAAGCTGTCGCGCGTGGAGCAGGTCAAGCGGTTCCGCGTGCTCCCGGCGGTCTGGGAGCCCGGCGGCGACGAGATCACGCCGACGATGAAGCTCAAGCGCCGCAACATCAACCGCAAGTACGCGGCCGACGTGGAGGAGCTGTACGCGGACCCGCGCGCGGACGACGTGCACGAGCCGACCGAGCGGACCGGCTGACACCGCGGGTGTCCCCCCGCGCACGGCGACGCCCCCCGTAGGGTCGCCGCCGTGCGCGGGGGGACACCTCTCCGCGACCCGACCCGCTCCTCGGCGGCCTCGACGCCGCCCCCACCGGAGGTCCGTTGACCACCCAGCCCACCGCCACCACCCGCCACGGGGACGTCGTCGGCACCGCCGAGTCCGACGTCCTGGTCTTCCGGGGGATCCCCTACGCCGCACCGCCGGTCGGGCCGAACCGGTTCCAGCCGCCGCGACCGCCCGAGCCGTGGGCGGAGCCGCGCGACGCCACCCGGTTCGGGCCCACCGCGCCGCAGGCCCAGGGCTTCGGTCCGCTGGCCGACCTCGTGCCCAGCGTGGTCACGCCCGGCGACGACCACCTCAACCTCTCCGTGTGGACGCAGGGCACCACCGGCGCGCGACCGGTGATGGTCTTCGTCCACGGCGGCTCGTTCACCAGCGGCTCCGGCTCGCTGCACGCCTACGACGGCACGCGCTTCGCCCGTGACGGCGTCGTGCTCGTGACCCTCAACTACCGGCTCGGCGCGGACGGGTTCCTCTGGTTCGGCGACGGCGTGCCCAACCTCGGCCTGCTGGACCAGGTGGCCGCGCTGGCGTGGGTCCGCGACAACATCGCCGGGTTCGGCGGCGATCCGGGGAACGTCACCGTCTTCGGCGAGTCCGCGGGTGCCATGAGCGTGTGCTCCCTCATGGCGATGCCCGCCGCGAAGGGCCTGTTCCACCGCGCCATCGCCCAGTCCGGCGCGGGCGACAGCGTCATCTCCCCGCGCGCGGCGCGGCTGGTCGGCACCCGGCTGGCGGCGATCCTCGGCGTCGCCCCGACCCGCGAGGCCGTCGCGGGCGTTCCCGTCGAACGGCTGCTGGCCGCCCAGGCGCGGGTGGCCGAGGAGGTCGCCGCCAAGCCGAGGACGGGTCTGTGGGGCGAGGTGGCGCGCAACCTGATGCCGTTCGAACCGGTGGTGGACGGCGACGTGCTGCCCGTGAAGCCGATCGACGCCGTCGCCGAGGGCGCGAGCGCCGACATCGACGTACTGATCGGCACGAACAGCGAGGAGGCGCGACTGTTCCTCGTGCCGACCGGCGCCATCGCGCGGATGAACGCGCTGGCCCCGCACCTCGTGGCGCTGCGCTACGGGCTGCGCCCCGGCGCGGCGGTCCGCCGCTACCGCGCCAACCGGCCGGGGGCCTCGCCCGGCGAGGTGGTGTCCGCCATCATCACCGACTGGTACTACCGGATCCCCGCGCTGCGCCTTGCCGAGGCCCACCGCGGCCGGGCGCACGTGTACGAGTTCGCCTGGCGCTCCCCCGCCTACGGCGGCGCGCTGGGCGCCTGCCACGTCCTGGAGATCCCGTTCGTCTTCGACAACCTCGACGACCCGGCGCTCACGGCCATCACCGACGGCCGCGCGCCGCAGGGGCTGGCCGACGCCGTGCACGGCGCGTGGGTCTCCTTCGCCGCGAACGGCGACCCCGGCTGGCCCGCCTACCGCCCCGACCACCGGGTGGCGATGCGCTTCGACACCGTCTCCGCGACCACGGTCGACGACCGGGCCGACGAGCGCCTCCTGTGGGAGGGCCGCCGCTGACCCGTGTTCGAGTTGACAGCGTCATCCGAACTGCTGCGGTTTTGAGATGACAACGTCAACTGAACGCGTCGCGCCCCCGCGCGGCGAACTGGCCGTGGTGACCGGGGCGTCCTCCGGGATCGGCGCGGCGACGGCACGGGAACTGGCCCGCCGCGGCTTCCACGTCCTGGCGGGCGTCCGGCGCGAGGTGGACGCGGCGGCGCTGCGGTCCGACCGCGTCGAGCCCCTCATCCTCGACATCACCGACCGGGCCCACCTCGCCGCGCTCGCCGAGCGCGCGGCGCACGACGGGCTCGGGCTGCGGGCACTGGTGAACAACGCCGGGATCGCCGTCAACGCCCACGGGGTCGAGGTCGTCGTGGTCGAACCCGGCGGTGTCGCCACCGGGATGTCCGGCCGCGGCATCGCCACGGCGCACCGCTCGGCCGCGGACATGACCCCGGCCCAGCACGCGCGCTACGACACCCTGGTGGACGCCGTCGTCACCCTGGCGGAGTCGTTCACCGCCAAGGGCCTGCCCGCGGCGGCGGTGGCGCGGGTCGTCGCGGACGCGGTCACCGCGACGAGGCCGCGCGCCCGCTACGCCGTGGGGCGCGACGCGGCCGTCCTCGTGCGACTCGCCCGACTGGTGCCGGACCGGCTGCTGGACAGGGTGCTGCCGCGCGACCTCGGGTCCCACCTCCGGCCGCCGGTGCCCGCGTGACGCCCGCCGAGCGAGCGGCGGGGCGGAGGCCGACAACTACCCTGACGGGATGGTGACCAGAGCCGAATCCGCCGCCACCACCCGACGGGCGCTGCTCGACGCGGCCGGCGCGCTGCTGGACAAGGGCGGAACGGACGCGGTCACCCTGCGCGAGGTCGGCGCCGACGCGGGAGTCTCCCGGTCGGCTCCCTACCGGCACTTCGCCGACAAGGAGAGCCTGCTGGTGGCGGTGGCGACCGAGGCGTGGACGCCGTCGCCGACGAGCTCGAAACCCTGACCGCGGGTTCCGGCGACACGCCGGAGCGGACCCTGCGGAGGGCGCTGCTCGCGCTGCTCTCGATCGGCCGGTCCCGCCCCCACCTGCACCGCCTCATGTTCACCGTTCCCGCGGCCGATCCGGCGGCGGTGGCCAGGGCGCCCGAGCGAGCCCAGGGCCACTTCCTCGACCTGGTCACCGCGGTCGTCGGCGCGGCCGCGGCCCGGCAGTACGCCGCGCTGCTGCTCACGAGCGTCCACGGCGCCACCGGGTTGGAGCTGAGCGGCCACCTGTCCCCCGCCAAGTGGGGCACGACGCCCGAGGACCTGCTGGACCTGCTGATCGGCGTCCTGCCGCGACCGTCCTGACCGGACGCGCGAGCGGCCCCCGGTGCCGGAGCACCGGGGGCCGCTCGCCGTCGTCGGGGCCGGGTCACCGCTCGCCGACCGCGACCTCCTGCTTCTCCCGCGCCACCGGGGCCTCCTCGGTCAGCGCCGAGCCCTCGACGTCGAGCGCCGGGAGCCAGTTCAGCCAGCTCGGCAGCCACCAGGCGCGCTCGCCGAGCAGCGCGAGCGCGGCCGGGACGAGCACCATGCGGACGACGAAGGCGTCGAACAGGATGCCCGCGGCGAGCGCGAAGGCGATCGACTTCAGCGTGGCGTCGCCGGCGGGCACGAAGCCCGCGAACACCGAGAACATGATCAGCGCCGCCGCGACGACGACCGGGGCCGCCTGGCGGAAGCCGGTGCGGATG
Source organism: Umezawaea sp. (assembly GCF_036375055.1). Lineage (GTDB taxonomy): Bacteria > Actinomycetota > Actinomycetes > Mycobacteriales > Pseudonocardiaceae > Umezawaea. Next base: position 45,325 of record NZ_DASUSQ010000115.1, read on the forward strand.
GCCCGCAGCGGCGCGGCGCCGTGGCTGTGGGCCTCGTGCATCCGGGACACCAGGAAGATCTGGTAGTCCATCGCGAGGCCGAACAGGATGCCGATCACCAGGATCGGGGTGAGGCTGATCAGCGGTCCGGTGCTGTCGAGCGCGACCAGGTCGGCCAGCCAGCCCCACTGGAACACCGCGACCGTGGCGCCGAGCGAGGCGCCGATGGTCAGCAGGAAGCCGAGCACGCCGACGAGCGGCACGAGCAGCGAGCGGAAGACGAGCACCAGCAGCGCCAGGGCCAGGCCGACCACCAGGGCCAGGTAGATCGGCAGCGCCTCGTCGAGGCTCTGCGCGACGTCGACGCTGACCGCCGTGGCTCCGGTGACGGCGTAGCCGGGACCCTCGGTGGCGGCGGGCAGCGCGCGCAGGTCCTCCACGAGCTGCTCGGTGGCCTCGGTCGTGGGTCCGGACTCCGGGATGACCGTGACGAGGGCCGCGCTGCCGTCGGCGTTGGGGGTCGGCGGGGTCACGAGGGCCACGTCGTCGAGCGCGCCGATCGCGGCACCGGCCTTCTCGGCCGCCGCGGGAGCGCCGTCGCCGTCGAACAGCACGATGATCGGCCCGTTGAACCCGGCGCCGAAGCCGTCGGACAGCACCTGGTCGGCCCGCGCCTGGGTGCTGTCGGAGGCGGGCCGCTGCACCAGGGTGGTGTGCATCGAGGCGAACGGGATGGCGATCACGCCGAGCGCCGCCACCGCGAGGACGAGCGACAGGACGCGCTGGCGGGTGACCGCCGTGCTCCAGCGGGCCAGGAACCCGCTGTCGCCGGTGAGGTCCACGTCGTCGGAGACGACCACCCCGCGCTGCTTGCGCGGCAGCACGCGGTGCCCGAGGAGCCCGAGCGCTGCCGGGACCAGGGTGATCGCGACCAGGACGGCGACGACGATGGTCGCGGCGGCGGCCACGCCCATCTGGGTCAGGAACGGGATGCCGACCACGACCAGGCCGGTCAGGGCGATGACGACGGTCAGACCGGCGGTGACCACGGCCGAGCCCGCGGTGCCCACGGCCGTGGCGATGGCGGTCGGCACGTCGCTGCCGCGGCGCAGCTCGTGGCGGAACCGGGTGATGATGAACAGGGCGTAGTCGATGCCCACGGCGAGGCCGAGCATGCCCGCCAGCAGCGGGGTGGTCGACGACAGGTCGGCGAACCCGGTGGCGATGGTGACGCCCAGGACGCCGATGCCCACGCCCACGAGCGCGGTCAGCAGGTTCATGCCCGCGGCGATCAGCGAGCCGTAGGTGATGACCAGGATCATCAGGGCGACGACGACGCCGAGGGCCTCGGCGATGCCGCCGAGGTGGAACGGCGCCTGGGTGGCCTCACCGGTGGCCTCGACGGTGAACCCGCTGCTCCGGGCGTCCTCGACGGCGGCGAGCAGCGCGCTCTGGTCCTCGGCGGTGACCTCGCCGACGGCGGCCGAGTAGGTGACCGTGCTGTAGGCGGTGTCCTGCTGGGCGTTGACCGTCGGCGCGGTGGGGTCGAGCGGGTTGCTGGCGGCCTTCACGCCGGGCAGGCCCGCGAGGTCGGCGACCAGGTCGCCGAGCGCCTTGGCGTTCTCCGGCGTGGTCAGCGTCTGCCCCTCGGGGGCCCGCACCACGACCTTGGCCTGGGCTCCGCTGGTGCCGAACTCCTGGCCGATCCGCTCCAGTGCGGTGGTCGACTCCTGGCCGGGGATGGAGAACGAGTTGGAGGTCTCGCCCGCCAGGGTGACCGCTCCCGCTCCCGCGCCGAAGAGGACGACCAGCCAGACGGCGATCACGGACAACCGGTGCCGGTGCGCGAACGCACCGATCCGGGACAAGAAGCGAGCCATGGGTGATCAGTCCTCAACCTGGTCGGAGCCGGAACGGGCGACGCGGCCGTGGCCGAGCGCGTCGAAGCAGGTGGCGACGATGTGGGGTCGCCAGGTGGAGATCTGGTCGTCGTGGTGCGCCGCGAGGCTCAGGACCGCCAGCGCGGCCAGCGCGCCCGCCACCCGGACGGCGCGCTCGGACGCGGGGATCACGGGGTCGACGCCGAACGCGTCGAACGCGGCTCCCCCGACGCCGCCGTCGGTGGGCCCCGGCACGACCACGTCGTCCCCGCCGCGCGCGACGGGGATCAGGAGCATGGCGACCATGCCGGGGTGCGCGAACGCGACGTCGACCAGGACCTCCAGGGCGGTGCGGTCGCGGTCGACGCCGACGGGCAGGTCGCGCACCTGGTCGAGCACCCGCTGCCCCAGCGAGTTCGCCTGGGCGACCACCGCCTCGCGCAGCGCGTCCTTGCTCGGGAAGTGGTGCAGCAGGCCGGTCTTCGACAGCCCGACGGCGTCGGCGACCTCCTGGAGGGAGGTCTTGGCGACTCCTCGGCGGGCGAACAGCGCGGCGGCCTGGTCGAGGATGCTCTCGTCGACCTGCTGCCGGAACGGACGGGTCATGCCCACCACGGTACGAGCTGACGGACCAAGTTGGTCGGTTTACCGACCAACTTGGTCGGTGGTCTTCGTCATACCCCGCCGGGCACCCCGTCCGGCTCGGCCGGATCGATCGAGAGCCGCCTGCGGTGCTCGTAGATGATCGAGGTGCGGAACCCGACGACCTCCTTGCGCTTGCTGAAGCGGTCCATCAGCAGCGCGTGCATGTCGCTGATCGTGGGGATCGCGACGTGCACCAGGAAGTCGTCGCTGCCGCCGAGCACGAAGACGGCCAGCACCTCCGGCTGCGCGAGCGCGAAGGTCTCGAACCCGCGGATGACGTCGCGGCCCAGCGGCCGGATCGTGAACGCGATCAGCGCCTGGACGCCCCGGCCGATCTTGGCCAGGTCGACCTGCGCGTGGAAGCCGGTCAGCACGCCCCGCTCCCGCAGCGCCCGCGTGCGCACCAGGCAGGTCGACGGCGCCAGCCCGAGCCTGCTCGCCAACTCCCGGTTGGTGAGCCGAGCATCGGCCTGGAGTTCGCGCAGGATCGCCGAATCAAGTTCGTCCACGCCGGTCCACTCCCCTGCTCCACCGAACGACGTTCGGTCCACGTGCCACCACCGGTTCACCCGGACCAAAGTTATCCCAGAACCTCGAACTTCCGACCGGGAGGCACGCATGACCCTGAACCTCGACCACACCCCGACCGCGGTCGCGACCCGGCCGCCGGAGGAGGTGCGGATCGTCCGGGGCGCCCGCACCGGGCAGGTGGTCGTCGTCGCCATCGACTCGACCCGGCTCGGGCCCGCCATCGGCGGCTGCCGGGTCCGGGCCTACCCGACCTGGCAGGACGGGCTGGCCGACGCGCTGCGGCTGTCGGCGGCGATGACCGAGAAGGCGGCGCTGGCCGGGCTCGCGCACGGCGGCGGGAAGACGGTCGTGGCGCTCGACCCCGCGACCGCGGCGGAGTTCACCGGCCCGCGCCGCGCCGACCTGCTCGCCGACGTCGCCGACCTGGTCGAGACCTTCGACGGCGGCTACCACACCGGCCCGGACGTCGGGTCGTCCCCCGAGGACATGACCACGATCGGCCGGGGCACCACGCGGGCGCTGTGCCGACCGGTGTCGGCGGGCGGCAGCGGCGACTCGTCCGGCCCCACCGCCGCCGGGGTGATCGCCTCGATCGAGGCGGTGCGGCACCACGTCCTGGGCGGCAGGCCGCTGGGGTCGCTGAGCTTCTCGCTGCTCGGGCTCGGCCACGTCGGCACGCTGGTCGGCGAGCACCTGGCCGCGGCGGGCGCCCGGCTGACCGCCACCGACGTCGACCCGTCCCGGCGGGCGCCCGCCGACCGGTGGGGGGCGACGTGGACCGAGCCGGGCGAGGCGCTGTCCGCCGACGTCGACGTCGTGGTCCCCTGCGCCGTCGGCGGGATCCTGACGCCCGCCACCGTGCCCACCCTGCGGTGCCGGGCGGTCGTCGGCCCCGCGAACAACCAGCTCGACGCGGACCCGACCGCCGACCTGCTGCACGACCGCGGCGTGTGCTGGGCTCCCGACACCGTGGTCAGCGCGGGCGGGATCGTCTCCGCCGTCGCCCGCGAGCTGCACGGGGCGACACCGGAGGAGGCCGACCTCCTGGTGCGCGACACCGGGCGGCGGCTCGGCGAGGTCCTGGTCGCCGCCGCGAGCCGGGGCACCGCGCCGCTGCACGAGGCCCGTCGCCGCGCGCGGGACCTGCTGGGGTGACGTCGTTCCCCTCGGCGGACGGATTTTTCGCCGACTCCTGGACCGCGACCGCGCCGAGCCGGGAGAATCGGGGGCGGGGTGTGGGGGATGCCGAGGAGAGAACGGCCGCTCGACGTGGGCGACAGCGCCCTGCTGAGGTTCGCGCACGACCTGAGGTCGTTGCGGGACGAGGCGGGCAGACCGACCTACCGGGAGCTGAGCAGGCGCGCGCACTACTCGACCGCCGTGCTGTCGCAGGCCGCGGCGGGCAGGCGGATGCCGAGCCTGGAGGTGACGCTCGCCTACGTGCGGGCGTGCGGCGGCCCGATCGAGGAGTGGCGGGCCCGGTGGCACGACGTCGTGGGCGAGCGGGAGCCGCCGCCGACCTCCGACGCCGAGCGCCCGTACGTCGGGCTGAACGCGTTGCAGCCCACCGACGTCGACCGCTTCTTCGGCCGGGACCGCCAGGTGCGGGAGCTGGTGGCCCGCCTGTCCGACCAGCGCGTGGTCGTGCTGTTCGGGGCGTCCGGCGCGGGCAAGTCGTCGCTGCTGCGGGCGGGTCTCGTGCCGCGGCTGACCGGTCCGGTGCTGCTGTTCACCCCCGGCGAGCACCCGCTGGAGGAGTGCGCGATACAGCTCGGCAGGCTCGCGGGCGCGCCGGTCCCCCCGCTGGACGACCGGTTCGCGGTGGCCGAGCACATCCGGCGGGTGGCGCCCGCCGGGAGCGAGCCGGTGGTCGTCGTGGACCAGTTCGAGGAGGTCTTCGCGCTGTGCCACGACGTCGCGGAGCGGGAGGCGTTCATCGACGCGCTGCTCACCGCCGCGCGCGGTGACTGCCGGGTGGTCCTCGGGGTGCGCGCGGACTTCTACGCCCACTGCACGACGTCCGCGGCCCTGGTGGAGGCGATGGCGCGGGGCCAGGTCACGCTCGGGCCGATGACGACGGACGAGCTGCGGGAGGCGATCGTGCGGCCCGCCGTCCGCGCGGGCTACGCGGTGGAGACCGAGCTGCTGTCCGAACTCGTCGCCCAGGCGCAGGGGCAGCACGGCGTGCTGCCCCTGCTGTCGCACGCGCTGCTGGAGACCTGGCTGCGCCGCGAGGGGAACACGCTGACGCTGGCGGGTTTCCGGGCCGCGGGTGGCATCGACGGCGCGCTCGCGCAGACGGCCGAGTCGCTGTTCGCGCGGCTGACGCGGCGGCAGCGGGTCGTCGCCAGGAACCTCGTGCTGCGGCTGATCGCGCCCGGCGACGGCACCGAGCACACCAAGCGCCGCACCACCCGCGCCGAGCTGGACGACGACCCGGACGTCCGCGCCGTGCTGGACCTGCTCGCCGACGCCCGACTCGTCACGCTGGACCGGGACAACGTGGAGATCTCCCACGAGGCCCTGGTGCGGGCGTGGCCGAGGCTGCGCGACTGGATCGCCGAGGAGAGCGAGGGGCTGCGGCTGCACCGGGAGCTGACCCGCGCCACCGACGCCTGGGAGGCGCTCGGCGGTGACGCCAGCGCGCTCTACCGGGGCACGCGCCTCACCCTCGCGCGGGAGTGGGCGGAGCGGCACCCGACCGCGCTCAGCGCGCGGGAACGGCGGCTGCTGGACGCGAGCCTGGCCGAGGAGGCGGCGGAGACCGAGCGGGCCAGGAGGCGCGCGCAGCAGCAGAAGCAGGCCGTCGCCCTGCTCAGCGTCCTGTTCCTGCTGGCGGTCACCGCCACGGCCTACGCCGTCAGCACGCAGCAGTCCGCCCGGCGGCAGCGCGACCACGCCCTGTCGGAGATCGCCGCCGCGAAGGCCGTGAACATGCGCGTGCGGGCCCCCGCGCTGGCGGCCCAGCTCAGCCTGGCCGCGTACCGGCTGGCTCCCACCGACGAGGCGCGGGCGAGCCTGATCGCGGCGTTCCCCTACCCGGACCGGCGGCTCGCCGCGCACGGCGCCAACCTCGACTCGGTCGCGGTCAGCTCGGACGACCGCCTGCTGGTGACCGCGGGGCACGACCGGACCGCGCGGCTGTGGGACCTCGCCGACCGCGGCCACCCGGTCGAGGTCGGGACGCTGACCGGGCACGCGGACACCGTCAACGGGGTGGCCGTCCAGCCGGGCGGCCGGGTCGTGGCGACGGCGAGCTGGGACGGCACGGCCGCGCTGTGGGACACCACCGACCCCGCCGCGCCCGTGCGGCTCGGCACCCTCGGCACGCACACCGACGACGTGAACTCGGTGGCGTTCAGCCCCGACGGCCGGACCGCGGCGACCGCGAGCACCGACCGCACGGTCAAGCTGTGGGACGTCGCCGACCCCCGGCTGCCCCGTGAGCTGACGACGTTGACCGGGCACGCGGACGGCGTCGTGGCGGCGGCCTTCAGCCCGGACGGACGCACGCTCGCGACGGCCTCGTTCGACCACACCGTCGTGCTGTGGGACGTCACCGGGTCCGGTGCCGGGCGGGTGCTCGCAGGCCACGGGGCACCCGCGACGGCGGTGGCGTTCAGCCCCGACGGCACGATGCTGCTGTCCGCCGGGCAGGACCGCGTGTCCAGGCTGTGGAGCACCGCGACCGGGAGCGAGCTGGCGGTGCTGCGCGGGCACGACGGGATCGTGCGGTCGGCCGTGTTCAGCCCCGACGGCCGCACCGTCGCCACCGGCGCCGAGGACAAGACCGTCCGGCTGTGGACCGCCTCGCCCGGCGCCCGGCACCTCGCCACGCTGGACGCGCACACCGAGGCCGTGGTGTCGCTGGCGTTCACCTCCGACGGGCGCGCGCTCGTGTCGGGCAGCGACGACGACTCCGCCGTGCTGTGGCGGATCCCGGACGTGCCGCTGGAGCAGGTCGACGTGGACGACGCCGCCGGGTGGGTGTGCCAGGCGGTCGACGAGCCCCTGACCGAGCAGGAGTGGCGCACCTACTTCCCGGGGGTCGACTACCGACCGCCCTGCTGACCAGCCGCGTCCGCCTGGTTGTTCGAGGAGCGAACCGACGCAGGTCGACCCTGGCGCCCTCCGCGGTGGTGGGGCGGGCCCGGCCCACGCCGAGGCGCGCATCGCGACGGCGCGCTGTTCTTCGCCGACTCCGTCCCGGACGGCGGCCGGTGCCGGGCTTCCCGGTCGAACCGGCGCACGTCCGGCTGTGGGTGGTGGAGGTCGCGGCGCAGCACGACGGCAGCGGCACGGGGGCTTCGCCGCGTTCGGCGCCCTGTGGTGGGTGAGCACGGCGGCCGGAGGAACGGGAGCGCTGCTCCGCACCGCGCCCCCGGCTCGACCTCCTCGCGGCGGCGGTGGGCCTCGTCGACGACCTGACCCGCGCCGAGTGGACGCGCGGGCTGGTCCGACGGCTGGAGGCCGGGGCGTTCACCATGGCCGGCAAGGAGGCCGGCTGACGCGTCACGGGGCCTTCCGCACGGCGGGCGGGCGACCCACTACGGTGATCGTTCCCCACTCCCCCGGAGGCGACGTTGGCGACCGCTGTCACGAGTGACGGGTACCGGCTCTGGTACGAGGCGACGGGTGACGGGCCCGCCGTGGTGTTCCCCGCGAGGTTCCGCGCCGAGCAGGCGGCGCTGGGCGACGCGCTGGCCGCCGACGGCCGCCGGGTCGTGCGGTACAAACCGCGCCAGGTGGTCGGCGTGCTGGAGCCCGAGGAGGACGCGGGCGGTCCGTGGAACCCGACCGCGCTGACCCGCTACCCCCTCGACATGGAGGTCGACGACCTGCACACCGTCGCCGACGCGGCGGGCGTGGACACCTTCGTGCTCGCCGGGTACTCGGGCATGGCGGCGCTGGCCGGTTTCCTGGTCGCCGCGAGCGACCGCGCCACCGGACTGCTGATCGGCGGCTTCCCGCTCCTCGCGGGCTACGACTACTGGCTCGGCTACGTGGAGGGCGCGCGCGGGGCGCTGCGGCAGGCGGGCCTGCCGGAGAAGGCGGCGGAGCACCACGCGGGCGTGCTGCTCTACCAGGACTGGACCGAGCGCGACGACACCGCCGCGCTGACGGCGCTGCCCGGCCCGAAGGTCCTCTGGTACGGCTCGCGCGACGGCGAACCGGACTGCCGGATGCACGACGTGGTCGGCGGCAGCGCCATCGCCCGCCGCGTCCGCGCCCACGCGGAACCGTTGCGGCGGGCCGGGTTCGAGCTGATCGAGTTCGACGGCCTCGACCACATCGGGGCACTGGCGAGCACCGACGTGATCGCCCCTCGGCTGTCGGGGGCGCTGGCGGACGCCGGCTGGTGATCGGCGCTCACGCCGGCGTGGGTTCGCCGTGTTCCACGGGTCGCACGCCCGTGTGACGGGGGCTCGCTACCGTACTGGCCATGCGGACGTTGGTTCACCCACCCGGCCCCCTCGTCGGCAGGCGTGCCGAGGTCGGTCGCGTGGACGAGCTGACCGGCGCCGCGCGCGAGGGCCGCGGTGGGGTGCTGGTGCTGCGGGGCGAGGCGGGCATCGGCAAGACCGCGCTGCTGGAGCACGCCCGCGGGACCTCCGGGTTCCGGGTCATCCACGTCTCCGGGTCGGAGTTCGAGTCCGAGCTGCCGTTCGCCGCCCTGCACCAGTTGTGCGTGCCGGTCCTGGAGCACCTCGACGACCTGCCCGACCGGCACGGCGAGGCGCTCCGGGTCGCGTTCGGACTCGCCACCGGCGCGCCCGACCTGTTCCGCATCGGTCTGGCGACGTTGGAGCTGCTGACGACCGCGGCCCGAGGGCGCCCGGTGCTGTGCGTGGTCGACGACGCCCAGTGGCTGGACTCGGCGTCGTCGAAGGCGTTGGCCTTCCTCGCCCGGCGCGTGGCGGCCGAACCGGTCGCACTGGTGCTCGCGGTCCGGGTGCCCTGCCCGGCCGGTGAGCTGGACGACCTGCCGGGTCTGGTGGTGGCCGGGCTGGAGGACGCCGACGCGCGGACGCTGCTGGCGGCCGGGAGCCACGTGCCGCTCGACGAGCAGGTGCGCGACCGGGTGCTGGCCGAGGCGCGCGGGAACCCGTTGGCACTGCTGGAACTGCCGAGGGCCGGTGGTTTCGCGCCACCGGACACGGCGTCGGTGCCGACCAGGGTCGAACGCGGCTTCCAGGCCAGGCTGGCCTGCCTGCCCGCCTCCGCACGGCTGCTGCTGACCGTCGCGAGCGCCGACCCGACCGGCGACCCAGGCCTGCTGTGGGCCGCCGCGCGGCTGCTGGACGTCGACGTCGACGAGGCGTCCGCCGCGGCGGACGCGACCGGGCTGGTCGAGTTCGCCACCCGCGTCCGCTTCTGCCACCCCCTGGCGAGGTCGGCGGTCTACCGGGCCGCGGACACCGACCAGCGCCGCGGGGCGCACCGGGTGCTGGCCGAGGTCACCGACCCGGTCACCGATCCGGACCGGCGGGCCTGGCACCGCGCCCAGGCGTGCACCGGGCCGGACGACGACGTGGCCGCCGAGCTGGAGCGGTCCGCGTCCCGTGCCCTGGCCCGCGGCGGCGTGGTGGCCGCCGCGGCCTTCCTGGAACGCGCGGCGGCGTTGTCGCAGACCCCCGCCGCGCGGGTGGAGCGGACGTTCGCGGCGGTGCGGGCCAAGCTCGACGCGGGCGCCACCGACGCGGCGGCCGACCTCCTCACGACCGTCGGCACCGCCTCGCTGGACGGGTTCGGGGAGGCGGAGGTCGACCTGCTGCGGGGGCGGATCGCCTTCGTGCGGCGCGACGACGGCAACGGCCCGGCGTTCATGCTGCGCGCCGCGGACCGGCTCGCGGCGCTCGACCCGGACCGGTCGCGCGACTGCTTCCTCGACGCGCTGGAGATGGCGCTGCTCGTGGGTCGGGCGGGTGGCGTGCTCGACGCGGTCCTGGCCGCCGCGCGGTCGGCGGCACGGGAACCGCGCACCCCCGACGTCCTGGACGCGCTGAGCCTGCTCGCCACCGAGGGCCACCGGGCCGCCGCTCCCCTGCTGCGCGCCCAGCTCGACGACGGGGAGAGTCCGATGTGGACCAGACGGCCCGCGCTCGCCGTCATGGTCGCGGCCGAACTGTGGGACCCGCACGCCCACGCGGCGGTCGTCGAGTGGCTGGTGAAGACCGGCCGCGAGTCCGGGTCGCCGCTCCTGCTGCGCCTCGGCCTCGCGCAGGTGGCGTCCGGCGCCGCCCTCACCGGCGACTTCGGCCGGGCGATGGCCGCGATAGCCGAGGAGGAGGCCATCGCCGACGCCGGGGGCGCGCCGCCGGTGTTCTACCACCGGTTGCAGCTGGCCGCGATGCGCGGACGCGCGCGGGAAGCGCTGGAGCTGTTCGAGAGCGCCACGGCGGAGGGGCGCGGCATCGGGCAGCTGATCGCCAACGTCGACTGGGCGGCGGCCGTGCTGCACAACGGTTCCGCCGACTACCCGGCCGCGCTGGCCGCGGCCAGGCGCGCCACCGCGCACGGCGACCTGTTCCTCACCGGGATCGCCCTGCCGGAACTGGTGGAGGCGGCCGTCCGGTGCGGCGAGCCCGCCGCCGCGGCCGAGGCCCTGGAGTCGCTGACCGAGCGCACGCGCGCGAGCGGAACCGCCTCGGGCCTGGGGATCGCGGCCTGCGCGCGGGGTCTGGTGACCGGCGTCGAGGACCACTACCGGGAGGCCGTCGAGCACCTGGAGGAGTCCCCGATGCTCCCCTACCGGGCCAGGGCGCACCTGGTGTACGGGGAGTGGCTGCGGCGCGCGGGCCGCAGGCGTGACTGCCGCACGCACCTGCGCACCGCCCACGACCTGCTGACCTCGGCCGGGATCGAGGGGTTCGCCCGGCGGGCCGCCGACGAGCTGCGCGCCACCGGCGAGAGGGCCCGCGGCCGGTCGGGGCACACGGTCGACCAGCTCACCATGCAGGAGGTCTCCATCGCCCGGCTGGTCGCCACCGGGGCGACGTCCAACGAGGTCGCCGCCCGCCTCTTCCTCAGCCCCCGCACCGTGGACGCCCACCTGCGCAACATCTTTCGCAAGCTCGGCATCACGTCCCGCAGGCAACTCAGGGACCGGTCCGACCTGGGCACCTGACCCGCGTGGACGCGGTGAGCACGGTGACGCGGGCCCGGTCTCGGATCCCGGCCTGCGCGAACGCGGTGGTGCGGCGGTCCGGCAGTGCGGCCGCGGTGACCCCCGAGGTGCGGGAACCGTGGTCGGATCAACACGGAGTCGTCGGTTCCCAGCCTCCGTGTTGATCTGCCCTCGTCCTCGGTGGTGCTCCGCCTACACGCCCCGCAGCGGCGGGTACGGCTCGCCCGGCGGGTGTTGCGCGTTCTTGTTGGCGTCCCGCGCTTCCTGGAGCTGGTCCTCCAGGGTGACGATGCGGCACGCGGCGTCCAGGGCGGTGCCCTGGTCGACCAGCTCGCGCACGCGAGCGGCCAGGCGGAGCTGGTAGCGCGAGTAGCGCCGGTGCCCGCCGCTGGAGCGCTCGGGCTCGATGAGCTTCGCCTCGTCGAGGCCGCGCAGGAACGCGGCCGTGGTGTTGAGCATCGCCGCCGCCCTGCCCATGGTGTAGGCGGGGTAGTGGTCGTCGTCGAACTTCTCCGCCGAGTTGCGCGGCGGGACAGCCTGCTCCTCGTGGTCGTGTTCTGGGTTCATCGCGCCTCCGCATCACGAGGGGCCCCGGCGCAGCAGCGCCGGGGCCCCGGGGTTGTAGGGTTCACTTCCACCTAGCCGACCGTGAGATCGGTTTCCTCTGTCCGCGTGGTCCGCCCTGGGGGCGGAGACTGCGGGGATCGCTTGTGCGTAACCGAAGACCACCTTCCAATCCGATGGAACCGCGGTACCCGCCCGGCCGAGTGCAGCCGAAAGCAGGCGATCCGATGGTGTGCGACCCTTCCCTTCTCCTCTGAATTCCGATTGTCGTGCTCTCACGTCGCGGTCGGCACCGGTCCTCATGCACATGCCGGCATCACCTCACCGACCGCTTCCGGTCACCTGCCGGAACCCCTTCCACTGATCGGCCCCGGCACACCTGACCGTCTTGCGGTACACCCGCGGGCAGTTCGTCATCTCCCGCGCCGACTGACTTTCTCTTCTCGACGAGGAAGAGACTACCCACTCCCGAGCATGAATGTCTACACCCACTGATGGAGATTTACTCGAACGAGTGATAGAGGCGTCCTCACCTGCGAGGACGCGGCGAAACACCGGCGATCAGCCGTACAGGCGCACGTCGCTGACGTTCCACCAGTTCCCGGCCTGGGCCGTGGCGGTGATCCGCAGGTGGCGGGCCCGTGTGCGGGGCAGGTCGACGGTGGTCAGCTGGCCGTCGCCGACACCCTCGGCCACCGTCCTCCAGCGGACCCCGTCGTCGCTGACCGCGAGCCGCCAGCCGCGCGCGTAGTCGCCGAGGTTGCCGCCGCTGTCGACGGCGACCCGGCGGAAGTGCTCGCGTGCACCCAGATCCACCTGCACGTACTGGCCCGGCGCCTGGGCGGCCTCGCTGGACCAGCGGGTCGAGGCGTCGTCGTCCACCGCGAACTCCGCGCCCGTGCCGAGCGAGGCGGTGGCCCTCGCACCGTCGATCGGCACGAAGTCCAGCTCGCTG
>NZ_DASUSQ010000116.1:0-26546 GCF_036375055.1 Umezawaea sp.
ACGGAGCCGCGCACCGCCCCAGCTCGTGCAGCGCGCACGGCGTGCCCCGCTGCGCCTTCACCGGGATCCGCTGCGTGCACGCCCGGATCGGCAGCGCTTCCAGCACCGCGTCGGCCGCCGTCTCCGCCGCCCGGCGCGACCGGAACGGCCCCAGCGCCCCCGTGCGGGCCTCCCGCACCATCGACAGCCGCGGGTAGGCCTCCTCGGTCAACGTCAGCCACCACGCGTTCTGGGGGTTCTTCGACCGCCGGTTGTACGCGGGCTTGTGCGCGGCCAGCAGCCGCAGCTCCCGCACCTCCGCCTCCAGCGAGTGCGCGCACGACACCGAGTCGACCCGCACCGCGAGCGCGACCATCTCCCGCAGCCGGGCCCGCCCCTCGCTGGCGGTGAAGTACTGCCGCACCCGCTTGCGCAGGTCCGACGCGGTGCCGACGTACAGCACCTCCTCGTTCGGCCCCCGGAACAGGTACACGCCGGGCTCGTGCGGCAGGTGCGCCGCCAGTTCCCGCTTCCGCCGCTGCTGGGGCGTCACCTCCGGCAGGTAGGCCAGCAGCTCCTCCAGCGACTGCACCCCGAGCGGCCCCACCCGCTCCAGCAGCCGGTGCAGCACCTCCACCGTCGCCCGAGCGTCGTCCAGCGCCCGGTGCGTCGGGGTCGTCTCGGTGCCGAACAGCTGCGCCAGCGCCCCGAGCCTGCAACTCGGCGCCTCCTCGCGGCTGAGCACCCGTCTGGCCAACCGCACCGTGCACACCACGCTCGGCTTCGGCCACCGGTACCCGTGCCGTTCGCAGGCGGCCTTCATGAACCCCACGTCGAACCCGGAGTTGTGCGCCACCAGCACGGCCCCGGCCGCGAACTCCAGGAACGCGGGCAGCACCTCGTCCATCCGCGGAGCGCCGGTCACCATCAGCTGGGTGATGCCCGTCAGGGCCACCACCTGCGGCGGAATGCCCCGACCCGGATCGACCAGGGTCGCGAACTCGCCCAGCACCTCGCCGCCGCGGATCTTCACGGCGCCGATCTCGGTGACCGCGTCGTCGGTGGCGCTGCCCCCGGTGGTCTCCAGGTCGAAGACCACGAACGTCGTGTCGCGAAGAGGGGTGCCCAGTTCGTCGAACGAGAGTTGCGCGTTCACGACGCGGAAGTTAATCGAGGGGTACGACATTTTTGATCGAGGGTCGTCGGGCGGCGTCACCGCGCGCCATCCAACACTGTGCTCGTCACCACTGCGCCGTAGCCTGTACCGGTGCACGACCCGAACCCCGAACCCGACGAGCCCGCGGCCCCTGAGCTGGTGGACGCCGAGCGGGCGCCCTCTGTTGAGTCCACTGTGGACTGGGGTGGGCTGCCGGACGGGCTGCGGTCCCGGCTGGCGGAGCTCGCCGCCGACGCGCTCGGGGACATGGCCAAGGTGGACGTGCCGCAGCAGCTGCGGTCGGTGGCGCGGTTCGCGCCCGCGAAGCGCGCCCGGCTGGGCGGGTCGGCGCTGATCTCCGGGTTGAGGTCGTCGGCCAACTTCCGGACCGCCGTGGTCGAGTGGCTGCGCAAGAACCGGCCCTCGACGTTGGAGCTGACGGCGCCGGACCCGGTGACCGCCGCCTCGGCCGCGGTGCTGCTCGGCGACGACGCGGCGCCGCACTACGTGGAGCTGGTGGCCCGCCGGGCCGGTGACGCGGCGCTGCGGCTGGAGCGGGACGCGGCCGTGCTGCGGGCCGAGCGGATGGACGCCGAGCTGGAGCGGCTGCGCGAGGAGCGCGCCCAGACGGCCGGGTTCGCGGAGAAGATCCGCGAGGAGGCCGAGGTCGAGCTGGAACGCCTGCGCAAGCGGTTGCGCGAGCAGGGCGTGCGGCTCAAGGAGGCGAAGGACCGGGCGGAGACGGCCGCCGCCGAGGTCGAGCAGGCCCGAGCCGAGGCGCGGGTGCAGCTGGTGCGGTTGACCGCCGAGCGCGACCGGGAACGGGAGCGCGCCGAGACCGAGCGGGCCAAGGCGGCGCGGGCGGAGGCGGACGCGGACGTCGCCCGCCAGTCCGCCCGCGAGGCCCGGCAGGCCGACGAGGTCCGGCTCGCGCTGCTCGTGGACACCCTCGACGGCGCGGTCAACGGGCTCCGCCGCGAACTCGCGCTCGGAGGCGCGGGGCCGCGTCCGGCCGACCTCGTGCGCGGGGCGAGCGCGGCGCAGGGCGCGGTGGGCCGGGTCGAGGACCCGGCCGCGCTGGACCGGCTGCTCGCGCTGCCCGCCGTGCACCTGATCGTGGACGGCTACAACGTCACCAAGACCGGCTACCCGGACCTGCCGCTGTCCGACCAGCGCGACCGGCTCGTGCACCAGCTCGCCGTGCTGGCCGCGCGCACCGGGGCCGAGGTCACGCTGGTGTTCGACGGCGCGGGCGTGGTCGCCGTGCCCGCCGCCGCCCCGAGGGGCGTTCGGGTGCTGTTCAGCGACCCCGGCGTGCTCGCGGACGACGTGATCCGGGCGCTGGTGACGGCCGAGCCGGAGGGGCGGCCCGTCGTGGTCGTCACGTCCGACCGCGCGGTCGCGGACTCGGTCCGCAGGCGCGGCGCGCACCCGGTGCCGTCGGCGGTACTGCTGGCCAGACTCGGTCGGGTTTGAGGCTTTTCTCACTTCCGCGTGCGGTGTCCGGGGACCCAAGGTCACGCTTGTGCATTTTTTCTCGATCACCAGGTGGACGCGGGCCGCCACTTTTCGTAACCTGGCCGAGACCTCGTGGCAGGTGGCCGTCCATCCTGGGCGGCGACACGGGATCACCGCCGAATCGGCCCGTCGGGGAGCCGTGCCGGACAAGATCGATCTGCGGGCTGCACGACGGATCGGCGCGCCCCGCGCGCCTCGAGTCCGGTCAGCCCCCGGTAGGCGGTTCATCACGAAGGAGACATGCGCGACTGTGGCGTCGCAACGACTCAAGCGCGGTATGCGCGGGGCGATCGCAGCCACTGCGGTTGCCGCCGTGGCAGCGAGCATCGCCCCCGCGTCAGCGGTGGCCCAGCCGAACAGCCCGGCGAACGCTTCCGAGGCGCTGAAGCAGTACAACGAGCTGTCCGAGCAGGCCTCGAAGCTCAACGAAGAACTCCTGCAGGCCGAGGAGAAGCAGGCCCAGAACCAGGAGGAGCTCGACAAGGCCACGGCCGACGTCACGGCGGCCACCCAGGTCGGTGACCAGGCGAAGGCCGACGAGGAGACGTTCCGCCAGCAGGTCGACAAGTTCACCGAGGCGTCCTTCGAGGGCGCGCGGTTCAACCAGCTCTCGGCACTGCTGGTGAGCGACTCGCAGCAGGACTTCCTCAACCGCATGTCGGCGCTCGGCGTGCTCGCCTCGGACAACTTCGAGGCCCTCGACAAGCTCTCGGGCGCGGTGGCGCAGGCGTCGGACGCGACCAGCAAGGCGATCGAGGCCCAGGCCCGCGCGAAGGCGGCCAACGACGAGGCCATCAAGATCACCGAGGACATCAAGAAGCGCGCGGCCGACCTCGACACCCAGAAGAAGGACGTCAAGGCGGCCCTCAACAAGCTGACCGGGACCGAGAAGAAGACGTTGACCGACTCGGGCGACATGGGCGAGATCGCCGTCCCGTCCGGCGCGGCGGGTGCGGCGGTGGCGTTCGCACTCCTCCAGCGCGGTGACGCCTACGTCTACGGCGGCACCGGTCCGGACGGCTGGGACTGCTCAGGGCTGGTCATGAAGGCCTACCAGAACGCGGGCATCAGCATCCCGCGCACCAGCCAGGGCCAGGGCGCGGCGGGCCGTTCGGTCTCGCGCGCCGAGGTCACGGCGGGCGACATCATCGCCTACAACGGCTTCAGCCACGTCGGGCTGGCCATCAGCAACACCGAGATCGTGCACGCGGCGACCGAGGGGGTGCCGGTCAAGATCACCTCGATCGACGCGCCCGGCTCCATCTCGTCCATCCGGCGCATCGCGGGCTGACACGTCCGAACCGGTGAAGGCCACCACACCGACTACCCTCGGCGTGGTGGCCTTCACCGCATCACGGGTACGGGCGGTGCTCGTCGCGGCCATCGTCGCGACGTTCCTCGCCGGACTCGCGCAGGTCGTCCAGCCGGTCGGTGCGTCGACACCCCCGCCACCGGCCGCCCCCGCCGCGGCCGACGTCCGCGAACCCGCCGTCACGGCCCTGCTCGCCCGTCGCGCCGCCGCGCTGCGCGACCGCGACGAAGCCGCGTTCCTGGCCACCGTCGACCCGGCCGACCCCGTGTTCCTCGGCGAGCAGCGCGACCTGTTCCACAACCTCGCGGGCGTCCCGCTCGCCGAGTGGGGCTACGAGGTCGACGCCACCTCCCCGACCACCCCGACCGCCCGGCCCGCCGCCGACGAGCTGTGGGCGCCCGCCGTCCGGCTGCGGTACCGGCTCAGCGGCGTCGACGCCGAGGCCAGCACCCGCCCCATGGGCTACCTGTTCGCCCGGCACGGCGACCGGTGGCTGCTGGCGTCCGACACGGCCGCGGGGGAGACGTGGCGGGGCCCGTGGGACTTCGGCCCGTGCCACGTGCTGACCTCGCCCGCCGGGCTCGTCCTCAGCCATCCCGGCGGTGAGGCGCTGGCGGCGCGGGTCCTCGCCGAACTCGACAGCGCGGTCGCCGTCGTCACCGAGGTGTGGGGCACGGCGTGGCCGCGGCAGGTCGCCGTGCTGGTGCCCGGTGGGCCCGAGGAGATGAGCGCGCTGGTCGGCCCCTCGTTCGCCGTGGGCTCGATCGCCGGGGTCGCGGTCGCGGAGCAGATCGACCCGGTCGCGCACACGGCGAGGGGCCAGCGGGTCGTGCTGAACCCCGCCAGCGCCACTGCGCTGTCCCCGCTCTCCCTGCGCGTGCTGCTCCGCCACGAGATCACCCACGTCGCCGTGCGCGGCAACACCGCCGACGGCGCTCCCATGTGGCTGCTGGAGGGTTTCGCCGACTACGTCGGGTTCCGCGGCAGCGACGTCCCGGCGGCCAGGGCGGCCCCCGCGCTGGCCGCGCGCGTGCGCACCGACCCGCCCACCGAACTGCCGTCCGACGCCGACTTCCGCGGTCCGGCCATGGACCTCGCCTACCAGGAGGCGTGGTCGGTCAACCGCTACCTCGCGGGCCTGCTCGGCGAGCAGGGGCTGATCGCGCTGTACCGGGCGCTCGCCGCGGAGGAGTCCGATGTGGACGGGGTGCTGCGCGCCGCGATCGGTACCGACCGCGCGGGCCTGACCGAGGGCTGGCGGGAGTTCCTGCGGACCGAGTTCTTCCGGTAGGTACCGTAGAGCGGGTGCGTCGGACCCTCCTGGTGACCAATGACTTCCCGCCCCGCCCCGGCGGGATCCAGTCCTACCTGCACGCCTTCGCGTCCCGGCTGCCCGCCGACGACCTGGTCGTCTACGCGCCGTCGTGGGACTCGCCCACCGGCAGCCACCCCGAGTTCGACGCCGCCCAGCCGTTCCAGGTGGTCCGCCACCCCACCAGCCTCATGCTGCCCACCCCGGACGTCCTGCGCCGCGCCACCGAGGTCGTCCGCGCCGAGGGGTGCGACACCGTCTGGTTCGGAGCCGCCGCCCCGCTGGCCCTCCTCGGCCCGTCGCTGCGCAGGGCGGGCGTGGAGCGCGTCCTCGCGTCCACGCACGGCCACGAGGTCGGCTGGTCCATGCTCCCCGGCGCCCGCCAGGCCCTGCGCCGCATCGGCTCGGACGCGGACGTCGTCACCTACGTCAGCAGGTACACCCGCTCCCGGTTCTCCGCCGCCTTCGGCCGCATGGCACCGCTGGAGCACCTGCCGTCCGGAGTGGACACCGACGTGTACCGACCGGACCCGGCCGCCCGCGCCGAGGTGCGCGCCCGCCACGGCCTCGGCGACCGGCCCGTCGTGGTGTGCGTGTCGCGCCTGGTGCCGCGCAAGGGCCAGGACGTGCTGATCCGCGCCCTGCCCGCGATCCGGGACCGGGTGCCCGGCGCGGCACTGCTCATCGTCGGCGGCGGCCCGTACCGGTCCCGGCTGGAAGCGCTGGCCGCGTCCACCGGCGTCGCCGAGCACGTGGTGCTGACCGGCTCCGTGCCGTGGTCGGAGCTGCCCGCCCACTACAACGCGGGTGACGTGTTCGCGATGCCGTGCCGCACCAGGGGGCGCGGCCTGGACGTCGAGGGCCTGGGGATCGTGTTCCTGGAGGCGTCGGCCACGGGGCTGCCCGTGGTCGCGGGCGACTCGGGCGGCGCACCGGAGACGGTGCTCGACCACGAGACCGGTCGCGTCGTGGACGGGCAGGACGTCGCCGAGGTCGCCGACACCGTCGCCGGCCTGCTCGCCGACCCGGAGCACGCGGCGAAGATGGGCGCGCGGGGCCGCCAGTGGGCCTCGGAGCAGTGGAACTGGGACGACCTTGCCGGGCGGCTGCGCGGACTCGTCGACGGCTGAGGGCGGGCTCGGTCGCGGTCCCGTGCTCAGCCGTCGCACCGGCCCGACCTCGCGGTCGCCCTGGACCCGGCTCGATCCGCGGTCGGAACCGGGCCGGACGGGCTCCTCGGGTCGCGCACCGCGTCGAGGCCGGTCGACGCGGTCGGTGTTCGGGCCACTCCTGGTCGACCTCTTCCACCGGGCCGCCACCGGTTCCACGAGCCGTGCGGCGTCAGCGCAACGGCCCGGCGTCAGCCCGCGAGCCCGGTCTCCCGGCGCAACCGGGCCGCGGTGGTCTCCTGCTCCTCCGCCTCCCCGACGTTCCCCAGCACGCGGTGGATCGCCGCCAACTCGGTGCGCGCCACCGCCTCCGTGATCCGCAGCCCGACCTCCAGCGCGATCCCCAACGCCTTCCCGCACAGCTCCAGGGCCTCCTCCGGCGCGCCCAGCAGCCGCCGCGTGGTGGCCAGCCCGATCAACGCCCGCGCCGCCGCGGGCTGGAACCCGATCCGGTCGGCCTTCGTCAGCGCCTGCTGGAACTGCTCGTCGGCCGTCCGCAGCCGTCCGAGCCGGCGGTTCGCCTCCGCCATGACCACGAGCACGTTGGTCGTGGTCTGCTGGTCGCCGCTCTCCGCCAGCTCGTCCAGCGCCCGCCCGGCCAGCGCCAGCGCCTCCACCGGCTCACCCAGGTCCACCTTGGTCACGGCGGTGCTCTCCAGCACGCGCGCCGTGGCCTCGCGGGAGCCGACCTCCAGGCTCAACGCCAGCGCGGTCTCCAACTGCTCCAGCGCCGCGACGGGCTCGCCGCGCAGCCTCAGCACCACGCCGAGGAAGTTGCGGCACGTGGCCTCGCTGCCCTTGAGCCCCTTCGTGCTGCTGATCTTCACCGACTCGGTCAGGTGCGTGTACGCCTCGGCCAGGTCGCCGGTCTCGATCGCCAGCATGCCCAGGCTGATCAACACGGTGCTGTGCCCCGACTTCACGCCGTTGGGCCCGCGCTTGAGGTCCAGGCACAGCGTGAGCACCCGCCGGGCCTCGGCCAGGTCGCCGGACTCCATGTGCACGAGCCCGAGGTTGTTCAGCGCGCCCGTCTCGGCGGCGGCGTTGCCCAGGGACCGGTGCAGTTCCAGCGCCTGCTGGTAGTGCGACGCGGACGTGGCGAACTCGCCGAGCTTCCAGTGCAGCGTGCCGAGGTTGCCGTGCATCGCGGCCTCGGCGGGCAGGTCGCGCTCCGCGTGGGCGGCGCGCAGGCCGTAGCGGGCGGTGACGAGCCACTCGCTGACGTGCTTGCCGATCCACAGGTAGCCGCGCAGCGCGTCGGCGAGCCGCCACGACATCGACGCCGGGCCCTGCTCGGTGGCCGACCGGATCGCCTCGGTGAGGTTCCCGCGCTCCCCGTCCAGCCACCGCAGCGCCTGCGTCGCGACGGTGATCCTGGGCAGCCGCACGGACGTCGCCTCGCCGCTCGGCAGCCGCAGCAGGTCCGGGTACAGCAGCTCGGCGCACTGGTCGACGGACCGGACGTAGAACTCCAGCAGGCGGACGCGGGCGGCCTCCTGCTCGCTCTCGTCGTCCTGCGCGGCCCGCCGCTTCGCCGCGAACAGCATGAGCTGGTCGTGGAACTGGTAGCGCCCCGGCGACGGCTTCAGCAGCAGGTGGGCGCTGCTGAGCTGGGCGAGGAGCCGGGTCGCCACCGGCACGTCGACGTCGGCCACGTTGGCGGCGGCCTCGGCGGTGAAGTCGTGCCCCGGCACGAGGCTCAGCAGCCGGAACAGGCGCTGCTGCTCCTCGGGCAGCGCGGAGTAGGCGAGGTCGACGGCGGCCAGCGGCTCGTCGGCGGGCAGTTCGGCCAGGTAGCTCGCGACCGTGCCACCGGGGGTGGTGGCCACGTTCGCCGCGGCCACGCGCAGCGCCAGCGGCAGGTGCGCGCAGCGGCGCGCCAGCTCCTCCACGGACGCGCCGTCGGAGCCCGCGCCCAGGATCCCGGTCAGCAGCTCGGCCGACTCGGGCGGCTCCAGCGCCTCCACCGCGAGCCGCCGCGCGCCGTTCATCGCGATCAGGCCGCGCAGGTCGTCGCGGCTGGTGACGATCACCGGGCAGCTGGCCGCGCCGGGCAGCAGCGGGCGCACCTGGTCCGGCGCGGAGGCGTTGTCCAGCACCAGGAGCATCCGCCTGCCGGTCAGCAGCGACCGGAACAGGGTGCTCTGCTCCTCGGCCTCCAGGGGGATCTGCTGCGGGGGCACGCCGAGCGCGCGCAGGAACCGCGCCAGCACGTCCACGGTCGTGGTGGGCGGCCCCAAGCCGTAGCCGCGGAGGTCGACGTACAGCCTGCCGTCGGGGAACCGGTCGCGCAGCAGGTGCGCCACGTGCACGGCGAGCGAGGTCTTCCCGACGCCCGCCGGACCGGACAGCGTCACGATCGGCACGGCGGTGCCGGGGTCCTCCGACGCGATCAGCTCGACCACCCGCCGCGCCAGCTCCTCGCGGCCGACGAAGTCGGCGAGGTCGCCGGGCAGCCTGCCCGGAAGCTGCTCCTCGGGGGGATCGGCCCTCGGCGCGGCCAGCTGCGGGTCGCCGGTCAGGATGGCCTGGTGCACGGCCCGCAGGTCCTCGCCGGGGTCGACGCCGAGCTGCTCGTCCAGCATCCGGCCGACCTGGCGGTAGACCTCCAGCGCCTCGGCCTGGCGGCTGCTGCGGTAGAGCGCGAGCATCAGCTGCGCCCAGAACCGCTCCCGCAGCGGGTGGTCCACGGTCAGCCCGCGCAGCACGGACACGAGCTGCTCGTGGTTGCCCAGCGCCAGCTCCACGTCGACGTGCTGCTCGCGCAGCTCCGTCAGCGCCTCGGTCAGGCGGGGCGCCTCGTGGCGGTGCAGCGCCTCCGACGGCACGTCCGACAGCGCGGGTCCCCGCCACAGCGCGATGGTCTCGACGCAGATCGCCCGCGCGCCCTCCAGGTCGCCCGCCTCGGCCGCCTCGCGCGCCCGTGCCGCGCCCGCGGTGAACCGGTGCACGTCGATCCGGTCGGGAGGAACGGAGAGCTGGTAGCCCGAGGGGGTCGTGGTGATCGAGGACGGCTCGCCCAGCACCTGCCGCAGCCGCATCACGTACGTCTGCAACGTCCCGCGGGTCCGCTCGGGGGGCGCGTCGCCCCACAGCGCCTCGACGAGGTCGGGGATCGGGACGACGCGGTTCGCGTTCAGCAGCAGGCACGCCAGCAGCGCGCGGTGCTTGCCTGCCCGGATCGGGACCACCCGGCCGTCCCGGCGGACCTCCAACGGTCCCAGCAGCCGGAACTCACCAGCCGATCCCATGATCAATCCCCTCGACCCGTTCACCGCCCCCAAGCCTATTCGGGCGCTGACGGCAGGTGTCATTGCGGCGTCAGCGATACGACAGAGCGGTACGGCACTCTAGGGGACGTCCCGGTTGGGGGATCGGGACGCATACTTCATCGGGTCCGCTGAACAGCGGATACGCGATCCACTGGGGGTCGGGTGGCTCACGGTCTCACCATCGTGAGCCACCCGTCTTAAACTTCGGGCCGTCTTGCGGAAGACGGCCCCGCCGGGGGCGGCCACGGCCGGGCCGCCCCCCTCTTCGTCCCTACCTCGTGTAGATCGCCGTGATGTCGTCGGCGTACTTGCCCGCGACGATCGTCCGGCGCAGCTTGAGGCTCGGCGTGATCTCCCCGCTCGCCTCGGTGAAGTCCGCGGGCAGGATCCGGAACTTCTTGATCGCCTCGGCCTTGGACACGGCCAGGTTCGCCTCGTCCACGGCCGTCTGGATCTCCCCGACGAGGGCCGCGTCGTCGACCAGGTCGGCGACGGTCACGTCCTCGCCCTTGTCGTTCTGCTTCTTCCAGGTGGGGAAGAACTCCGGGTCGATCGTGATCAGCGCGCCGATGAACGGCTGCGCGTCGCCGACCACCATGCACTGGCTGATCAGCGGGTGCGCGCGGAGCCGGTCCTCCAGCACGGCGGGGGAGACGTTCTTGCCACCCGCGGTGACGATGATCTCCTTCTTGCGACCGGTGATCTTCAGGAAGCCCTCGTCGTCCAGCTCGCCGATGTCGCCCGAGTGGAACCAGCCGTCCTCCAGCGACTCCTTCGACGCCTCGGCGTTGTTCCAGTAGGCGCGGAACACCACGTCGCCCTTGATCAGGATCTCGCCGTCGTCGGCGATCCGGATCGAGGTGCCGCCGATCGGCAGGCCGACGGTGCCGACGCGGAACGCCTTGCTCGTGTTCACGGCGCACGCGGCGCTGGTCTCGGTGAGGCCGTAGCCCTCGAACACCGGCACGCCGATGCCGCGGAAGAAGTGCGCGAGGCGCTCGCCCAGCGGCGCGCCACCCGACACCGCGGCGATGCAGCGACCGCCGAGCGCGGCCTGGAGCTTCGAGTAGACGAGCTTGGAGAACAGCGCGTGCTTGGCCTTGAGCACCAGGCCGGGGCCGCCCTTGTCGATCGCCTGGCTGTACTCGACGGCGGTCGCCTCGGCCGCGTCGAAGATCTTGCCCTTGCCGCCCGCGTTGGCCTTCTGCTTGGCGCCGTTGTAGACCTTCTCGAACACCCGCGGCACCGCCACGACGAAAGACGGCCGGAACGAGGCCAGGTCCTCCACGAGGTTCTTCACGTCCGAGGTGTGGCCCAGCGTCACCCGCGCGTACACGCCGCACACGGCCAGCGAGCGCGCCAGGATGTGCGCGAGCGGCAGGAACACCAGCAGCGAGTTGCCCGCCATCAGCAGCTCGGGGAACGCGACCAGCGCGCCCCTGACCTCCGCCAGCAGGTTGCGGTGGGTCAGCTCGCAGCCCTTGGGGCGCCCGGTCGTGCCGGACGTGTAGACCAGCGTCGCGGTGTCGTCGGCGCCGAGCTTGCGCCTGCGCTCGCGCACGTCGTCGTCGGACGACTCGGCGCCCAGCGCCGTCAGCTCGTCGATCGCGCCCGCGGCCCCGTCGGAGCCCGGCCCCTCGATCTGCCACACGTGGCGCACCTCGGGCAGCCGGTCCACGACCGAGTCGACGGTCGCGCGGTGCGCCGACGTCTCGATGAAGATCGCCTTGGCGGCGGAGTCGGACAGGATCCACTCCACCTGCTCGGCCGACGAGGTCTCGTAGATGGGCACGACGACACCACCGGCGGACCAGATGGCGAAGTCGAGCAGGGACCACTCGTAGCGGGTCTTCGACAGCAGGCCGATGCGGTCACCGGGCTGCACGCCGGACGCGATCAGCCCCTTGGCCACGGCGAGGACCTGCGCGGCGAAGTCACGAGCGGTGACGTCGACCCAGGTGCCGTCGACGCGGCGGCGGAAGCTGACGGCGTTGCCGAAGCGCTCCGCGTTCGCCCACACCATGTCGGTGAGGTTCTCCTCGGCAGCCACGGGGCTGGTGGCGGGGACGCTGAACTCACGCACGTCAACCTCCGGACGGTTGTTTGTTACCGGTGGGGAAACTTAGCCTGTGATTCCGGCTATACACCAGGCCGGTGGGGTGTTCCGTGACCGTGTCGTGGCACTCTTCCCAGCCGTGGCGAGTGTGGACGTGGTGGACGAGACCTTCCTGGTGGTGCCGCGAGCGGTGGTCGCCGCCGCTTTCGCACCGCCCTCCGCCTGGCGCCGGTTCTGGCCCGATCTCGATCTCCACGTCTATCTGGACCGCGGTGAGCAGGGTCTTCGCTGGACCGTCGGCGGCGCCCTGACCGGCACGATGGAGGTCTGGCTGGAGCAGGTGCTCGACGGCACCCTGCTGCACTACTTCCTGCGCGCCGAGCTGCCGGACGACGTGCCCGCCAAGCGCGTCCGCCGCGAGGTCCGCCGCCGCCAGCTCGCGGCCAAGGAGGTCTCCCTCGGCCTCAAGATGACCTTGGAAGCAGGTCGCGCTCCGGGGTGCCCGCCGCCCGTGTCGTAGGTTTGGGGTGTGCGGGTTCACGTCGTCTCCGATGTCCACGGCAACACCGAAGCGCTGGCCCGCGCGGGGGACGGCGCCGACGCGCTCGTCGTCCTGGGCGACCTGGTCGACTTCGTCGACTACCACGACCACGGCCGGGGCATCCTCGGCCAGGTGTTCGGCGCCGAGAAGGTGGGCGTCTTCGCCGAGCTGCGCCGCGGACCGACGGGCCCGGAGACCGGCCTGTTCCTCCGGTCGCTCTGGGGCAGCCTGGACGACCCGCGCGCCGTCGTGGACGAGGCCGTGCGCACCCAGTACGCCGAGATGTTCGCCGCCATGACGACCCCCACCTACGCCATCCCCGGCAACGTCGACTCGCCCGCGCTGTGGCCGGAGTTCGCGCGGGAGGGCCTGCACATGGTCGACGGGCAGGTGGTCGACATCGGCGGCCTGCGGTTCGGCTTCGCCGGTGGCGCGCTGCTGGGCAAGGGCCACGTCCTGCGCCCGGACGCCCCCTGGATCCCGTACCTGCGCTACGAGGACGACTTCGCCGCCGCGATCGACGGGCTGACCGACGTCGACGTCTTCTGCACCCACATCCCGCCGTCGGTGGCCGAACTCACCTACGACGTGGTCGCCAGGCGCGCGGAGGTGGGCTCGCGGGCGCTGCTGGACGCCATCCGCCGCGAGCGACCGCGGTGGTCCGTCTTCGGCCACGTCCACCAGCCGATGTCGCGCAGGGTCCGGATCGGCCGGACCGAGTGCGTCAACGTCGGCCACTTCCAGCGGCTGGGCAGGCCGTACGCGTTGACTTGGTGAACTACCGGGTAACCTCCTGCGCATGGCCGACGAGTCCACCCAGTCAATCGTGATCGACGCTCCGCCGGAGGCAATCCTGGCGGTCATCGCGGACTTCGAGTCGTACCCGGACTGGGCGAACGGGGTGAAGCGCACCGAGGTGCTCGAATCCCGTGAGGACGGTCGGGCCGCGCAGGTGAAGTTCAACATCGACCAGGGCCCCATCAAGGACGAGTACGTGCTGGCCTACGACTGGGCCGCCGACGGCGTCGGCTGGAACCTGGTCAAGGGCAACATGCAGAAGTCCCAGCAGGGCAGCTACCGCCTGAAGGCCACCGGCGGCGGCACCGAGGTGACCTACACGCTGTCCGTGCAGCTCGTGGTGCCGATGATCGGCCTGTTCCGCCGCAAGGCCGAAAAGATGATCATGGACACCGCGCTGAAGGAGCTCAAGCGGCGCGTGGAAAACGCTGGATGACCCGCGTCCTGCTCTTCACCGGCAAGGGCGGCGTCGGCAAGACGACGCTCGCCGCCGCCACCGCGGCCCAGCTCGCCGCCGACGGGCGCAAGGCGCTCGTCGTCTCGACCGACCCCGCGCACTCCCTCGGTGACGCGCTCGGCGTCCCCCTCGGCGGTCAGCCGTCCGAAGTGGACTCCGGGCTCTACGCCGCGCAGATCGACCCGCGCGGCCTCGTGGACGACGCCTGGCGCGACCTGCGCGGCCACCTGCGCACCATCCTCGCGGGAGCGGGCGTCGACGAGCTGGACGCCGAGGAGCTGACCGTCCTGCCCGGCGTCGAGGAGCTGCTGGCGCTGGCCGAGGTGCACCGCCTGTCCCACGCGGGTCCGTGGGAGACCGTCGTGGTCGACTGCGGCCCGACCGCCGAGACGCTGCGGCTGCTCTCCCTCCCCGAGGCCTTCGCGGGCTACCTCGAACGCCTCTTCCCGACCCACCGGCGCGTCGTGCGCGGCCTGCTCGCGGGCGTCGCGGGCACGGCGACCGTGGAGAAGTGGGACGCCACCGCCGACGCCCTCAGCAGGCTCGCCGAGCACCTCGACGCCCTCCGGGCCATGCTCGCCGACCAGACCACGACGAGCGTCCGCCTCGTCCTCACGCCCGAGCGCGTGGTCGCCGCCGAGACCCGCCGCACGCTCACCGCGCTCGCGCTCCAGGGCATCCGCGTCGACGGCGTCGTGGCCAACCGCCTCGTGCCCGACCCCGGCTCCGACGGGGGAGCGGCGGCGACGTGGCTGCGCACCCGCCGCGGGGAGCAGGACGCCGTGCTGTCCGAGCTGCGCCAGTCCGCCGAGCTGACCGGCATGGGCGACGTGCGGGTCGTCGACCACCGCGCCTCCGAGCCCGTCGGGGTGCGGGCGCTGCTCGACGTGGCCGCCGAGCTGTACCGGGGCGCCGACCCGCTGCGCGGCGTCGAGGCGTCCACCGCCCCGATGCTGGAGGTCAGCGGCGGTGGCCGGGGCACCGAGGCCGAGTACCTGCTGCGCATCGTGCTGCCGCTCGGCGAGGACACCGAACTGGACCTGGCGCGGGTCGGCGACGAACTGGCCGTCACCGTCGACGGCAGGCGCAAGCTGGTGGCGTTGCCGTCGCTGCTGCGCCGGTGCGTCGTGACCGGCGCCGAGATGGACGAGACCGGGCTGGCGGTCAGCTTCCGCCCCGACCCCAACCTGTGGATGCGGTGACCCTGTGGCGGACGACAAGACGGCCAAGCTGGTCGAGGAACTGCGGCTGCTGATCGACGTGGCCGCCGAACGCGCCCAGCCGTGGCTCCAGCGGATCGCCACCGAGGGCGCCGCCGACCACAACCCGCGGACCTGCGGCTGGTGCCCGGTCTGCAACGCGGCGGCCCTGATCAAGGGCGACCGCTCGGAACTGGCCGCGAAGGCCGCCGAGCACGTCTCCGGCCTGCTCACCCTGCTCCGCATGGCGTTGAGCGACCCCGGCGACACCCCCGCCCAGCCCGAGCCCCGCTCGGACGAACCGCGGGTCCAGCACATCCAGGTGGTGCGCCGGAAGCCCGACCAGGGTTCGCGGTGCTGACCGTCGGCGTCGACATCGGCGGCACCAGCGTCCGAGCGGGCGTCGTCAACGCCGACGGTGCTGTGATCGACATCACCCGCGCCCTCACGCCTGCCCAGGAGGGCCCGCTGGAGGACGCCATCACCACGGCCGTCGCCGAGCTGGCGACCAGGCACCACATCTCCGCGGTGGGCCTGGCCGTGGCGGGCTTCGTGGCCACCGACCGCCGCACCGTCCGCTTCGCCCCCCACCTGGCCTGGCGCCAGGCCCCGGTGGCCCAACGCCTGTCCCAGCGCATCGGCCTGCCGGTCGTGCTGGAGCACGACGCCAACGCCGCGGCACTGGCCGAACACCGCTTCGGCGCGGCCAGGGGCGCGGGGGTAGCGGTCATGGTCGCCCTGGGCACGGGCATCGGCGGCGCGCTGCTCATCGACGGCAAGGTCTACCGAGGAGCTCACGGCGTAGCCCCGGAACTGGGCCACCTGCGCCTGGTCCCGGACGGCAGGCCCTGCCCGTGCGGCAAGAACGGCTGCTGGGAGCGCTACTGCAGCGGCACGGCGCTCAGCACCACAGCGGTCGAACTGCTGGCGAAGAACCCCGGCGTCTCCACCGTCCTGGTCAGGGAAGCGCTGAAGGACTCCCGAGCCATCACCGGCAGAAGAGTGGCCGCGGCAGCGAGGGACGGTGACCCACTAGCCCTGCGCGCCATGTCCGACCTGGCAAAATGGCTCGGAGACGGCCTGACCCTGGTAGCCGACGTCTACGACCCGGAAATGGTCGTCATCGGCGGAGGAGTCTCGGAATCAGCGCCGCTGTTCCTGGACGAAGCCCGTGAACGCTACGCCGAAACCATCACCGGCACAGGCCACCGCCCACTGGCCAGGATCCGCACGGCTCAACTAGGGGACGACGCGGGCCTGGTAGGAGCAGCGACCCTGGCCAGGGACCTCGCAGACCACACCAGCCCCAACGGCCACAAGCGCCAGAACTAGAGCCAGCACAACGCAACGGGACCGGCAGGCGACAACACAACGGGACCGGCAGAACCACACGGACCCGCAGGCGAACGACCTGCTGGACCACAACGCAAGGTGACCCGCCGCCCTGAACCGCGGCCGATTCTACTCGGGGGATTCGCCCCTTGAAATTTGTCGGCAAGGGCTTCCCGCCTGCCCTTCTAAGCCCGACAAAGGGGCAAATCGAGGGGCCCCCGAGTCGAATCGTCCACACCACGCTGGGACTAGCGCTACACCAATCGCCGGGACCCGGCGCCAAGACCACACGCCGGGACCAGCGGCCAACCTAGAGAACCGCCCCGTCATCCCACCCGGAATCCGGCGGTGGCCCAGGCTTCACCCGCATCACCAGCCACCCGACCCCACCGCACAGCACCACCAACGCCACCGGCACGCTCACCTGCGTGGACAGCCCGAACAGCTGGGGCACCACCAGCAGCACCACCCCCACCGCGATCACCACCAGAGCGGCGATCGTCCCCGCCCTCAACCGGGGCAGGGGCGGCGGATCCGGCGGCACGAAGTGCGCGTCGTCGTCGTCATCCTCCTCCGGCTCGGGCACCGCGACCCGCGGCTGCCCCTCCGGGCGGATCCCGGCGGCGACCGGTTCGTCAGCGGGTTCGTCGAACGGGGGCGGGTCGGGCCAGTTGGCGCCCATCCCGTCCCGTTCCAGGCTCGCGACGATTTCGGCGAAGGCCGCGTCCACGTCCTCGGGGCCGTCGGTCGAGTCGCGTCGGGAATCCATCGGCGTGCTCCAGCCCTCCCGTGTCCGGGCGTCGTCTTTTCCCTGTCATCGTCCCACGTGCTCCCGGCGTTCCGGGCTACGGCAGCCGGGCGGATGTGCACCCGGATCTTCTGGCGACGCGTGTTCGTTGTGCCTTGTGCCGTCGGCTACGTAGGCTGAGGTCGGATCAAGGTCGGTGAGGGAGGCGCTCCCAGCAGTGCTGTACTGGTTGATGAAGCACATTTTTCTCGGACCCCTGCTGAAGGTGTTCTTCCGCCCCCGGATCATCGAGGGCGCCGAGAACATCCCGAAGGAGGGGGGCGCCATCCTGGCGAGCAACCACCTCGCGGTGTCCGACTCCTTCTTCCTGCCGCTGAAGCTGTCGCGGAGGGTGACGTTCCCGGCCAAGATCGAGTACTTCACGGGGAAGGGCGTCAAGGGCTGGTTGCAGAGGTCGTTCATGTCCGGTGTCGGCCAGGTGCCGATCGACCGGTCGAGCGCGTCGGCGGCCCAGGGCGCGCTGTCCACCGGTGTGCGGATCCTGCGCGAGGGCAAGCTGCTCGGCATCTACCCCGAGGGCACGCGGTCGCCGGACGGCCGCCTGTACAAGGGCAAGGTCGGCGTCGCCTGGATCGCGCTGGAGGCGGGCGTGCCGGTGATCCCGGTCGCGATGTTCGGCACCGACAAGGCGAACCCGATCGGCTCCCGCATGTGGAAGCCGACCCCCATCACGATCAAGATCGGCAAGCCGCTCGACTTCTCCCGCTACGAGGGCCTCTCGGGCGACCGGTTCGTGCTGCGGTCGATCACCGACGAGATCATGTACGCGCTGATGGAGCTGACCGGCCAGGAGTACGTGGACGTCTACGCGGCGAAGGCCAAGGAGGACCAGGCGGCGGCCGAGGCCGGGACCGTCGAGGTGCCGCCGCGGTCCGCCACCGGGGCGGTCGATCGCGTGCCCGAGACGAAGGCGGGCTGAGCGGCCACTTAGGGTGGGCCCGGTGCGTTTCTTCTACGACTGCGAATTCATCGAGGACGGCCAGACCATCGACCTGATCTCGATCGGTGTGGTGACCGAGGAAGGCGATGAGTTCTACGCGGTCTCGACCGAGTTCGACCCCGCCAAGGCGGGTCCCTGGGTGCGCAACAACGTGCTCAACCAGCTCCCGCCGCCCGCCGACCCGACCTGGCGCAGCCGGGAGAAGCTCCGGCGCGACCTGCTGGACTTCCTCGGCGGCCCCAAGGCGGCCCGCGACGAGGTGGAGCTGTGGGCGTGGTTCGCGGCGTACGACCACGTCGCCCTCGCCCAGCTCTGGGGTGCCATGCCCGCGCTGCCGCGCAGCCTGCCGCGCTTCACCCGCGACCTCCGGCAGCGCTGGGACGACGTCGGCAGGCCCAGGCTGCCGCAGCCCCCGGCCGACGCGCACGACGCGCTCGCGGACGCGCGGCACAACCTGGCACGCTGGAAGGTGATCGAACAGGAGCGGAAGAAGCGCGGGTTCCCGGTCGCCTGAGCACAGAAATGTGTCCGCGGTGTTGCTGCACCGATCCAGTCCGTGACACGCTTCGGGCTCCGAGGTAGTGACGCCGGGCACTGGCGCCCTGAGCGGCACTCGACCAAACGGTCTTCGAGAGAGATTGGGCGAAGCAGATGCGCATCGGTGTGCTCACTGGCGGCGGGGACTGCCCTGGCCTGAACGCGGTCATCAGGGCCGTTGTTCGCAAGGGTGTCGAGGTCCACGGCTGGGACATCGTCGGCTTCCGCAACGGGTGGCAGGGGCCGATCGAGGGGCTGACGAAGTCCATCGGCCTCGCGGACGTCGAGGACATCCTGACCAGGGGTGGCACGATCCTCGGCTCGTCGCGGACGAACCCGTACAAGGTCGACGGCGGCGTCGACAAGATCCGCAAGGTGCTCTCCGACGAGGGCGTCGACGCGCTGATCGCGATCGGCGGCGAGGACACCCTCGGCGTCGCGAAGCGCCTCACCGACGACGGCATCGGCGTCGTGGGCGTGCCGAAGACCATCGACAACGACCTCGGCGCGACCGACTACACCTTCGGCTTCGACACCGCGGTGCACATCGCGACCGAGTCGATCGACCGGCTGCGCACCACCGCCGAGTCGCACCACCGCGCGCTCGTCGTCGAGGTCATGGGCCGCCACGCGGGCTGGATCGCGCTGCACTCCGGTCTCGCCGGTGGCGCGAACGTCATCCTCGTCCCCGAGCGCCCCTTCAGCGTCGAGAAGGTCGTCAACTGGGTCGAGCAGCGCTTCGAGAAGCAGTACGCGCCGATCATCGTCGTGGCCGAGGGCGCTGTGCCCGAGGGCGGCGCCGAGGTCCTGCACTCCGGTGAGAAGGACGCGTTCGGCCACGTCCGCCTCGGTGGCGTCGGCACCTGGCTCGCGGAGGAGATCGCCGAGCGCACCGGCAAGGAGTCCCGCGCGGTCGTGCTGGGCCACACCCAGCGCGGCGGCATCCCGACCGCGTACGACCGCGTCCTCGCGACCCGCTTCGGCCTGCACGCGGCCGACGCCGTCGCCGACGGCGACTTCGGCGTGATGGTGGCGCTGCGCGGCACCGAGATCGTCCGCGTCAAGCTGGCCGAGGCGACCGCCGAGCTGAAGACGGTCCCCGCGCACCGCTTGGCCGAGGCCGAGGTCTTCTTCGGTTAAATGGCCGCTGCTCCGCAGACGGCGGCTCGGCCGCCTGTAGTCGGCACGTCGAGCCTCGATCTTCTCGAGCCGGGCAGAGACCTCGTCCCCGCCCGGCTCGAGAAAATGGCGACACGACCTACCGACGCGGCCTCGCGTGGGTAGACCTGTTCTGAGAGAGGGCCCCGAGGTTTCCTCGGGGCCCTCTTCGCGTCAGTACGCTCCCAGGTCCAGGTACGCGGCGAAGGTGCCCAGCCAGTGCTCGGCCGCGTAGCCGTGGCCGAACACGTAGCGCCACCCCGCCTCGCGGTGCGCCTCGGCCGACGTCGCCGCCAACTCGCGGTAGCGGTGGCCTTCGGGCAGCGCCTCGGCGATGGCCTTCCAGTTCCAGGCCCGCGACAGCGCGAGCCCCGACAGGTGCGAGCCGTACGGATCGGCCGGGTCGTCCACGGGTACGGGTTCCCGCAGCACCTTCCACCGCGCCTCGTCCAGGTTCGGCAGGAACGCCGAGAACCAGGCCGCGAACTCGTCGGTGCCCAGCACCCGCCGCATCAGGTCCGACTCGACCAGCGCGGGGGACAGGAAGTCCGCCGCGTCCGGCTCGAACCCGCCGTAGCCGGAGTCCTCGCGGTGCCACCGCAGCGCCGCCTCGGCGCACGCGTCGGCCAGCTCGTCGTCGCCGACGGCCCGCGCCGCGTCCAGCACCAGGCCCGTCGCGAACGCCGTGTTGCCGTGCGTGCCGGTCCGCATGGGCAGCCGCGCCGTGCTCACCCACGCCAGGAACCGGTCGCGCAGCACGGTCGCCAGCGGGGCCAGCGCGGCCGACCAGCGCAGGGCGTCGTCCGAACCCCACGTGCGCAGCTCCGCGTCCAGCACCAGCAGCCAGCCCCAGCCGTACGGGCGCTCCCAGTGCTTGCCGCGCGGCCCGCGGAAGAACTCGGCCTCCACCTCGCACTTCTCCGGCGTGAGCAGGGAGTCCAGCACCGCGACGGCGTCGGCCGCCCCGTCCAGCGCGGGCCGCAGCCGCAGCAGCCGCACCGCGAGCCACGTCTGGTGCACGCACGAGTGCCAGTCGTACGACCCGGCGAACACCGGGTGCAGGACGCGGTGCGGCACCAGCTCCTCGTCGGAGGTGATCACCATCGTCCAGTGCACGGGGTGGTCCCGTTGGACGTTGGCCACAGCGGTCTCCAGCAGCCGTGCGGCCGTAGAATCATCCAATCGGGTGGAATTCATGGTGTTCATCATGCAGGCGATCCGGCGTCTCGTGCACAGGCCTTCCGTCGGCTTCGTCACCGCGGAGTCACTGCGGAAACCCCCAGCGCGTCTCTCAGTGTGGAACACATACCCTGTTCACTGTGAACTGGACCGTGGACGTGCCCGTGGACACGCTTCCCGAGCTACCGCCGCTGCCGCCTGAGATGCGTTCTCAGCTGGACGCCGCTCTGGCTCGCCCGGCTGCCCAGCAGCCGGAGTGGCCGGATCCGGAGCAGGTGCGGAAGGTGCGCACAGTGCTCGAGAGCGTTCCACCGATCACCGTGCCCGCCGAGATCGACCGGCTGCGCGGCAACCTGGCCGAGGTCGCTCGCGGCGAAGCCTTCCTCCTCCAGGGGGGCGACTGCGCGGAAACCTTCGCCGACAACACCGAGCCGCACATCCGCGGCAACATCCGGACGCTGCTCCAGATGGCCGTCGTCCTCACCTACGGCGCCAGCGTGCCCGTGGTGAAGGTCGGCCGCATCGCGGGCCAGTACGCCAAGCCGCGCTCGTCCGGCATCGACGCGCTCGGCCTCCCGTCCTACCGCGGCGACATCGTCAACTCGCTCGTGGCGACCCCGGAAGCCCGCGTGCCGGACCCGTCGCGCCTGGTCAGGGCGTACGCGAACGCCAGCGCCGCGATGAACCTGCTGCGCGCGATGACCAGCGCGGGCATGGCCGACCTGCACCGCCTGCACGACTGGAACAAGGACTTCGTCCGCACCAGCCCCGCGGGTGAGCGCTACGAGGCCCTGGCCGCCGAGATCGACCGCGGCCTCCGCTTCATGTCGGCGTGCGGCGTGAACGACATGTCGCTGCACACCACCGAGATCTTCGCCTCGCACGAGGCGCTGCTGCTCGACTACGAGCGCGCCCTGCTGCGGCTCGACACGACGAACGACGAGCCCAGGCTGTACGACCTGTCGTCGCACTTCCTGTGGATCGGCGACCGCACCAGGCAGCTGGACGGCGCCCACATCGCGTTCGCGGAGATGCTGTCCAACCCCATCGGCCTCAAGATCGGCCCCTCCACCACCCCGGAGATGGCCGTCGAGTACGTCGAGCGCCTCGACCCGCGCCGCGAAGCGGGCAGGCTCACCCTCATCTCGCGCATGGGCAACAACAAGGTCCGCGACCTGCTGCCCGCCATCGTCGAGAAGGTCACCGCCTCCGGCCACCAGGTCATCTGGCAGTGCGACCCGATGCACGGCAACACGCACGAGTCGTCCACGGGCTACAAGACGAGGCACTTCGACCGGATCGTCGACGAGGTCCAGGGCTTCTTCGAGGTCCACCGCGGCCTCGGCACCCACCCCGGCGGCATCCACATCGAACTGACCGGTGAGGACGTCACGGAGTGCCTGGGCGGCGCCCAGGAGATCTCCGACGCCGACCTGGCAGGCCGCTACGAAACCGCCTGCGACCCGCGCCTGAACACCCAGCAGTCGCTGGAACTGGCGTTCCTGGTCGCGGAGATGCTCCGCTCGTAGTTCCCAGGACAACGCGAAGCGGCCCCGACACCACTGGTGTCGGGGCCGCTTCCTCGTGTTAGACGATCGTTCCGGGTGTCACGACGGGCAGGCCCTCGATGAAAGCGGCTTGGGCGAGGCGCTTGTCGTAGGTGATGAACTGCGTCAGCGTCGAGCCGAGCATCGCCGCCGTGGCGAGGTGCAGG
The DNA here is from genome assembly GCF_036375055.1 of Umezawaea sp. Lineage (GTDB taxonomy): Bacteria > Actinomycetota > Actinomycetes > Mycobacteriales > Pseudonocardiaceae > Umezawaea. Next base: position 22,438 of record NZ_DASUSQ010000116.1, read on the forward strand.
GCGTCCAGGGTGCGCAGGTGCTCACCCGGCAGCGCCGCGGCGTGGCGGATGCTCCCCTTGAGGGGCAGTCGGGCAATCCTCTCCAGGAGGACCGCGGCGTGATCGCGGGCCGGTTGGCCCTCGCCGTTGCGGGTGAGCGCCCGGCCGACTTCGACATGTGCCAATTCGCTGCTGAGCAGCACCGCCGTGCTTCGCAGCACGTGGGTTCGCAGCGCCTCGCTGCATTCCTCGGTTCGGACGAGCTTCACCAGCGCGCAGGAATCCAGGTAGATCATCGGGTTTCTTCCTCGCGCATTTCGATCAGGACCTCGGACAGTGACCTCCGGTGCGGGTGGGCGGGCAGCGGTGGATTCGCGAGGATCCACCGCCTCAGCTCCGCTTGCTCTTCCCGCCAGTCCGAATGCAGGATCCCGGCCTTGATCAGGCCTTGTGTCATTACGTCGGTCATGCTTTGAGGGGTGATGACGGCGATCGTCACCCCGGAGTCCACCACTTCGACCGTCTCACCCGCGGCGACCCGGTCCAGCACTTCCGCTGGATCGCCCAGCAGTTCGGCCGCGGTCACCCGCGTGATTTCCACAACGTCCACGATTGCACGCTAGCAGTCGTTCGGCAAGAAATAGCGATTCCAACCCCATTGTGCGAATTGTTCGGGGGAATTGACCATTGGTCAATTCCCCCGAACAACCGTCACAGCGCGGTGAGCGTAATCCGAGAACCCTTCTCGACCTTCGTCCCGGACGGCACCGACTGGTTCAGCACGGTCGCGTTCCCGTTCCGGCTGAACTGGAGGTCCACCTTCAGCCCGAGGTCTTCGAGCTGCTTCTTCGCGTCCTTCAGCCGCTTGCCCTCGACCTGCGGCACGGTCACCTGCTCGGGCGCCGACGACAGCACCACGGTCACCCGCTTGTTGCCGCCCGCGGGAACGGTGGTGTTGGCCGGGGGATCGGTGCGCACGACGCGACCGCCCTCGACGTTGCCGTTCTTCTCCGGTGGCCCCTCGACGGGTTCGAAACCCTGCGAGGTGAGTTCGGCGAAGGCCTCGTCCTTGGTCTTGCCCGCCACGTTCGGCACGGGCTTGGGCTGGGAGCCCTTGCTCAGCACGATGATCACCGTGGAGCCGACCTTGACCTCGGTCCCCGGAGCGGGCTTCAGCGTCAGGACCTTGCCCTTGGCCACGGAGTCGCTGAACGCGTCGTCCTCGGGGTTCAGCGCGGACTTCAGGCCGCCCTGCTCGATGTCCTTCTGCACCGCGGCCGGGTCGGCGCCCGTCTGCACGGTCGGCACCACGGGCTTGCCGAGCGACACGAACACCTTCACGGCGTCGCCGCGCAGCTTCTCGGTGCCCTCGGGCGGCTCGGTCCGGAGCACCTTGCCCCTGGGCACCGTGTCGCTGGCCTCCAGCGAGATCGTGGACTTCAGCGACGCGCCCTGGAGGAGCACGACGGCGCTCTCCTCCTCGTTGCCGATCACGCCGGGCACGGAGGTGAACCGGCCGCTGCCCATCCACCAGGCGGTGACGCCCACGAGGATCGCCAGGACGACGACGAGGCTGACCCAGAGGGCGAAGCGGCGCTTGGTGCGCTTGCGCTCCTCCTCGTACAGCTCGGCGGCCGTCTTCTTCGGCGGCCTCTTGCGCGCCGCGGGCTTCGGCGGGGCGGCGGGAGGGGGCGGCGGGGCCTGCTGGAAGGAGGTCCGGTTGAGCGCCATGGTCCCCTGCGGCCCCTGAGAGCCGCCCTGAGGCCCACCCGCGGGCCCACCGGGCAACCGCGGTGCCCGGGTGATGACGGTGGCCGCAGAAGCGGCGGCAGCGGCCAGCACGGGCATCGTCAGCTCGGCGTGCTGCGAACCCTGCTCCGGCGTCTGCACCGGGCGGACCCGCACGGTCGCGTCGTGCTGCCCCGGAGCGGGCGCCGGGACGGGCGTCGTCGACACGCCGAGCACGAGCCGCACCTGCTCGACCTCGGCCAGGAACGCCGCCGCGTCGGCGGGGCGCAGAGCGGGGTCGCGGCGGGTGGCGCGCACGACCAGCCGGTCGAGTTCCGCCGGGATGCCGGGGACGAGCGTGCTGGGGGCGGGGACGTCCTCGTTGACGTGCCGGTAGGCGACCGAGATCGCCGTGTCCCCGAGGTACGGCGTCACCCCGGTCAGCATCTCGTAGAGCACGATCCCGGCCGCGTACACGTCGCTGCGGGAGTCCGAAGCGCCGGTGGCCACCTGCTCGGGCGAGAGGTAGGCGACCGTGCCGAGGATCGTGCTGTCGCTGGTGGTGCCCGCCTCGGCGACCGCCCTGACCAGCCCGAAGTCCGCGACCTTGACCGTTCCGTCGTGGCCGATGAGCACGTTCTCCGGTTTCACGTCCCGGTGGACCAGTCCGGCCTGGTGCGCGGCGGCCAGCGCCGACAGCACGGGCTCCAGCACGCTCAGCGCGAGCGGGGTGCTCAGGGTGCCGCGCTCGGTGATGAGGTCGCGCAGGGTGCCGCCCTCGATGAGTTCCATGATGAGGAATACGTGCTCACCGTCGGGTCCGCCTCGATCGACTCCCTGGTCGTGCACGGCGACGACGCCGGGGTGCCGCAGCCGGGCCGCCGTGCGGGCCTCCTGCTCGAAGCGGGCGACGAAGGCGCGGTCCCCGGAGAACTGTGGGTCCATGACCTTGATGGCCACGGCGCGGTCCAGGCGCGTGTCCACGCCGCGGTAGACGGTCGACATGCCGCCGCGGGCGAGCACGCGGTCCACCCGGTAGCGGTGTTCCAGCAATCCGCCTATCACGTTCGTACCAGACCTCTCCACAACTACCGATCGTACGGAGAACGAGGATGACCCGGTTGGCGCAGGGCGTTCAAAGAGAGGTTATGGCATCGTGACCCCCGTGAGTGCGATTCCCGCCGCTGCGGATGTCCTGGCCCCCGACCTGGAGGTCCTCGACCTCCCGACGGTCGCCGACCGCCTTGGCCTACCCATCACCCGTGTCCACCAGCTGCTCCGCGACGGGCAGCTGCTCGCCGAGCGTCGCGACGGCGTGCTCGTGGTCCCCGCCGACTTCATCGCGGCGGCAGGCGTCGTGAAGGGGTTGTTCGGCACGGTCACCGTGCTGCGCGACTCCGGCTACTCGACCGACGAGATCCTGCGCTGGCTCTTCACCGAGGACGAGACGCTGCCCGGCACGCCCATCGAGGCGCTGCGCGGCGACCGTGGCCGTGAGGTGAAGCGCAGGGCCCAGGCCCTGGCCTTCTGATCCGTTCCCGGCTGGACGGCCCGCGCCACCGCGGCGCGGGCCAGACCCGGTAGCGCCGCGGCCGTCCTCCGCGTTCCCGGCACGACCACCCGTCGGGAGAACACCCGGTAGTCGGCTGCCGCGATGCCGTCCAGGACGTTCCGGTAGAGGGTCAGCGCCGTCTCGACGCACGGCCGGGAGACCGGCCGCGGCTCCGCCACGCCCTCCTCCGCCTCGCGGTGGACGGCGTAGGTGTGGGAGGCGAGGTGCGCGAGCGCGCGCCGCACCCCCGGTTCGGACCGACCGGTCCGTCTGCGCCGGGCGAGCAGGGCCCGGTCGACGCCGTAGGCGTCCAGCACGTCCAGCGGCAGGTAGAGCCGTCCCCGGTCGAGGTCCTCGCCGACGTCCCGGAGGAAGTTCGTCAGTTGGCGTGCACCGCCGGGCGTCGCTCGGGCGTGAGCAGGCGCGTGGCCAGGTAGAACGTCTTCCCGTGGCGCGCGTTCAACGCCGTGCGGCGGGCGTAGGCCGAGCGCACCGCCGGATCGGTGATCCCCGCGGCGTCGAGTTCCCGGTCGCTCACGGGCGTGGCCCGTACCTGCTCGACAGCTCCAGGGGGTCCGGCCGTCCCAGCGAGACGGTGGCGAGCGCGGAGACGGCCACGACGAGCGCCAGGTAGAACCACGAGTAGAGGGCGGTGTCGCCGTTGGGGAAGGTGACCAGCAGCAGCACGCAGGAGAAGAACACGGCGGCGCGCAGGCCGGTCAGGGTCCAGGTGAGTCCGGCGGCCAGTACGAGGGGCCAGCTGAAGTACCAGGGCAGGGTGGCGGGGGAGAGCAGGGCGACGGCGAGCATGGTCAGGGCGGCGTGGTGGATGGCGTGGGGTCCGCCGTCC
>NZ_DASUSQ010000117.1:0-28302 GCF_036375055.1 Umezawaea sp.
GCGCCGATCGTGACCGTGGTCGACGGGAACTGCGGGGTGCTGACGGTGAGCACGCCGGACCCGCTCATCGCCGGGTACAGGCCGAGCGACGAGAACACGTACCAGGCGCTCATCGTGCCCAGGTCGTCGTTGCCGGTCATGCCGTCGGGGCCGGTGGTGAACAGCGTCCACGCCGCGCGCACCGCGGTGGACGCCTTGCCCGGCGCGCCGACCCAGTTGTACATCCACGGCGCCAGCAGGTCGGGCTCGTTGTTCGGGTTGTACGTGGGCTTGCCGTAGTAGTCGTAGGGCTGGGTGATCCAGTCGCGCCGCGCCGTGCCCGCCGGGTCGGCGAGCAGCTTGTCGTAGACGAAGAAGTCGTCCAGCCGCTTGGTCGTGGCGGCCTTGCCGCCCATCAGGGAGACCATCCCGGCCGGGTCCTGCGGGACCAGCCACTGGTACTGGTAGGCGCCGCCCTCGTGGAACTGGTGCCCGGCCTCGACCGGGTCGTACGGCGTGAGCCACGTGCCCTCGGCGGTGCGCGGGCGGAACTGGGAGATCGAGGAGTCCCACAGGTTGCGGTACCACTGGCCGCGGCCCGCGAACAGCGTGGCGTCGGCGGTCTTGCCGAGCCCCTTGGCCATCAGCGCGAGCGAGGCGTCGGCCGCCGAGTACTCCATCGTCGCCGAAGCCGGGTGCACGCAGTCGTTGTCGCCGCCCTTGTGCGCGCAGTCCGTGCCCAGCTTCAGGCCGGACGGGATGTAGCCGCGGTCGTTGTAGTGCTCGACGCCGGAACGCCCGTTGTACGGCGAGTCGGCGGGCGGGAGGCTCGTGGCGTTCTCGCGCAGCAGCGCGTAGGTCTCCTCCTCGTACCCGGCGAGCAGGCCCTTCGACCACGCCTCCACCAGGAACGGGGTGACCGGGTCGCCGGTCATGATGTTGGTCTCGCTGTTCGCGAGCGCCCAGCGGGGCAGCCAGCCGCCGTCCCGGCCCGCCGCCACGAGCGACAGCGCGACGTCGCGCGCCACGTCCGGGCGCAGCATCTCCAGGAGCTGGTTCTGCGGGCGGTAGGTGTCCCACAGCGAGAAGTTCTGGTACGGCGTGAACCCGGACGCCGTGTGCACCGCGCCGTCGAACCCGACGTACTTGCCGTCGACGTCGCCGGCGAGGTTCGGGTGCAGCAGCGAGTGGTAGAGCGCGGTGTAGAACGCCGTCCGCCGCTCGACCGAGCCGCCGCCGATGGTGACCGAGGAGAGCTGCGCGACCCAGTCGTCGTGGGCCTTCTGCCTCGTGGCCTCGAAGTCGTGGTTCGTCGTCTCGGCGGCGAGGTTCTTCCGCGCGCCCTCGGCCCCGGTGTAGGACAGGCCGACCTTCACGACGACGTCGCGGTCGGCGGTGGCGTCGAACGTGACCCAGGCCCCGTTGGAGCCCGTGCCCGCCGCGTCGCGGCTGCCGGGCGTCGTGGTCGACCCGCGCCACGAGCCGAAGGACGCGAACGGGCGGTCGAACGTGGCCGTGAAGTACACGGTGTGCTCGTCGCGGCCCGCGCAGAACCCACCGGCCCTGACCCGGCCCTCGACCGTGCGGTCCCCGACGACGTGCACCTCGGAGTCGAACACGTTCTGGTTGGCCTTGCCGGTGTTGAACAGGACGTTCGCCGCGCCCGTCGCCGGGAACGTGTGCCGCTGCCAGCCCGTGCGGGTGGTGGCGGTCAGCTCCGAGTTCACCCCGTACTTCGACAGGCCGACGCGGTAGTAGCCGGGCGTCGCGGCCTCGTCGGAGTGGGAGTACGGCGAGCGGTAGACGTTCGGGTCGACGCTGCTGACGGCGCCGGTCGTCGGCATCATCGGCAGCTCGCCCGCGACGCCGCAGCCCACGCCGGACAGGTGCGTCTGGCTGAACCCGTAGATCGTGCCCTGCTGGTAGTCGTACCCGCCCTGCCCGCCGGTGTCCGGGCTGACCTGCACCATCCCGAACGGCGAGCTGGCGCCGGGGAAGGTGTTGCCGAAGTTCTGGGTTCCGACGAACGGGTTCACCAGCCCGGTCGGGTCCTCTGGCGGGGCCGCCGTCGCGGGCGGTGTGGCGAGCAAGCCCGCCACGAGCGCTCCGGCGAGCGCCGCCGCGGCACGGGTTCGTCTGCTGCGCACCAGGTCCTCCTCGATGACATCGTTGTCATGCCCCGCAGTCGTTCTCCTGCCACGCACCGTGTCAGGGCGGACATCCGCCTGTCAACGACTCGAACGAGAACCGACAAGACAGAACAGGACACGGCCCTGACCGTTCGTTCCGCGACGAACCGGTCGGAGGGTCGTCCCGACCAGCGCGCCGAACGCGAGGTGGTCGGCGTACTGCGGGCCCCTCGGCAGCGCCCGGACGGCCGGGTACCGCCGTCCCACGACCTCCAGGTCCAGCACGGCGACCGCCAGACCCGCGACGGCTCCGCCGAGCGCACCGAACGGCCGCCGCCGGTGGACGGCCGCGAGCACCGCCGTCCACCCCGCGGTCAGCAGCGCGTGCGCGACCACCCCGCGCGCGGCGGAGGCGCGGCGGCCGGGGAGCAGCGTCCCGGCCGCGCGCGTCGCGGCGAGCACGTCGCCGCCGGTCGCCAGGGCGTGCAGCGTGGACGGCACCCCGCTCAGCACCCCCGCGACCACCGCCGCCCGCGGGGCCCGCGTCACGCCCCGCTGCCGTACGGCCGGGTGATGATCTCCAGCGCGTGCCCGTCGGGGTCGTCGAAGTACACGCCCCGCCCGCCGTCGTGGGTGTTGATCCGCCCCTCGTCCTGGTGGTGCGGGTCCGACCAGTAGGTGAGCCCCCGCTCCTTGATCCGGCCGAAGATGGCGTCGAAGTCGTCCTCGTCGACGAGGAACGCGTAGTGCTGCGACGTGATCTCGCCCGGCCTGGTCATGAAGTCGAGCGTGGTGTCGCCGTCGGTCTGCACGGTGACGAACGGCCCGAACGGCACCGGTGCGGGCAGGCCCATCACCTCCGCCAGGAACCGGGCGGACCCCTTCGCGTCGCTCGCCGCCACGATCGTGTGGTTCAACCGCACTGCCATGCTGGTGAAGCCCCCTTTCGACTAGCTCCGAACCATCGAGGCTAGAACCTCCACCGCGCTGGAAGTCAACTCGCCGGGGTTTCTGTCGGACCTCCCTCGTAGGATCGCCGCCATGTCCTCCCCCGACACCGGAACGGCCGTGAGCGAAGCCCGTGGAGTACTCCAGCGGGTGTTCGGGTACGCCGAGTTCCGCGGCAGCCAGCAGGACGTCATCGAGCACGTGGTCGCGGGTGGCGACGCGCTCGTCCTGATGCCGACGGGTGGCGGGAAGTCCCTGTGCTACCAGATCCCCGCGCTGGTCCGGCCGGGTGTCGGCGTGGTCGTCTCGCCGCTGATCGCCCTGATGCAGGACCAGGTCGACGCGCTGCGCAACGTCGGTGTGCGGGCCGGGTTCCTGAACTCCACGCAGAACCCGGACGAGCGCAGCATGGTCGAGTCGGAGTTCCTGGCGGGGGAGCTCGACCTGCTCTACCTTGCCCCGGAGCGGCTGCGCCTCGAATCGACCGCGCGCCTGCTCGACCGGGGGAAGGTCTCGCTGTTCGCGATCGACGAGGCCCACTGCGTTTCCCAGTGGGGCCACGACTTCCGGCCGGACTACCTGGCGCTCTCGGCCGTGCACGAGCGCTGGCCGGACGTGCCCCGCATCGCGCTGACGGCCACCGCGACGAAGGCGACGCACCAGGAGATCGCCACCCGGCTCAACCTCCAGGAGGCCCGGCACTTCGTCGCGAGCTTCGACCGCCCCAACATCCAGTACCGCATCGAACCCAAGAACGAGCCGAAGAAGCAGCTCCTCGACCTGCTCCGCACCGAGCACGCGGGCGACGCGGGCATCGTCTACTGCCTCTCGCGCGCGTCGGTGGAGAAGACGGCGGAGTTCCTGGTGCAGAACGGGGTCCCCGCCCTGCCGTACCACGCGGGCCTCGACTCGGGCGTCCGCGCGGCCAACCAGTCCCGCTTCCTGCGCGAGGACGGCCTGGTCATGGTCGCCACCATCGCCTTCGGCATGGGCATCGACAAGCCGGACGTCCGGTTCGTCGCCCACCTCGACCTGCCCAAGTCGGTCGAGGGCTACTACCAGGAGACCGGCCGCGCTGGCCGCGACGGCCTGCCGTCCACGGCGTGGCTGGCCTACGGCCTCCAGGACGTGGTGCAGCAGCGCAAGATGATCGACACCTCGGAGGGCGACCAGGCCCACCGCCGGATGCTCGGCCTGCACCTCGACGCGATGCTCTCGCTGTGCGAGACCGTCGAGTGCCGCCGCGCCCGCCTCCTCGCCTACTTCGGCCAGGAGGGCGAGCCGTGCGGCAACTGCGACACGTGCCTGTCCCCGCCGGAGTCGTGGGACGGCACCATCGCCGCGCAGAAGCTGCTGTCGACGGTGTACCGGTTGCAGAACGAGCGCAGGCAGAAGTTCGGCGCGGGCCAGGTCGTCGACATCCTGCTGGGCAGGAAGACCGCCAAGGTCATCCAGTTCGACCACGACTCGCTCACCGTCTTCGGCATCGGGGCCGACCTGAAGGAGTCCGAGTGGCGCGGCGTGGTCCGCCAGCTGCTCGCGCAGGGCCTCCTGGCGGTGGAGGGCGACTACGGCACCCTCGTCCTGACGCCCGCGAGCGCCGAGGTGCTGGGCCGCAAGCGGGAGGTCGTGCTCCGGCGCGAGCCCGAGCGCGTCCGCGCCGCCAGGCCCGCCCGTGCCGCGAAGGCCGCCGCCGCGGTGGTGGACATGCCCGCCGAGGCGGCCCCGGTGTTCGAGCGGCTCCGCGCCTGGCGGGCCGCGACGGCGAAGGAGCAGGGCGTGCCCGCGTACGTCGTCTTCCACGACGCGACCCTGCGGCAGATCGCCACCCTCGCCCCCGGCTCGCTGGAGGAACTGGGCACGGTCAGCGGCGTGGGCGAGAACAAGCTGGCGAAGTACGGCCAGGGAATTCTGGACACGCTGGCGGAGTAGGCGCCCCGCCGAGTTTTCGCGCACGGGAGAAGTCGGCTTTCGCTTCCGATAGCCGCACGCGGTCGACCGCGATTATTCGTCATATCGGCCGAGGCCGCACATTCGTTAGCGGGTTGTGCGAGTCGATGACAGCGCGTGAGCCCGTGCCCCTGTGCACTGGGGTGCCGCCTCGGCACCAGGCGGCGTAGTCCCTGGCAGCGCGCTGTAACCGTGGCCTCACGGTCGACTACGCACCGCACTGTTTCGGGCCCGTCGATATCAACAGGTGACCTAGGTTGCTCCGAACAGCCGTATTTCGGTACGGCTGAGCGACATAGTGTGATTCGCCAAGCGCGGTTGCTATTGCCCAATGGGGCTGACGCGACGTCCGCCCGCGCGTTACCCGATGTACACCTGATGGCATATGAGGGGTCAATTTCTCCATGAGCATCGACGTGGCGTTGAAGGAAGCGATGACCATCACGGGGGCGGTGGGCGTGGCGCTCGTCGACTACGACAGCGGCATGTCGCTGGGCTCGCTGGGCGGGGGCGAGTGGCTCGACCTGGACATCGCGGCGGCGGGCAACACCGAGGTCGTGCGCGCGAAGCTGCGGGTCATGGCGTCCCTCGCGCTGAACGACAGCATCGAGGACATCCTGATCACGCTGAGCCGCCAGTACCACCTGATCCGGCCGCTCTCGGCGAGGGGCAACTCGACGCTGTTCCTCTACCTGGTGCTGGACCGCGAACGGGCCAACCTCGCCCTCGCCCGGCACAGCCTGAAGCGCATCGAAGCCAGCCTGGCCGTATGAGCGCCGCGGAAGCCCACCGACCGGCCGCCGGCGCGCCGCTGCCGACGCGGAGACCGTCGACGCCCGGCGCGAAACCCCTCCCGATGGGGCCCGTGGTGGCACAGCCGCCGTTCGACTCGGACGAGATGGGCGCGACGCTGCGCACGATCCGCGGTCAGGTCGACCGGGTGACCGGGCTCCTGGTGGCCACCCAGGACGGTCTGGTCCTGGCGGAGGACACCAGGGACGTCGAGGTCGAGAGCGTCGCGGCCATGTCCGCGGCGGCCATCGGGCTCGCCGTGCAGTTCACCACGCAGGCCGGGATCGGCGAGCCGCGCACGGCGATGTTCGAGGGCGAGTCCGGCTACGTCTGCGTGTTCCCGGTCGAGTCGTCGCTCCTGCTCGTCGTGTTCGGCGAGCGGGACATCACCATGGGGTTGTTCAACATAGCGGCCAAGCAGGCGCTGTCGCTCTTGCAGCACGTCGTCCTGCGGCAGCGCGTGCGCACCGTGCGCGCGAACCGGCGGGCCTACTTCGAGGAAGGTTCGGCGGAGGCCTGACCGGCCGCCCCGGTCCGCCGGGGAACCGGGCCAGTTCTGGGCCGAGCCCGCGGAGTGCGGTCGGGAATTCCGGGGTGAGAACGGCTCGAATCGGCGTTCTCCGAGTGCGGAGTTCATTGAGGAACGCGCCGGTTCAGAATCCACGTGCGGGTTTTCGACGCCTTTCTTCACAATGTCACGTCGATGTCACCCTTCGTGTCCGCCTGGGGCGGCGCGAAGGGTGACGGACCGTCCGTGTGTCGCCCGGCGGTCGGGATTGTGCACGTCAAACGCTCCGTCACCCCGATCTGGCGGTGCGTGATCCGCTCGGGTGGTGTTACACACCGCACTCATCGAGGCTCAACGGTGACACGGGTTGCTCCAAACGGTCGTTCTTCCGTGCGGTTCCGCGACGTGGTGTGATTTGCTGGGCGCCGCCGCTTCGGCCCGCGCGAAATGGTTCGCGGGTTGTCCGGCACCTTCCCCGATCACGCATGAGGAGCCCTTTTTCCATGAGCATCGACTTAGCCTTGAAAGAAGCCATGAGCATCGTGGGTGCCGTGGGGGTGGCGCTGGTCGACTACGACAGCGGCATGTCGCTGGGCACGCTCGGCGGCGGTGACTGGCTCGACCTGGACGTCGCCGCGGCGGGCAACACCGAGGTCGTGCGCGCGAAGCTGCGGGTCATGTCGTCGCTCAAGCTGAACGACACCATCGAGGACATCCTGATCACGCTCAACCGCCAGTACCACCTGATCCGGCCGCTGTCCGCCGCCAAGGGCAACCCGACGCTGTTCCTCTACCTGGTGCTGGACCGCGAGCACGCGAACCTCGCCCTCGCGCGGCACTACCTCAAGCGCATCGAGGCCCACCTGACGGTGTAGGGCGCCGCGCCGGTCCGGACGTCCGCGACCGTGGTCACCGCGCTGGTCGGGAGCGGTGGCGCACGCCGCGCGGACGGACGCCGAGGCGCACCCCGCGCACCGGTCAGCCCACGATCCGCCGGATCACGCTGATCGGCCCGATGTCGTCGATGTTGGCGATCTTCACCGGCACGCCCTCGGTCGACGCGTGCACGGCCCGGACGTCGTCCACGGCCATGGCCACGTGCGACTGCCCGGAGTAGTAGATGATCAGGTCGCCCGGCTGGACCTCGCCGCGCGACACCGGCCTCCCGGTCGTCGCCTGCGTGTACGTGACCCTGGGGATGGCCACGCCCGCCTCGCGGTACGAGGCCTGCGTCAGGCTGGAGCAGTCCCACGTGTTCGGGCCGTTGGAGCCGAACACGTAGGCCTTCCCGCGCTGGGCCAGCGCGAACGCCAACGCCTTCCCGGCCGCGCCGGAGGGCGTGGGGACCGCGGACGTGTCACCCCTGTTCGCCAGCACGGCCCTGTCGGAGGAGGTCAGCGAGTCGTACTGCCTGCGCGCCGCGTTCACCTGCGACACCAGTGCGACTCGCTTCTCCTCGATGTCGTCGACCAGGTCGTTCGCCGCGGCCGACGCCTCCGCCGCCCGCTCCCGCGCGTCCCGCGCCCCGGCGCGCGCGGCGGTGGCGTCGGCCAGCGCGGCCGACAGCGACTCCAGCGACGCCGCCTGGTCGGCCGCCAGCACGTCCATCGCCGACATCCGGGTGAGGAAGTCGGTCTGGCTGTCGGCGACCAGCATCGCCGACAGCCCGGTGAACCGCGCGCCCTGGAACGACGCCTCGGTCAGGAGGTCCACCTGGCCGCGGAACTGCGTCTCCGCCGCCGTCGCCCGGTCCAGCGCCTGCCCCGCCGTCACGAGGTCCTGGTTCGCGCGCTCCAGCTCGGCCTGCTTGGCCCGCTTGTCCTCCTGGGCGCGCAGGTGCTCCTCGTTGAGGACCTCCGCGTCGTGCGTCAGGCCGGTGTACCGCTTGAGCGCCTCGGAGGAGTTCGGGGGCACCGGTTCGGCCCCCGCCGCGGGTGCGGGAGCGAGGACCAGGGCGGCGGTGATCGCCACCGCGAGAGCGGCACGGGCGGTGCGCCTGACCGGCAACGACGTCATACCGGGCTGTACGGGAACCGGCGGATCGCGGTTCAGTATTCGTTCATAGCTTTCCAATACGTCTTGACCGCTTTGTCCGAGGTCGCTAACGTTTCTGGTCTAGACCACATGTACAAGCGACAACCTGGATCCGCTGACCAGCGGAAACCTCGTGGCCGAGAGAGAACCGTGCCAATTCCGCCGCGTTGGCACGGCGCGTGGATCACGTATCCGCTGCATCGGGTTCCCACCCCTGCGGTGGTCGGCGCTCCCGTAGTGCCCTCCACCTGGGAACAGCCATTCATTCCAGAGGAGCTGACATGAGCATGAGGAGCAAGATCGCCGCGGCGGCGGTCGCCATCGGCGTCGCACCCCTGATCGTCGTCCTGTCACCCGCGGGGACGGCGAGTGCGCACGGCTACATCTCGTCCCCACCCAGCAGGCAGGCGAACTGCGCCCAGGGCCGCGTCCAGAACTGCGGCGACATCGTCTGGGAGCCGCAGAGCGTCGAGGGCCCGAAGGGCGTCAAGAACTGCCACGGCAACTCGCGCTTCACGGTGCTGAGCGATGAGAGCAAGGGCTGGCCCGCGGCCTCGGTGGGCGGCACGGTCAACTTCAACTGGGTGCTGACGGCGCGCCACGCCACCAGCACCTGGGAGTACTTCATCGGTGGGACCCGCATCGCCGTCTTCAACGACGGCGGCAGGCAGCCGGGTGCCACCGTGAACCACTCCGTCAACCTCGGCGGTCGCACGGGCAGGCAGAAGGTCCTCGCGGTGTGGAACATCGCGGACACGGCCAACGCCTTCTACTCGTGCGTCGACGTGCAGGTGAACGGCTTCGCGGCCGGGTCGAAGACGCTGGCTCCCGCCTAGTCGCCGGCAGGGGACCCGCGCTCCGCGCCGGAGCGCGGGTCCCCGTTCCGCCCGCACCCCGAGCCGTGGAGGACCATGAACCGCCGACCGCTCGCCCTGCTGCTCGCCGCCGCCCTGCTGCTCGCGGGCTGCGGCTCCGTCGACTCCACCTCGAAGGCCGACTTCAACGTGACCGACGTGATGTTCCTCCAGATGATGCTCCCCCTGCACGCCCAGGGCATCGAGCTGACCGGTCTGGCGAAGGAGCGGGCGGTCGAGCCCGCCGTGCGCGACCTCGCCGAGGAGCTGGACACCGTGCAGCGCGAGGAGTCCGAGACCATGAGGGGCTGGCTGACCGAGTGGGGGCAGTCGACCGAGGTGGACGCCGACCCCGGCGCGCACGCGCACCACGGGGGACTGCACCAGACCAGTCCCGCCGAGATCGCCGCGCTCAAGTCCACACCGGACTCGGAGTTCGACACCACGTTCCTCAACCTGATGACCGGGCACCTGCACAACTCGGTCGAGCTGACGAAGACCGAAGTGGACGGAGGCCGCAACGCGAGCGCCAAGGAGCTGGCGACCACCATCCGCGAGTCGCGGACCAAGGAGATCAGCCGGTTGCTGAGCCTGGTCGGGTAGCGGGCGGGCCCGCGAGCCACGCCTCGTGCGACCGCCACGCCAGCAGCGTCGACGGGCTCTCGAACCGCCGGGGCGCGCCCGTGAGCGGATCGGTGAACGCGAGCACCTTCGCCAGCAGCTGCAACGGTTTCCGGTAGTCGTCCAACGCGGTCTCGGTCAGGACGGGGTAGAAGTCGTCACCGAGGATCGGCACGCCGAGCCCGGCCATGTGCAGCCGGAGCTGGTGCGTGCGCCCGGTCCTCGGCAGCAGCCGGTACCGGCCGAGGCCGTCGCGGTGCTCGACGAGTTCGACGAGGGTCTCGCTGTTCGGCGGCCCCTCCGGCTCCCGCGCGGTGATGACGCCCTTCTCCTTGACGATCCGGCTGCGCACCGTGCGCGGCAGGTCGAGGTCGGGGTCGTACCGGGCGACGGCCTCGTACTCCTTGTGCACCAAGCGGTCCCGGAACAGCGTCTGGTACGCGCCGCGCCGGGCCGGGTTCACCACGAACATGATCAGCCCGGCGGTCACGCGGTCCAGCCGGTGCGCGGGCACGAGGTCCGGCAGGTCCAGCTCGCGCCGCAGCCGCACCAGCGCCGTCTCCACGATGTGCTTGCCGCGCGGGATCGTCGCGAGGAAGTGCGGCTTGTCCACGACCAGCAGGTCGTCGTCGCGGTGCACGACACCGATCTCGAACGGCACCGCCACCTCGTCGGGCAGGTCGCGGTGGAACCACACCGACGAGTTCGGCACGAACGGCGCGTTCGGCGCCACCGGCCCGTCCATGTCCACGATCCGGCTCTCGCGCAGCATCGTGTCGATGCGCGCCGGGTCCACCTTCGGCAGCCGCTCGACCAGGTGGTCCCGCAGCGTCGCCCAGGACCCCTCCGCGGGCATCCGCAGCCGGGCCGGGTCGAGGCCGTGCCGCTGGGGCAGCGGGGGCTTGAGCTTGCGTCTCATCGTGGGGGAGCGTAACCGTTCCCGGTTCCCCCGCCGGGCGCGGTGGAGGAACCGGTCCGGATTCGCGGCGCGAACCATTTTTTCTCACTCGCACTCACGAATTACCGGGAATGCATGATCGACTGGTTCACGTCCATAAACATTCGACGCGCTCTTGAAAGAGACACGCTAACGCCCTTAATGTTTGCCTTCCACGTCGCCGCCGCAGCCACGGAAGGGACGATGATGTCACGACTGTTTTCCCGAGTGCGCGTGTTCGCACTCGCGGCGGCCGCACTCACCGCAACGGGAATCGTCGGCGCACCGAGCGCCGGGGCTCAGGTCGAGTCCGGAGGCTGGACCTCCTACTCGCCCTCGTTCACCGTTCAGGAGAGGGGGTGCGGGGTCGTCAACGGGCTCACGTTCCAGTTGACGTGCTCCACGGCCAGCGGCGACCAGCGCGCCGAGCGCCGGTACGCGAACTACTCCGGCGGCGGTGCCCGCCAGTTCGAGGGCACGTTCCGGATCTCCAGCCTGGCCGGTACCCGGATCAGCCTGAAGCAGACGTTCAACGACTCCGAGCCCGGCCCGTTCTTCATGCTCGCGGTCGAGCGCGGCGGCAGGCTCTACGCCGTGCACGGCGGCGCCACGGTCGCCACCGGGGCCACCGTGGGCACATCGGTGCGGGTCAACACGGTGCACCGGATCGGGAACAACCACAAGACGTACATCAACGGATCGCTGAAGCACACCTACGCGAGCCCCGGCGGGAACTTCTACGACAAGTTCGGCGCCTACCGGACGAGTTCGGGTCAGGGGCCCGCCACGGTCGTGTGGAGCGGGGTCAAGTTCTGGCGGCAGTAGGTCGGTCTCGACGTCCTGCCGTCCCGGTGGTGCCGGTCGCCACCGGGACGGCGGGGGTCCTCCACCCCTGGGGGGTTCGTGCTCAAGTTCCCTGTTCCGCTCGCGGTCGTCCTCGTTCTCGCCGGGTGTTCGGGCGAGGCTCCCCGATCAGGTTCCGCGGTCGAGTTGGGTGTTGTCCTGGAATCGCCCGTTGACGCGGTGCTGTCGTGGAAGGTCGCCGATCCTCGTGTTTCCGGGGTGGCGGTGGAGTTCGCCACCGGCGAGGGCGGGGAGTACACGACGCTCCAGTACGCGCCGGTGGAACAAGGTTCCCACCGGCATCCCGACCTGATTCCCTCCACGGATTTTTCGTACCGTGTCCGGGCTTATTCCGGGGCCGTGGGGGAGGTGCGGAAAATCGCCCTGCCGCCCGGTGAGCTGGATGACGGGACGCAGGCGGAGGACCACGCGTGGGTCACGCCCAGGACCGTGCCGGGGGTTGTCGACGGGGTGTCGTCGGTGCGGGCCGGGGGAGGGGTGCCCGGTGACTTCCGGGGGACGGTCGTGCACGCCAACGGGATTCTGTTCACGTGGGTCGACCGGGCTGATGACGAGGACGGGTACCTGATCGAGGTGAAGGCGGAGGGCGCTTCGGTGTTCACGCCCGCCGCGGTGTTGCAGGCGGGGGTGAACTCGGCCGGGTTGATCACGTTGCCCGGGGAGAAGGTGGCTGAGTACCGGGTTCGGGCGTTCTGCTGGGGGGAGGGGTCGAACGTGGTGCGGGTGCGGACCGGGGCGGATGTGGACTCCCGGTGAGCCTGGGGTGGTGTCGGTGTCGGGGTGGGTGGGTTGCGTTGCTGTCAGAGGGCGGTTGCCGTGGCTCGCGTCGTGCTGTGGCCGCGCGTCGCCTTGACCGCGGGCCCGGCGCTCTGTGTCCTGTGTGGACTGATCACGCCTGGTTCTGCTCTGCTTCCAGCTCGGGGGCCTTGTCTTCGCCTCGCTTGCGGAGGAAGTTGAAACCCGGGATGCCCAGGATGGCCTGGCGGACGTCGTTGGTGACCTCCAGCAGCTGGTGGAGGTCCGGGCCCACCTTGTCCAGGGTTGCGAGGATCGGTAGTACGTCCGTGAGGACGTGTTCGGTGATGACCGGTAGCTGGTCGACCAGTTTGATGGCTGCTTCGATCTCGTGGGGTGACAGCTCCTCCACGAAGCGGCGGAGCAGTGGCATCGCCTGGCGGGCCAGGGGGGAGTAGGCCTCCAGCAGTTCGTGGGCCGTGCGGGCGGTGGACTCGGCTACCGCCACGACACCGTTGGCCTGTGAGGTGATGTCCACTACCTCGGTCACGACCGCTTCGGCCGCCGTGGAGACGCGGCGGGCGTCGGCGACGACCACCTGTGCCGCGGCGCTGACCGTGCGTGCTTGTTCGACCACCGCGGTGACCTGGTCCACGACCGCTTCGGTTTTCCGAACCAAGGTGTCCGCTCTGGTCACCACGTCGTCCACCCGGCCGACGAGTGATTCGGCCGAATCCAGTAGACCCAGCACCCTGCCGGGAACGGCGGCGACCGTGACCGCGGTGTCCACCGCCCATCCAACGGTCGACTTCGCCAGGCCGAACAGCGCACCGGGATCGGGCAGTCGCATCTGCATGCGTCCACTGTGCCCTACGCGGCGTGGATGTTCAGTTCTTGATCGCGAACAGGGGGCGGTGTGATGAGATCGACTTCGGCGGAGCCCTTTCCGGCAGGCGGGTCGGTGACGCGCCCGTTTGTGCTACCGACCGTGCGCGGGGTGTAGTCGTTCGTCTTGGAATATGTTCAGTGGATGTTCTCGTCGCTACCGTTGTGGCGGGCGGGGCTTGCCGGGGGGAGGGCGTGGATCGGTTCCGCGGCGCGGTTCGGTCGGTGCTGATGTGAGCGCTGGGCGAATTGTGCAAAACGGCTGCGTGCATGTGTGCGGGGACCGGGTGCCGCCTTCGGAATGCCGTTGGCTGTCGTTCGCCAATTGCTTCGACCGCGGTGCGCTCGGGTGCGGGGTGCCGTCGTCTGCGGAAGCGGTGTCGCGGCGGTGTTCCGATGTGCTGTTGGTCGACGTCAGAGCCGTTGTCTGCCGCTGGTGGCCCGGTGCCGCGCGGATTCGACGCGGTGGTCTCGTGGCCGGCTCTTTGCGGTCGGCGGTTGGAAAAAATCTGGCCGTCCGGGCTCCGCGTCGTCCGCTGCGGGATGGCCGTGCGTTCGTCGGCCGCACGTTCGTGTGAGTGAGCGGGATAGGCCTGGTTTAGGGGTGTCGGTTTACCGATTCGACGGCGCTGTCCACTCCGTGGACGTCCTGGGGCCTTCCGGGCGGTCTCGCATGGCGGGTCGCGGTAGCGCTGGACGGGTGACCCTGATAACGGCTGCCCTCGAACGGGTGACGTTTGGCGGGGCTCGAAACTCCGCGCGGTGCGGTCGTTGACTTTTTTCCGCAAGCCGACTATTAACTGCGTTGGTTTGGTATTGTCGTCACATTCCGCCCGTTCGACTCGTTGTGAGGTTCGACCCATGGCCCAGAAGGTTCTCGTCCAGCTGATCGACGACCTGGACGGCACGAGCAGTGAAGACATTTCCACGGTGCAGTTTTCACTGGATGGTGTTACCTACGAGATCGACCTGAATGAGGCCAACGGCGCGAAGCTGCGCGATGGTCTGGCCAGTTTCGTCGCCGCCGCACGGCGGACCGGCGGTCGCGCGAAGCGCGGCACCGCCGCGGTCGTGGGGGGCAAGCCCGCCGGAGAGGGGCGGAGCAAGGAGCAGACGCGGGCCATCCGCGACTGGGCCAAGGCGAACGGGCACGAGCTCGCGGACCGCGGCCGCATCCCGGCCAGCGTGGTCGACGCGTTCGAGTCCGCCCACCGCTGAGCCCCAGGGCTTCAGCGCGAGAGCCCCGAGACCGCTCAGGTCGCGGGGCTCTCGCGCGTCACCGGTGGTCCGCTCGCGCGTCGTGCTCGGCCAGCGCCACCAGCACGGCCTCGCTGGCGTCCTCGATCACCCCGAGCCGCTCCTCGCCCACCGCGTCGATGAACCAGGCGCGCACGTTCGCAGCGTGGTGGGGCGCGGCCTCCGTGATCGCCGCACGCCCCTCGTCGGTCAGCACGATGTCCGCGTACCGCGTGTCCTCGGCGCAGGGCTCGCGCCGCACCAGCCCGCGCTGCGCCATCCGCGTCAGGTGGTGCGACATCCGACTCTTCTCCCAGTCGGTCGCCTCGCCCAGCTCGAACGCCCGCATCCGCCCGGTGGGCGCTTCGGACAGGTTCACCAGGATCTCGTAGTCGGAGCCGGACAGCCCGAACTCACGTTGCAGGTGCCGGTACAGGTGCGTGTTCAGCTGCCTCTGCATCGCCAGGAAGCTGCGCCAGGCTCGCTGCTCACTCGCACTCAGCCACGGATCATCGCTCACGAAACAACATACTACGGGTGAGTTGACGCATCACCCCACCCTCAGGTGTGAAATTAGGCCGAACCGCCGAAAACCTGAGACCGAACACCCACCACCCCTGGCCCACGGTCGGCGGACAGCCAAGCCCGGTGGGGGCCAACACATTCACACCAATAGACACACGGCAGGCCCGACACCTTCCGCCAGACGGAATAGTCACGGGCGGCAACCGGCAGGGTGAATGACACCTCACGCCCCACGGCCAAGGCGACGCGCGGCACCGAACGAATGGCACCAGCCGATCACAACCGAGACGGCGTGCAATGTCACCGGTCGATCCCCCGTGACCCACGACCGAGGTGACGCGCGAATGGCGCCAGTTGACCCACAGGCGACCCACGACCAAGGCGGCGCGCGGCCACGGAACGAATGGCACCAGCCAACCCACGGGTGACCCAGGACCGAGGTGGAGGCGCGGCCACGGAACGCGGCCGATTTCACTTGGGGGATTCAGGCCTTGAACTTGCACTGCGGGCAAAGCTTCCTTCACCTGCCCCCGCAGCCCGCGAAGGCCTGAATCCAGGGGCCCCAAGTCAAATCGGCCACAGCACGACGGTGGTGACACGCCGCTCAACCCCACACCCACCGGAACAAGCGCTGAAGCGGGACACCGAACCGGGGTCCCCCTGATGTGAGAACCCCCCGACACACACGCTACGACAGGGGTACGACAATTTCCGGGGCCCGCAATCCGCACGGGGCCGCCCGGCAGGGGGAACACGCGGAGTCTCCAACCACAATCCGCACGGGACCGCCCGGCCGAGGAACGCAGGCCCGCACAATCTGCACGCGATCGCCCAGTCGGCGAACACGAGGAGCCTCAAACGGGGATATCCCCACTCGGCCCATCACGCACCAGCCGGACGCACACCCGGCACCCCAAACCGACACCACCCGATCCAGCGACCAAATCCGGTCCGGCCTGAACCAGCACCACCTGAACCAGCGCCACCCGGCCCAGCATGACCCGGCCCAGCGTCACCGAATCCAGCGCCGCCCGCTCTGCGCACCGAATCCAGCACCGGCCGTCCCAGCGCCGCCCGGTCCAGCACCATCGAAGCCAGCACCGCCCGGTCCAGCACCACCGAAGCCAGCGCCACCCGGTCCAGGGTCACTGAATCCAGTGCCACCTGATCCAGCACCGCCCGATCCAGCACCGCCCGATCCAGCACCGCTCAAGCCGGCATCCCCCGATCCGGCACCACTGAACCCGGCGCCACCCGCCCCAGCGCCACCGAACCCGGTACCACCCAAACCGGCATCACCCGGTCCAGGGCGACCGAACCGGCACCACCGGACCCAGCACCACCCGCCCCAACCCCACCTCGCCCCAACCCCAACCCCACCCCACCCGAACCGACCCCAACCCCACCCGAACCGACCCCGAACCCACCCGACCCGGAATCACCCCCCGGACTCGGCCGCCTTCACCTCCCTGAACCCGTCCTCGGTCAACCCCCTCCGCCAATACCCGGAAATCGACAAACGGTCCTTCGTCACCCCGCGCTCAGCCATCAGGGCCCGCAGCTCCTTCACCATCGCGGCCTCGCCGTGCACGAACGCCTGCACGTCCTCCCCGGAGAACTCCATCCCCCGCACGACGTCCACCAGCGACCCACCGGTGTCCCGGTGCACCCACACCAGCTCGACCTCACCGGGGCTGTCGATCTTCTGCTCCTCGTCGACCCCGGCCACCTCGACCACGACCCGAGCCCGCGCCCCGGCCGGCAGCCGCTCCAGCGCGGCGCTGATGGCGGGCAGTGCGGCCTCGTCCCCGAGCAGCAGGTGCCACCCGGCCGACGCGTCCGGCGCGTAGGCCCCACCGGGCCCGAGCAGGGAGAACTCGGCACCGGGCTGGACCGAGGCCGCCCAGGGGCCCGCCACGCCCACGTCACCGTGGTGCACGAAGTCGATCGCCAGCTCCCGCGCGACCGGGTCGAAGCAGCGCACCGTGTACGTGCGCACGACGGGCCACTGCTCGCGCGGGAAGTCGCGGCGCACGGCCTGCATGTCCAGCGGCGTCGGGTACGACACGCCGGGCAGAGGGAACAGCACCTTCACGTACGCGTCGGTCCGGTCGTTGGGGGCGAAGTCCGCCAGGCCGGGGCCTCCCGCGACGACGCGGATCATGTGCGGGGTGACCCGCTCGGTCCGCAGGACGCTGAGCGTGACGACCTGGCGGCGGTCCCGCTTCGGGGCGTCGCCCGCAGAGGTGTCGGTCATGGGGCCTCCCAGTAGTTTTTCATCCATTTAGGTTAGCCTAACCAGACGAGACGGGCCCGTGTGGCGCAGCACGCTCCCCCTGAAGATGTGCTAGGGGTCCCCTAGAAACGGCTCGGGCCATCGTCGCGAAACCGATCCAGCCCTAGCGTTTTGTGCCATGACAGCAGACGGGCCCGCGATCGTCGTGAGCGACATTCGCAAGTCCTACGGCGACTTGCGTGCCGTCGACGGTGTGTCGTTCACCGTCGCGGAAGGAGAGTTCTTCGGTCTTCTCGGTCCCAACGGGGCCGGGAAGAGCACCACCCTGGAGATCGTGGAGGGCCTGCGCAAACCGGACTCCGGTTCGGTGCGGATCCTCGGCGAGAGCCCTTGGCCACGGAATCCCAAGCTACTTCCCAAGTTGGGCGTCCAGCTGCAGGCGTCGTCGTTCTTCGAGCGGCTGACGTCGAAGGAGCAGTTGCAGACGTTCGGGTCGCTCTACGGCGTGAGCCGGTCGGCGGCCGTCGACATGCTCGAACTGGTCGGCCTCACGGACAAGGCCGACGTGCAGGACGTTGACCTCTCGGGTGGGCAGCGGCAACGCCTCTCCATCGCGTGCGCACTGGCGCACGACCCGGAGATCGTGTTCCTGGACGAACCGACCGCGGCGCTGGACCCCCAGGCGCGCCGCAACCTCTGGGACGTGCTGCGGGCCATCCAGGCGCGCGGCAAGACGATCGTCTACACCACCCACCACCTCGACGAGGCCGAGATCCTCTGCGACCGGGTGGCGATCGTCGACAAGGGACGCATCATGGCGATGGGCCCGCCCGCGTGGCTGGTGCGCAAGCTCGACGCCCAGACCCAGGTCATCGTCGAGCACGGCACGGTGACCGCCGAAGTGGCCCGGATGCTGCCCGGAGCCGACAACGTCGTGGACGACGGCGTTTCCATCATCATCGCGACCAACGACGCCGGTCTCACGATCAAGGCGTTGGGGGAGCTCGACGCGTTGAACAAGGCGCAGGTCCGCACGGCCACCCTGGAGGACGTGTTCCTGCACCTCACCGGTCGCGCGTACCGCGAGTGACCCACCAACCAACTGGCGTCGCACCGGTGATCGAGCCTCCGGCGTCGTCAGACCTTCGAGCGGAGACGGCGACATGAAAGCGTTTTCCAGCCTGTCTTTGGCCATGTTCAAGGCCTCTTACCGGGACAAGGCAGCACTCTTCTTCACCTTCATGTTCCCCCTGATGTTCCTCATCGTGTTCTCCCTGCTCTCCGGTGTGAAGCTGGGCAACGAGGTGGAGATCGCGGTGGTCGGCGACAGCCGCGTCGTGGCCGCGCTGAAGAACTCCGAGGGTGTGAACCTCCAGGAGTTCAAGGACTCCACCACCGCCATCAACAGCCTGCGCGACGGCAACGTGGCCGCGATCGTCGTGTCGCAGGGCGACTCGATCGACGTGCGCTACGCCAACGGCGACCGCGCCGAGACCGGGCCCGCGCTGGCCAAGATCTCCGACGCGGTCGCGAGCGCGAACCTCGGCGCGGGCACCACCCCGCCGAAGTACGCCGTGCGGCAGAAACCCATCGAGGAGACGGCCTTCGAGCCGATCCAGTACCTCACCCCCGGCATCCTGTCGTGGGGCGTGTCCACCGCCGCGGTGTTCAGCTCCGCGCTGACCCTGGTGGCGTGGCGCCGCAAGCAGGTCCTGCGCCGCATCCAGCTCGCCCCCATCGGCCGCGGCTCGGTCCTCTCGTCCAGGCTGCTGCTCTCGGTCGTGATCGCGCTGCTCCAGGCGGTCCTGTTCGTGGCGGTCGCGACGCTGCCGATGTTCGGCCTCCAGCTGTCGAACCAGTGGTGGCTCGCGATCCCCCTGCTCATCCTCGGGACGCTCGCCTTCTTCTCGGTGGGCATGCTCCTCGGGGCGATCTGCAAGACCGAGGACTCGGTCACCGGCGCGGCGAACCTCGCCGTGCTCCCGATGGCCCTGCTCGCGGGCAGCTTCTTCCCGATCGACAAGGCTCCGGACTGGGTCAAGCTGATCACCAACGCGTTGCCGCTGCGGCACATGAACGAGGGCATGCTCGACGTCCTGGTGCGGGGCAAGGGCTTCGAGGCCCTCATCCTGCCGGGCTCGGTGCTCATCGGCTTCACGCTCGTCATCAGCACCCTCGCGGCGGTGTTCTTCCGCTGGGAAGACAAGTGATCGCCGGTGCGGGCGTTCGCTGACGGGATCCGGGTGCCGAGGCGCGTCGTCGTCGGCATGACCGGCGCCACCGGCGCCGCCATCGGCATCCGGGTCCTGGAAACGCTCAGCGCCGTCGGTGTGGAGACGCACCTCGTGCTGAGCAAGTGGGCACGCGCCACGATCGAGATGGAGACCGACTACACGGTCCGCCAGGTCCAATCCCTGGCGGACCACGTCTACGGGTCGCACGACCAGGCGGCGGCGATCTCCAGCGGCTCGTTCCGGACGGACGGGATGATCGTGGCCCCGTGCAGCATGAAGACCCTGGCGGCGATCAGGGTCGGGTACGGCGAAGGGCTGATCGCCCGCGCGGCGGACGTGACCCTCAAGGAGCGCCGCAAGCTGGTGCTCGTGCCGAGGGAGACGCCGCTGAGCGAGATCCACCTGGAGAACATGTTGGGACTGGCCAGGATGGGCGTGGTCATGCTGCCGCCCATGCCCGCGTTCTACAACCACCCCACGGGTGTCCCGGACATCGTCGACCACGTGACCAGTCGCGTGCTCGACCAGTTCGGTGTGGACAACGACCTCACGACGCGGTGGGACGGCGGGAAGTCTGCACGCCAGCACCGGAAGGAAAACGGCGATGAAGCACTTCACTGATCTGCGCGGGTACCTCGACGCGCTGCACGACCTCGGGGACCTCGTGGTGATCGACCGGGAGGTCGACGGTGACATGGAACCCGCCGCGATCACCCGGCGGAGCTACGAGGTCCGCTCCCCGGCGCCGCTGTTCACCAACATCCGCGGGGCCCGCCCCGGCTTCCGCATCCTCGGCGCACCCGCCGCCCTGTCGTCGCGGGAGGACATGCCCTACGCCCGCATCGCCCTCTCGCTCGGCCTCCAGCCCGACAGCACCGGGCGGCAGATCGTCGAGGCGCTGGCGGAGGCCCAGACCCGCGAGCCCATCCCGCCCGTCGTCGTCGAGAGCGGGCCGTGCCAGGAGAACGTCCTGCTCGGCGACGACGCCACGCTCGACTCGTTCCCCATCCCGATCGTCCACGAGAAGGACGGCGGGCGGTACGCGAACACCTGGGGCGCCCTGATCGTGCAGACCCCCGACGGCGAGTGGACCAACTGGTCCATCGCGCGGGTGATGAAGATCGACGGCAAGCGCATGACCGGCCTGGTCGCCGACGGCCAGCACATCGGGCACGTCTGGAACCAGTGGGTGGAGATCGGCAAGCCGATGCCCTACGCGCTGGTCCAGGGCGCGGAGCCGGGCGTCCCGTACGTGGCGGGCTTCCCGCTGCCCGACGGGGCGTACGACGCCGGGTTCCTGGGCGCGCTGGTCGGCGAGCCCATCGAGCTGGTCAAGGCCAAGACCGTCGACCTGCTCGTGCCCGCCACGGCCGAGGTCGTGATCGAGGGCCACGTGTCGCTCGAACGCGACGCGCTGGAGGGCCCGTTCGGCGAGGCCGCCGGCTACCACCCCATGGACGTGACGAAACAGCCCACCTTCCACATCGACGCCATCACGCACCGGAACGACCCCATCTGGCCCCTGGTGGCCGAGGGGCGCCCGCCGGACGAGTACCACACGGTCACCTGCGTCGGCGCCGCCAGCCAGTGCCTCGCCCGGCTGCGCGAGGTGCAGCTGCCGGTCAGCACGGTCTGGTCGCCGATGGACTCCGCGGGCATGTGGCTCGTGGTGACGGTCCCGCCGAACTGGCGCGACCTGGTCGACCCCGACACGACCAGCGACACGCTCGCGCAGTACATCGGGCAGACGCTGTTCTGGAACAAGGCGGGCCTGTACTTCCCGCAGATCTTCCTGCTCGACGACGACATCGACCCCACCGACCTCGCCGAGGTCACCTGGGCCATCGCGACCCGCATCCACCCCGTGTCCAAGCGCGTCCAGATGGACAGCGTCATCCTGCCGCTGTTCGTCAGCCACACCGACATCGAGTACAAGCGCGGCTGGGGCCCCAGGGTCGTCTTCGACGGCCTGCTCGCCCCGATCGGCGAGCGGATGGCCCACACGTCGTTCGCGGCCTCGTACCCGGAGGAGTTGCAGCGGAAGGTCATCGAGAACTGGACCTGAGCGCCTCGCCACCGCATCGGAAGGGCCCGTCCGGAGCCGTTGCTCCGGACGGGCCCTTCTCGGCGTCCACGGGCCGGGAGAAAAGGGAATCGCACTGTGTACATCAGTGCACAGTTGCGGCGGAGCCCCCGTGTCACGTTGCGACACGGGGGCTCCGCGGACAGTGTTGATGGCGACCGACGTCACATCAGAACTCCGGCAGCTCCAAGGGGGCGATCTCGCTGAAGACGTCCCCTGGACCCGGATTGCCGCGATGAGTGCGGCCACCCAGGTGGTGCAGGACCCCCCACACCGCGTTGAGCGCGGTGGTGACGGCCCCTTCGGCGAAGCCGCCGCACCACGAGATGTCGTCGCCCGCGAGGAACAGGCCGCGCTGGGCGTCGGTCAGGTCGTCCTGGACGAAGTGCGTGTAGAGCTTGCGCTGGTAGCGGTAGTGACCCGGCAGGTTCGACTTGAACGCGCCCATGAAGTGCGGCTCGGTCTCCCAGGTGATGGTCACCGGGTCGCCGATGATGTGCGTGCGGATGTCCACGCCGGGGTAGATCTCGGCCAGCGAGCCCAGCACCACGTCCAGGCGCTCCTGGAGCGTGAGGGTCGCGAGCTTCAGCGAGTCGTCGTTCCACGTGTAGGACAGGCACATCACACCGGGCTTGTCCGGCCCGTCGTCGAACAGGTAGACGCCGCGCGGCATCCGGTCGGTCAGCGTCATGCTCATCACGTGCCTGCCGGTGCGCGGGTCCACGTCGAGCCAGAACGGCCTGTCCGTCACCACGAACAGCTTCGACGAGCCCATGTAGTGCGTGCGCTCCACCGCGGTCCACAGGGACTGGGGGAGCAGCGACTCGTCGCACTTGACCTTCGACAGCAGCGCCCAGCTCTGCGCGGTGAACACCGCGGCCGGGTAGGTGCGGATGCCGTGCTCGGCGTCCTCCACGGTGATGCCGTGCGCCGTGCGCCGCATCCACTTCACCGCGGTCTTCGGCACCCCGCCCGCGTGCAGCGACGCGAGCGTCGTGCCCTCCGGCCAGTGGTCGAGGAACTCCGGCTCGTGCGTCCACAGGCGCAGCGGGAGCTGCTGGCTGCCGCCGATGATGCGCTGCTGGTCGACGTCGGCTCCGTTGTAGACGACCCGCAGGATCTCCAGCATCGAGTTGGGGAAGTCGGTGTCCCAGCCGCCGGTGCCGAACCCCACCTGGCCGAAGATCTCGCGGTGCTGGAACGAGGCGAACGCGGGCGACGCCGTGAGGAACCCGTAGAACGACACGTCGTCCAGGCGCGGCACCAGGCGGTTCCAGATGGCCTTGATGGTCGTGACGTCGCGGCTGCGGACCGCGTCCTCCATCGCGGACAGCTCCGCGGTCTCCTGCAACGCCTTGTCCCACGCGTCGGCCACCTGCTGGTAGACCACCGGCAGGTCGGCCGACGTGTGCGCGAAGTGGCTCACCCCCTTGAGGTCGACGACCGTGCTGGGCGTGTTGGTGGACAACGGGTTCGGGAACGGCGTGGTCTTCAGGCCGACCTTGTCGATGTAGTGGAACAGCGTGGTCGCCGCCAGCGGGAAGCGCATGGCGCCCATCTCCGCGACCGACTCCGGGTGCTCCCGGAACGGGACCGACCGCATGCGGCCCCCGATCTGCTCCGCCTCGTACAGCACCGGTCGCAGCCCGAGCTTCATCAGCTCGTAGGCCGTGACCAGGCCCGCGATGCCGCCGCCGATGACGGCGACCTCGGTGCCGTGCGCCGACGCGGGCAGTGCGCCGAGGCCCGCCGGGTGGGCCAGCCACTCGTCGTAGGCGAACGGGAAGTCGGGGCCGAACATCGTGACCGGGGCCCGCAGGCCGTTCAGGTCGTCGTGGCCGATCGGGTTGGTGTGGTCCATGTGCGCTACCCCCGGTTGACGGTGGTGACCCGCTCTCCGGCGGGTGCGGCGGAAGGGGGTCAGAGGAAGAGCTCGGGTCGTCGGTCCGCCAAGTAGTCGTTGACCTGCTTGGCCTTCGTGATCCGGGTGGGGTCGAGGTCCGCCACGACCAGCTGTTCGCCGTGGACGTCCTCGTGCAGTGCGTGGCCCGACGGGCCCACCACGCGGGTGAGGCCGCAGTACTCCAGTTCGCGTTCGGTGCCCGCCCAGTTCACGTAGGCGATGTAGAGCTGGCTCTCCAGGGCGCGCGAGTGCACGAGCGTCCTGGCCACGATGTCCCACGGCTTCATCAGCGCGGTCGGCACGACCAGCAGCTGGGTGCCCGCCAGCGCGTGGGCGCGCACCGTCTCCGGGAACTCGACGTCGTAGCAGATGAGCATCCCCACGGTGAGGCCGTCGAGCCGGGCCTGCACCACCCCGACCTCGCCGGGCTGGAAGATCGCGCGGTCGATGTCGCCGAACAGGTGGGTCTTGCGGTAGGTCGCCAGCGCGTCCCCCCGCCCGTCGACCAGCCGGACGGTGTTGTAGACCTCGCCGCCCGCGGCCTCCGGCCAGCCGAAGACGATCGCCACGCCGGTCTCGGCCGCGATGGCCGCAGCCTCCTCGCACATCGGGCCGTCGTCGGGTTCGGCCAGCTCACGGAGCTTGCGCGGGCCGAGGTGGTAGCCGGTCAGGGAGATCTCGGGCGTGATCAGCAACCGGGCACCGGCCTCGGCGGCGCTCCGAGCCGCGGCTCTGAGCCGCGTCCGGGGCGGCTCTCCGCCGGCGACGGTCTGCCAGCAAGCGATCCTCATGCTCGTCGATCCTTACTCCGCCGGTCGTTCTCCTTCGGCGGGGTTGTGAAGGCGCCCGGTTATGGCCGGAGTGATAACGTCATTATGAAACGGCATTATGATTCAATTCGCAGAAACACTGAGTGCACCGAAGCTATGGACTGCACTCGGGGTGCGGCAACCCCTGCCCGGCCCCTGTGTGCCCCTAGGGGGCTTGTAGGCCCTTATTCGGGCTGGTAGCAATGTCATCGCAGGTAAGGAGCCAGCGTTGATGTTTTGCCAGGCTAAACATGTTCTGTGGTCCATGAAGAAGCGGCCGGTGTGCGAAAGGGCAGTATTCATTGCCCCCGTCTCAACTGGGGGTCACGTTTCGTGACGGGGTTATGAATGACTTCCGGATTCTCCGGCCTCCTGACCTGTGTGTTTGCTGTCAGTGGATCACTTTCAGCCAGTGCAAGAGTGATCTTGGTCAGCCGCAACCCTACGGAAGTAGGGTTTTATGGATCAGTGTTTTCATACAATTCTCACGATGGCTCACGGATGTTGTGGGATGTAAGACGCGAACTCCGTAACGCACATGTTGCACATGGTCCGGGTTACTCGACGGTTTCCCGAGACGTTATCGACAAGCTTCTTATTGTCCTGATACTGTCGTTGTGTGTTACCAGGACGGCCTGGTGGGACAACCCGACTTGAGTTGGCCACTGTTTGTTCACCGCGGACACGTATGGGCGGGACAGGTGACCACACCGGGAAAGGAACGCGGTCTTAGATGTTGGTCGAACGGACTAGAGAACTGGCCACCCTCCAGCACGTGCTGGAGGACTGCCTCCGAGGCCGGTCCGGCGTGGCCATGATCACCGGTGCCAGAGCAACCGGGAAGACCGCGCTGCTCCACGCCTTCGGGGAGGAGGTGCAGCGCTCGGGAGCACTCCTCCTCAACGCCACCTGCACCGCGGGGGAACGCTCCCTGCCGCTGGGGGTGCTCAGCCAGCTCCAGCGCAACGTGCCCCTCGAACTCTGCCCCGGCGACCGGGCGGACTACCTCGCGGGACTGCTGGACGAGGCGTCCAGTCCTTCGAGGACCGCCGACGGCGACGTGGACGGCGCGGAGACCAAGCGCGGACACGCGCTGCACCAGCTGGGTGCCGCGATGCTGAACATCGCCGAACAGCGCCCGGTCGTCATCGTCGTGGACGACGTCCAGAACATGGACGACCTGTCCAAGGAGACCCTGCGGCACGTGCTCGGCAGGCTCCGGTCGGCCAGCGTGGCGATCGTGTTCACCGAGTGCGTGG
Source organism: Umezawaea sp. (assembly GCF_036375055.1). Lineage (GTDB taxonomy): Bacteria > Actinomycetota > Actinomycetes > Mycobacteriales > Pseudonocardiaceae > Umezawaea. The sequence goes on from NZ_DASUSQ010000117.1 coordinate 25,522, forward strand.
GTTCCCGCGAACCCCGCTCGCTGTTCCACACCGAGTTCCTGCGCCACCCCCACTGCCACAGCATCCGGCTCACGCTGCTGTCGGCCGCGGGCGTCGGCGAGATGGTCGCGTCCGAACTGGACCCGCGCATCGCGGAGGCGTTCGGCTCCCAGTACTACGAGGTGACCGGCGGCAACCCGCTGCTCGTGCGCGCGCTGCTCGAAGACCAGCAGCGCCTGCGGCACGGCGACGGCGCGCCCGAGGCCCCCGTCGTGGGGGAGGGCTTCGCCGAGGCGGTCATGAGCTGCCTGCACCGCGGCGACCCCGCCATCCGCGAGGCCGCGTACGCGCTCGCCGTCCTCGGCAACCACGCCGACCGGCCGAAGCTGTTCGGCCGCATGATGGAGCGCTGCGCCAAGACGGCCGCCAAGGACGTCGAGAGCCTCGTCGTGATGGGCCTGCTGCGCGGCGAGACCTACCGCCACCCCGCCATCCGTGAAGCCGTCATCGACGACGCGATGGCCAACGCCGACCTCCCCGAGCTGCACCTGCGGGCCGCGTGGCTGCTCGCCCAGGACGGCGCCGAGCCGCGCGTCGTCGCGACCCACCTCGTCGCCGCGGGCACCACCTGCCCCGAGTGGGCGCTGCCGGTGCTGCGCGAGGCCGCCGAGTCCGCGCTCCTCGACGAGCAGGTCGAGGAGGCCGTCGACTACCTCGAACTCGCGATCCGCGACCGCGAGGAGGAGACGCCCATCGAGCTCGTCATGATGCTGGTGCGCCTCAAGCTCCGCCTCAGCCCCGCTTCCGCGCTCCAGCACGTGCCCGCGCTCGGCGAGGCGATGCGCGAGGGCAAGCTCCTCGGCCGCGGCCTCCTCTGGTTCGTCCGCTTCCTCGTCGTGCACGGCCGCGTCGACGACGTCGCCGAGGGCCTGGCCCGCCTGGTCGCCCGCGCCGACGAGCTGGACGAGCCCAGCAGGGCCGAAATCAAGATCACCCGCATGTGGGCGGCCGGGTCCTACCCGGAACTGGTCAACAACCTCCCGCAGGTGCAGCAGGACGGCGACCAGGTCTCGGTCGACATGGGCATGCGCGTCCAGGCCGCGACCGCGCTCACGCGCGTCATCGGCGGCGAGCTGGACGACAGCGCCGTCATGACCGCGGAACGCGTGCTCCAGAGCGTCAACCTCGTCGAGGAGCCGACCGAGGAGGTCAGCGCCGCCCTGCGGACCCTGCTGTACCTGGAGAAGCTCGACAGCGTGAAGTCCTGGTGCGACACCCTCATGACCGACCGCCACGAGTCCTCCAGCCCTCCCGGCTGGCTCGGTGAACTCGCCATGATCCGCGCCGAGGTGGCGCTGCGCATGGGCGACCTCGGCACCGCGCGCCGCCACGCCAGGTTCGCACTGGAGAAGGTCGACCCGCGCACGTGGGGCGCGGGCGTCGGCATGGTGCTCGGCACCCTGCTCCAGGCCACCACCGCGATGGGCAAGTTCGACGAGGCCGCCGAGGCGCTCGCGCAGCGGGTCCCGCAGCACATCTACCGCGGCCGCTACGGCCTGCACTACCTGTACGCCAAGGGCCAGCACCACCTCGCCACCCGCCAGCTCCCCGCGGCACTGGGCGACTTCCTGTCCTGCGGCGAGCTCATGGTCAAGTGGAAGCTCGACTCACCCGGTCTCCTCCCGTGGCGCACCGGTGCGGCCGAGGTCTACCTCCGCCTGGGCAACCAGGCCAAGGCCCGCGAACTGGCGGACCAGCAACTGGCCATCCCGGTCATGGGCCCGTCCCTGTCCAGGGGCATGGCGATGCGCGTCAAGGCGGCCACGCTCGACCTCCGCCAGCGCTCGCAGCTGCTCCACAGCGCACTGGAGGAGGTCCAGGCCGCGGGAGGCCAGTTGGAGGTCGCCCGAGTGCTGGCGGACCTCAGCCACACCCACCACCAGCTGGGCGAACCGGACCGAGCCAGGATGATGGTCCGCCGCGCGTGGCGCGTCGCCAAGGACTGCCAGGCAGAACCGCTGTGCGCCCAGCTGATCCCCGACCAGAGCCGAGGGAACACCACGTCCACCACATCGGAGACAGCAGCCGAATGCGGCGCCGCGACCCTCTCGGACGCGGAGCGCAGGGTCGCGGGCCTGGCAGCACTGGGCCACACGAACCGGGAAATCGCCAACAAGCTGTACGTCACGATCAGCACGGTCGAACAGCACCTGACCAAGGCGTACCGCAAGCTCAACGTCACCCAGCGGAAGGACCTCCCCGCAGACCTGTGGAGCGACGCCGCCTCAATCGCCTGACCCCCGGATCCGCGCGGCCCAGCCGCGCGATCCGGGGGCAGCAGCCCCTGTAGATCCCCAGGCCGAGGCCAGGGGATCTTTGCTGTTCAGCAGGCAAATGGGGAAGAAAGTGCAGCAAGTCAAGCGGTAAAGGGCAAGAAGGCAAGATCAGCAGATAATGCGGGTGAAACCGGGGAGGGTCGGCGGCGCCGCGAAGCAGGGGTCGGGGTAACTGGGCACTGTCAAACGTCGACGATCAAGCCGAGCAGCACCGAACAGGTAGCGAGAGTGGCAAGCCGGCGAACAAGACCGAGCCACGAACACTCCAAGCCGGCGAACAAGGCCGAGCCACCAACACCCAAGCCGGCGAACAAGACCGAGCCAACAACACCCAAGCCGGCGAACAAAGCCGAGCCGCGAACGCTCCAAGACAGCGATCAAACCGAGCGGCAACCAAAGGTGGGCCGGTGGGCTTTCCCTAAAGCATGGCCGATTTTACTCGGGGGATTTGACCCTTACCCTGGTA
>NZ_DASUSQ010000118.1:0-6105 GCF_036375055.1 Umezawaea sp.
CGCCGCCGCGATCTCACCCTGCGAGTGGCCCACCACCACCGACGGCTCGACACCCAGCGACCGCCACACCTCCGCCAGCGACACCATCACCGCCCACAACACCGGCTGCACCACATCGACCCGCTCCAACGCCTCCGCGTCGGACAACACGGCCATCAGGTCCCAGTCGACGAACTCCCCCAACGCCCCCGCGCACTCCGCCATCCGCGCCGCGAACACCGGGGAGTGCTCCAGCAGCTCCACACCCATCCCGACCCACTGCGCCCCCTGACCGGGGAACACGAACGCGGTCCGGCCACCGGCGCCCACGACACCGCTGACCACACCGGTCACGGGGTCGCCGGACGCCAGTCCCGCCACCCGGTGCAGCAGGTCGGCGCGGTCCCGGCCGACCACGACGGCGCGGTGCGACAGCGCCGACCGGGTGCCGACCAGCGCGGCGGCGACGGACCCGAGGTCGTCGTCGCCCTCCAGGAACTCGCGCAGGCGTCCGGCCTGGGCGCGGAGCGCGCGCTCGCCCTTCGCGGACACCACCAGCGGCACGACCGCCGGTTCCGCGGCGGCGACGGGCGGCTCGTCGTCGACGTCCTCCAGGATGACGTGCACGTTGGTGCCGCTGATCCCGAACGCCGACACGCCCGCCCGGCGCGGACGCCCGTCGCGGGGCCACGCCCTCGCCTCGGTCAGCAGCTCGACCGCGCCCGCCGACCAGTCGACCTGCGGGGTGGGCTCGTCGACGTGCAGCGTCCTGGGCAGCACGCCGTGCCGCATGGCGAGCACGCTCTTGATCACGCCCGCCACACCTGCGGCGGCCTGCGCGTGGCCGATGTTGGACTTCACCGACCCCAGCCACAGCGGGGTCTCGCGGTCGCGGCCGTAGGTGGCGAGCAGTGCCTGCGCCTCGATGGGGTCGCCGAGCTTCGTGCCGGTGCCGTGCGCCTCGACCACGTCGACGTCCGAAGTGGACAGTCCGGCCTCGGCCAGCGCCTGGCGGATCACGCGCTCCTGCGACGGTCCGTTGGGCGCGCTGAGGCCGTTCGACGCTCCGTCCTGGTTCACCGCCGACCCGCGCACCACCGCGAGCACCCGGTGGCCGTTGCGCCGGGCGTCCGACAGCCGCTCCAGCAGCAGCACACCGACCCCCTCGGAGGCGCCCATGCCGTCGGCGGCGGAGGAGAACGCCTTGCAGCGCCCGTCCAGCGCGAGCCCGCGCTGACGGCTGAACTCGACGAAGAACGCGGGCGTCGACATGACCGCCACACCGCTGGCCAGCGCGAGCGAGCACTCGCCCCGCCGCAGCGACTGGGCCGCCAGGTGCAGCGCCACCAGCGACGACGAGCACGCCGTGTCCACCGTGACCGCGGGACCCTCGAAGCCGAACGAGTACGAGATCCGACCGGACAGCACGCTCGCCGCGTTGCCGGTGACCAGGTGCCCCTCGACGCTCTCCGGCACGTCGCCGGAGAAGCTCGCGTAGTCGTGGCCGCTCATGCCCGCGAACACGCCGGTCCTGCTGCCCCGCAACGACACCGGGTCGATGTCGGCGCGCTCCAGCACCTCCCACGACGCCTCCAGCAGCAACCGCTGCTGCGGGTCCATGGCCAGCGCCTCGCGCGGCGAGATCCCGAAGAAGGCGGCGTCGAACTCCGTGACGTCGTGCAGGAAGCCGCCGTGCCGCACGTAGCTCTTCCCGGACTGCTCCGGGTCGGGGTCGTAGAGGCCGTCGGTGTCCCAGCCGCGGTCGGTCGGGAACCCGGTGACCGCGTCGCCGCCGCTGAGCACGAGCTGCCACAGGTCCTCCGGCGACCGGACGCCGCCGGGGTAGCGGCAGCTCATGCCGACGATGGCGATCAGCTCGTCGGCGGGTACCGCCGCGACCGGCGTGCGCGGCGACGGCACGTCCGCCTCGCCGAGCAGGTCGGTGCCCAGCTTGCGGGCCAGCACGACCGGGCTGGGGAAGTCGAAGACCAGCGTCGCGGACAGCCGCAGCCCGGTGGCCGCGTTGAGCCGGTTGCGCAGCTCCACCGCGGTGAGGGAGTCGAAGCCGATGTCCTTGAACGCCCGCTCCGGGTCGACCGCGCCGGACCCGGCGTGGCCGAGGACGGCGGCGGCGTTGGACCGCACCAGGTCCAGCAGCACGTCGTGCCGCTCGGCCTCGGGCAGCCGGACGAGGCGGTCGCGCAGACCCGACGAGGTGCCTGCCCCCGCCGTGGCCCGGCGGACCGGGGTGCGGACGAGACCGCGCAGCAGCGGCGCGACCGGTGTCCGCGCGCGCAGGGCGTCGAGGTCCAGCCGGGCCGGGACGAGCAGCGGCTCGTCGACCGCACCGGCCGCGTCGAACAGCGCGAGCCCCAGTTCCGTGGACAGCGGGAGCACGCCGTTGGTGGCCAGGCGCCGCAGGTCGGCGGCGTCGAGGTGGCCGGTCATGCCGCCGCGCTCGTCCCACAGGCCCCAGGCCAGCGAGACCGCGGGGAGGCCGTGCGCGCGGCGGTGCTGCGCCAGGGCGTCCAGGGCGGTGTTGGCGGCGGCGTAGTTGCCCTGCCCGGCACCGCCGAAGGTGCCCGCCATGGACGAGAACAGCACGAACGCCGACAGGTCGTGGTCGCGCGTGAGGTCGTGCAGGTGGAGCGCCGCGTCCACCTTGGACCGCAGCACGGTGTCGAGCCGGTCCGGGGTCAGCGAGTCGACCGTGCCGTCGTCGAGGACGCCCGCGGCGTGGACGACGGCGGTCAGCCGGTGGCCCTCGATCACCTGGGCGAGCGCGGCGCGGTCCGCGGCGTCGCAGGCGACGACCGTCGCCCGCGCGCCGAGCGCGGCCAGTTCGTCCGCCAGCTCCGGAGCGGCCTCGGGGCCGGACCGGCTGAGCAGCAGCAGGTTCCGGACGCCCTGCCCGGCGAGGTGGCGGGCCACCCGGCGGCCGATCACGCCGGTCGCGCCGGTGATCAGCACGGTGCCGTCGAGGTCGAGCGGGCGCGGCACGGTCAGCACGACCTTGCCGACGTGCTTGGCCTGGCTCATGAACCGGAACGCCTCGGCGGCCCGGCGCACGTCCCACGTCCGCACCGGCAGGGGTCGCACCGCGTCCCGCCCGAGGAGCGCGACGATCTCGTGCAGCATCTCCCGGACGCGGTCCGGTCCGGCCTCGGCGAGGTCGAACGCCCGGTAGACCAGGTCGCCGACGGAGTCCGGGTCGCGGAGGTCGGTCTTGCCCATCTCCACGAACCGGCCACCGGGACGCACCAACCCCAGCGAGCCGTCCACGAACTCCCGCGCCAGCGAGTTCAGCACCACGTCCACCGACGGGAACGACGACACGAAACCCAGATCACGCGACGACGCCACGTGCTCGTCATCCAGACCCAGCTCGCGCAGCGCCCCCCACTTGCCGGGACTCGCCGTCGCGAACACCTCCGCACCCCAGTGCCGAGCCAACTGCACCGCCGCCATCCCGACACCGCCCGCGGCGGCGTGCACCAGCACCGACTCACCGGACCGCAGCCCGGCCAGGTCCCGCAGCGCGTAGAACGCCGTCAGGAACACGGCGGGAACGGACGCGGCCCGGCTGAACGACCAGCCTCGCGGCACGCGGGCGAGCATCCGGTGGTCGGCGACCGCCACCGAGCCGAACGCGCCGGTGAACAGGCCCATCACCCGGTCACCCGGCGCGAACCGGCTGACCTCGGCCCCGACCTCCACGACGACACCGGCGGCCTCGCCACCGATGACGGCCGCGCCGGGGTACATCCCCAGCGAGATCAGCACGTCCCGGAAGTTCACGCCCGCCGCCCGGACCGCCACCCGCACCTCGGCCGCACCCAGCGGTGCCTCCGCGGCCGGGTTGGCGGTGATCACGAGCCCGTCGAGCGACCCCTCGGCCCCGGCCTCCACGCGCCACGCCGCGTCCGGCAGCGGCTCGGCGGGCGTGGTGCGGGCCAGTCGCGGCACCAGCACCTCACCCGCGCGCAGCGCGACCTGCGGCTCGTCCGAGGCCAGCACGCGCGGCAGCACGGACAGCGAGTCGTCGTGGTCGACGTCCACCAGCACGAAGCGGTCCGGGTGCTCGGCCTGCGCGGTGCGCACCAGCCCCCACGCCGACGCCTGCACGAGGTCGGTCACGTCCTGCCCGTCGGCCGTCGACACCGCTCCCCTGGTCACGAGCGCCAGCCGGGAGCCCGCGAACGCCTCCTCCGCGATCCACCGCTGCACCAGGGCGAGCACGCCGTGCAGCGACGTGGAGCCCAGCGGCAGCACGACCACCGCGGGCACGTCACCGCCGACGGAATCCAGGTCCACCACGGACCGCACGTCCTCGACGGGCTCCTCCGGGACGGCGAGCGCCGTCCAGTCGACGCGGAACAGCGTGTCGACGGCGGCGGTCCGCGGCTCGGCCGCCGGGCGCAGCACCAGGCCGTCGACCGCCACGACGGGCGTGCCCGCCGCGTCGAACGCGTGCAGCCCGACTCCGCCGGGGGTGCGGAACAGCCGCACCCGCAGCGCGGTGGCGCCGACCGCGGACAGCCGGACCCCGTTCCAGGAGAAGGGGAGCAGCACCGTTCCCGCGTCCTCGACGAGCCCGCTCGCGCCGAGCACGTGCAGGGCGGCGTCCAGCAGCGCGGGGTGCACGCCGAAGCCGCGCACGTCCACCTCCGACGGCAGCTCGACCTCGGCGAAGACCTCCCCGCCCGCCGTCCACGCGGCCGTCAGACCGCGGAAGGCCGGTCCGTAGGCCAAACCCTCGCCGTCCAGCCGGTCGTACCGGTCGTCCACCGGCAGCGGCGTCGCGCCGGGTGGCGGCCATTCGCCGAGCGGTTCCTCCGCCGACGGGGTCGCGACGCCGAGCGACCCGCTCGCGTGACGCGTCCAGGGGGTGTCCACGTCGGCGTCGGCGGGGCGGGAGTGCACGGCGACCGTGCGCCCGCCCGCCGCGGTCTCGGGGCCGATGACGACCTGGAGCTGCACGTCCCCGAGCACCAGCGGCGCCTCCAGGGTCAGCTCCTCGACCAGGTCGCACCCGACCTGGTCGGCCGCGGCCGTCACCAGCTCGACGAACCCGGTGCCCGGCAGCAGCACCGTCCCGTGGACGGCGTGGTCGGCCAGCCAGCCGTGCGTGCGCGTCGACAGCCTGCCGGACAGCACGGTGCCGCCGTCGGCGAGCCGCACGGACGCGCCCAGCATCGGGTGCGCCGCCGACGCGAGCCCGACGGACCCGAGGTCGCCGGTGCCCGACGTCTGCTCCAGCCAGAACCGCTCGCGCTGGAACGCGTACGTCGGCAGGCCGACCCGACCACCGCCGGGCACGACCGAGGACCAGTCGACCCGGACCCCGCGCACCCACAGCTCACCGGCCGAGGTCAGCAGCCGCTCCAGACCGCCCTCACCGCGCCGCAGCGAGCCCGCGACCACGGCGGCGGGCGCCGACTCCTGCACCGCGCCCGTCAGCACCGGGTGCGCGCTCACCTCGACGAACGCGCCGACACCGCCCGCCGCGAGCGCTCCGATCGCGGACTCCAGTTCCACGGTCCGCCGCAGGTTGCGGTACCAGTAGTCGGCGTCCAGCGCCGCGGAGTCCACGTGCCGCTGCTCGACCGTCGAGTAGAACGGCACCTCGGGCACCAGGGGGCGCACGGGCTCCAGCAGGGCCAGCAGTTCCTCGCGCAGCGCTTCCACGTGCACCGAGTGCGACGCGTAGTCCACCGGGATCCGCCGAGCCCGCACACCGTCGGCCTCGCAGGCGGCCAGCAGCTCCTCCAGGGCGTGGACGTCGCCGGACACCGCCGTCGCCGAGGGCCCGTTCACGGCCGCGACGGAGATCTGCTCGGGCCACCGGGCCAGCAGCCCTCGAACCTCGTCGGCGGGCAGCGCCACCGACACCATGCCACCACGACCAGCGATCCCCAGGATCGCCCGCGACCGCAACGCCACCACCCGAGCACCGTCGACCAGCGACAGAGCCCCAGCCACCACCGCCGCCGCGATCTCACCCTGCGAGTGGCCCACCACCACCGACGGCTCGACACCCAGCGACCGCCACACCTCCGCCAGCGACACCATCACCGCCCACAACACCGGCTGCACCACATCGACCCGCTCCAACGCCTCCGCGTC
>NZ_DASUSQ010000119.1:0-12854 GCF_036375055.1 Umezawaea sp.
CCAAGCGGGACGGTTACACGATCGAGATCATGCTCAACGAGGTGATCACCGAGGGCCGCATGCCTACGACGGCCCGGGTCATGCGAGGCGTGACCCACCGCACCAAGCGCGACAAGTTCGGCCTGGTCGAAGGCTGGAAGCGCACCTGGCAGATGTTCGCCGAGCTGTGGGCCCTATGGGGCGTGTGCCGCAAGCGCACCTACTGGTTCTACCTGCGGGACCTCACCATCGAGCGCTGAAGTCGGTCACGAGCGACCTCAGGCGGCGGCGTGCATCTCCCAGATCAGCACCTCGGCGTCGTCGACGGCGGAGAGCCTCTGACCACCGGCGCCGGTGAGGCGCACGGCGTCGCCCTCGTTCAGCCGGCCGGCGCCCTCGAGGTCGGCGCGGCCTCGGGCGACGAAGAGGTGCACGTACGGGGCGTCGGGCACCACGATGGTCTCGGCCGGGCCCAACCGCGCCGCGTGCAGCGCGGCGTAACGGTTGGCGATGCGGATCGCCGCGGTCTGGGCGTGGGCGTCCATCCCCGAGGCGACGACCGCCAGCTTCCCGCGCAGCTCGGAGTCGGGCAGCTCCTCTTGCTGGTATCCGGGCCGGATGCCGCGCTCGTCGGGCACGACCCACATCTGGACCAGGCGGACCGGCTCGTCGTGTGACGGCCCGCCCTGGACGCGCCAGGAGTCGTTCTTCTCGGAGTGCAGGATCCCGGTCCCGGCGCTCATCCGTTGGGCCAGGCCCGGGGAGATGACGCCGCGGTTGCCCTCGGAGTCCTGGTGGACCAACGAGCCCTGCAGCACCCACGTGACGATCTCCATGTCGCGGTGGGGGTGGGTCTCGAAGCCGGCGCCGGCGGTCACGATGTCGTCGTTGTTGACCAGCAGCAGGCCGTGGTGGGTGTTGGCCGGGTCGTAGTTCCGGCCGAACGAGAACGAGTGCTTCGAGTCCAGCCACGAGATCCTGGTCGCGTCGCGCTCGGCGGACCGCCGCACGTCCACCTTCGGCTGCGAGGTGCTCCTGGTCATGTCGGCGAGCCTCCTGGGTTGATGTGTCACCTACGTAGATGCCCAACCTAGTTGATGCTGCAACTATTCCCGCGCAGGGTTCGCCGGGCGTAGTGCTCGCGCAGCTCCTCGGTCCGCTCCGCAGGCCACGGGCACCGGACCTCGCCGAACGAGGCCGCGAAGAACAGCTCCAGGTGGACGTGCCAGGCGGCCAGCGCGGTGGCCGCGTCCGCCCCGGCGGGCAGGTCGTGCGTCACCTCGACCCGCGTCCCCTGCTCCGGGTCGTGCACGACCTCCCACCGCACCGGCCCGTAGGCCAGCACGTGCGGCGGCGACACCGCGGTCAGCGGCTCGACCGGCACGTACGCGTTCGTCGCCCGCGCGGGCGGCTCCCCGCCCACCACGGGCGAGGAGTCCTCCACCAGCAGCGCCCACACCTCGCCCGCGGGCTTCCACACCAGGTCGCGGACGAACCGGATCCGGTTGCCCTCCACCGATCCCTCGTCCAGCCCGAACTCCCGGATGCGCGCCTCCATCGGCTCCAGCCACGCGGTGGGCGCCTCGAACTCCCGCCCGTCCAGCAGGGCGTCCAACGCGTCCAGGCACACGTCCCACCCGACGGCGTTCCGCCCGGCGGAACTCCGGTGGCCGCCGATCACCTGGCTGAACCGGATCAGGCACCCGGAGCCGCTGGGCGACAGCTCGAAGCGCAGGACGTCACCGCTCCAGCTGAACGCGAACACCCTGGGCGGGTCGACCTCGATCACCTCGCCCGAGCTGGTGCCGTCCACCGGCGCCTGGTCGGGGAACGTGAACGTCACGGTCGCGCCGGGGGAGAGGTCCAGCTCGACCTCCGCCGGGAACCACGCGGCGAGGTGACCGGGTTCGGTGATCGCCCGCCAGACCTTGGCGGGCGGGTGCGCCACCGTCCGCTCGAACCTCAGCACGGGCCTTCCGCCGAGGGTCTCCAGCTTCGCGGTCATCCCTGGTTCCCTTCGTGCGGGGCGGTGCGGGGTCGGCTCGGGGCCGGTGGACTTGAGCCGTGCGGTGTCGGGTCCGGCGGGGTCGGGTGGTGCGGGGTCCGGTCGCGTGGGGTCGAGGTGGGTGGGATCGCGTGGTGCGAGGCCGCGTGGTGCGGGTTCGGGTCTGGCGGGGTCGGGTCGGGCGGGGTGGCGTGGTGCGGGGTCGGGCCGGGCGGGGTCGGGTCGTCGGGCATCGCGTCCAGGTGGCGTTCGAGGGCGTCGAGGCTGTTCTCCCACATCCGCCGGTACGGCGCGAGCCACGCGTCGACCTCGGCCAGAGGCGCGGGTCGGATGCGGTACCAGCGCCGCTGCGCCTCCTGGCGCACGTCGACCAAACCCGCTTCCCGCAACACCTTCAGGTGCTTGGAGACCGTCGGCTGGGTGAGCGTGAGCCGGTCGACCAGGTCGCCCACGGGGCGCTCGCCCGCGCGCAGCAGGTCGAGGATCTCCCGGCGGCTGGGATCGGCCAGCACCGCGAACGTAGATGCCATATCGGCAATATAACCAGGGCGGTATGTTCAAGCAAGGTGAAGCGTCCCGTGCCACTCTGGGGTGCCGGGCGAGTCGACGCATCGGAGGTCTGTCGTGGTCGTGGTCCGATTAGTTCTGGTCGCCGTGCCCGTGTTCCTGGTGGCGGGTTGCGGGGCGTCGCCCTCGCAGGGGCCGTCGAGCGGGACCGTCAGCACCACGCAGGTCATGACGCGGACGTCCGCGGCCGAGCCGAGCAAGCCCGCGGTGAAGACGTGCACGGTGCCGAACGTGGTCGGGATGGTGCACCAGGCGGCTCAGGACACGATGCAGGCGAGCGGGCTGTACGTGCTGCTGGAGCGCGACGCCAGTGGGCAGGGCAGGCTGCTGATCAACGACCGGAATTGGATCACGACCGGGCAGACGCCCAGCGCCGGGGAAGTCGTGGATTGCGGTGTCGAAGTCACCCTGTCGGCGAAGAAGGCCGACGAATAGGTGACCATGGCCGATCAAGGGGCACATCGAGGGGTCCCCGAGTCACATCGGCCGCACCCGCTGCAAGCCGAGGCTGCCGAGAGGAACACCGTGCCCCGCGTTCCACGAACGCGGGGCACGGACGCCACCCTCAGAAGTCCCGGTGCGACGCCAGTTCAGCCACGGCGTCCAACTCCGCGGCCGCGCGAGCCGACGGCTCGGCCGCCGTCAGGTGCTCCCGAGCCCGATCCAGCAGGTCATCGGCCCGAGCCCGGCTCCACGCCCTCCCCCCGGCCAGGTCCACCAGGTCGGCGGCCCGCCGAAGGTCGTCCCCGGACAGCGGCACGTCCGAGTGGTACAGCGCGTCCAGCTCCCGCCCGGCCTCCGTCCCGGAGTTCAACGCCGCCACCACCGGCAGCGACTTCTTCCTGTTCCGCAGGTCGGAGAACACCGGCTTCCCGGTCACCTCCGGGTCGCCCCAGATCCCCAGCAGGTCGTCGGCGAACTGGAACGCGAGCCCCAGCGCCTCGCCGAACCCCCGCAGGTGGGCCACCTGATCGGGGTTCCCGCCGCCGAACAGCGCGCCGATCTCGCAGGCGCACCCGAGCAGCGCGCCGGTCTTCCCCTCGGCCATCCGCACGCACTCCAGCAGGTCCACGTCCCCGCGCTCCTCGAACGCGAGGTCCGAGGCCTGCCCGTCCAGCAGGTTCTGCACGGCGACGCTGATCATCCGCATGCCCTGCTGGGCGGACGGGTGCCCGCTGGACGCCAGTTCGTCCAGCGCGAGCATCAGCATCGAGTCGCCCGCGAGGATCGCCGAGTTGATCCCGAACACGCTCCACGCCGTGGGCCGGTGCCGCCGCGTCGTGTCGTGGTCCATCACGTCGTCGTGCAGCAGCGAGAAGTTGTGCACGAGTTCCACCGCCACCGCCGCGCTCATCGCGGTGGTGACGACCCCGCCCACGGCTTCCGCCGCGAGCAGGGTCAGGGCGGGGCGGATGGCCTTCCCGCCGTTGGCGCCGGTGGCCTGACCGTGCTCGTCGCGCCAGCCGAAGTGGTAGCCGGCGATGATCCCCATCGACTCGGGCAGCCTCTCGACCGCCGCCTTCAGGGCGGGCTCCACGCCGAACCGGCTCCACGACAGCACCTCGTGCGCCGAGCGGATCGCCCGCTTGTCCTCGACTTCGGTCATTGCCAGTCCTCCATCAGCGCTGTCAGCGGTCGATCTCGACGTGTTCGAGCACGCCCAGCGCGTCGGGAACGAGGACGGCCGCCGAGTAGTACGTGCTGACGAGGTAGGACATGACGGCCTTCTCGTCGATCCCGGTGAACCGCACCGACAGGCCCGGCTCGTACTCGTCGGGCAGACCGGTCTGGTGCAGGCCGATGACGCCGTTCTCCTGCTCGCCCACGCGCATCGCGAGGATCGAGCTGGTGCCGTGCGAGCTGATCGGGATCTTGTTCGAGGGCAGGATCGGCACCCCGCGCCACGTGTTGACCTTGGTGCCCTGGTAGTCCACCGGGGTCGGGTACAGGCCGCGCTGGTTGAGCTGGCGGCCGAACGCGGCGATCGTGCGCGGGTGCGCCAGGAAGAACGCGGTCTTGCGGCGCCTGCTGATCAGGTTGTCCATGTCGTCCGGCGTGACCGGGCCGGTGCGGGTGTGCAGCCGCTGCTTGAGGTCCGCGTTGTGCAGCAGCCCGAAGTCCGGGTTGTTCAGCAGCTCGTGCTCCTGCCGTTCCCGCAGCGCCTCCACCGTCAGCCGGAGCTGCTGCTGGAGCTGGTCCATCGGCTTGTTGTAGAGGTCCGCGACGCGGGTGTGGACCCGCAGCACGGTCTGGGCCACGCTCAGCTCGTACTCGCGCGGCGACAGCTCGTAGTCCACGAACGTGCCGGGCAGCTCCACCTCGCCCTCGTGGCCGGAGGACAGCTCGATGGACGCCTCACCGGCCCGGTTGCTCGGCTTGCCGGACCGCGCGACGAACGCCTCGATGTGCGCGCGCAGCGCGTCGGCCTGGCCGTTGAGCGCCCGCACCTCCCGCCACGGCAGGACGAGCACGATCACCGGCGTGACCGCCCTGACCGTGAACGGCCACTCGTCGACCGTGCCGGTGAGCACCTCGTCGCCGAAGTGGTCGCCGTCGGCGAGCACGCCGAGCGAGGTCTCCTCGCCGTACTGGCCGACACCGGTGGCGCTGACCTTGCCGTGCGCGATCAGCACGACCTCGTCGGCCGCGCGCCCGGCCTGGACGACCACCTCGCCCGCGGCGAACTCGCGCTGCTGGAACCGCTCGGCCAGCGCGGCGAGCACGCCGTCGTCGGCGAACTCGCGCAGCACCGGCAGCTCGCGCAGCTCCTGCGGCACCACCTTCACGGCGGTCCCGGTGCTGGTGAAGCTCACCCGCCCGTCGCCGACGGCGTAGGTGAGCCTGCGGTTCACCCGGTACGCGCCACCGCCCGCCTCGACCCACGGGAGCGCGCGCAGCAGCCACCGGGGGGTGATGCCCTGCATCTGCGGGACCGACTTGGTGGTCGACGCGAGGTTGCGCGCGGCCCTCGTGCTCAGGCTCGAAGGCGCCACGACCTCGTCGAGACCCGGATCTGTCACCGTCACGTGTGTTCCCATCTCCTGTCTTGCCTACGCCGGACGGACTCGACCGCTCTCAGCCCTCGCGCCCGATCTCGACGTTCTCCAGCACGCCGAGCGCGTCCGGGACCAGCACGGCCGCCGAGTAGTAGGCGCTGACCAGGTAGGAGATGACCGCCTTCTCGTCGATGCCCATGAACCGCACGGACAGGCCCGGCTGGTACTCGTCGGGCAGGCCGGTCTGGTGCAGGCCGACGACGCCCTGGTTCTGCTCGCCCGCGCGCATCAGCAGGATCGAGCTGGTGCGGGTGGCGCTGACGCCGATCTTGTTGCACGGCAGGATCGGGACGCCTCGCCACGAGGGGACCTGGTGGCCGCCGAGGTCGGTCGACGCCGGGTAGATGCCGACCCTGCTGCACTCGCGGCCGAACGCGGCGATGGCCCTCGGGTGGGCGAGGAAGTAGCTGGGCTCCTTCCACACCGTGGACAGCAGCTCGTCCATGTCGTCCGGGGTGGGCGGGCCGGAGCGGGTGTGGATGCGCTGGCTCAGGTCGGCGTTGTGCAGCAGGCCGAACTCGCGGTTGTTGATCAGCTCGTGCTCCTGGCGCTCGCGCAGCGCCTCGATGGTCAGGCGGAGCTGCTGCTCGACCTGGTCCATCGGCTGGTTGTAGAGGTCCGCGACGCGGCTGTGCACGCGCAGGACGGTCTGGGCGACGCTCAGCTCGTACTCGCGCGGGGACAGCTCGTAGTCGACGAACGTCGCGGGCAGCTCCACCTCGCCCTCGTGGCCCGAGGACATCTCGATGGCCGCTTCGCCGCTCTCGTCCCGCTTGGCGTTCTCGCCGCGCGCACGGGCGTGCTGGATGTGCTCGCGCAGGCCGCCCGCCGCGCCGTTCATCTCCTCGAACGAGTGCCAGTCCAGGGTCAGCACGGTGACGGGGGTGACCGCCTTGACGGTGAAGCCCCACTCGCCCTGCGGACCGGCCAGCACGTCGCCGCCGAAGTGGTCGCCGTCGGCGAGGACGCCGAGGGCGGTCGTGTCGCCGAACTCGCCGACGCCGATCTTGTTGACCTTGCCGTGCGCGATGAGGAACACCGCGTCCGCGCGCTGCCCGGACTCGACGATGAGGTCGCCGGGGGCGTACTCGCGCTGCACGAACTTGAGCGACAGCGCGGCGAGCACCGCGTCGTCGTCGAACCCGCGCAGCAGCGGGAGCTCGCACAGCTCCTGCGGGATCACCCGGATCTCGGACCCGGTGTTGGTGAACGTCACGCGGCCGTCGCCGACCGCGTAGCTCAGCCGCCGGTTGACCCGGTAGGCACCGCCCGCGGCCTGCACCCACGGCAGGACCTTGAGCAGCCACCGCGAGGATATGCCCTGCATCTGCGGCACGGACTTGGTCGTCGTCGCCAGGTTCCTGGCCGCGGCCGTCGCCAAGCTCGATTGCGCACGAGTCGCGTCCACGTCCGACGAGGGGTTGTCCGTCACAGTCACCCGTCATACCGCCTATCCGCTTGCGCGCCGTTCGGGGCGCGTAGTGGGAATCAATTCACGAACAATGGGATTGTTCGTTGCGGTGAGGACGTTAACCAGGCTCGACGTGTAGGCGGAAGCGGCCAAAACGGCGTCCTTCCATGGTGTGACCAGCGCTGTTGTCAGGCACACACGGTGTACATGGTGGACGGATCACACTATATCGGGTGAACTTCCCGGGTCGGCGCGAACGATGCGCGCCGACCCGGAGTGGTTAACTCCAATGCCCTAATGATGATCACTCTAAAGTGGGACTCAAGTCCGTGAATTGACCTGAGATGTCAGTGAATTTCTCGACCGTGGGAGAGAAGTTCCCACGGTCGATAAGCGCGGAAAGGCCTTACTTCCGCAATGCTGCGGAGAAAAGCGGCACCGCGTTCTTGATGGCGTAGGAGGTGCCGAGGGTCGATCCGCTGGAGAACGCGTCCGACAGGGCCTTGTCCTCCAGGATCACCAGGTGCCCGGCCTTCGCCGACGGGATGCCGTTGAGCACCGGGTCGGCCTTCAGCACGCCCGCGTCGGTGCCGATCGGGAAGATCACCGTGAGGTCGGAGTCGAGCAGGCCGAGCTGCTCGGTGGAGATGTCCACGTAGAACGTGCCCCCGGCCAGCGCGTCGATGTCCTTCTTGGTGCCGAAGCCCAGTTCCCTCATGAAGTCCACCCGGCTGTCGCCCGGCACGTAGGCGCCGTACTTGCCGCCGAAGAAGGCGCCGACCACGGCGGTCTTCCCGGCGAACGCCGCGGCGTCCTTGAACTCCTTCTCGACGCCCGCGATCAGCTCCGCGCCCTTCTCGGGCTTGCCGAGCGCCTTGGCGACCAGCTCGGTCTGCTGCCGCCAGGTCGTGCCGTAGGGGATGACGTCCTTGGGCGCGGCGATGGTCGGCGCGATCTTGGCCAGCGTCTCGTGGGTCTTCTGGTCGAGGTTCGAGCGGGTGTTGAGGATCAGGTCGGGCTGGAGCGCCGCCACGGCCTCGAAGCTCAGCTCCTGGGTGCCGAGGATCGTCGGGGCCTTCTCGTAGAGGCCCTTCGCCCACGGTCCGACGCCCTCGCCGCCGAACGCGAGCCAGTCGCTCGCGCCGACCGGCTGCACGCCCAGCGCCAGCGCCGTCTCGGCGTCCGACCAGCCGAGCGCGACCACGCGGGTCGGCGCCTTCTCGACGGTGACCTGGCCGAACGCCGTGTCGACGGTCACCGGGAACGCGGTGCCCGCGGCCCCGGACGTCCCGCCCGTCTCCGGCGTCGAGGCGCTGCCGCAGGCGGCCAGCGAAGCGGTCAGGATGGCTGTCAGGAGCCCGATGGCGGCGCGCTTCATGTTCACCCGTTCGTTCTAGTGTTTAGGTAAACCTAAGCTAACACGGTGGCCGGGTCGGCTGAGAATCCCCTGTGAAGTCCCCGTGAGGGGCACGATTCGGCGCGGCGTGCGCGTTGAAGGGGATGTACTGGCACGAAACGCCCCAACGAGGGGTCGTTCACAGAGGTGAGTGAGATGACAGCGTTCATGCAGTCCCCGTCGACGGTGAACATCCCGACGCTGCCCGAGGGATGGCCGATCGCTTCCTACAGCACCTACCAGGAGGCCCAGCGCGCGGTCGACCACCTCGCCGACAGCGCGTTCCCCGTGCAGGGCATCACCATCGTCGGCGTCGAGCCGATGCTGGTCGAACGCGTCGCGGGGCGCCTGACCTGGAGTCGCGTGCTCGGCAGTGCCGCGGCCTCCGGCGCGTGGCTCGGCCTGTTCGTAGGTCTGCTCCTCAGCCTGTTCACGCCGAACGCGGGGTTCGCGCCGATCCTGATCGGCCTGGTCGCCGGTGTCGTGTTCGGGATGGTGACCTCCGCCGCCCGCTACGCCGCGACGAGGGGGCAGCGCGACTTCGTGTCGACCAGCCAGGTCGTGGCGCGCCGCTACGACGTGCTGAGCATCCCGGCCAACGCCCAGCGGGGCCGCGACATGCTCGCCACCCTCGCGATGAAGGCCCCGCAGGCGAGCTGACCCGCCCGTAGAGTCCGGGTCATGACGGAGATCGGTGCGGTGGGTCTCGTTCTGCACCCGCGCAGGGACTGCGCCCAGGTGATCGGCACCATGGTCGACTGGGCGCGGTCCCGCGACATCAAGCTGTTCGGCGTCGAGTCGGAGGTGGAGCGCGCCAGGGGCGCGGTCTCCGCCGTCGACCCGGACGAACTCGCCGAACGGGTCGACCTGCTGGTCAGCCTCGGCGGCGACGGCACGATGCT
Source organism: Umezawaea sp. (assembly GCF_036375055.1). GTDB lineage: Bacteria > Actinomycetota > Actinomycetes > Mycobacteriales > Pseudonocardiaceae > Umezawaea. The sequence continues at coordinate 9,317 of NZ_DASUSQ010000119.1, forward strand.
GCGGGCCATGCGGCTCGGCATCCCGGACCGGACGCCGGTGCTCGGGGTGAACCTCGGCAAGCTCGGGTTCCTGGCCGAGATCGACCCGCCCGAGCTGTCCGACGCCCTGTGCGCCATCGACGAGCACCGCTACACCACCGAACCCCGCTCGGGCCTGCGCGCGGTGACCGGCGACAAGAACTCCGTCGCCTTCAACGACATCGCGCTCATCCGGGTGCCGGGCAACGGCATGGCCGCCGTGCGCCTGCACGTCGAGGGCCACCCGTTCGTCAGCTACTCCGCCGACGCCGTGGTCGTGGCCACGCCGACCGGCTCCACCGCGTACAGCTTCTCCGCGGGCGGCCCGATCGTCTCCCCGCGCGCCGAGGGCCTGCTGATCACCCCCGTCGCCCCGCACTCCACGTTCAACCGCGCGGTGTTCCTGTCCGGCGGCGAGAAGCTGGCGCTGGAGGTCACCGGCGGCGAACTGGGCGTCGAGGCCGACGGGCTGCTCATCGGCCACGTCGGCGCGGGCACCGTGATCGACATCGAGGTGCTGCCCGCCGCGGCGAAGGTCGTCCGGCTGGGCCGGACGACCTTCTACCAGCGCGCCCAGCGCAAGTTCGGGCTGAGCGGCTTCACGGCCGCGGACTAGCGCGGTGACCGCACGGCCACGTCGGCCGACGTGCGCGGCGCGGGCGGACCCGGTGCGGGCGGGTGGTCGAACCGCAGCGCGTCCAGGACGTGCGGCACGACGAGCTGCGGGAGGGTGGCCCGCCAGAACCGGCCGAGCCGGACCCGCAGGTCCTGCCTGGCGCTGAAGGCCTGCGACAGGAGCTGCGCGCCCAGCAGCCCCGAGACGACCTGCTCGGCGACGTGCCGCAGGACCAGCCCGCCGCGCAGCTCGCCCGCCCGGTCGGCGCGGCGCAGGACGTCCCTGACCACCGCCACCCACCCCATGAGCTGCCCCGCCGCGGTGCGGTCGAACAGCGCGCCCTCGTGCAGCAGCCGGGTGCCGACGCGGGCCGTCAGGTCGTGGTCGACCCGGTCGGCGAAGGCGTAGGACAGGTCGACCAGAGCCTGCGCGGGCCGCGTGCGGCCCGCCAGCACCTGGTCCGCGAGGTCGCGCCACAGCAGCGACTGCCGCTCGACCAGCGCGACCGCCAGCGCCTCCTTCGACGGGAAGTGGCAGTACAGCGCGCCCTTCGTCACGTTCGCCCCGGCGCACACCGCCTGGAGCCTCGCCCCCGCGAAGCCGTGCCGGTCGAACACCTCGGCCGCGGCGCGCAGCAGCCGACCGCGGGTGTCCGCCGCCTGGACCGCGCCGTCGGTCACGGCGACCACGTCCGCACGGCCCCGAGCGCCATCGCCACGGCGAGGGTGTCGTGCAGCAGCCAGCAGCCGTCGACCTCGCCGTCGTGGACCGACAGCGACAGCGAGAAGTCCGCGTCGACCACGTCGGACGTGCTCGTGGGCCGCCACCGCATCCGGCCGAGCACCGCGGCGTCCTCGCCGTCCACCAGGAGCCGGTGCACCGAGATCCCCTCCAGGTCGAGCGCGGAGAACGCGGAGAGGAAGAACGACTCGACCTCGCGGCGGGTGCGGATCCCGCTGGTCCACCGGGCGCTGGTCACGTCCGGCGCGCGCCATTCCACCTCGGGCGCGAAGAGGCGGGCCACCCCCGCCGCGTCGGTCGCGCCGAACCGGGCGAGCACGAGGTGGACCAGCTCCGCCGTGCTCGGTGATCTGGAGGTCAACGCTGTCTCCCCGTGGAGTGCGGGTGGTAGTAGGGGCGAGAACGGCCCGCAGCGGCGGGACATCCGATCCTGGCACAGTCCGCGGACGCGGCGTCGTACGCGGACGGGGGTGGCTGCGTCGTCCGGCGAATGGTGGTAGTGGCCCGGACCGGGGCGCCGCGCGCCCGCCGTTCCCACAGTTCCGGCGCTGGGCGCGCGGGGGCGTAAGTCCAGGCCGGACGGTCGTCCCGCGTCGTCCGCGACCGCGCGCCATCGCCCCCGGAGACGCGTGCCGTTGCTGCTTCCGGTCCAGCGTCGAAACGAGTCGGTTCGGGCGTGTCGCATTCGACGTCCGCGCCGGATCCCGTGGAGAAAACGATTGGTGAAGAAGAACACGTTCGATGTTCACCCGATCGAACCCTGCGCCGTTCCGGTGATTCCGGCCGTATTTTTTCCCACCCCGACTCCAGTTCGGCGGTGGTGGCCGGGACCTAGGTCACATGCCGGGGGTATCACCGATATGCGCGGCGATCACGGGGTGTGCGGAGCCCTCGGGCGCGGCAGGGTTTCAGGCCGTCAGGCCGCGGCGCTCGAATGGGCGACCGCACTCCAGCGAGGAGGAGAACAGACGTGTCCGGAACGCGGAGCCGAGGCGACTGCGTCGTCCCACCGATCACCGACCTCCTGCCGATGTGCAGGCGGTCGCGCGGACTCACCCAGTGCGACCTGGCCGCGAGGCTGTCGGAGGCGTCCGGCAACGACAGCGTCAGCAGGGAGGAGGTGTCCCGGTGGGAGCGTGGCAAGCGCATCCCCGGCCCGTACTGGCGGTCGTGGCTGAGCCAGGCGCTGGACCTGCCGCGCGACGACGTCGAGAGGTGGGCCGCGCAGGTCCGCAGCTCGCGCAGGAAAAGCCGGAACAGCACGTGACCGCATCCGTGGTGGCGCATTCCCAGATTTCCCCCGAACATCCGAAAATGGCCCCTTATGAACCCCGACCCCGTTCCCCGAGACTGGTGGTGATGGAGGAGACGGAATAGCGAGAACCGAATCCCACATCATGTCATCCGGTCTTCTGGAAAGGAAACGACAATGCGTCGAACGCTGATTGCCGCCGCTGCCATGGGCATGCTCGTCCTCGCTGGTGGTGGCGTTGCCGGTGCCGCCGACGAACCGACCGACATCACGCCCGCGGCCTCCGCCTCGGTGGTGGTCAACGAGGTGTCGGTGCGCGGTCCGAACGGGATGCTCGACGAGTTCATCGAGATCCGGAACATCAGCAACAACGCGATCGAGCTGACCGACTACCAGATCAAGGTCTACGACCAGCGCAACGTGCTCGTCAACACGATCGTCGTCCCCGAGGGCATCGTGCTCCAGCCCAGGGGGAACCTCGGCCAGTTCCTCGTGCTGACGAGCCAGAACTTCTCCGGCACGATCGTGGACGAGACCTACGTCGTGCCGACCGTCGCCAGCGGTGAGGGCCTCCCGAACCAGGGCGGCGTGGCGATCTTCAACCCGAACGGCGCGAAGATCGACGGCGTCGCGTTCTCCAGCGCGGTCACCGCGGCGCGCGAGGGCGCCGCGGCACTGCCCGAGACGCTCGTGTCCGAGCCGCTGGGCGCGTCGAGCGGTCGCGACATCCTGAGCACCGACACCGACAACAACCGCACGGACTTCGCGCTGCACCAGCGCACACCGGGCGCGATCAACTGACCGCGAGCCGGTCGGCCGAGTAGCGCGGCTGGTCGGCCGACCTGAGCACGCACCGAGGTGACGGGGCTCGGACCGCCCGAGAGCGGTCCGAGCCCCGTCGTGCGCGGCGC
>NZ_DASUSQ010000120.1:0-45967 GCF_036375055.1 Umezawaea sp.
AGCGGTGGTGACCCTCACCCCGCACCGGCGGGAGACGGTGACCCTCACCCCGCACCGGCGGGAGACCCTGGCGGTGATACGCCCCCGCGGTGACCTGCTGGTCCTGCACACCCTGCTGTGGGCGGAGGACATCCGTGATCCCGGATTCACTTTACCCACCGGATCCCGCGCGGGACAGCGGGAGATCCACGCTGCTGTGATGGTGATCAACTCCATGACCACCAAGACCGACCACGACAACCCACCACCGGAATCGCCACCACCGGGATCGGGATCGCCACCGCCGGGATCACCGGGATCCGATCTGCTCACCGCGCTGCATCACAGCCTGGAACAACCCCGCACCCACCAACCACCCACACCACCCCACCGACCCGGCCAGCGGCCAGATCAGTGATGGGCCGGGGGCGGGTCAGTGATCACGGCGGAAGAAGAGATCGTGAATCGCGTGGGGTAACCCAGGGGTGACCGTCGACCGCAACCGGGGTGCGACCGCGCCACCGTCACAGCGGACCGCTGTACAACACCACACCCGCCCCGTCGAACACCCGCACCGTCAACCCCGATACCCGATCCCGCGGCAACGGCACGAAATAAGCGAAGGTCTCCGCCGCGGTGTCGGCCAGGACCGGACGACCACCCGGCAGGAACATCTCTATCCGCGCCACCTGCGGCAACGTCCGGCCATAACCCAGAAACCCGGTATCAGCATCCACACCACCCCCACCCACCAACACCCGACCCACGTTGCGCAAACCCCGCTCCGTCAGCGGGCCCACGCCTGAGCCTGAGCCCAGCGGGTGCACACCGCACATGGCGATCACCTCTGGTGAGCTCGCGACGACGATCTTGTGGCCCTGGCCGTCGTCGATGAGGGCTCCGAGAGTGAAGTTGGCTGGGTCCAGTTCGGGGTTTCCGCAGGAGCGCAGGAGTTCTGCCTTGACCGCTTGGGGGTCCTTGGCCTTCTGCTCCTTCTGCTCCTGGCTCGCGGGTGCCGTGGGGGCAGGCTGGGGTGTCGTGCCTGCCGCGGCCGGGAGTTCCCGTGGTTCCCACAGGGCGTTGCTGATCACTGCCAGCAGCAGCGCTACAGCGGCGGCCACTACGGCGGTGGCTCGCATGGATCCGATCGGCACCTTTTTCCCTTCAGTCCTGGGTGAAAGTGTGGCACGAACGGGTGGGGAAGATCGACACCAGCCTCACTTCGGGCGCAGGATCGTGGTGCGTTTGGTCTGCTCGCTCTCCAGGGCGGAATGAACGGGTACGTCGTAGGAGGCGAGAACGGTGAATTCCGCGCGGGGCAGGTGGGCTCGTTGGGGGTCCCCCACGAGGACCGCCGCGCCTCGTCCGGTGGCTGCCCGGAGGAACGGCAGGACTCGGTTGGCCATGCCCCGGTCGTAGAAGACGTCGCCCGCCAGGACCACGTCGTAGGCGTTCGGTTCTCCTCCCAGGAGGTCCGTGTTCGCCGTGGTGATCGTGACGCCGTTGAGGGCCGCGTTGAGGGGGATGGCGGCGGTGGCGAGGGGGTCGATGTCGTTCGCCGTGGCCATCGCTGCTCCGGCCAGGCGGGCGGCGATGGCCACCAGGCCCGAACCGGAGGCCAGGTCCAGGACGTGGCGGCCGATGACCACCTCGGGGTGGTCCAGGACGTAGCGGGCCAGGGCTTGGCCGCCCGCCCACGGGAACGCCCAGAACGGTGGGTCGTCCTTCGCCGTGGCCTCCCAGAGGGAGATGACGTCGTCCGCTCCGTGCAGGATCACTTCCGGCACCAGCGGAACCAGTTGGGGCCGGGTGTTGTCCAGCACGAACCTCGTGTGGTCCACCTAAGCGGTCATCGGGGTGGCGGTGTGCGGGCGAGCGCGGGTCGGGCTCGGGGAAGCGCCCCCTGGTGTTCGGGTTCGGTCAGTGGGGATCTCGCCATGGGGTGATGGTAGTGCTGGTGGAAAGGTGCGTCGGTTCGGGATCGAGTGGGGCGGGAAAGGGGAAGTGGGAAGGAAAGGGGAAAGGAAACGGGGAGGCGGAGGCGGTCGTGGAGGGGTTAGAGACCGCCTGCCACTCGTAGTACGGCACCGGTGGTGAAGGCCGCTTCCGGGCTCAGCAGCCAGGCTATGGCGTTGGCGATGTCGTCCGGCTCGCCCGCGCGGCGCAGGGGGATCACCGCGGCCATTCGATCGGGGCGGTCGGGGATGCCCGAGACGGCGTGGATGTCGGTGCGGACGGTGCCCGGTGCCACGCAGTTGACGCGGATGCCGCGCGGGCCCAGTTCTTTGGCGAGGCCGATGGTGAGGGCGTCCACGCCTGCTTTCGCGGCGGCGTAGTGGACGTACTCGTTGGGGCTGCCCAGGGTTGCGGCGGCTGACGAGACGTTGACGACGGCGCCGCCCTCGGTGAGGTCGCGGGCGGCCCTGCGGGCGCAGAGGAGGACGCCCAGGAGGTTGACGTCGAGGACGTGGCGGAGGTCTTCGACGCGCAGGTCGGCCAGTGGGCCGGCGGGGCTGGTGGCGCCCGCGTTGTTGACCAGGCCGGTGATCGGGCCCAGGACGCTGGCCGCGGTGTCGAACAGTTCGTCGACGTCCCGCGGTGAGGTGGTGTCCACGCGGACGGCGACGGCCTGGCCGCCGTCGGCGCGGATGTCGCGCGCCAGCGCGTCGGCCTCGTCGAGGGCTTGGCGGTAGCCGATGGCGACGTGGTGGCCTCGGGCGGCGAGGGTGCGGACGGTGGCGGCGCCGATGCCGCGGCTCCCACCGGTCACCACGGTGACGGGATTCATGCGGTGAGCCTAGAGAAACCAGGGGTGGGTTCCGGTGGGGTGGGTATCCGGCGTGGATGCGTCACCGATCAGCGAACGCCGCCCCGGCTTCACCCGTTCAGCCCTGTTCGGGCAATCTGTGGCTGTGATCGAGCCGCTCTGCTCCGCGTTCTCCGCGGCCCTCGACGAGCCCCGGTCCGGGACGGCCGCCACGGCGAAGGCGTGGGTGTGCCTGGAGCAGCCGGGGCCGTGGGGTCCGGACGCGCTGCTGGAGAGCCACCTCGACCCGGAGCTGGGTGCGGAGCTGATCCGCCGGTCGACCGGGACCGGGGTGCGGGTGCTGCTGATCCGTCGGCCGGGCAAGCACGCCGACCGGCACCTGCCGCAGCGTCGCCGCGTCTTCCTGGCCAGTTGCGCGCCCGGCTCGTCGTGGCTGGAACGGGCGGAGCTGACCGAGCCGGAGGAGTTGCTGGAGCTGGACTTCGCCGCGCTCGGGGAGGGGCGGTCGACCGGGTTCGGCACGCCGGAGGCGGGGCCGCTGCTGCTGGTGTGCACCAACGGCCGCCGTGACGTGTGCTGCGCGCTGTACGGGCGGCCGATCGTGGCGGACCTGGTCGCGCGGCACGGTGACGCGGTGTGGGAGTGCACCCACACCGGTGGTCACCGGTTCTCCCCCACCGGGGTGCTGCTGCCCTCGGGATACCTCTACGGGGGGTTGGACACCGACTTCGCCGACGCGCTGCTGGTCGCGCGGGACGTGGTGGTGGAGCGCTGCCGGGGGCGGTCGTACTGGTCGAAGGCGGGGCAGGTCGCGGAGGTCGCGGTGCGGGCGCGGACCGGAGAGGTCGGTGACGTGCTGCGGGTGGAGCCGGAGCGGCGGCGGGACGAGACGGCGTGGACGGTGCTGGTGCGGCACGACGACGGCCGCGAGTGGGAGGTCGGTGTGGCGGCGCGGAGGCTGCCGCCCGCGCGGCCGACCAGTTGCGGCAAGGAGCCCGCGATCCCGACCGCGCTGGTCGTGACGAGCGTCGATCAGCTCGTGCCGGTGGCCTGAGCGCCGGGTTTCCCGGTCGCGGCGCGCGGCACGGCCGCGGAGAACAGGCCGAGGCCGAGGGCGTACGGGTCGGCGAGGCCGACCTCGTGCAGCGCGTCCTCGGGGAGCGCGAGCAGCGAGATCGCGACGCCGAGGAAGTAGGCGTCGAGCAGGCCGGTGTCGCGGGTGGTGCTGGGCAGTCCGGCGGTCTGGTGGAGTTCGGCGCTGGCCTCGGCGTTGGCCACGGCCATGCGGCTCAGCGCCGCGCGCACGCCGGGCCTGCGCACGGCCTCCAGGTACAGCTCGACCATGGCGAGGACGTGCGTCGGGTCTTCGGCGACCGCGCGGCGCAGCAGCGCCGGGTACAGCTCGGCGACGTCGGTGGCGGTCACGTCGGCGGGGGTGGTGTCGCGGAGCCGGTGGACGGCGGCGACGTGCAGTTCGGTCATCCGGTTCGCGGCGGCCTGGAGGAGGGCTTCCCTGGTGGGGAAGTAGTTCTTGGTGGTGCCGAGGGGCACGCCCGCCCCTCGGTCGACCGCACGGTGGGTGAGACCCCGGCCGCCTTCGTTGGCCAGCACTGAGATGGCCGTATCGCACAGCAGTTCACGACGGAGCGTCACAATTTCGGACGATACTGGTTCCTTCGGGTGAGCGCAGCGCCGGGGTGGACCGTGAAGCACCCACGGCGGTCACGATCAGGCCGCCCTGGAGCACCAGCCAGCCGCCGCACACGCACCGCTGGTAGCGGACCTGACCCGCAGCGCTGCGGTGCGTGGAGGCGGGGGCGGTGGGGTCGGTCACGGGCCAGCCGCAGGACGGGCATCTGGTGTTCACTCCCCCAGCGTGCTGTCATGGTTCAGTGCATTTCAACCCTTACGGTGGGCTGGCGGCCGAACTCGCGGTCTCGCTGGTCAACGCCGACCCCGACCAGTCCCCCGACGAGCTGCTCGCGCTGCTGCGCGCGCACGACTACCGCCACGCGGGGAGCTTCGACGCGGCGGGCGCGGCCGAGCTGATGGCGTGGGCTCGGCGGCTGGAGGCGGTGTTCGCCGGGACCGTGGACCGGGTGGCCGCGCTCAACGAGCTGCTGGCGGAGTCGTCGACGCAGCCCTACATCTCCGTGCACGACGGTCGGGAGCCGCACCTGCACTTCGCCCGCGAGGAGGGGCCGACGGTGGCGCGGGTGAAGGCCTACACGGCGTCGGGGCTGGCGCACGCGTTCTGCCAGGACCCCGATCGGGTGGGGCGGTGCGATCGGGAGGGGTGCGGGGTGGTGTACGTGGACACCTCGCGCAACGGGCGTCGGCGGTTCTGCTCCACGCGGTGCTCGAACCGGGTGCACGTGTCGGAGCATCGCCGGACGCGGCGGAATCGGACGTCGGCGTAGGGGTGGGGGTGGGTGCGGAGGGCGGGAAGCGGGTGCGGAGGGCGGGAAGCGGGTGGGAAGGGTGGAAAGGGTGGGAAGGCGGCCGGGAATGAGGGAAGAGGAAAGAAGAGGGCGGTCGGGCAGGCGAGCGGGGAGCAGTCGAGCAGCGGGCAGCGGGCAGCGGGCAGCGGGCAGCGGGCAGCGGGCAGCGGGCAGCGGGCAGCGGGCAGCGGGCAGGCAGGCGAACAGGCGCAGGGGCGGGCACGGGTGAGTGGACATGGGTGAGCGAGTGGGAAACGAGTGGGCAGGCGAACAGGCAGCGGGGGTTGGTAGTGGGCGGACAGGAAGGGAGAGGTCGGCAGTGGACGGGTGAGCCGGTGGACAGCGGGCAGGCGAGCGAACAGGCACCGGGGGCGGTAGCGGACGGGTGGGCTGGTGGACAGCTAGTGGGACGCGGGTGGGTGGGGTGGGTCAGGGGTTTGTGCGTAGTTCGGTGAGCAGGCCGTAGACGGTGGAGCGGGAGATTCGCAGGGCCTCTGCTACGACCGGGGTGGCGCGGCGGACGGTGAAGACGTGGGCCTCGTCCAGGGTGCGGAGTACTGCCAGGCGGTCCTGGCGGGTCATGCGGTCCACCGGGCGGCCGGTGGAGCGGACGTGGGCGCCGATCACGTGGGCTATGCGGTGCGACCAGTCGGTGTCGAACAGGGGCTCTGGTGGTGGGGTGGTGGGGGCGCCGAAGGCGGAGAGGACCGCCGCCGCGCGTTCCAGGGGGGTGCGGTCGAGGTTGACGCACAGGACCGCTGAGGGGGTGCCGTCGTCGTCCCGCAGGACCGCGCTGACCGAGGACAGGCGGCGGCCGTCGGCCAGGAGCTTCTCGTAGGGGCCGTAGACGTCGTCGGCGGACGGGTCCAGCCGGTCGAGGTCGCCCAGCGCGGACGGGTCGCCGGGGGCGCGGGCGGTCAGGGGGTTCCAGACCTCCAGGACGCGGTCCGTGGCGGGGTCGTGGAGGACGACCTCGGCGTACGGGCCCAGCAGCAGCGTGACGGCCCGGCACACCGGTTCCCACCTGAGGACGCGCGGATCTCGCATGCCCGGACTCTACGTCCAGACTGGACGAACCGTCCTAGACGGGGCCGGGTTCGGCGGGGAGCGGGGGGACGCGGCGGCCGAACAGGGTGCCGTCGAAGCTGGCGTCGTCGGCGAACAGGGCGTCGGTGACGTCGGTGCGGCCGCGGAACCAGGTGTGGTCGAAGTGGGCGTCCTTGCCGAACACCGTGCCGGTGAAGTACGCCCGGCCGCCGAAGCGGACGCGGCGGAACCCGGCGGTGTCGGCGAACTCCGCGCGGCTGAACACCGCGCGGCCGGAGAAGCGGGAGTGGCTGAACGTGGCCTCGGCGGTGACGCGCATCCCGTCGAAGGAGGCGTTGCCGGTGAAGCGGGTGCCTCGGAAGGACGCGGAGCGGGCGAACAGGGCGTCGTCGAAGCGGACCAGGCGGCCGAAGCGGGCGCCGTCGAACTCGGCGTCACCGGTCACCGTGACGGCGTCGAAGCGGCTGGTGCCGAGCAGTTCGGCGCGGGCGAACCGCGCCGCGCGGACGCGGCAGCCGCGCAGGTCGAGGTCGACGAGGGTCGCGCCGTCGAAGCGCAGGCTCATCCCGGCCCAGAAGTCGGGGCCGGGCCGCAGGTGCCGCACGAGCGCGTCCTGGAGGGTGAGCCGCCACTCGGCGTCCACGCCGTGGTCGACGCCGCCGCGCAGGCCCGCGCAGATGGAGGTCACGATGTCCTGCCGAAGCCGCGACCGGTCCTGGCCGATGGCCTCCAGGGCCCGCAGGCCCTCCACGTCGCCGTCGCGGAGCCTGCGGTGGGCGTCGCGCCAGGTCGACAGGTGCTTCTCGGCCTCGCCGCTGGTGCGCCTGCGGGCGTGGTCGTCGAGCAGGGCGTCGGCCTGGCCCTGGCGGTAGTGGCGGACGGCGATCACGAGCGCCACCACGCCGAAGAACAGCACGGTGAGCCAGGTCGAGGACATGCTCCGCATCATCCACGATCAGGGGTGGGTACGTCGTGGGGCGTACCCGTGATCACCGCTTCCCGACCGACGCGCGCGGCGCGCGCCGCGGTGAGGATGGAGGGCGCACGCCGACCGTCCAGGAGGGGAAGCCATGAGCGTCGAACCGAGCCCGGTGCGCGCGTCGGACGCCGATCGGGAGCGGGTGGTCGCCCGGCTGACCTCGGCGGTCGGCGACGGCACGCTCACGCTGGCCGAGGTGGAGGAGCGCCAGGCGCTGGCCTACGGCGCCCGGTTCCGCCACGAGCTGCCGCCGCTCACCGCCGACCTGCCCGCGCCACCGGCTCCGCGCGGGCGGCGGCCTCCGGTGCGGGCGTTCGTGCCCGTGGCGGTGCTGCTGCTGGTGGTGCTGTGGGTGGTCTCCCCGGTCCCGTTCCCCTGGCCGGTGTTCCCGCTCGCGTTCATCGCGCTGCGGGTGTCCTCGGCGGGCGGCCGGCGGAGGTGGGGCGCGGGCACCTGACGCGGCCGCCCGCAGGTCCCCGATCCGAAAATGCCCGGTGGAGATCGGTTCCCGCACTAGGGTTTCGGCATGGACCTCACCGAGGCGTGCTTCGCCGGGGCCGCTCGCCAGGCCGAACTGCTGCGTTCGGGCGAACTGACGTCCCGCGAGCTGGTCGCCGAGTGCCTGCGCCGCATCCACCTCCACGACCGGGAGCTGAACGCGTTCCGGGTGGTGTTCGACGCGGCGGCGCTGGCCGAGGCCGACGCCGCCGACGCGACGCGCGCGGCCGGTGGGGACGCGCCGCTGCTGGGGGTGCCGATCGCGGTGAAGGAGGACCTGGCCGTGGCCGGTCTGCCCACCACGAGGGGCACCGACGCCGTGGGCACGCCCGCCGCCGAGGACTCCGAGGTCGTGGCGCGGCTGCGCCGGGCGGGCGCGGTCGTCGTGGGTCGCACGCGGATGCCGGAGCTGGGCCTGTGGCCGTACACGGAGAGCTCGTGGGCCGGGGTGACGCGCAACCCGTGGTCGCACGACCACTCCCCCGGCGGTTCCAGCGGCGGGTCGGCCGCGGCGGTGGCGGCGGGGTTCGTCGGCGGTGCGATCGGCACCGACGGCGCCGGGTCGATCCGCATCCCGGCGGCGAGCACGGGGCTGTTCGGCCTCAAGCCGCAGCGCGGTCGCGTGTCGCTGGCCCCCGACGAGCAGGTGTGGACCGGGTTGGTCGCGGCCGGACCGCTGACCAGGCACGTGCGGGACTGGGCGCTGATCGCCGACCAGATCGCCGACCCCAACGGTCCGGCCCGCCCGCCCCGGACGAGCTTCACCGCCGCGGCGACGGCCGATCCGGGCCGGTTGCGGATCGCGGTGTCGCTGCGCCCGTGGGGGCCGGGGATCCCGCTCTCGCAGGAGGTCCGCGACGTCGTCCTGGACACCGCGAGCCTGCTCGGCGACCTCGGCCACGACGTGGTGCGCACCGACCCGGAGTTCGCCGACGTCGCCGGGTCGACCGCGTTCGCCGCCCGCTACCTGCACTGCGCCGCCCTCGGCATGGCCGACGTGGAGCAGCCCTCGCGGCTGGACCACCGGACGCGGCAGGTCGCCGCGCTGGGTCGACGGCTGCCCGCCGGGCTGGTGCGCAAGGTCGTCGAGCAGGGCGACCGCCTCACCGGGCACGCCAACCGGATCTTCGCGGACTGCGACCTGCTGCTGACCCCGGTGCTGACGCGTCCGCCGCTGCGGATCGGCGAGTGGTCGCGCTGGTCCACGATCCGGGCGCTGCTCGCGGCGGCGCGGATGACGACGTTCCTGCCCCTGTGGAACGTCACGGGCAACCCGGCCGCGGCCGTTCCCGCGGGTCACACCAGTGGTGGGCTGCCGCTGGCGGTGCAGCTCGTCGCCCGCCCGCACGACGAGTGCACGGTGCTGTCGGTCGCGGGCCAGCTGGAGCGGGCCCGGCCGTGGGCGGACCGGCTGCCGCCCGCGTTCGCCTGAAACCCGGTTGCCGCGCGCCCGACCGGTCCCCGACGCTGGCGGCATGCCCCCGCTGATGCACGCCGACGAGGTGCCCGTCGACAGCGCGCTGGTGCGCGCCCTGGTCGCCACCCGGTTCCCGCTGTGGGCGGGCCTGCCCGTCACGCCGGTCGCGTCCACGGGCACCGACAACGCGGTGTTCCGCCTGGGTGACGACCTCGTGGTGCGGCTGCCGCGCGTCGGGTGGGCGGTGGACGCCGTGGCGCGCGAGCACCGGTGGCTGCCGAGGCTGGCCCCGCTGCTGCCGGTCGCCATCCCCGAGCCCGTCGGCCTCGGGCACGCCGCGCACGGCTACCCGTGGCCGTGGTCGGTCTACCGGTGGCTGCCCGGCACCAACCCCGCGTCGCGCACCGCGGGTCCGCTGGTGGACGGGATCGCCGGGTTCATCACCGCCCTGCGCGCGGTCGACACCACGGGTGCTCCCGCCAACGGCCGGGGTGTGCCGCTGGCGTCGCGGGACGGGGCGACCCGCGACGCGATCCGGTCGCTGACCGGCCTGGTCGACACCGATCTGGTCACGGACGCGTGGGAGGCCGCCCTGGAGGCCCCGGAGTGGGACGGGCCGCCGGTGTGGGCGCACGGCGACCTCTCGCCGGGCAACCTCGTCGCCTCGGACGGGGTGCTGTCGGCGGTGGTCGACTGGTCCGGGGTGGGGGTCGGGGACCCGGCGTGCGACCTGATCGTCGCGTGGAACCTGCTGGTGGGCGACGCGCGCGCCGCGCTGCGGACCGCGCTCGACGTGGACGCCGCCCAGTGGGCCCGCGGTCGGGGGTGGGCGCTGTCGGTGGCGCTCCTGCAACTCCCGTACTACCGGCTCAGCAACCCCGCGCTGGCCGCGAACGCCCGTCACGTGATCGCCGAGGTGACCGCCGACCACACCACGTCCGGGTGTCGTCGGTGAGCGAGGTGTGATCACGCGGTGCGTCCTGGGTAGCCCGAGGGGTGAACCAGAGGGAGGTCCAGGATGCGCACACTCATCACCGCGACCGTCACGGCCTGCGCCGGGGCCGCGCTGCTCACCGCGTGCGGTGCCCAGTCCGAGTCGTCGACGGGCGCCCAGCCGTCCGCCGTCGCGATCACCCCGACGACGGCGGCGAGCGCGCCCGCGGCGAGCGGGAGCCCGGCGCCGACCTCGACGCCCGCGTCGGGGGCCGAGAGGGACGCGGGCGCGTGCGCGTCGGCCGAACTCGCGGTGTCGGCGGGCCCCAGCCAGGGGGAGAGCGGCATGCAGAAGGCCGACGCGACGTTCACGCTCACCAACAAGGGCACCCGCTCGTGCACGCTCGACGGGTTCCCCGGCGTGTCGTTCGTGACCGGGAACGACGGCACCCAGGTCGGTGAGCCCGCGCGCCGCAACGCGGCGGCCCCGCAGCTCGTGACGCTGGCGCCCGGCGCGGCGGTGGCGACGTTCCTGCTGATCACCAACCCCGGTGCCTTCGACGAGGCCGAGTGCGGGCCGGTGGACGTCCGCGGGCTGCGGATCTACCCGCCGGGCGAGACGGCGGCGCTGTTCCTGGAGGGGGCGACCCGCACGTGCGGCACCCCGCCGCGGGGCGAGAGCCTGCTGACGGTGGGGCCGGTCGGCGTGCTGCCGTGACCGCGAGGGACCGCGCCCGGTCAGGAGGCGGGGTTGGTCGTCCGGCGCAGTGCCTCGGCGTCGTGCGGCCGGCCCAGCCGCAGGTACTCCGCGACGGCGAGGTCCACGAGCCGGGCGGCGGCACCGCGTCCGCCGGTGGCGTCCAGGCCGCGGTGCACCCAGCCGATCGCCTCCTCGGAGCGGCCCGCGTCCTGGAGGACGGTGGCGACCTGGAGGTAGTGCCAGCCCGAGGACAGGTCCTTCGCGAGCACCATCACCTGGAGGTCCACGTCGCCGGTGTGCTCGGCCAGCTCCTCCATGATCCGCAGCAGCGCCCACCGGGTGCGGTCGTAGCGGCCCGTCTCGCCGAAGCCGATCACCGGGAGGGCGTCGAACTGGGTCACGACCCGCTCCCGGTAGAGGCGCAGGCCGTGCTCGTCGAGGGCGTCGGCGTAGTCGTCGAGCCGCACCTCCGGCGCTTCGGGGAAGTCCAGTTGCAGCCGCAGCAGCCAGTCGACGAGCGCGTCCGGGTCGGGTGACCACGCGGCGCAGGCCGCGGCGTGCGTGCCGAGCGCGCGGTCGGCGAGGTCGGCGTGCGGCGGTGTGGAGAGGACCTCGACGAGGTGGGCGGCGATCTCGACGTGCTCGGCGGTGGGGGTGGCGCGGACCTCGTGGTCGAAGTCGGCGACGGCCGACACCAGGTCGTCCCACCGTTCGGGGGCGGTCAGGGCGGAGACGACCGCGGCCGGGAGGGAGTGCATCCGGACATCCTTTCACCCGAACGTGCGACGGCCCCGTGTGGAAGACCACACGGGGCCGCGTCGCTCAGGTGATAACGGCGGCTACTCCCGCGGCTGCTGCAACGACCGCGGCGTCGTGGGCTGGCGCTCGCCCTCGATCTCCGGGCGCGCCTCGGACGGCGCCACGGCGGGCGCGGGGCGGCCGGTGCTCAGCGGACCGGGCACCTCCTGGCGCGCCACGGCCTCCGCGGCCCGGACCGCCTCCAGGACGTGCGGGTCGGGCGCGGTGTCGAACCACGCGGCGATCGACTCGTCGTTCTCCTCCGGCTTGGCCGCCGGGGCCTCGTCGGCGGGCGGCTCGTAGCGGAACACGCCGTCGTCGCCCTGCTTGCCCAGCGAGCGGGCGAACCCCTCCAGGGCCTTGCCGAAGTCCGACGGGATCATCCAGACCTTGTTCGCGTCGCCCTGCGCCATCTGAGGCAGCGTCTGGAGGTACTGGTAGGCCAGCACCTCCGGCGTCGGCTTGCCCGCCTTGATCGCGGCGAACACCTTCTCGATCGCCTTCGCCTGGCCCTGCGCCTGGAGGTAGCGGGCGGCGCGCTCGCCCTGGGCGCGCAGGATCGCGGACTGCCGCTCGGCCTCGGCGTTGAGGATCGCGGCCTGCTTGCCGCCCTCGGCGGACAGGATCGCCGCCTGCTTCTGGCCCTCGGCCGACTTGATCGCCGCTTCGCGCTGGCCCTCGGCGGTGAGGATCATGGCGCGCTTCTCGCGGTCGGCGCGCATCTGCTTCTCCATCGAGTCCTGGATGGAGGGAGGCGGGTCGATCGCCTTCAGCTCGACGCGGGCGACGCGGATGCCCCACCGGCCGGTGGCCTCGTCGAGCACGCCTCGCAGCTGGTTGTTGATGGAGTCGCGGGACGTCAGCGTCTCCTCCAGGCTCATGCCGCCGACCACGTTGCGCAGCGTCGTCGTGGCGAGCTGCTCGACACCGACGATGTAGTTGGAGATCTCGTACACCGCGGCGCGCGGCTCGGTCACCTGGAAGTACACGACGGTGTCGATGGACACGGTCAGGTTGTCCTGGGTGATCACCGGCTGCGGCGGGAAGGACACGACCTGCTCGCGCAGGTCGATGCGGGCGCGGACCCGGTCGATGAACGGCACCAGGATGTTCAGGCCTGGAGCCGCGGTGTTGCGGTAGCGGCCGAGCCGCTCGATGACCGCGGCGGTCGCCTGGGGGATCACCAGGACGGACTTCGCGGCGACGATCAGCACGAACAGGACGATGACGGCTATGACGACAAGGGTGGTCAACTCTCCAGCCTCCACTCAGGACTCGGCGAGTACCACTGCGGTCGCGCCCGAGATCTCGAAAACTGTTACTTCCGTGCCCGGTTCGAGCACGCGGTGGTCCAGCGACCGCGCGGACCAGATCTCGCCGTGCAGCTTGATCCGCCCGCCGTGGCCGTCGACCCGGTCCACCACGACGGCGCGGATGCCGATCAGGGCCTCGACGTTGCTCTTGAGGCCCTGCCCGATCTCCAACCGCCGCTTGAGCATCGGCCTGGCGCCCGCGATCAGCAGGATCGAGGCGACGGCGAACACCACAGCGCTGAGAACGGCACCGGCTCCCAGCGCCGCCGCGCCCGCTCCACCGAGAGCCGCAAGCCCCAGCATGAGCAGCACGAAGTCGCCCGAGAGGACTTCGGCGCCGACCAGCAGAGCACCGATGATCAGCCAGATGAGGGCGGCCATGGCCACATACTTACACCACCGGGCGACGAGCGACGGTGATCTCGCGGCGATTCACCGTCCCGCACCAGTGCGGATCACCCGGCCCGGGTTCACCCCTCCGGCGCGGTCACGAAGTCGATCAGCCGCTCCACCGCGCCGATCAGGGGCGTTTCCAGGTCGCGGAACCCGTGGACCCCGGCCAGCACCCGCGCCCACCCCTGGTAGGACTCGCCCCAGCCGAGGGCGGCGCACACGCCCTCCTTCCACGGCGTCCCGCGCGGCACCACCGGCCACGCCTCGATGCCGACCGACGACGGCTTCACCGCCTGCCACACGTCCACGTAGGGGTGGCCGGTGACCAGCACGTTCTCGTCGCGGACCGCCGACACCAGGCGGGTCTCCTTGCTGCCCGCCACGAGGTGGTCGACCAGCACGCCCAGGCGGCGGTGCGGGGCTGTGCCGAACTCGGCGATCCGGTCGGCGAGCACGTCCACGCCGTCCAGCGGCTCCACGACGACGCCCTCGACCCGCAGGTCGTGGCCCCACACCCGTTCCACCAGCTCGGCGTCGTGGAGGCCCTCGACCCAGATGCGGCTGTCGCGGGCGGTGCGGGCCCGCAGCCCCTCCACGCGCACCGAGCCCGACGCCGAGCGCGCCGGGGGCCCGGCCGAGGTCGACGGCAGGGGCCTGGTCAGCGTGACGGGTTTCCCGTCGACGAGGAACCCGGCCGGGCGCAGCGCGAACAGCTTCTCCCGCCCGTGCCGGTCCTCCAGCACCACGTTGCCGTACTCGAACCGCACGACCGCGCCGCAGAACCCCGTCACGGGGTCCTCCACCACGAGGCCGGGGTCGGCGGTCAGCTCGGGAACGGTCTTGCGCTTGCGGTTGGCCAGCACGTCACGGCCGTAGTCCTCGGATCGCACGGCCAGCGACGCTAGCGCTCACCCGGTTGGATGATGCGCCGCCACGCCGGGGAGAACACCGACAGGGCCCGGCACCACGCCAGCAGCCGCTCCGGGTCCACCACCGCGGACAGCTCCTCCGCGCGGGCGTACGGGTCTCCGCCGTCGAAGGCGAAGTCGACCGCGTCGAACGCCGGGTCGCCGACGCACGGCCGGGGGTCGATCGCCACCAGCCCGCGCGGGCCCGCGTCCAGGACGTTGTCCGGGTGCAGGTCGCCGTGCAGCAGCGCGGGCGGCACCCGGTCGTCCGCCAGTGCCAGCGCGGCGGAGTGGGCGCGGTCGTAGTAGCCCGGTGTGCGGCGTTGCAGCAGCGAGAACATGAGGTCCACGCGGTCGGCCAGCGGCCGGAAGCCCTCCGGCGCGGGTCTTCGGAGTCCCGCGAGCAGGTCGGCCACGCGTCCGCCGTCCGCGCCGCGCACGGGTGTGCCCGGCTCCAGGTGCTCCAGCAGCAGCGCCCCCTCGCCGAGGTCGACCTCCAGCACCCGCACCACCGACGGCGACCCCGACCAGGCCGCCAGTGCCGCGTGCTCCTCGGCGACCAGGTCGAGCTCGGGCACCAGCTTGAGCACCACAGGTGTGGTACCACGCCTGTGGCAGTACAGGGTGTGCGAGGTGTTCCCCACCAGCGGTCGCACCACGGCGAGGTTCCACCGGCGGGCCAGCCGGTCGATCCTCGCGGGCAGGGCGTCCACCCACGCCACCACTCCTGGCCCGAACCGCGACACCAGGCGGTCGGTGCTCAACGGGCCACCGTCGGGCAGGACCTCTCCGTCGCCCGTGTCCCGAACCGCCGCGACCACGGCGGCGGGACCACTCCCGTCCCCCTGGTCCCCGACAGGTCTCCGAGGTCGATCACGTCGTGCCACCCCAACTCCCCCACCAGTCCCGACACGAGCCCGTCACCGGCGACGAGCATCGTGTGCTCCTCACCCGACGACGCCGGATCCGCCACGAGTCCCGCGCTCGCCTCGGCGGCCACCCGCGCGGGCGGCTGTCTGGATCGCGATCCTCATGTGGCCAGGATGGCACCGGGATCACTCCAGGCGGAGGATGAACTCCTCGACCTCTTCGCCGCGCCCCTCGGCGAAGCCCTCGTCCTCGCCCACGACGAGGAACCCGCACTTCTCCAGCACCCGCAGCGCCCCGTAGTTGTCCTTGGCCGCGCGCGCGTACAGCGGCCGGGTCACCACCTCGTCGAGGAACAGCCGCAGCGCCGCCGACGCGAGCCCCATGCCCCAGTAGCGCGGGTCGATCCAGTACGACACCTCGGGCGCGCCGAACTCGACGAACGCGAGCACGTGCCCGACCACGTAGCCGTTGAACAGCACGGTGCGCGCCACGCTCGTGTCGTCGGTCAGGATCCGCGTCCACTTCAGCAGGAACGCCACGCGGTCCGTGGGGTCCTCGGCGGTGAACGCCGCCATCCAGGTCGACTCGGGGTCACGTTGGTGCTCGAAGAACGCGAGTACGTCCGACTCGGTCACCTCGCGCAGCTCGACGACGTCGTTCACGGCGCAAGTAGACCGCGAAGAGGGGCGTCAAAGCCACTGGTGAACTGACACGTCCGCGTTAACGCCACGTAAGACCCTCCAGCCCCACGAGTCGACAGGGAGATGGTTTCCGCAGGTGGGCGCGCTGCGACCTCGGGTGGGAGCACGACCGCCGGGACAGTGGACCAGACCTCGCGAGGCTGGTCGGAGATCGTTCCGGTGGGGGCGCGAGTCGCTCGTGGACAGTCGCCGAACCCCACCGCCGACCACGAAGGCGGACGAACCGGCCACCGAGGACCGGGGTCTCTCAGAACGCGGGCCACGGGATCGACGGCCAGTCCGACGACGGCTCCGGGTACACACCCGCCACCGCCAGCTTCTCCGTCCGCTCCACCAGCGCCCGCACCTCGCCGCGCGTCAGGTGGTCGTGCAGCTCCTCGCCCACCGGCCCGTCCAGGGCCGAGCGCAACCGCCGCAGCCCCTCCAGCGCCTCCGGCGGCAGGGGTTCGCCCAACCAGCCCCACAGGACCGTGCGCAGCTTGTCCTCGGTGTGCAGGCAGATCCCGTGGTCCACCCCGTACACCGAGCCGTCCACGGCGTGCAGCACGTGCCCGCCCTTGCGGTCGGCGTTGTTCACCACCACGTCGAACGCCGCCATCAGCCGCATCCGCTCGTGGTCGGCGTGCACCAGCACCGCCGGGTCGCCGTAGCGGTCGTGGGCGTGCAGCACCGCCTTCCACCCCGGCGGCACCTCCTCCTCCGCCACGATGTCGACCAGGTCCTGCTCGGCGGTCTCCACCCACAGCTGCACCATGCCGCTGCCGAACGGCCCAGGGCGCAGCACCGTCGGGGGCACCACGCCGAACCCCGAGGCCTCCGAGACCAGGTACGTCGAGACCTCGCGGCCCGCGAGCGTCCCGTTCGGGAAGTCCCACAGGGGGCGCTCGCCCCGCACCGGCTTGTACACGCACTTCGCCGAGACGCCGTCCAGCGAGATGCCGCAGAACAGCGTCGCGTTCGACGCGTCGACCAGCCTGCCCTCGACCTCGATCCGGCCGCGGGTCAACAGATCCAGCACACCGTCGTCACCGGGCAGCACGTCGGCGCTCAGCTCTCCTCGGTGCGCCGGTAGCCGTTCTGCCGCGGACACACGTGGCCGTCCGGGTCCAAGGGCTCCGAGCACAGCGGACACGGCTTGCGGCCCGCGTTGACCACCCGGTCCGCCCGCTCGGCGAACGCGCGGGCCTCCGAGGGCGACAGGAACACCCGGACCGCGTCCGGCCCCTCCTCGGTGTCGTCGAGGACCACGGCCTCGTCGACCTCGTCCTCGGTGATCGCCAGCAGCTCGATGACGACCGCGCTGGACTCCGCGTCCCAGCCCAGGCCCATCGTGCCGACCTTGAACTCCTCCTCCACCGGCGCCGTCAGCGGTTCGGTGTCCCGCAGGTCGGGTGGGGTGTCCTCGGGGACGTCCGCGCCGAACCGGCGGTGCACCTCCTCCAGCAGCGACGAGATGCGCTCGGCGAGGACCGAGACCTGTTGCTTCTCCAGCGCGACGCTGACCATGCGGGCGTCCTCGGAGGCCTGCAGGTAGAACATGCGGTCGCCTGGTTGCCCGACTGTGCCGGCGACGAACCGGTCGGGCTGACGGAATACGTGAATGACGCGTGCCATGACTTCCCAACCCTAAGCCACACCGCCCGCGCGGGCGCGGCTGCCCCGGCGATCTCCTCGTCGCTGAGGACCACCCTCCGCGTATAGGGTCCCAGCCGTGGCGAAGATCGCGGCGTGCGGAACCTGGACATCCCCCATCGGCTCCGCGGAGGTCGCCCGCGCGGGCGGCGGGCTCCAGTGGGTCGACACGCACCGGGGCCGGGTGTGGTGGGCGACCAGCCGTCCCGAGGAGGGCGGCCGGGTCGGTCTGGTGCGCGACGGCGTGGACCTCCTGCCGCTCCCGTGGAACGCGCGCAACCGCGTCCACGAGTACGGCGGCAGGCCGTTCGTCGTGCTCGCCACCGCGCACGGGACCCGCGTCGCCTTCACCCACTGGAACGACCAGCGCGTCTACCTGTTCGACCCCGAGGACCCCGCGCCGACGCCCCTCACCCCGGAGCCGGAGCGCCACCACGGGCTGCGCTACTCCGACCTGACCGCCGGGCCGGACGACGCCGAGGTGTGGGCCGTCCGCGAGACCGTCACCGGCGACGCGCGCACCGACGTGCGGCGCGACCTGGTCGCCATCCCGATCGACGGCGGCCCCGTGCGGGTGCTCGCCGCGAGCCACCACTTCATGTCGGGTCCCCGGCTGAGCCCCGACGGCCGCCACTACGCGTGGCTCGGCTGGAACCACCCCGCCATGCCGTGGGACGGCACCGAGCTGTGCCTGGCGCCCGTCGGGAGCGGCGACCACGTCGTCCTCGCGGGCGGGCCCGACGAGTCCGTGTGCCAGATCGAGTGGGACACCGACCACTCGCTGCTCGCGCTCACCGATCCCGACGGCTGGTGGAACCTGCACCGGATCGGCGTCGACGGGTCCCGCAAGAACCTCGCGCCCGTGGCCGCCGAGATCGGCGGTCCGATGTGGCGCCTCGGCCACCGGTACTTCGCCGTCATCAACCCCGGCCGCTACGCGGTCCTGCGCGGCACCAGCCTCGCCGTGCTCGACGAGCGCACCGGCACGGTCACCGACGTCGACACCGACCTGCCGATCTGGTCGTCGCAGCTCAACGTGCACGAGGGGGTCGTCTACGACGGCGCGTCCGGTCCCCACGACGAGACGGCGCTGGTGTCGCTGGACCTGTCCAACGGCGAGCTGACCCGCCTCACCGGCGGCGAGGCCGCCGTCGACCCGGCCTACCTGCCGACCCCCGTGGAACGCGTCTTCACCGGGCCCGATGGCCAGGACGTCCCCGCCTACGTCTACCCGCCGCACAACCCCGACCACGCGGTGCCGGACGGGGAGAAGCCGCCCTACCTGGTGCACGTCCACGGCGGGCCCACCAGCCGCGCCGTCGGGAACCTCGACCTGGACCTCGCCTACTTCACCAGCCGCGGCATCGGCGTCGTCTCCGTCAACTACGGCGGGTCCACCGGCTACGGCAGGGCGTTCCGCGAACGCCTCCGCGAGCAGTGGGGCGTCGTCGACGTGCACGACTGCGCGCTCGTGGCCCAGGCGCTCGCCGACGAGGGCACGGCCGACCCGGACCGGCTGGCCATCCGCGGCGGCAGCGCCGGGGGCTGGACGGCGGCGGCGTCCATGACCACCGTGAAGACCTACCGGTGCGCGATGATCGCCTTCCCCATCCTCGACCTGCACGGCTGGACCGGCGAGGGCGGCGAGACCCACGACTTCGAGTCCCGCTACGTCGAGGGGCTCGTCGGCGCGCTCCCGGCCGCCGCCCAGCGCTACGCCGACCGCTCGCCCGCCAACCACGTCGACCAGCTCGCCGGGCCCGTGCTCCTGCTCCAGGGCCTGGAGGACGAGATCTGCCCGCCCGACCAGGCCGACCGGTTCGCCGCGGCCCTCGACGGCACCGGCGTCCCGCACGCCTACCTGACCTTCGAGGGCGAGCAGCACGGCTTCCGCAGGGCGGAGACGATCGCCGCCGCCGCGGAGGCCGAACTCTCCTTCTACGGCCAGGTCTTCGGCTTCACCCCGCCCGGTGTCCCGGTGCTGGGGCTGCGCGGGTGACCCGTCCCCCACCGCTGCGGCCGGGCGACCGGGTCACCGTGGTCGCCCCCGCGGGCCCCGTCCACCCCGGACTCCTCGCGGCGGGCACCGCGGTCCTGCGCACGTGGGGGCTCGACGTCCGCACCGCGCCCCACGTGCTCGACGTGCACCCCGAGCTGCCGTACCTGGCCGGGCACGACGCCGACCGCGCCCGCGACCTCTCCGAGGCCTGGCACGACCCCGACGTGGCCGCCGTCCTCAGCGCGCGCGGCGGCTACGGCAGCCAGCGCCTGCTCGACCACGTCGACTGGACCGCGCCGGAGCGGCCCACGCACTTCGTCGGGTCCAGCGACACCACGGCCCTGCACGCGGCGTTCGCGTCGACCGGCCTGGTGACGCTGTTCGGGCCCATGGTCGCCACGGCGGCGTTCGTGCACGACGTCGTGGCGCAGGAGAACCTGCGCCGGGCCCTGTTCGACCCGCCGACCGTCCTCACCGGACCCCGCGCCACCACCGTCGTCCCCGGCACCGCGCGGGGCACGACCACCGGCGGCACGCTCACCCTGCTGGACGAGCGGTCGCCCCGCGGCGGCGTCGTCCTGCTGGAGGACGTCGACGAGGACACCTACCGGCTCGACCGCCTGCTCACCGCGCTGCTGCGCGCGGGCTGGTTCGACACCGCCACCGGCGTCGCCCTCGGCTCCTGGCACCGCTGCGGCCAGGTCGAGCACCTCGTCCGCGACCGCCTGGCCCCGCTCGGCGTCCCCGTCGTCGGCGACCTCGGGTTCGGCCACTGCCCCGGCCAGCTCACCATCCCGCTGGGCGTGCCGGTCGAACTCGACGCCGACCGCGGCACGCTGACCGTCCTGGACCCGTGACCTGGTGCGGTCACCGCTCTAGCCGACGACCCGGCCGTCCGGATCGACCCGCAGACGGCCGCCGCGCACCCCGAGGTCCAGGGCCGCGTCCAGCCGTGCCGCGGCGCTCGCCGTGACCCTCCGGCCGCCGAACACGGCCAGCACCTCGCGCCGCAACTCGGTCACGGGCATCCCCGCGGCCCCCCTCGCCACCGCGACCAGGGCGTTGACGACCTCCCGCGCCGGCACGTGCTCGAAGGACCGCTCGACACCCTCCGGGGTGCGCCGGTAGCCGGTCCACTCGGCGGGCCGCACCCCGGCGGGCCACACGACGTCGTCCTCCACCGGCAGCGCCACCTGGGCCAGGACGGCGCCGCGGCGGGCCTCCGCGACCCTGGTCAGGCCGAACGCGCCCGCGACGAGCCTGACCAGCCGGTCCACGTGGACCGGCCCCTCCGCCGCGACCACCTCCGCCACCACGGCGGCGACCTGCGGCCCGCTGGCGGGGAGCCGGTCCAGCACCTCGACCGTCCCCACCTGCCGGGCGGGCCACGGCGTGTACGCGGGGACCTCGGGGACCTCGGCCGGGCCGAGCGCGGGGACCGGCACCAGGACGGTCGGCGGGGCCGGGGGTTCGCGCACCGGCTCCCGCCGCGCGGTGCCGCCCGCGCGCACGAGCGCCGCCAGCCGGTCGACCACGCCCGCGGGGTCGGCGAGCCAGTCCGGGAGCCACACGCGGCGGACCGCGGGCCAGCCGAGCAGGCCTTCCAGCACCTCCACGGGCAGGCCGTCGCGGTCGCGCGCGGTGAGCCGCGAGGCCCAGCCCGGCCCGTCGAGCAGCACGGCGACGACCGGGGCGCGGGGCCGGGCGGGGTCGGCCAGCACCAGGTCGACCCGGAACTCCGACAGGCCCACGTCCGCGGTCACCACGAGCCCGGCCTCGCGCAGGGCGGCGGCGACCGCGTCCCGGTGCCGGTCCACGACGGCCCGCCACCGCGTCCCCGTGGGCGGGATGCCGCCCGCGGCGACGTCCAGGTAGGTCCGCAGGTGCCGGACGCCGACCGAGGACGTCTCCTCCGCGCGAAGCTGGGCCGGGTCGAAGCTGGAGAACACGATCACCCGGCGGCGGGCGCGCGTGACGGCGACGTTGAGCCGCCGTTCGCCGCCGACGCGGTTGAGCGGGCCGAAGTTCAGCGGCAGCACGCCGCGCTCGGTGACGCTGAAGGCGGTGGAGAACAGGACCACGTCGCGCTCGTCGCCCTGGACGTTCTCCAGGTTCTTCACGAACAGGCCCTCGGCGGCGTCGTCCAGGGCCTCGGTGATCCTCGGGTCGTCGGCGTCGCGGAGCAGGCCCTCCACGCAGGCGCGCTGCTGCTGGTTGAACGTGACCACGCCGATCGACGGCACGGCGTCGGGCGAGGCGTCGAAGCGGCGGCGGACCTCGGCCACCACGGCCCGCGCCTCGACCGGGTTGGTGCGCAGCACCCCGGCCCCGCCGGAGCGGTGGAACGTCCCGTCGACCCGCACCAGCGACACCCCGCGGTCCGGGTCCGTCGCCGCGGGCGCGGGGAACGAGGACAGGGCGCCGTCGTAGTAGTGGTGGTTGCTGAACGCGATGAGCGACTCGTCCTGGCTGCGGTAGTGCCAGGTCAGCCGCTGCCGCCGCACGCGGGCCGAGACGCACTCGCCGAGGATCGACTCCTCGTCCTCGACCACGTCGCCGGGCTCGTCGGGCTCGGCGGTGCCGAACGCGCTCTCCGCGAACGACGTGGGCGGCATCTGCTTGCTGTCGCCGACCACCACGACAGACCTGGCCCGCCCCATCGCGCCGACCGCGTCGGCGACCCGCACCTGCGACGCCTCGTCGAACACGACGACGTCGAAGAGGCCCGCCGTGGCCGGGAAGAACCGCGCCACCGAGTCGGGGCTGACCAGCACGCACGGCATGGCGGCGGTGACGAGGTCGCCGAACTCGGTCATCAGCTCCCGCACGCGCAGCCCGCCGCGCCGCCTGCCGAGCTGGCGCCTCAGCAGCCCGACCCGGCCACCGGTCGCGGCCGGGTCGAAGGAGCGCGACCGCACGACCCGCGCCGGGACCGCCGTCCGCAGGTGCTCCCGCACCATCCCCGCGACCCCGACGAACCGGGCGACGGCCCGGTCGTGGGCGGCCACGTCGAACGAGGCGAGGCCGGTCGCGCGCGTCCGCTCGTCCACCGACGCCTCCGCGAGCCCCCGCTCGAACGCCCGCGGCGCGTCGTCCGGGTCCAGCCCGCCGCGCAGCAGCAGCGCGCGGGCGTCGTCGAGGTGCTCGTCGCGCAGCGGCTCCAGGTGGGCGAGCAGCGCGACCCAGCGCCGCAGGGACCCGTCGTCGCCGAGCCGCCGCTCCCCCGCGCTCGCCGCCCAGGTCGCGACCAGACCCGCCTCGCCCGCCCACTCGGCGATCGGCTCGACGCCCGCGCCGCAGGCCGTGGCGAGCTCCACCACCGCGACCGCCGCCGCGGCGATCGGCGCCGGGTCCAGCGCGGTGGACGACGCCAGGAGGTTCCGCAGCGGTCCGGCGAACCGGGTCCGCGCGGGCTCGGCCGGGTCGACCGCGGAGCCCGCCCACCGCAGCCACTCCGACCGGCGCACCACGAGCTCCCGCCCGGCGGGCGCGAACGGGCTCCACCCCGGCGGCAGCGCCAGACCGGGCACGCGGCGCACGGCCGCCGCCAGCCGGTCGACGCCCTCGCGCAGCGCGACCAGCTCGCCGGTCAGCTGGACCACGTGCTTCGGCTTGAGCCGCGCGCCGGGCCGCAGCACCGCCGCGAGCCGGTCGCCCACGGCGGCCAGCCGTCCGCGCCGTCCCCAGAACCGCGATCCCGCCGCCGCGCGGGCGGCGGCGTGCAGGTCGGCGACCGGCAGGTCCAGCGCGGCGGGCGTGACGACGTCCAGGCCGGGGTGGTCGAGCACGGCGAACTCCGCCACCTGCCGCCGCACCCCGTCGACGGCCCTGGTCCAGCGCTCGGTCCGCGTCTCGTCCAGCACCGCGAGCGGCACGCGTCCCCCGATCAGGGCGGCCAGCACCCGCAGGTCCTCCGGTTCCCGCACGGCGGCGAGGACCGGGTGGCGGGGCAGGGCCCGCAGGGCCGCGTCCAGGCGGGTGGCGGCGGCGAGGACGTCGGGCACGGCCACCGCCCGGTCGTCGACGAACGCCCAGGGGTGGTCGGGCCGCGGCCGGGCCGGGTACGCCACGTCCGGCAGGTCGCCGAACAGCCTCCGCAGCCGCGCGAGGCCGTCCGCCGACGCGGTGCTCAGGAACGCGGCCGACACCGGCAGCGCGGGGACGTCCCGGCCGATCGCCAGTGCCGCGTCCCGCGCCGAGTACAGCGACAGCCCGGCGGGGTTGCGGTCGTGCAGCTGGTAGGCGTACCTGGTCAGCGCCCGGCGGGCGGACCGCAGCTCGTCCAGCCGCGCCGACAGGCCCTGGTGGTCCGGCACGACGACGTGCTCCAGCGCCCGCGTCACCTGGGTCCGCACGGCCACCGGTGTGCTGGTCCTGTCGTGCAGGTCGAGCGTCAGCGGGCCCATGCCGACCTCGTCCAGCCTGCGCCGGACCACGTCGAGCGCGGCCCGCTTCTCCGCGACGAACAGCACCCTCTTGCCCTCGGCCACGGCCTGGACCAGCAGGTTCGTGATCGTCTGGGACTTGCCGGTGCCCGGTGGGCCCTCCAGCACGAACGTCCGCCCGGCCACGGCCTCGGCGACCGCCGTGAGCTGCGAGGCGTCCGCGGGCACCGGGCACCGCTCGGCGAGTTCCTCCAGGTCGTGCAGCTCCGACGTCGTCACCGGGTCCGCGAACGCCTCCTCCGGCCGGTGCACCAGGTGCGCCACCAGCGGGTTCTCGGTGAAGGTCTCCCAGTTGTCGTCGAGGTCCTTCCACAGGCGGAACTTCGCGAACTGGAGCACCGCGAGGTCGGCCGTCGGCTCCACGCGGTAGGGCAGGCCGCGGTCGGCGAGTGCCGTGCGGGTCGCCGCGAACACCGCGTCCAGGTCGATCCCCGCGGCGTCGGGTTCCGGTTCGGCCAGGCCGGGCACGTCCAGGCCGTGCACCTGCCGCAGCTTCTCCACCAGGCAGTGGTTCGGCGTGGACGAACCGGCCTCGTCCAGCGACAGCCGGTACCGGCCGCCGCGGCCGGACGGCGTGAGCACCACCGGCACCAGCACCAGCGGGGAGCGCAGCGGTCGGCCGTCCAGCTCCCACACGAGCGACCCGAGCGCCAGGTAGAGGTTGTTCGCCCCGGTCTCCTCCAGGATCGTCCGAGCCCGGTGCGCCAGGCCGCGCAGCCGGGGCGCGTAGGCCGCCTCCGTCACGTCCGCGTGGACCGACCTCCGGTCGACCAGCAGTTCCCGCAGGCGCTCCGGCGGCAGGTCCCGGCCCGCCCGCACCCCCCGTTCCCGGTCCACGGCGGCCAGGTCGTCCGACGCGCGCAGGGTCACCGCCCCGCCGCGGTGCAGCACGTCCTCCAGTTCCCCGAGCCGTTCCCCCGGTACCGCGAGCGGCAGCCCCGAGCGGGCGGTGAAGTTCACCAGCCGGTTGCGCAGGCTGAGGTCGAGCAGCGCGTTCTTCCAGCGGGTCACCCTCGGCGGGACGGGTGTCGCGTGCCTCGGGCCCGTGGTCGGCCGGGCGGCGACGGGCACCTCGGGCCGGAACCGCGGGGTGGGCGTGTACGGGCTGACCACCACGGTCCCGCCGGTGTCACGGGTGCGCGCGGGCAGCGGCACGATCCGGTCGCGCCGCGCGCGGGCCACGTCGACGACGCCGAGCACCCGTTCCAGCCCGCCCGCCAGGTACCCGTCGTACGGCGGTCGGTGGCTCGCCCCGAACGGCAGCCCGCGCACCGCGTGCGTGGTCTCGACCAGCCGGATCCGGTCGAGGTCGACCCGGTTGACCACGTCCGCCACGTCGGTCTGGGCGGGGCCGTCCAGCGAGGCCTCCTCGCGCCAGTAGCCGAGGAACGCGTGGTCGTCGGCCAGCCACAGCAGCGGGTTCACCCCGGCGTGCTCCAGCACCGCCGCCATGACGACCACCAGGTCCAGGCTCGTGGCGACGCGGTCGCGCAGGACCTGCCCCGGCGTCCGCACCGGCTGCCCGACGTCGGTCCACCCCTCGGGCGGGGTTCCCCCGGCGATCCCGCGGGTGCCGAGCACGTCGAAGACCGCCCGCGCGACCTCGTCCACCCGGTCGGGGCCCGCCTGGTAGCCCTGGAGGGACGGGCTGCCGGTGGTCGCGAGCAGCCGGTCCGCGACGAGCCCCACCAGGTCCACCACGGACGGGTGGTTCGGCTGCACGTGGGCCGCGAGCATCTCCAGGCCGAGCGGGAGGGGCCGCGCCGACCACTGGTGGGCGGCGAGCACCCGCACCGGCGCCGACGTCCCGGCCAGTCGGACGCCACCGACCTCGACCCACGCCCGGATCGTGCCCGGCCGCTGCTCCTCGACCAGCAGCATCGCCGCCGGGTCCAGTGCGAGAGGCAGGTCCGTCAGGACCGTCGGTCGCCCGGCGGGCAGGTCCAGGGGCAGGCGGCGCGCCTCCGACAGCGGACCGGTGGCGTCCGCGAGCACGAACCCCAGCACGGCGCCCCGCACGTCCTGCCGCACGCCGTCGACGGTGACCCTGCCGATCACCGGGACGCCGTTGTGCGCCATCGCGTAGCTGACCACCGACACCGCTTCGAGGGTCACGGACACCGGCGACTCGTGCTCGGGGTGCAAGCGCGGCTCCCTGCTCGGATCGGCACGCCGATCGACCACCCGGCCCGACCAGCCGATCGACTCGGATTCGACGGGAACGGCGTCAGCGTTACACCCCCGGTCGGTGGGTGTTCGGCCGGGACGGCATGCCGGTTCGCGACACCGCGTTGTCGATCTTCTGACGCGGGTGGCGGGGAACGGTTCCCGCCGGATTTCGCTTCAGTCCGCGCTGAACCAACGGAGACGGCGAGGTTTACCGCGCCTCCCTCCGGGGGACCTCATGGCGGTGATCCTTGATCAGGCGGATCTGCTGGCAGGCAGGTACAAGCTGCTCGACCGCATCGGGTCGGGCGGCATGGGTGTCGTGTGGGCGGCCGACGACCGCCTCCTGCGCAGACAGGTGGCCATCAAGGAGGTCCACCCCGATCACGAGGAGCGGATGCGCCGCGAGGCGCAGGTCGGGGCGAAGGTGTGCCACCCGAACGTGGTCACCGTCTACGACCTGGTCTACGAGGACGGCAAGCCGTGGCTGGTGATGCGGCTGGTGCGGTCGCGGTCGCTGGCCGCGGTGCTCGCCGACGACGGGCCGATGCGGCCCAGCCGGGCGGCACTCATGGGGCGGCAGCTGCTGGCGGGCCTGGAGGCGGTGCACGCCCAGGGGGTCGTGCACTGCGACGTGAAGCCGGGCAACGTGCTGCTCGACGACCGCGAGGACGCCTACCTGACGGACTTCGGGATCGCCGCCGACACCGGGACGCGGATGGTCGGCACGCTCTTCGGAGCGCCCTCCTACATCGCGCCGGAACGGGCCCGCGGGCTGCCGATGGGGCCCGCCTCGGACCTCTGGTCGCTCGGCGCGACGCTCTACGCCGCCGTCGAGGGCAGGCCGCCGCTGGACCGCGGCGACCCGCTGTCGACCGTGACCGCGATCGTCTCCGAGAAGCCGGAGCCCCCGGTGCACGCGGGCGGCCTGCGTCCCGTGATCGACGGGCTGCTGGCCCCCGACCCCGCGGACCGGCCGGGCGGGGAGGAGTTGGAACGGCTGCTGCGGCACGTGTCGGACAGCGGCGCCGAGTCCACGCTCGTCCGCCCGAGGCCGGTCGAGCCGCTGGGCGACACCTCGACGTCGATCCCGCTCCCCCGGCCCGTGGTCGAACTCTCGCTGCCGCGGCACGCGGCTCCGGGCGTCGGACCCGCGTCGACCACCTCGCCCCGGCACAGCGCGGACGAGGCCCCGCCCGAGCCCCGGCCGC
Organism: Umezawaea sp.; assembly: GCF_036375055.1. GTDB lineage: Bacteria > Actinomycetota > Actinomycetes > Mycobacteriales > Pseudonocardiaceae > Umezawaea. The sequence goes on from NZ_DASUSQ010000120.1 coordinate 27,198, forward strand.
GCGACAACCCGACCGCCGCCATCCCGCTCGGGCGCCCGCCGCTGGCGCACCGGACGCCGCTCGTGCTGCTCGGCCTCACGGCCGGGATCGCGGCGGGGCTGCTGTGGTTCGGCGGCCAGGGACCCGTGCCCGGAACGCCCTCCGGCCCTCCCGCCGTGTCGTCGTCCGGGGAGCCCGCGCCCGAGCCCGAGGCGGCGGCCGACGCGGTGGCCGTCCAGCCGTCCGACGCGCCCGCTGCCAAGCCGGTGGCACAAGCACCTGCACAGGCACCTGCACGAGCAGCGGAGGCGTTCAGCGGCCCGACCAGCACCCCGGAAACGACCACACCCGTCGTGAACAGCACCGAAGCCCCGCCGGAGACCACGACGGCCGAGGTGACCACGACCGCCGTCGAGCCGACGACGGCGCCCGAGACGACCGGGGCCGAGCCCTCGACGGCCCCACCGAGCGGACCCTCGGAGGTCGAACCACTAGGGTGACCCGCCGTGGAAGCGCCCCCGTCATCCCAGGACCCCACCGATGCCCTGTCCGCGGTCCCCGTGGCAGGCTCACGCCGGTCCGCGCCCGTGGTCGGTCACCTGAAGTTCTACTTCGGGCCGATGGACTGCGGGAAGTCGACGCTGGCGTTGCAGATCGACCACAACAACTCCCGGCAGGGTCGTCGGGGGTTGCTGCTCGTGCGCCACGACCGCTCGGGCAAGCCCCAGATCTCCAGCCGCATCGGGATCGCCCACGAGGCCGTCGAGGTCTCCGACGGCGACCTGAGGCTGCTGGTGCGCGCGCAGTGGGCGCTCGGGCAGCGGGTGGACTACCTGATCGTCGACGAGGCCCAGTTCCTATCACCCGTTCAGGTGGAACAGCTGGCGGAGTTGGCGGACGACGTCCAGGTCGACATCTACTGCTTCGGACTCGCCACGGATTTCCGCGGCGAGATGTTCCCCGGCTCCCGACGGCTCTTCGAACTGGCCGACGATCTGCACGCGATCCAGGTCGAAGTTCTGTGCTGGTGCGGTCTACCAGGGCGTTTCAACGCTCGGGTGCGGGCCGGACGGGTGATTCGGGCCGGGGACACCGTCATGGTGGCGGACACGGAGCAGATGCGGCCTGACACGGAGCGTGGCAGTGTCCCAGAACACACTGAAACTACCGTGCGCTACCAAGTGCTGTGCAGGCGCCACTTTCGGCTAGGCGACCTGGGACCGGATGTAGCCCAAAGTGGTCAGCTTAGGCTGGCGTAGGCGCACGCTGACGAGGGGTACTGCTCCATTCGTGTGACGAACTCACACGGTAGCTTGATAACGCGTCACGATCCTGGCGCGATTGCATCCCTTAGTAGGAAGCCTTCGTTGACGGGTGAAAGACGTCACTGTGGGCGACCATGACCGTATACCGGGGAACGAACGGACCAATCCGTACGTTGCACTCGGTGAGCAAGAAGCCTGGGCCCCGGCCCTGAGGCCGAGCGAAAGGACAGCGCCATGGCCGACCGCGTTCTACGTGGCAGCCGGCTCGGAGCAGTCAGCTACGAGACGGACCGCAACCACGACCTAGCCCCGCGCCGTGTCGCGCGGTTCGCCTGCCCCAAGGGGCATGACTTCGAGGTCCCCTTCTCCGACGACGCCGAACTGCCTCCGACCTGGGAATGCCGCCTCCACGGCACCGAGTCGAAGATCATCGACGGAGTCGAGCCGGAAGCCAAGAAGATCAAGCCCCCGCGCACGCACTGGGACATGCTCCTGGAGCGTCGGACCATCCCCGAGCTGGAGGAGCTGCTCGACGAGCGCCTCGAAGAGCTGCGCGGACGGCGTACCCGCACCGCCTGACCCAGGCGCGCAGAGCCACGAGGGGCCGCCCACCGGAGATCCGGTGGGCGGCCCCTCGTCGGCGTTCTGGAACGTCCGTGACGCCCGCCGGGACCGGAGAGGACCCGGCGGGGTTCCCGCGCGGCCTAGCTGCCGCTGGGCGTCTTGGCCTTCGGGGCGAAGACGTTCTTGAGCTGGGTGCCGCGGCGACGCAGCCCCCACTTGGTGACCCTGATCAGGGCCTCGCGGACGACGTTGCCGCTCATCTTCGACTCGCCGATGATCCGGTCGGTGAAGGTGATCGGGACCTCGACGATCCGGAAGCCCAGCTCGTGGGTGCGCCACGACAGGTCGATCTGGAAGCAGTAGCCCGAGGACGCCACGTTGTGCAGCTTGAGCTTGCGCAGCACCTCCGCGCGGTACACGCGGAACCCGGCCGTGATGTCCTTGATCGGCGCGCCGAGGGCGATCCGCGAGTACAGGTTGGCGCCCCGCGAGAACACCTCCCGCGACTTCGGCCAGTTCACGACGCTGCCGCCGGTCACGTAGCGCGACCCGATCACCAGGTCCGCCCCCGCCGCCGCGTCGAGCATCCTGGGCAGGTCCTCGGGCGCGTGGGAGCCGTCCGCGTCCATCTCGACGAGGAACGCGTAGCCGCGCTCCAGGCCCCAGCCGAAGCCCGCGACGTACGCCGCGCCGAGCCCGGCCTTCTCCGTGCGGTGCAGCACGTGGACGCGCTCGTCCGCCGCCGCCATCTCGTCCGCGACCTGCCCTGTTCCGTCGGGGCTGCCGTCGTCGACCACGAGGGCGTGCACCTCGGGCAGGGCTGCGTGCAGCCGCTTGACGATCGTCCCGATGTTGTCCCGCTCGTTGTAGGTCGGGATCACCACCAGCACCGGCCCGAGCTCGCGGTCAGGCTGCGCCTGCTGGTCCGCCATCCGTGTCCTCCTCGCCGGGGCCCACCTCGGGCTCCGGACGCGCTACTCGTCGTGTGTGGGTCAAGCTGAACGCCACGGCCAGGAGCCCCAGTGCGGACATCACCCACTCGGGCCAAGCACCAAGCCGAGTGGCCAGCGTAGTCTGCCCGCGCAGCGGCAACCTCTCGACCAGTGCCGCGGGGGTGAACAGACCGGTCTTCCGGGTGACGGACCCGTCGGGCGAGACCATGGCGCTGACCCCGCTGGTGGCGGCCACGACGACCGCCCGGCCGTGCTCGACGGCCCGGACGCGGGACATGGAAAGCTGCTGGTAGGTCATCTCGGTGTACCCGAAGGTGGCGTTGTTCGTGGGGATGGCGATCAGGTTCGCGCCGGTCCGGACGTTCTCCCGGACGATCTCGTCGAACGCGACCTCGTAGCACGTGTCCAGCGACACCTTCGCCGGTCCCATCACGAACCCGTCCGGGTCGGTGCCCGGTTGGAAGTTGTTCGCCCGGTCGACCAGCTTGCTGAAGATCCGGAAGAACGACCGGTAGGGCATCGTCTCGCCGAACGGCTGGAGCTTGCGCTTGGTGTAGGTGTCGATCGGGCCGCGCTCCGGGTCCCACAGGACGACGGTGTTGCGCGGCAGGTTGTCGTCGCCGATCACGACCGCGCCGACCGCGATGGGGGCGTTGATCGTCCGGGCGGCCAGCTGGATGCGCAGGGCGGCGTCGGCGTTGCGGAACGGGTCGATGTCGGAGGAGTTCTCCGGCCAGATGACCAGGTCGGGCTGGGGCTGCCTGCCCTCGCGGACGTCCTCGGCGAGCTCCAGGGTCCGGTTGACGTGGTTGTCGAGCACGGCGCGGCGCTGGGAGTTGAAGTCGAGGCCCGCCCTGGGCACGTTGCCCTGGATGGCGGCCACGACGGCCGTGCCCTCGCTCGCGTCCGTGCCGACCAGGCCGGTGGCGGCCGGTCCCGCCGCGAGCGGGACGACGACCAGCAGGGCGGGGACGAGCGGCCGGGCGCGGAGGTTCCGCACGACCGCGGCGAGCCCGAAGCCGGTCAGGGCGACGGCGAACCCGACCAGCGGGGCGCCGCCGACGGCGGCCAGCGGCAGGTACCAGCCCTCCGGCTGGCCGAAGGCGATCTTGCCCCACGGGAAGCCGCCGAACGGGAACACACCCCGCAGCAGTTCGTCGGCCACCCACAGCAGCGCGGCCCACAGCGGTGCGAGCGGCAGCTTCGAGACCACCGCGATGGCCGCGGTGCCCACGCCGATCAGGGCCGCGCAGGCGAGGCTCAGGGGCAGCCACGCGACCGGTCCGACGAACTCGCCGGTCCAGGCCAGCAGCGGGACCAGGAACCCCAGGCCGAACAGCACGCCGTGGCCGAGGCCCGCCCGCGCGCGACGGCCGTGCAGGACCCAGCCGAGCAGGGCGAAGCCGAGCGGGGCGAGCCACCAGACGGTGCGCGGGGGGAAGCTCAGGTAGACCAGCACGCCCCCGCCCGAGGACAGGAGCATCCGGAGCAGGAGACCGCGGACGTCGCGGCGAGGGCGGCTGGGCGGGGTTTCGGCGGCGGGCGTGTCCGACGCCACGGGAGTTGCGACCACCGGGTGAGCGTACGAGCCCGGGGTCACGGCCCGGTGAGGCCGGGCCGCGACCCCTCGCGGGGTGGGACCCCGGAGTGGGAAATCAGGGTTCTCACCGATGCACGCGCTCCGCGGCGCGGGCACTGTTGAGTCATGACATCAACGTTGACGAGGCCCCAGCACAAGAAGGTCATCGCCGGTGTGTGCGCCGGTCTCGCCGATCGGTTCGGCGTGAAGCCGAACACCGTGCGGCTGATCTTCGTCCTGTCCTGCCTGCTCCCCGGTCCGCAGTTCGTGGTCTACCTCGTCCTGTGGTTCATGATGCCGAAGGCCGCCTACTGAGCCGCTAGGTCAGGTGGAGCGCCGCGGTCAGCACCAGTCCGCCGATCGCGATGAGCCACGTGTACGGCAGGGTCGAGGCCATCACCCTCTCCGGCCGCACACCCGCGTACTGCGCGCTCCACACGGTCTGGGTGCTCGTCGGGTCCGAAACGCCGAGCACCTGGCCGTAGGAGGCCATCAGGCCGAGCACCGCCGTGGACGGGTAGATGCCGCCAGACACCAGGACACCCGCGACGCCCGCGCCGAGGCCGTAGACGTTGAACGGGCCCCGGTACAGGCACAGCGGCACCAGCGCGGCGAACACCAGCACGAACAGCACGGTCCCGGACGGGCTCAGCGCCGACACGATCGGCGTCAGGGCGCTGACCGCTCCGGGCAGCCGCACCGCCGAGAGCAGCACGCCGATGGCGACGAACAGCACGATCGGCGGCGCGGCGACGTCGAACGCCCGGTAGAGCGAGCGCAGCGCGCGTTCGCCGAGCTTGCCGGGCCGGGTCGTGGTGACCAGCGCGTACACGACTCCCGCGAGCAGTGACGGCACGATCGGCACGTGCAGGCCGAGGGCCAGCACGATCGGCACGAGCGGGGCGGCCAGCGCGTACCAGGGGGCGTCGCCGCGCCGGACCCTGGCCGAGGGCGGCTTGGCGTCGAGCCGGACCGCCCAGGCGTGCCTGGCCCCGTGGCGGCGGGTCTCGACCAGGATGTAGAGCAGGCTGCCGACGAGCACGATCGGGAACAGCGTGAGCTGGAACGACCGCACCTGCTCGATCGGGATCTTGATCGCGTCGGACAGGAACTGCCAGCCGATCAGGTCCAGCGGGAGGCCGGTGGCGATGCCCATGAGCACCGTGCCACCGGCCACCACGGGCCGGACGCCGACGGCGATCATGGCGGGGATGCCGACGACGCCCGCGAGCATGGCGGCGGGCGCCGAGCCGGTGATGCTGCCGCACAGGACCGCCACGGAGTAGACGCCGAGCGCGACCACGGCAGGCCGCTCCCCGCCGAACTCCACGATCTTGCGGACGAGCGTGGACGCGATGCCGGTGTCCTCCATGAGCGTGCCCAGCCACGAGCCGAGCAGCACCGCGATCATCGTCGCGGCCAGCAGCGTCGACCCGGTTTGCAGGACGGTCGTGCCGACGCTGTTCTTGTCGCCCAGCACGGTGGCCCCCGCCAGCAGCGCGATGACGACCGCCATCAGGCCGAGCGCGAACGCGGTGGGCAGCACGCGGGTGAGCATCAGGACGACCCCGACGGCCATCACGGCCAGGATTGCGTATCCCACGGGTCAACCTCCGAGTTCGGCTAGTGCGGCGGAGAGCTGGAGGGGGCTGCGCCGCAGGCCGCTGGCGCGGTGGGCGTAGCGGTGGGCGACGACCTCGTCGGCGCCCACGACGTGGCCGCGGACCCGGAGCGGGCCGACGCGGCAGACGACGTGGTCCAGGCGGTGGCGCAGTTCGCGCGCCAGTCCGCCGTGCAGGCGGTGGTGCACGACCTCGTGCGCGACGGCGGCGGCGCGCAGCGCGGCGGGCGTGACGTCGGTCCAGCCCTTGCGGGCGGCGACGTCGGCGAGCAGCGCGAGGCTGTCGGTGTGGACGGTCACGGTGCGCGTGCGGGCGTGGTACTCGGCGAGGGTCACGACGTCCTCCGCCACGCCGTTCGCCTCCTCGACCACGGTCACGTCCGGGTCCTCCAGGGGCAGTTCGTCGCCGAACGCGAGCGCGGCCACCGCCCAGGAGCGGAGCTGCTCCTCGGTCCGGTTCTCGTGGGTGGGCGTGGCCCTCAGCAGCGCCACGGCCAGGTCCTCGTCGGTGCTCATCCGCGGTCCTCCAGGATCGCGACCAGCGGCTCGTCCGGTGTGCGGGACTTGAGCTCCGCGCCGATCAGGGCCACGAGCTGGTCGCGGTCGAGCACCCCGGACAGGTCGGCGATCTTCGGGCCGACCAGCAGCCACACGGCGGGCGCGCGGCTGCCGCCGTCGCCGACGCGGGTGTGCTCGTCGACGAGCCTGGTGAGCGTCCCGGACGCCTCGCCGACGCTCGTGCGCTCCACGTGCGCGTTCGCGCTGTGCAGCCGGACCACGCCGTCGACGTCGACCACCCGCACGTGCTGGGCGACCGGCCGGAACCGGCCGAGGAACCCCTTCGGCCTGCTGCGCGCGCCCAGCGCCCGGTGGTGGCCGGTGCGGGCGAGTTCGCTGACCTCGCTGCCGGGCACGCCCAGCGTGCGGGCGACGTCGGCCAGCACCTCGTCGTCGTCCACCACGGCCGCGCGGTCCTTGGTCCGCAGCTCCGTCGCGCCGGTGGCGACGGCGAGGATCAGGTTGCGCTGCGGGTCGACCGTCACGTCGACCTCCACCCCCGCCGGGTCGGCGCCCTGCGCGATGACCGCCTGCTCGGCCTGGGCGCGCACGGCCAGGACGTCGGTGTGCGACGGGTTGGGCACGATCTTCTCGACCGACTCCCGGACCAGGGCGAGGGCGGCGCCGAGCGGGCTGATGACCTCGCTGTGCGCGGCGATCCGCCAGTCCAGTCCGGACTCGACGCCGAGGAACGGGGTGACCGAGGCGGCCCCTCCTCCCCCGCCGACGAGGCTCAGGGTCTCGCGGTCGAGCCCGTAGGCGTCGACGAGGTCGTCCACGACGGCCTTCACGGGCTTGACCGCCTGGCGCAGCACGGCCGTCGCCGCGTCCTCGGTGGACAGTCCGAGGGCCGCGGCCAGCGGTGCGACGGCCCGCCGCGCCGCTTCGGGGTCGCAGTGCGCGTAGCTGTCCGGCGGCACGACGCCGAGCGCGTTGGCCGCGCAGGTCGGGGTGAGCGCGTACCGCGTGCCGTCGGGGGTCTCCAGCGCCACGTAGTCCGCCGGGTCGCCCGGCTTCGGCGCGATGGTCACGAGCGTCGCGTCCGCCAGGGCCTTCGCGGGGGCGAAGCAGGCGTAGGCGAGGCCCGCGATGTGGGCGCTGCGGGGGCCGACCGCCCGGACGGTCGTGCCGTCGAGCCGGACCAGGGACCCGCCTCCGACGCCGACCGTGCGGACGTCCAGCGCGGGCAGGTACGTCTCGCGTCCGCCGAGGCGGGCGTGCCGGACCTGCACCCGGCCGCGGCGCACCACGCTGATGTCGGTGGACGTGCCCCCGGTCTCCAGGAACACGCCCTCGCTCAGCCGCTCCCCCATCAGCGCCCCCGCCACGCCCGCCGCCGGACCGCTCAGCGCCGTGAGCAGCGGTCGCCTCCGCATCTCCGGCAGCGACATCACGCCGCCGTCGCCGCGCATCACCATCAGCGGCGCGGTGATGCCCGCCGCCTCGACGCTGCGCTCGACCAGGTCGGCGGTCTCGACCATGCGCGGCATGATCCCGGCGTTGAGCACCGCCGTGCGGGCCCGCTTCGCCAGCCCGTACAGGCCGGTGATCTCGTGCGTCGCCGTCGCGAGCAGCCCCTGCGCACGGGCCTGGGCGACGACCGCCCGCTCGCCCAGCGGGTCGTCGACGCTGAACGGCTGCACCGCCACGACGACGTCCGCGCCCTCGTCCACGACCTTCGCCACGGCCGCCTTGACCTCGACCGGGTCCTCGGCGTCGCGCACCCCGGCGTACCGGATCGGCAGGCCCTTGCCGGGTGTGAGCTGGAGCTTCGCCAGGGATTTCAGCCTGCCGGTGGCCCACGACTCGAAGCCGCGGCCGACGCCGACCACGCCGACGGTGGCGACGTCGCCCTCCAGCAGCGCGTTGGTGGCCTGGGTGGTGCCGTGCGCCAGGAACGACACCGACGACGGGTCGATCCCGGTCTGCTCCTGGAGTTCGCGCAGCGCGGCCAGGATGCCGTGCGCGACCCCGTCGGGGTGGTCGTGGCTGGTGGGGACCTTGACCTGGCCGAGCAGGGCGAACGTCGTCGCGTCGACGGCCACGGCGTCGGTGAACGTGCCACCGACGTCGATGCCGATGCGAACGGGGTGTGGCGTCATTGCAAACACCTCCGGGGGAAGGTCGAGGGGGTCAGTAGCCGCGCACGTCGGGCCAGTGGCGTTCGACGCCCGCCTGGTCCAGGAGCTGGGCGAACTCGTCGTGCAGCTTGGTGTCGGTGCGGATCTGCCGCGGGGACTTGCCGCGGCGCAGGGCGAAGCCCGCGAGGTGGCCCGCGACCTCGCCGACGTTCCACTCGACCGGGTGGAGGCGGTAGCAGCCGTTGGTGATGTGCGTGGTGCCGATGTTCTTGCCCGCGGGGAGCAGGTTGTCGACCCGTTGCGGCAGGAGCGCGCCGAGCGGGATCTCGAAGGGGACGCTGGCGATGTCGACGTAGCCGTCACCGGAGGTGGAGGGGTGCAGGTCGATGCGGTAGCTGCCGATGCCGACGGAGTCGGCGTACCGGGTGCGCTCGCCGGGCCCGAGCAGGTCGAGGGACACGTCGTGCTCGGTGATCGTGGTGACCGCCCTGATGCGGCGGGACTCGCGGACGTACGCCGACTTCGCCAGGCCGTCGCGCGTGCCCATCACGTCGTGGCGCAGGCGCAGGCCGGGGAAGCCGGTGCCGCCGTCGACGCGCGGGGCCTCGGTCTGGAGCCAGTGCAGGACCGACAGGGAGAGCTGCTTGGCCTCGTCGTGGGCCTTCGCCACGGCCGCGGCGTCCACGTGGCCGTCGATCTCCAGCGCCGGGGACAGCCAGTAGTCGTTGAGCGGCCAGTTCACGAGGGTGATGTCGGAGTCGAACGCGCCGGGCTGGTGGACGCCGCGCGCGAGGATGCGGCGGAACGCCCACAGCTCCTTGTCGCCGGCGTCGGCGCTCTGGTCGGCGGTGATGGCCAGCGGGTCGGTGTCCGGGTTCGGCTCGAACGTCCTGGCGACCGGTTCGAGCGTGCGCGGGTCGGGGGCGGTGAAGCCGAGCAGCGGGCCGGGCCAGAACTCGGGCTGGTAGGCGCGCCAGAAGTCGTACGTCCGGGGCTTGTCGATCGTGTGGTCCTCGCCCGCGTGGTGCGACAGGGCGAAGCAGTAGGTGATGCCCTGGAGGTTGAGCGGGTCGGCGGTGTCGGGGGCGTGCGGCTCGTCGTGCTCGGCCCGCGACTCCGCGCCCACCACGTGCTCGACGCCCGCCATCGGCAGCAGGTCGCCGTTCTCGGTGGCGTCCAGCACGTAGTCGGCGCGCACCGTGGTCGCGTTGCCGTCGTCGTCGAGGAGGTCCACGGCGTCGACCGCGTCACCGGTGGTGTGCACGCCGGTCGGCCGGTGCCGCAGGAGCACGGTGATCCGCCCGGCGGAGCGGTGCGGCGCCAGCGCGGCCTCCAGCACGGCCAGCGCCACGCGCGGCTCGTGGCAGAGCTTGGAGACGCGGCCCGCGCCGGGGTTCAGCTCGGCCATCCGCATCGCCTCGGCGCGCAACGGGTAGTGCCTGCGGTAGTAGTCGCGGATGCCCTCGCGGACCCGCCGGTAGGACGCCGTGGCGCCGAACCGCTCGATCCACGGGTTCTCGTCCGGCGGCACGCCCTGCGCGGTGAGCTGGCCGCCGATCCAGTCGGTCTCCTCGGTGAGCACCACGCGGTGCCCGGCGCTCGCGGCGGCGAGCGCGGCGGCGACCCCGCCGAGCCCTCCTCCGACGACGAGGATCTCGGTGTCCAGTTCGGTCATGGGACGTCCTTCACGGTGGTTCCGGGCACGGGTACGCAGGGCAGGAGCTGGTGCGGGTCCTCCGGGTCGCCGGTGATCAGCTCCACCAGCAGTTCGACGGCGCGGCGGCCCATCTCGCGGCGCGGCACCTCGAAGCCGGTGACCTCGTCGCCGCCCTCCGGTGGTCGGCCGAGCACGGCGTAGGACAGGTCGGTGCCGTCGACGGCGGCGCGCACGGCGCGGTAGGCGGCGTCGGTGTCGGTCTCCTCGACCACGACCGCGGTGACGCCGTCCCGCCGCCACCGCTCGACGGCGGCGCGGTCCACGGCGGTGCGGACCACCTCGCAGTCGATCCCCGCGCCGGCCGCCGCCTCGACGACGCCGCGTTCGCGGTCGGTGGACGAGGGGGCGTCGTCGTCCTCGCGGACGTACCGGATCACCCGGTGGCCGTGGTCGACCAGCTGCCGGACGACGGCGGCGGAGGCGGCCACGTAGTCCGCGCCCACGAAGGGGATCCGGCCGTCCAGCTCGTCGCGGCGTCCTATGTAGACCAGCGGGAACCCGCTCTCGACCAGCTTCTCGATCGAGTCGACGGGCACGTGCCTGCCGAAGAACAGGCAGCCGTCGGCGATGCGGGTGCGCCGGATCGCCGACTCGTCGTGCGTGCGCTCGCCGCGGCCGTCGGCGCCGGTGAACAGGATCAGGTCCTGGCCCAGCGCCGCCGCCTGCTCCTCGACACCGACCAGGATCGGGTAGTAGGAGTCGGCGACGTCGGTCGGGAAGGTCGCCTTGAACGTGTAGAGCCCGAGCATGTGGTTGCGCTTGGACGCGAGCCGCGTGGCGACGGGGTCGGGCACGTAGCCGAGCTGCTCGGCGGCGGCGAGGACGCGCAGCCGGGTGTCCTCGGACAGGCGCACGCCGCCCTGGTTGCCGCCCAGGACGACGGAGACGGTGGCTTGCGAGACACCCGCCGACGCGGCGATGTCCGCCTGCCGAGGTGCGCGGCGCTTCATGGGTCCTCCCGGTGCCAATGCGGATTAGCGAGGAGAGTGGTGGTCTTCCCGGCACATGTCAAGAGTGCGGACGAATGCGCGTTTCCGCAGCACTAATACGTATTAGCACCTTGACGTCCCGCGCGGCGGGCCTCGACACTCGGCCAACCCCCCAACGGCGAGAGGGAGAACCACGATGACCGGAGAGATCGACCGCAGGACCCTGTTCCGGGCCGGAGCGGGCCTCGGCCTCGGAGTGGCGGTGACGTCGCTGGCGCCGGGTACCGCGTCGGCCGGACCCGCGGGGTTCCCGACCTACCGGTACGTCCGGACGGCGTTCGACAAGGGCTCGCTGAAGTACAACCCGACCAACGAGCTGATCTTCCCCACCATCCGCGGCACGGTCGGCCGCGTGGCGAACGCGCGGGGCCGGTTCTACCTGTACTACGCGCCCCACGACGCGCCGGGCGGCATCTGCCTCGCCTACGGCGACTCCCTGGAAGGGCCGTTCACCGAGTACCCGAACAACCCGATCGTGAAGCGGGACTGGGCGCCGCACTACTCGGTCTCGCACGTGTCGTCGGCGCACGTCCTGTGGAACACCGCCGCCAAGGAGATGTGGCTGTACTTCCACGGCGAGAACACCACGACGCGGCTGGCGCGGTCGAAGGACGGCATCACCTTCACCTACGACAAGGTCGTGCTGTCGACCTCGATGCTGCCGTCGGGGACGACCGAGACGTCCTACGCCAGGGTGTTCGAGCACAAGATCGCGTCACGCGGCGCGAACTACGTGATGGTGTTCATGATCAACACCACCGCGAACAAGCGGAACATCGGCTGGGGCTGGTCCGCGGACGGTCGCGACTGGACGTTCTCGCAGACGCCGCTGATCCGCGCGTCCGAGGTCGGCGCCACCGACGCCGCGGCCCCGTCGCTGGCCTACCGCAACGGGACGACCTACGTCGTGTTCCACACCAACCTCGGCACGATGCACCTGACCGAGGTCGGCAACGACTTCACCCGCAAGGTGCACCTCGGGGTGTTCCACCGGCCGCTGACGGGCGCGCCGGACCGGGGCCGGTCGGCCGCGCCGTCGTTCGGGACGGAGAACGGCGTCGAGTACATGTTCTACGAGGCGGGAGCGCGGCTGGAGGGCGCGATCGCCATCGCGCGCGCCGTGTGACCGCCCGGTGGGGCCGGTTCCGCCGGACCGGTCCCACCGCGGACCACCGTGGCGTCGTCGGACGCCTTGTTGCGCGGGAACCGCTCCCCCAGCGGGTCGGCCGCCTCGACCTCGCGGACCAGCCGCACGAGGTCGTCCGGCTGTGTGTCCAGCACGTCGGGCCACCGCAGGACGCCGAACGGGTCGACCGCGCGGGCCGCGCCGTCGGACAGCAGGGCGAACCGCCGCACGCCCGGCACCCGGCCGACGACCGCGTGCCGCGCCGCGTCCGGGGCCGCCGCCGCGATCCAGTACCCGCCGGGCCGGTTGCGGGCCGCGAGTTCGGCGTGCTTCATCCGCACCAGCGCCCCGGCCTTCTCCGGGGTGCCGATCGGGTGGGTGTCGGCGAGCACCCGCTCCTCGGACGCGGTGCGGCTCACCCGGTCGTCGGAGACGACGGTGGTCCCGGCCCCGGTGTCGAGCACGAGGGACACGTCGCCGAGGACCGCGTGCGCGAGGTGGTCGCCCTCGACCCGGACGACCCCGACGGCGGCGGACGGGGTGCCGGGGTGGGTGAGGTCGCAGTCCGGGTGGCGGGCCGCGACGCCGCGGATCGCCGCGGCCAGGGCCTCCGGCAGCGGGAGGGTCTCGTCGGACGCCTCGGCGACCAGTGCCGCCCCCAGGGCGCGGACGTACCAGACGACGCCGTGCCGGCAGCCCGTGCCGGTGCGCACGGTGGCCCCGTCCAGCACCACGACCAGGTGCGCGCTCGCGCTGAACCAGTCCTCGTTGGGAGCGGACGGGGTGCCGGGGGAGGTGGCGGCGCTGACGTGCACCCGCTCAGCCGATCGGCAGGCGGAGCTGGAGCGAGGCGGGCACGTAGCCGTGCGACTCGTAGAACCTGATCGCGGCCGTGTTCGACGCGAAGGCGTGGACGGTCACCTCGGTGACGCCCCGGTCGCGGGCCCACGCGGTGAACGCGCCGTTCAGGGCGGTGCCCAAGCCCCCGCCGCGCCGGGGTTCGGCGACCCGGACGCTCTCCAGCTCGGCTCCCACGACGGTCGGTCGGGTGGGGTTCGGGCCCTTCAACCGGCCCACCAGGTGACCGACGACCTGGTCGTCCACCACGGCCACCAGGCACAGCACGTCCGGGTCGGCGATGGCCGCGCCGTAGTGCTCGTGGCCGTGGCGCGCGGGCCACGTGGTGTCCACGTGCGGGTCGCGGGTGCCGCCGTCCTCGGCGAACAGCGCCGCGGCCGAGGCGACGACGGCCTCCAGGTCGGCGGCGGTCGCGGTGCGGACGGTCACGCGGGCTCCCCGTGGTACTGGTCGGCGAGCGCCGCGCGGACGATCTCGCCCGCCTCCTCGGCCGTGAGACCCACCTCGCGGACCGTCAGGGCGTAGGAGCGGGCGGCGCGGAGGGCGCGTTCGCGGCTCCGCTCGCCCGCCGCGCTGACCACGGTGCCCGCGCGGCCCCTCGTCTCGATCAGGCCCGCCTCCTCCAGTTCGCGGTAGGCGCGGGCGATCGTGTTGACCGCGAGCCCCAGGTCGGCCGCGAGCGCGCGGACCGTGGGCAGGCGTGCTCCCACGGCCAGTTCGCGGTTCGCGATGCGCCGGGCGAATTCCGCCCTCACCTGCTCGAACGGTGGGACGGGGGACTCCGGGTCGATGGTGATCACGGGGTGATCCTGGCAGCTACCCCAGGAGCTTCGCCACGTTGGCCTGGTCGGCGCCCAGGTCGACGTACACCGCGGCCCACGCCTTGTCGGCCTCGCTGGGGCCCGCGCCGTCGCAGTAGCCCTTCTTGCCGTGCGCCGTGTAGTAGCGCAGCACGGGGAGGACCTCGTCGGTGGGGCCACCGTCCTCGTTCGTGTAGTTCGGGCTCGGAGGAGCGGGCTGGTGCTTCATGCACGTCACGTCCGCCAACCCCTCGTCGTCGAACTTGACGCCCGCGGCTGTGGCGCCCTGGGTGCACCCCGCGAGCAACAAGAGGGCCGTGGCGATCAAGAACAGTTTCACGGTGGTCGTCTCCTAACCGATCAGTGCGCGGGTGGTGAGACCGAGGCCCACGACGAGCACCAGTGCGGCGGTGCTGAAGGGGGTGTACTCGGACAGCTTGCGGAGTCGTGCGGTGACCGCGAGGTTCTCCAGGCGGTCGCGGACCTTGATCAGCAGGAGGCCTGCGAGGGTGAGCACGGCGGCCATCCCGGCTCCGTAGGCCAGGACGAGGACGACGCCGAACCAGGTGCGGCCGAGCGCGACCGCGCCGAGCAGGACGATGAGCGCCGACGGGCTGGGCACGAGGCCGCCCGCGACTCCCATGCCGATCAGCCCGGCCCGGCCGTAGCGGGGACCGGCCGAGTGTCCGTGCCCGTGCCCGTGGCCGTGGCCGTGGCCATGTCCGTGCCCGTGGCCGTGGCCCGTCTCCTCGGTGGCGCCCGCGCGGCGGCGGCGCAGGGCGGAGGCCAGCAGGACGCCACCGATCACGGCGACCAGCAGGCCGCTGGCCGTGCCGAGCCAGCGGAGCACCTCGTCGCCCGCGAGCGCGCTGGACGCGCTGAGCAGCAGGCCCAGCACCAGTACGCCCGCGGTGTGGGTGAACGTCACGGTCGCGCCCACCAGGACGGCGTCGCGGCTGGTGCCCCGCCGCCCGGCCAGGTAGGCGGCCATCAGGGTCTTGCCGTGGCCGGGCAGCGCCGCGTGCGACGCGCCGAGCACCAGCGCGAGCAGCACGGCGAGCAGCCCGACGACCGGGGTCAGGTCGCGGGAGCCGATGAGGTCGTTGAACGCGGCCGTGGTGGCGTCGATGAACCCGATGCCGGTCCGCACGGGCGTGGTGCCCGACGCCGCGGCGGGTGTCCCCTCCCCCGGTTCGGCCTCCAGGGAGACCGAGCGGACGTCCATCGGCGTGGACAGCAGGTCCTCGGGGTACGCGCGCAGCTCGTCGGTGCCGCTGCTGGTCGGCACGTCGCCGAACAGCGCCACGCCGGTGCCGGTGGCGGTGATCTCCCGCCACCCCATCCGGTCGCCGAGGTAGGTGTCGCCGAACGTCAGCGCCACCCTGCCGTCGATCCGCAGCGGCGCGGTGAACTCGCACACCAGCCGCGTGGTCGCCAGGTCGGCCTGGCCCGGCGGGTGGGTGGCGGTGGCCGACGTCGTGGTGAACGCCAGCCGCTCACCGTCCGCGCGGGCGTCGAGCGCGGCCAGGACGTCGGCGCACTTGCGCGCGGCGTCCACCGGCCGGGGCTCCTGGAGCGTCGGGATCTCCGCGCTGTCCACGACGGACCGCACGTCGAGCCGGTCGGGGTGGAGCTGGAGCACGTCGGAGTGGTTGACGCTGAAGTTGCCCAGCGGGTGCGCCGCGGACACGCCGGAGCCGAGGACCAGCGCCAGTCCGAAAAGGACGACGAGCACCGCCGCGCGCCTCATCGGGCGCTCTCCAGGGCGGCGAGCGTGGTGCGCGCGACCGGGACGTGCAGCGGGGAGAAGTGCGGGTTCACCGACAGGGCCTCGGTCAGCGCGGCGTGCGCCTCGGGGCCGCGGCCGAGCGCGGCGAGGATCATGCCGCGGTGGAACGAGAAGGTGGCGTTGCGCCAGCCCAGCGCGGCGGCCCTGTCGGAGAACTCCAGCGCTTCGGCGTCGCGGCCGTTCACGTGCAGCGCCCAGGCCATCGCGTCGGCGGCGAGCACGCTCTGCCTGCGGCCCCACTCGGCCTGCGCGAGCGCCAGGGCTTCGGCAGGGTCGCCGTGGTCGGCGGCGACGGTGGTCAGGGTCAGGTCGTCGTTGGCGCCCTGGGCGGCGAGCAGCTTCTTCTGCTCGGCCAGCACGGCGTGCTGGGCGGCGGCCTCGGGGGCGCGCCCGGCCGCGGCCAGCAGTTCGGCGTACTCCAGCAGGTAGTGGGGTGCGGGGACCCGGCTGACGACCTGCCGGTACCCCTCCAGCGCCTCGTCGAGCCGCCCGCGGGCGCCCGCGACCTTGGCCCTGCCCTGCAAGGAGGTCACGTCCAGCGGGTTGAGCGCGAGACCCCGGTCGTACTGGTGGGCGGCCTCGTCCAGGTCGCCCCGGTTGAACGCCAGCTCGCCGAGGTAGTAGTGGCAGAACACGCGTTCGTCCGGTGTGGACGCAGCGGCGAGCGCGCGGTCGAGGGCGTCCCCGGCCTCGTCGATGCGGCCGTGGGTCTCGAAGTGGTAGGAGGCGCGGGTGAAGGAGGCGACACCGGGACGCAGGTCCAGCATCCGCTGGAGCGAGGCGGTGGCGGCGGCGTCGTCGCCGAGTTCGGTGTAGGCGTCGACGAGGACGCCGTGCACCTCGGCGGAGTCCGGCCGTACCTCCCGCGCCCTGAGGCCCCAGTCCCTGGCGGCGGCGAAGTCGTGGCGGGCGTTGGCGAGCGCGCCCTGCCCGAGCATCGCCTCGCCGTTGTCGACGGGCTTGATCTTCAGCGACTCCTCCAGCGCGCCCTGGGCCTTCACGTAGTAGGAGGGGTCGGCCCCGGCACGGGCCAGCTCGGTGTAGGTGGCGCCCAGCTCGGCCCACGTGCCCGCGTCCTCCGGTCGGGCGTGGAGCTTGTCGCGCAGCGCGGCCGTCCTGGTCTGGAGGGCGTTGGCGCGGCTCACCCCAGGGGCGGCCTCGGGGGTGCCGTCCGAGCGGGCCGCGTACGACACGGCCAGCACCGCGACGGCGACGGCCGCGGCGGACCACATCAGGTACTGGCGCTTCATGGCTCTTCCTCGGGCACTCCGAACCGGACGCGGGCGGCCGCGTCCGGCTCACGGTGGTCAGGGGGTGTTGACGGCCTTGTTGCGCGGTAGCCCGACGTAGGGGAAGTTCGGGGCGAAGGTCACGTCGTTGTGGTGCACCTTGTCCCCGGCGGCGAGGGCCTTGACCAGCTTGCCGCTGGCCGCCGCGCCTTCGAGCGCCTGGATCTCGATGTCCACGACGTCGTCGAACAGCCGACGCCCGTTGGGGAAGCCCTGCGTGTCACCGCCCAGCACACCGAGCCGGTTGGGCTGCGGGTTCGGCGCGATGGACATGTTGAGCCGCAGCTGCTCCGACGGCGCGAACCGCTTCGGGTCCACGTCGGCGTTGTCGAGCTGCGAGTTGAGGTCGACCTTGATCGGCCCGTTGGCCTTGGTGGTGATGCCGGTCAGGAAGATCTCCGCCAGGTCCGCGCGCGGTTCCGCGGGGGCCTTGATGCCGTAGATCTGCTCGATCAGCTTCGGCAGCTCGGGCTTGTTCACCCGGTCCAGCAGCGCCTGCACCTTGCCGTCGTTCACCGGCTCCAGGCCGTTGAACGCGTCCTTGATCCCGGCCGAGGAGACGACCTCGTTGACGAGCGGGTTGCCCAGTCGGGACACCTGCACGAACGGGCCCTCGGCCTTCGCCGCGCCCGGCGACAGGCGCAGGGTCTGGCGCTCGGTGTCGGCCCAGAGGCCGATGACCGGGTTGCGCTTGGCGTCACCCCTCAGCGCCAGCGCGTGCTTCGGGATCTGGAGGGCGATCGTGTTGACGTTGTAGCCCTTGAGCGTGTCCTGGCCGACCTCGGACAGGTTCGCGCCGTAGAGCAGGTCGAACACCCGCAGGTCGGCGAAGAACGGGTCGTCCGCCGGGCCCGCGTAGACCTGGCCGCCGCCCTGGAGCTTGGTGATCGCCTGGTCGCGCAACGGCTGGAAGTACGGCATGGACGCCGGTCCGACGATCGACGGCGCGACCTTGCCGTCCTTGACGAGGACCTTCCGGCCGCCCGCGTCGTCGATCTGCTCCAGCGTGTAGGTCTGGCGGAACAACAGGTTCTCGTCGTCCAGGGAGGACACGACGCCGTTGTTGTAGAGGAACGTGTCCGCGCCGCGCCGGTCGTCGGTCTTGAACGTCAGGCGGTAGATCAGGTCCGGCACGGCGTCGCCGTCGTTGTCGACGTTGACGTCGTAGTGCGCGTCGGCCGCCCACGGGTAGAAGTTGGGGCCGCCGTTGGGTTCCTGCAGACCGAACCAGTTCGCGATGAGCGTGACCGTGTCCGGTTTGTCGGGACTGGTGAAGGCGTACACGTCGGTGTTGTCCACCGCCGGGTCCGCCGCGATCAGCGGTGCTTCGCGGTGGCTGGAGGCCTCCGCCGCGGGTACCGCCGCCGCGACCGCGACCACGGCGGCGGCGATCGCACCGCGCCGTAATCGCTGTCTGTTGCTAGTTGGCATTGTCCTGCTCCCTTCCCACGGCGGGGATTCGGAAGCAGGACGCCCGCCGGTTCGGTCGTGATTGTGTTGTTACTCAGCGGCTTTCGGAGCGACGACGGTGCCGCGGGCACGCGTTACGACGATCGGCTCAGTCAGTACGTCCGCCGCCGAAGGTCCGCGTTCGGGCGCCGA
>NZ_DASUSQ010000121.1:0-16446 GCF_036375055.1 Umezawaea sp.
GCCCGAACTGCGGCAACAAGGGCACCTTCACCGAGCCGAAGATGTTCAACGGCCTGATGAAGACCTACCTCGGGCCGACCGAGAGCGCCGACGGCCTGCACTACCTGCGCCCGGAGACCGCGCAGGGCATCTTCGTCAACTTCGCCAACGTGATGACCTCGGCCCGCAAGAAGCCGCCGTTCGGCATCGCCCAGACCGGAAAGTCGTTCCGCAACGAGATCACGCCCGGCAACTTCATCTTCCGCACCCGCGAGTTCGAGCAGATGGAGATGGAGTTCTTCGTCGAGCCCGGCACGGACGAGGAGTGGCACCAGTACTGGATCGACGAGCGCGCGCGCTGGTACACGGACCTGGGGCTGTCCAAGGAGAACCTGCGGCACTACGAGCACCCGAAGGAGAAGCTGTCGCACTACTCGAAGCGGACGGTGGACATCGAGTACCGCTTCCGGTTCGGCGGCCAGGAGTGGGGTGAGCTGGAGGGCATCGCGAACCGCGGCGACTTCGACCTCACCACCCACTCCAACCACTCCGGTGTGGACCTGTCCTACTTCGACCAGGCCACGAACTCGCGCTACCGGCCGTTCGTGATCGAGCCCGCGGCGGGCGTCGGCCGTCCGATGATGGCGTTCCTGCTGGAGGCCTACCACGAGGACGAGGCCCCCAACGCCAAGGGCGGTGTGGACCGCAGGGTCGTGCTGAAGCTCGACCGGAGGCTCGCGCCGGTGAAGGCGGCGGTGCTCCCGCTGTCGCGCAACGCGGACCTCTCGCCGAAGGCGCGCGACCTCGCGTCGGCGTTGCGGCGCAACTGGAACGTGGACTTCGACGACGCGGGCGCGATCGGCCGCCGCTACCGGCGGCAGGACGAGATCGGCACGCCGTTCTGCGTGACCGTCGACTTCGACACCCTGACCGACCACGCCGTCACGGTGCGGGAGCGGGACACGATGTCGCAGGAGCGCGTCGCCATAGACCAGCTGGAGGGCTACCTGGCCGCGCGGCTCGTCGGCTGCTGACGGACGGGGGCGGTGCGGAGAGCACCGCCCCCACCGGTCAGTTGTCCCGGAACGAGTGGATGCGCGCGCCGAGCAGGTTCAGCCGCTCGGCGAGCTGCTCGTAGCCCCGGTTGATCACGTAGACGTTGCGCAGCACCGAGTTCCCCTTGGCGGCCAGCATCGCCAGCAGCACCACGACGGCGGGCCGCAGCGCGGGCGGGCAGATCACCTCGGCCCCCGACCAGTGCGTCGGCCCCTCCACGTACACGCGGTGCGGGTCCATCAGCGTCACCTTCGCGCCCAGCTTCGTCAGCTCGGTGAAGTACAGCGCCCGGTTCTCGTAGACCCAGTCGTGGATCAGCGTCGACCCCTGCGCGACGGCCGCGATGAGCGCGAAGAACGGCAGGTTGTCGATGTTCAGGCCGGGGAACGGCATCGGGTGGATCTTGTCGACCGGCGCGTGCAGGACGGACGGCCGCACCACCAGGTCGACGAGCCGCGTCCGCCCGTTGGCCGCCGGGTACTCCTCGCCCCGGTCGTAGACCAGGCCCATCTCCTCCAGCAGCGCCAGTTCGATCTCCATGAACTCGATCGGCACGCGGCGGACGGTGATCTCCGACGACGTCACGATCGCGGCCGTCACGAGGCTCATGGCCTCGATCGGGTCCTCCGACGGCGAGTAGTCGACGTCGCGCCGCAGCTTCGGCACGCCGTGCACGGTCAGCGTGGTCGTGCCGATGCCGTCGATCCGCACCCCCAGCTCCACCAGGAAGAAGCACAGGTCCTGGACCATGTAGTTGGGGCTGGCGTTGCGGATCACCGTCACGCCGTCGCGGCGCGCGGCGGCCATGAGGGCGTTCTCGGTGACGGTGTCGCCGCGTTCGGTCAGCACGATCGGCCGGTGCGGGCCGCCGGTGTCGCCGACCTCCGCGTGGTAGCTGCCCGCGGTCGCCTTGACCTCCAGGCCGAAGGGGCGCAACGCGGTCATGTGCGGCTCGACCGTGCGGGTGCCCAGCGCGCAGCCGCCCGCGTAGGGCAGTTCGAACGTGGTCTCGTGGTGCATCAGCGGACCGAGGAACATGATGATGCTGCGGGTGCGCCGCGCCGCCTCGACGTCCATGTTGGCCAGGTCGAGGCGGGCGGGCGGGACGACCTCCAGGTCGTTGGCCTCGTTCAGCCAGCGGGTCTTCACGCCGATGCTGGCGAGCACCTCCAGGATCCGGTTGACCTCCTCGATCCTGGCGACCTTGCGCAGGATCGTGCGGCCCTCGTTGAGCAGCGACGCGCACAGCAGCGCCACGCCCGCGTTCTTGCTCGTCTTCACGTTGATCTCGCCGGAGAGCTGGTGGCCGCCCTCGACGCGCAGGTGCACGGGGCCCGTGCGCCCCAGCGACACGATCTCCGAGTCGAGCGCCTCGCTGATCCTGGTGAGCATCTCGACGGTCAGGTTCTGGTTGCCCTGCTCGATCCTGTTGATCGCGCTCTGGCTGGTGCCGAGCGCGTCGGCGAGTTGCGACTGGGTCCAACCGCGGTGCTTGCGCGAGTCGCGGACGAGTCCGCCGATCCGGCGCAGTTGCTCCTGGGGTTCCTGAAGATCACTGGGCATGGGGGCGAAGATATCTCACAGGTGGTGTCGCCGTGACTGGCGGGGGTCTCCCATGGGACTGATTCAGCCTGCGGTATGCGTTGGGTGATATTTCAGACCTCTGCTACCAGTGGTGTTGATGTAACGGATTGGTAACGAGGCGGGCACGGTTGAGGGGCGTCACGTCAACCGTGCGTATGCCCCAGTGAGTCGGCCTCACACGCCGCTTCGGAAGCACCCCGACGACAGAGGTGAGCATCGAATGACCCGGACCGGTGGGCGGCACCAAATCTCCCGCAGAACCAAGATCGCCTCGCTCGGCGCTGCCGTGGCAATCGCGGCTGGGGCCGTGGTCGTGGTGTCGGCCACCAGTGGCGACCAGGCTTCCGCCGACGGCGCCGACATCTCCAACTTCGTCGACATCACGACGGTCCAGCCCAACGTGAAGCCCGTGAAGAAGCAGGGCAACGCGTCGAAGGGCACCTTCACGGTCGACTGCGGCGTGAACGAGAACGAGCACTTCAACGGCGACAACTTCATCGCCGCGCCCGGTGTCGAGAACGGTGCCGAGCACCTCCACGACTACGTCGGCAACCTGTCGACGAACGCGAACTCGACCAACGAGAGCCTCCAGGCGGCGGGCACCACCTGCAAGAACGGTGACAAGTCGACCTACTTCTGGCCCGTCATCCGCATCGACACCGCGGACGAGGAGGAGGAGAACGAGGTCGACGTCGCCGCCCAGCAGGAGCAGGAGCAGCAGGCCGCCGCCGACGCCAACGCCAGGAAGAAGGGCAAGCCGCGCCTGGTCTGCCCCGACGTCGCCAGCAAGCTCGACGAGGTGCCGGACGAGCTCCAGCCCCAGGTGGACCAGGCCCTCGGAGAGGTCGACCAGGTCACCGAGGAGGCCGAGAAGAAGCTCGAGACCGCGCGCCAGGTCGACGCCGAGGTCGTGAACCCGTTGCTGGAGAAGCGGAAGGCCATCCTCGACCGGATGACCATCGCGCTCGGCCGCGACGGCCGCCAGCCGATCGACTTCGGTGCCCTCTCGCGCTGCTCGGTGCAGGCCCCCGGCCAGCCCTCGCCCATCGGTGACGGTTCCGAGAACGGCGACAAGCCGCCGGTGGAGGCCAACCCCGGTGACGAGCCCGACGAGAACAACGAGCTCCCCGGCAACGACGGCGAGATCCAGCGCCCGCTGAGCGCCGAGCTGACCTTCCGCGGCAGCCCGGTCGGCAAGGTCACCGCGATGCCCAAGTTCCTCAAGATCCTCTACGGCGACGCGAAGATCTCCGTCAACGGCACCAAGAACGCCCGCGACTCCTGGACCTGCGAGGGCTTCGAGGACAAGGTCCAGCTCGCCAAGTACCCGATCTGCCCCGAGGGTGCGAAGGTCAAGCGGATCCACGACTTCCCGAGCTGCTGGGACGGCAAGAACACCGACTCCGCGAACCACCGCACGCACATCGTGTTCCCGGACGCGGCGACCGGCAAGTGCCCGCAGGGCTTCAAGGCCGTGCCGCAGCTGCGCACCACCCTCACCTACGACATCCCGAGGGACATCCAGGTGAAGGGCCAGTACAAGGTCGACTCGTTCCCGAACGAGGACCACAACCCGGTCAGCGACCACGACGACTTCGCGAACGTGATGTCGCAGAAGATCATGAACCGCCTGGTCAACTGCATCAACAAGGGCAAGACCTGCAAGGAGTAGCTCCCGCGTAGCAGTACGCGGTAGGAGAAGGCCACCTCGGCGGCGGGGTGGCCTTCCTCCTGTCCCGGAGCGGTTCCCTAGGTGGTGGGCAGCGGGGTGAGGACGGCGCTGACGACGTCGGCGACCCTGCTCCGCGCGGTGTCCGTGGACACTCCCGAGTGGACGGTCAGCACGGCGATGGCGTACCGGCCCTCCACGACGCCCGCGCTGTGCAGGTAGACGTCGTTCGGCAGGTAGTGCATCCAGCCCTGCTTGGCGTACGCGGTGCGGTCGCCGCGCGCCGCGCCGTCGAGCAGCCCGAAGAACTGGTCGAACCCGTCGGCCGCCTCCTGCCGGGCCGCGGCCAGCGCGTCCACGACCAGGTCGCGGTCCGCCGCGCCCAGCCCGCCGCCCAGGACGTGGTGGTAGAGCCGCACCATGTCGTCCGCCGTCACGACGACCTCGCCCCACTGCGACGGGTCGTCCGGCGGGTGCGTGCCGGTCATGCCCGCGCGCTGGGCGACCCGCTCCACCGCGCCCATCCCGTCGAACAGGGTCCACATCGCGTCCATCGCGCCGTCGTCGCTGTAGCTCAGCGCCCGCTCGACCAGGCCGAGGCCGTCGTCGGACAGCTCCAGTTCCCCCGCCGCGCGGCGGGCGAGCACGTCGACGACGAGCAGCAGCTTGCTCAGGGACGCGGAGTAGTACTGCTTCTCGCCACCGCTGCCGAACAGGTCGCCGGTCCGCAGGTCCATGACCGCGACGCCGAGGTCCACCGAGTCGCCCGCCGCCGCCTCCGCGGCCGCCAGTCCGGCGCCGAAGTCGACGCGGGCCGCGGGAGGCTCCGACGAGGCTGGCGGGGGCGTGCTCCCGGCCGCGGGCGGGGCCGCGTAGGCCCTGGCGTCCGCCGCGGCCTCGGGGGCGTCGGCGCCGGGCGGGCCGGTGTCGTGCGCGAGGAACGCGGAGGAGGTGATCGCCATCATCAAGGCGATCACCCCGAGGAGTCCGATCCGTCGCGCACGCTCACCCACAGTCATTAACTGAACGCTCTACAACCGCCTGATGTCGAGCTTTTCCTCCTGTGCGGTTCCTGAAGACTCATCTCGTTGCACTACGTAACCGCCACCGTGGGAGATTTCGGACACCACTTGGACCAGTTCGGTACCCCGGTAGAGCAATCCGGCGCCGTCGTCGGTGCAGTACGTGACCGGCAGCTCGCCGGACGCCACGGCGGCGTGCACGGCGGGGCGGCGGGTCTTCTCGGAGTCGTAGTGCACGCCGTTGCCGTAGGGGAGCAGCGCGAGCCCGTTGGTGACGACCCTCAGCTCCGGCCCGAACGAGTCGGTGGTGCCGCCGACGTGCCAGCAGATGGACCCGGCGGACACACCGCTGAGCACGACCCCCGCCTGCCACGCCTCGCGCAGCACGTCGCCTAGCCCGTGCACCCGCCACACGGCGAGCAGGTTCGCCACCGAGCCGCCGCCCACCCACACCACGTCGTGGGAGAGCACGAAGCTCCGCAGGTCGTCGGTCGGCGGCATGGTGAACAGGTTCAGGTGCGAGACGTCCCAGCCGACGAGCCGCCCGGCCTCGGAGATGCGGGCGTTGCCCGCGCGCTGGTCGCCGTTCGCGGTGCCGACGTGGCAGACGGACGGTCGCCGTCCGTCCACGCCGGACAGCTCGACGGCGAAGTGCAGCAGCTTGCCGAACTCCATGTCGGTGCGGTGGCCGGCGCGGTAACCGCCGGACGTGGCCAGGATGGTGGGTTCAGGTGCGGGCATGGCGGCGATCCTGCCGGCCACGACACCCGTCGCGCCGAGGTCGTGACCCCCGACCCCTCCCCGGACGCCCGCGCGGAGCCGCGGTCGCGGCGCGGCGCGAACAGCCGCGCTCCGCACCGCGGTGGTGCTCTCCGGGCTGCCGTACCCGGTCCGGGTGGACAAGCCCGTCCGGACGCGGTCGGCGGCGAGCCCCGCCCTCACCGCGGTCGGTCCGGCGGTGGTCTCCGGGATCGGCCTCGGCTCGTCCGGGCTGGTGGTTCTCCGTGGCGTGGCGCTGCCCGACGCGCGGATGCCCGGCAGGTGTCCGACCTGGCCGGGACCCCGCACCCGTCCGACGGCGCGGTGCGCGACCACCGGTCGTCCGCCACCGGCGAGACGGGGGGCGCGCACGAGGGCGGAGGCCGTGCGGCTGGCCGGGGAACACGGCAGGCCCTGATTCTGCAACTATGAGGGCGTGTCCCTCACTCCTCTGGCCAGAATCATGCGGTTGGTGCTGCGCACGGTCCTCGGGGGACTGGTGATCAGCGCACTCGTCGTGGGCGGTACCGCCTTCCGGGTCTGGCAGGTGGCCAGGGACGACGACCGCACGCACGCGGACATGGCCGTCGTCCTCGGAGCCGCCCAGTACAACGGCGTCCCCTCCGAGGTGCTGGAGGCCCGCCTGGAGCACGCCCGCAAGCTCTACGAGCAGGGCGTCGTCGAGTACATCGTCACCACCGGCGGTCGCCAGACCGGGGACAACTTCACCGAGGGCCAGGCGGGCAAGCTCTGGCTGGTCGACCACGAGGTGCCCGAGGACCGGATCGTCGAGGTCGGCGAGGGCAACGACACGCTGGGCAGCATCCAGGCGCTCGGCGTCGCCGCCCGTGAACGCGGCCTCGAGACCGCCGTCATCGTCAGCGACCCGTGGCACTCCCTGCGCGCCCGCACGATGGCCGAGGACGAGGGCCTGGACGCCTGGCCGTCGCCCACGCGCAGCGGCCCGAACGTGCAGACCAGGGAGACGCAGGTGTTCTACATCCGCCGCGAGACCGCCGCGCTGCTGTACTACCACCTGATGAGGGCCCCGGCGGGCGCGTTCGACGGCATCACCCTCTGAGCCCGTGGCTACCCTGACCGGATGAGCCAGCGCTACACCGAGCACGACGCCGCCAGGCTGCTGGAGGAGGGGCCGAAGGGCGCGTCGCTGACGGGTGGGTTCGGCGAGCACCGCACCCCGTACGCGAGGGACCGCGCCCGCGTCCTGCACTCGGCCGCGCTGCGCCGCCTCGCGGGCAAGACCCAGGTCGTCGGGCCGGGGGAGGGCTCCGGCGTGCCGCGCACGCGCCTGACGCACTCGCTGGAGGTCGCCCAGATCGGCCGCGGCATCGGCGAGGCGCTGGGCTGCGACCCGGACGTCGTCGACACCGCCGGTCTCGCCCACGACATCGGCCACCCGCCGTTCGGCCACAACGGGGAGCGGGCCCTGCACGCCCTCGCGGGCCCGTGCGGCGGCTTCGAGGGCAACGCCCAGACGCTGCGCATCCTGACCCGGCTGGAACCCAAGACGGCCCGCGGGCTCAACCTCACCCGCGCCTGCCTGGACGCCTCCACCAAGTACCCGTGGCCGCACACGCCGGGCGTGCACAAGTTCGGCGTCTACCCCGACGACCTCGACGTGTTCGAGTGGGTCCGCGACGGCGCCCCGGACCGCCGTCAGCCGATGGAGACCCAGGTCATGGACTGGGCCGACGACGTCGCCTACTCGGTGCACGACGTCGAGGACGGCGTGCTCGCCCACCGCATCAGCATGACCGCGCTGACCGACCCCTCCGAGCGCGCGGCCGTCGCCGAGCTGGCCGCGAAGCACTTCTCCACCGAGCCGGTGTCGCAGCTGGAGGAGGCCGCCCGCGAACTCCTCCGGCTGCCGGTCATCGCCGAGCTGGCGCGCGCCGAGTACGACGGGTCGCTGGGCGCGCAGGTGGCGCTGAAGCGCCTGACCAGCGAACTCGTCGGCCGGTTCGCCTCGGCCGCGGTCACGGCGACCCGCGAGCGGCACGGCGACGGCCCGCTCACCCGCTACACCGCCGACCTGGCCGTGCCCCGGCTCGTCGCCGCGGAGGTCGCGCTGCTCAAGGCGGTGGCCGTCCGGTACGTGATGTCGGACCCCGTGCGGCTCACCATGCAGGTCCGGCAGCGCGAGCTGGTCACCGAGCTGGTCGGCGTCCTGCTCGACCGCGCCCCGGACGCGCTGGACCCCGCCTTCGTGCCCGCGTGGGACGCCGCGTCCGACGACGCCGCCCGCCTGCGCGTGGTGGTCGACCAGGTGGCGCTGCTGACCGACGCGGAAGCCGTGTCGTGGCACGGGAAGCTCGTACCGGGGCGTTGAGGCCCCCGCGGTGGCAGACTCGACCGGGTCCCCTGCCTTGAGGAGTCCCGTGTCCGAGCACCTCGCGTTCGCCCTGGCCCTGCACGACGTCCTCGCCGCCGACCGGACGGCGAACGCCTGCTGGTCGCCCTACTCCGTGGCAGGCGCGCTCGGCCTGGCCTCCCTGGCGGCCAGGGGCGAGACCCGCGACCAGCTCCTCGCGCTGCTGGGGCCGGGCAACGCCGACCTGCTCGCGGGGAGCACGCCGAACGACGAGGCGGTCTTCGCCGTGGCCAACACCCTGTGGGCCGCGGAGGACGTGGAGGTCGAGCCCGGCTTCACCAAGGGCCTGGCGACGTGGCCGGGGGCCAAGTCCAGGCAGGCGCCGTTCGCCACGGACCCCGAGGCCGCCCGCAAGCTGATCAACGCGGACGTGGCCGAGACGACCCACGACCTCATCCCGGAGCTGATCGGCGCGGGTCAGCTCGGCACCGACACGGTCGCCACCCTGGTCAACGCCCTGTACCTGAAGACGGCCTGGCTGGGCACGTTCTCCGACACGGCACCGCTGCCGTTCCACGCCCCCGGCGGCGCCGTCGAGGTGCCCACGATGCGCCGCGAGGCGAAGATGCGGCACGCCGCCGTCGACGGCTGGCAGGCCGTGTCGCTGCCCGCGCACGGCGACGTGGAGGCCGTCGTCCTGCTCCCGGACGGCGACCTCGGCGCGCTGGCCCCCGACCGGTTCGACGCCCTCGTCGCGGCCCTGGAGTTCCGGCAGGTCGAGCTGTTCCTGCCCAGGCTGGCCCTCGGCACGTCCGCGAACCTCAAGTCCGTGCTCACCCGGCTGGGCGTGGAGAAGCTGTTCGAGCCCGACGGCGACCTGACGGGCCTGACCCCCGACCCGCGCGTGCTGGTCGACGAGGTCGTCCACGAGGCCGTGCTGAAGGTCGACGAGGAAGGCCTCGAAGGCGCCGCCGCGACCGCCGTGGTGTTCCGGTCGGTCGCGTTCGAGGGTTACGTCGAGCCGCACACCGTGCGCGTCGACCGCCCGCACCTGTTCCTGGTGCGCCACGCGCGCACCGGGGCCGTCTACTTCCTCGCCCAGGTCGTAGATCCATCCTGACTGGTGATCAAGTCGTCCTTCGATAGTGGGGTTTCGGGCCCCAAAGGGCGAAAAGGCTGATCAGACGGCCTAGCGTCACAGCATGACGAGCACGGACTCCACGGCGTCCAGTCGGGAACTGGGCGAGGAGCTGCGGCGGCTGCGGGGCCTGACGGGCTTGGACGGCGCCCTGCTGGCCGACCGGCTCGGCTGGCACGCGACCACGCTCACGCAGGTGGAACTCGGGCGGGCGCGCATCGGCGAACTGGACCTGCTGCGCCTGCTCGTCCACTGCGGTCTGGAGCGGACGGCGATCGACGGGTTCGTCGTGCGCCACCAGTCGGCGGTCGAGCCCTACCTGTCCCGGCCCGGCTGCGACCGGCTGCCGGAGAACCTGCGCGCCCTCACGCTCGCCGAGGCGGCGGCGGAGGCCATCACCAGCTTCGACCTCGCGACCATCCCCGGCCTGCTCCAGACCGAGGACTACGCGCGGGCGCTGCTCAGCCAGCTCGGGCTCACCGCGCCGGACGAGATCACCCCCGCCGTGCGGGCCAGGATCGGCCGCCAGGCGATGCTGCGGCCGTACTCGGGGCCGTACTGCACGTTCTACATCCACGAGAACGCGCTGCGGATGAAGGTCGGCTGCGACCAGGTGATGGAGGACCAGCTGCTGCGGCTGATCTTCCAGGCCACCAGCCCCCGCTGCGTCATCCGGATCGTGCCCGCCTCCGTCGGCGGCGCGGGCGCGCTCAGCGCCGGGTGCAAGCTCATCGAGTACCGCGACACGGTCCCGCTGGTCTACACCGAGACCGAGATGACCAGGTCGTTCTCCACCGAGCCGCAGGCCATCGCCCGCAGCCAGCTCATCTTCGAGCGCCTGGCCGTCTTCTCGATCCCGCGGCAGGCGTCGCGCACGCTGATGATGGAGTACATGGCCGAGTACGACCGGCCTCGGGAGGGCGACGATGACCCGGAGCTGGCGTAAGAGCAGCCGCAGCGGCGGCATCGCGGACAGCGACTGCGTCGAGGTGTCCTTCGCGGACGACGTCGCCGTCCGCGACTCGAAGAACGCGCCGGGGCCGGTGCTCGTGTTCCCGGCCGCGCGGTGGCGCTCCTTCCTGCGCCGCGTCAGCCGGTAGTCGCGTCCGGCATCCTCAGGTGCAGCCGCATCCCCTGGCCGCGTTCGCCGGGCAGCGCGCACAGCAGCAGCGTTCCGGACTTCCCGTGGCGCACCTGCACCGCGCACGAGTCGCCCGCCAGCAGCGTGCCCGCCAGGAGTCCGGCGGCTTCGGGGTCGAGCTCGAGGGTGAAGCCCTTCGACATGGTCATGGCTGGACCGTAGGGCTTTCCCACCGGTCTCATCAGTCACCCGGTGGTGTCACGTTCGGCGTGGCGGCCTCGTCCGAGGTGGTGGAAGCCACCCCGTCGAGCGAGGAGCGACACGTGCCCAGGATCCCCGCGGTGCAGGAGAAGAACGCGAACTGGCTGGTCAAGGCCGCCTACCGGTACTCGCGCAAGCGGTTCGGGGCGGTGCTGGAGCCGCTGGCGGTCCTCGCGCACCACCGCGGCGTGCTGCTCGTGAACAGCGGTCACGAACTCGGCGTGCAGCGCGTGTCGCGGGCGCTGCCGCCCGCGCTGGGCGAACTGGTCCTCTACCGGACGGCCGTGCGGCTGGGCTGCTCGTGGTGCGTCGACTTCGGCACGATGCTCCAGAAGCACGAGGGCCTCGACACCGACCGGCTCGTCGAGATCCACGACTACCCCACGTCGTCGAAGTACACCGAGCTGGAGAAGCTGGCCCTCGCGTACGCCGACGCGATGACCGACACCCCGGTCGCGGTCACCGACGAGCAGGTGGCCGAGCTGGTGGAGCGGCTGGGGCACAGGGGCGTCGTCGAGCTGACCTACCTGATCGCGGTGGAGAACCAGCGCGGCCGGGCCAACGCCGCGTTCGGCATCACCGACCAGGGCTTCACCTCCGGTGACGCCTGCCGGGTCCCCGACCGTCAGGCCCCGAACGGCACGTGACCGATCTTGTCCGGGTTGGCCACGTCGTAGATCCCGACGACCAGGCCGTCGCGCACCACCAGGGCGTCCACCCGGCGGGGGAGCACCAGCCCGGTGCCCTCTCCGGGGGAGTCCGGGATGGCCAGCCCGAGGTCGCCGTTCACCAGCGCCACGACCCCCACCCGCGCGGGGTCGATCCGGTACTTGGCGACCAGGCCGAGCAGGAAGCGCGCCACCTTGTCCGCGCCCACGATCCGGTTGACCGCCGTGCGGACCTTGCCGCCGCCGTCGCCGACCACCACGGCGTCCGGGTGCAGCACGTCGAGCACGGCCCGCACGTCACCCGTCGCCAGCGCCGCGAGGAACCGCTCCAGCACCACCCGCTGCTCGGACAGCGCGACCCTCGGCGGCGGGTCCGCGTCGGCCAGCGCCCTGCGACCCCGTGACGCGTGCTGCCGAGCCGTCGGCACCGCGCAGCCCAGCGCTTCGGCGATCTCGTCGAACGGCATCGCGAACGCGTCGTGCAGCACGAACGCGACCCGCTGCTCGGGGGTGAGCCGGTCGAGCACCACCAGAGCCGCCAACCGCACGTCGTCGTCGCGCACCACGACGTCCAGCGGGTCGTCACCGGTCGAGGTGAGCGACGTCACCACGGGTTCCGGCAGCCACGACCCGACGTAGGACTCGCGCCGCACGGCCGCCGACCGCAGCCGGTCCAGGCAGATCCGGCCGACCACCGTCGTCAGCCAGCCGCGCAGGTCGCGGATGTCGGCGCGGGCCTGTTCCGACAACCCGGTCAGGCGGAACCACGACTCCTGCACCGCGTCCTCGGCGTCGGCCACGCTGCTGGTCAACCGGTACGCCACGCCGATCAGGTGCGCGCGGTGCTCGGTGAACGTCCTCGCCAGCAACTGGTCGGCAGCGGTCACGAGCACCAGTGTGCCAGCACTAGACTCGACGACGTGGCAGGACGCATCCGTGAAAGCGACATCGCGCTGGTGCGTGACCGCAGCCGAATCGACGAGGTCGTCGGCGACCACGTCTCGCTGCGCAACGCGGGCGGCGGCTCGCTGAAGGGCCTGTGCCCGTTCCACGACGAGAAGTCGCCGTCGTTCAACGTCCGGCCGTCGCACGGCACCTACCACTGCTTCGGCTGTGGCGAGGGCGGCGACGTGATCAAGTTCGTCATGAAGGTCGACCACCTCGGCTTCATCGAGGCGGTCGAGCGCCTGGCGGACCGCGTGGGCGTCACGCTGGTCTACGAGGGCGGCGGCTCCGCCGTCCAGCGCGACCGCGGCACCCGCACCCGGATGATCGAGGCGCACCGCGCCGCCGCCGACTACTACCTCGAACAGCTCCGCTCGCCGGACGCGCTGAAGGCGCGGGAGTTCCTGGCCGAGCGAGGCTTCGACGAGGCCGCCGCGGCGATGTTCGGCTGCGGTTTCGCGCCCAGCGGCTGGGACAAGCTGACCAAGCACCTCCTCGGCCGCGGCTTCGAACTCGACGAACTGCTCAAGGCGCAGCTCGTCAAGGAGGGCCGCCAGGGTCCGATCGACCGGTTCCACCGCAGGCTGCTGTGGCCGATCCGCGACATCAGCGGCGACGTCGTCGGCTTCGGCGCGCGGCGGATCTTCGACGACGACCCGATCCAGGCGAAGTACCTCAACACCAGCGAGAGCCCGATCTACAAGAAGTCCCACGTCCTCTTCGGCCTCGACCTGGCGAAGAAGGAGATCGCGCGGCGGCACCAGGTCGTGGTGGTCGAGGGCTACACCGACGTGATGGCCATGCACCTCGCGGGCGTGCCGACGGCCGTGGCGTCGTGCGGCACCGCGTTCGGCACCGACCACATGAACCTGTTGCGGCGCCTGCTGATCGACGACGACATGAACGGCGAGGTGATCTTCACCTTCGACGGCGACGCGGCGGGCCAGAAGGCCGCCATGAAGGCGTTCGAGGGCGAGCAGCAGTTCTCCGCGCAGACCTACATCGCCGTCGCCCCCGACGGCATGGACCCGTGCGAACTGAGGCAGGACAAGGGCGACGTCGCCGTCCGCGACCTCGTCGCCCGGCGCACCCCGCTGATCGAGTTCGCGGTCCGCACGCAGCTCAAGGAGTACGACCTCGACTCGGTCGACGGCCAGGTCGAGGCGCTGCGCAAGACCGTGCCGCTGGTCGCGCAGATCAAGGACCGCGCCAAGCGCGACGGCTACGCCACCAAGCTCGCCTGGTGGGTCGGCTGGAACGACGAGGCCGCGATCGTCCGCCGCGTCCGGGAGACCGCGGGCGGCGGCCCGGCGCCCGCCAAGCAGCAGCGCCGCTCCGCGCCGCCCGTGGTCGACCCGTACCGGGCGGCGATGCCCGTCGAGACCGCCCGCCGCCCGGACAAGCGCGACCCCAGGCTGTGGCACCAGCGCGAGGCCCTGAAGTCCGCGCTCCAGGTCCCGGAGCTCGCGGGGCCGTACTACGACGCCCTGCCCGACGAGGTCTTCAGCCACCCGGTGTACCTCGCGCTGCACCACGCCATCCGCGACGCGGGCGGCGCCTCCTGCGGCCTCTCCGGGCCCGCGTTCGTCGAGGCCGTCAGCCAGGCGTGCCAGGAGGAGTCCGGCCGGTCCGTGCTCACCGAGCTGGCGGTGGAACCGCTGGAGTGCAAGGCGAACGACGAGTTCCGGCACGTCTCCGCCGTGCTCGCCCGGTTGCAGCAGATCCTCGTGTTCGGCCAGATCTCCGAGATCAAGTCCCGCCTGCACCGCATCTCGCCGGTGCAGGACCCGGACGAGTACCGCGCGCTGTTCGGCGACCTGGTGGCGCTGGAGGAGTACCACAAGGCGCTCGGCCAGCAGGCTGTTGGAGGCCTCTAGATGTTGTTCGACAACCTGTGGCGCAAACTGTTCAAGCAGGGCCTGCCCGCCGACTTCACCGGCGTCCTGGAGGGCGAGGAGGCCGTGCTGGCCCACGCGTCGGTCCGCGGCGGCGGGTACCTGGTCGCCACGTCGCTCGGCCTGTGGCTGCCCGGTCCGCGCCGCGTCGGCTGGCACCTGGTCAGCAAGGCCACGTGGAGCGGCAACACCCTGGCGGTGGTCGAGGCGGAGGAGGACGGTGCCGCGGGCGACGCCGTGCTGCTGCGCGACCTGCCCGCGCAGCGGTTCGTGCTGGAGGAGCCGGGCAAGGTGCCCGAGGTCGTGCACACCAGGGTCACCGCGTCGTTCAAGAGCAAGCACCACATCGGTGCCGCCTGGTACCTCCAGCGCAAGGTCCCCGGCCGCGGTGGTGTCGTGCTCCAGGTCCGCCCCGACCCCGAGGCCGACCTGGCCGCCGTCCGCGACATCGCCGCGGGTGTGGCGGCCAAGATCAAGAATCTCAAGCCCTCCGAGTAGTGCGCGCGTACTGTTGCAGTACGTCCGTACTGCTTGAGGAGGCGCACGTGTGGGACCCCACGAAGTACCTGGCCTTCGCCGACCACCGCTCCAGGCCGTTCCACGAGCTGCTGGCCCGCGTTCCGGCCGCCGAACCCCGCCGCGTGGTCGACCTCGGCTGCGGTCCCGGCACCCTCACGGAGACCCTCCGGGCCCGCTGGCCAAGTGCCGCCCTGGAGGCCTTCGACTCGTCCCCGGAGATGGTCGAGGCGGCCCGCGCCAGGGGGCTGGACGCCCAGGTGGTCGACGCCACGACGTGGACCCCGGCCCCCGACACCGACGTGGTCGTCACCAACGCCGTCCTCCAGTGGATCCCCACCCACCCGGACCTGCTCCGCCGCTGGGCCGGGCAGCTGCCGTCCGGCGCCTGGCTGGCGATGCAGGTGCCCGGCAACTTCGCGGCCCCGTCCCACGCCCTCGTCCGCGAACGGATCGAGTCCTCGTGGCGGGCCGAGCTGGGCGACGTGCTCCGCGATCAGGTGCCGGTACTCGATCCCGCGGGCTACGCGGACGTCCTGAGCGCCTGCGAGGTGGACGCGTGGGAGACGACCTACCTCCAGCGCTTGGAGGGGCCTGACGCCGTTCTGGAGTGGATCACCGGCACCGCGCTGCGGCCCGTCCGCGCTAGGCTCGACGACGAGGCCTGGGCCGCGTTCCGCGCCGAGCTGGCGCCCGAGCTCCGCCGGGCGTACCCACCGCGCCCCGACGGCACCACCTGGTTCCCGTTCCGCCGCGTCTTCGCCGTCGCGGGCGTGCGCTGACGGCTTTCCCGCCGAAGGCGACACCTGATCGCCTCCGGCGGACCCGCGTGGCCCTAGGCCCGCGGGATCACCGACTCGCGCCGGGGTGCCTGCCCGTTCGTGTGCGACCGCTGCCCGAACCCCGTCTTCTCCCCGACCTTGGCCCGAACGATCCCGGCCGCGCCCTGCACGGCGGGGTGGTCGGCGAGCCGCCGGTAGGTCCGGACAATCTGGTCGTACCGCCCACGTCCGGCCCGCGCACCCAGCACGTAGCCGACAGCGGCGCCCAGCAGGATGCCCTTCATCGAGGTCTCCTCTCGTGTCGTGCCTGGTCGCACCCATCTTGTCGCATCGGAGGGGGGTGTGTGCGAGCCCCGATCCGGATGCGCTAGAGTTCTCACCTGTCAGGCCGAAGAGGCCAGGCGGAACAACAGAACATTCCCCCTTAGCTCAATGGCAGAGCATTCGACTGTTAATCGAAGGGTTACTGGTTCGAATCCAGTAGGGGGAGCGATAGCCCCAGGTCACACGGCCTGGGGCTTCTTCGTTCCTTGAGCACATCGGCGAGTACCCCACGGAAACCCCGCGCAAACTTTCCGGCCTCAGCCGGTCGCCCGCGGGCCGAACGCCTCGTCCAGCACGTCCGCCGCGCCGGTGTCGAGGATCTTCCGGGCGAAGTAGTTGTCCTCCGTCATCGACACCTTCGAGTGACCTGCCTGGTCCGCTGCCGCGCTCGCGGGCAGCCCGGCGAGGTTCATCAAGGTCAACACCGTTTTGCGT
>NZ_DASUSQ010000122.1:0-18209 GCF_036375055.1 Umezawaea sp.
GGGGTACCGGCTCGAGGACGGGCGTGTGGTGCTGCTCGAACCCGAGGACCTCGACCCGCCGCCCACCGGTGAACGGGTGATCGAGGTACTCGCGTTCGTCTCCACCACGACACCCTTGACAGGGTGATCACCACCACAACCAGCCACACCACCACACCACACCACTGACCCGACCAGCGGCGGGCCGGGGCGGGTCGATGATGGATCGGTGATGGGTCGGGAGGGGTCGGTGGCGGGTCAGGGGCAGGTCACCGACCAGTGACCACTGACCCGGCGAGCGGCCAGATCAATGCCAGGTCAGTAGCCAGGCCACCGAGCAGTGAGCAGTGAGCAGTGAGCAGTGAGCAGCGTTTTCTGCTGCCGTTAGTCCGTGTGGGTGATGCCGGGATGCGGTTTGGGCATGTCGGGGGTAGCAATTTGGCATGAGGTCGGTCTGGCGTGGTGCTGTGTCCTTCGGGCTGGTCACGATCGGGGTTCGGCTGTTCTCGGCCACCGAGGAGCACGATTTTCGGTTCCACCAGATGCACCGGGAGGACGGGGGGCGGATTCGGTACAAGCGGGTCTGTTCCGCGTGCGGTGAGGAGGTGGCTTTCGCGGACATCGCGAAGGGCTACGAGTTGGAGGACGGGCGGGTCGTGGTGTTGGACGGTGAGGACTTCGAGACCTTGCCGATCGAGACGGACCGGTCGATCCAGGTGTTGGAGTTCGTGCCGGTGGAGGAGATCGACCCGATCTACTTCCAGAAGTCGTACTACCTGGAGCCGGACAAGGCCGCGGTGCGGCCGTACGTGCTGTTGCGGACGGCGTTGGAGGACGCTGAGCGGTTGGCGGTCGTGAAGATCACGATTCGTCAGCGGCAGACGTTGGCGACGTTGCGGGCGCGGGACGACGTGCTGGTGCTGCACACGATGTTGTGGCCGGACGAGATCCGGCGGCCGGAGTTCGACTTCCTGGGAAGTGGCGTCGAGGTGCGGCCCCAGGAGTTGCGGATGGCGTCGTCGCTGGTGGAGAGCATGGCGGGGTCGTTCGAGGAGGAGGAGTTCACCGACGACTACCGGGACGCGATGGAGAAGCTGATCACGGCCAAGGCCGAGGGGGTGGCGCTGCCCGTCGCCGGGGAGGCCGAGGAGGCCGGTGAGGTGATCGACCTGATGACGGCGCTGGAGCGGAGCGTGGAGGCGGCCAAGTCGGCGCGGGGCGGGCCCGCGAAGTCGGCCAAGGCCGGGAAGAAGGCCTCGGCGGAGAAGAAGGCCAGTTCCGCTTGATGGCCGACCTCTCGGAGTACCGGCGCAAGCGGGATCCCGGTCGCACGCCCGAGCCGGTGCCGGATCCGGCGGTGCTCCCCCACGGCGCCGACGACACGTTCGTGATCCAGGAGCACCACGCGTCGTCGCTGCACTGGGACGTGCGGCTGGAGCGCGACGGGGTGCTGGTGTCGTGGGCGGTGCCGAAGGGACTGCCGCCGGAGCCGGGGGTGATCCGGTTGGCGGTGCACACCGAGGACCACCCCCTGGAGTACGCGGGGTTCTCGGGGGTGATCCCGAAGGGCGAGTACGGCGGCGGGGAGATGTTCCTGTGGGACCGCGGTCGCTACGAGACGGTGAAGTGGTCGGACCGCGAGGTCGACGTGGTGCTGCACGGGGAGCGGGTCGACGGCGAGTTCGTGTTCTTCCGGCGGGACGGGTCGTCGGGTCGCGACTGGATGGTGCGGCGGCGGCACGTGGCGGCGCGGCCGGACTGGGTGTCGTTGCCGGCGGACCTGCGGCCGATGCTGGCGACCGACGGGGTGTTGCCGCCGGCCGAGCAGGACGGTGGGTGGTCCTACGAGTTCGCGTGGGACGGCGTGCGGGTGGTGGTGCGGGTCGAGGGTGGGCGGGTGGTGGTGGCGGACGGTCGGGGCGAGGACGTGACGTCGTCGTTCCCGGAGTTGCAGGGGTTGGGGGCGCGGTTGGGGATGACGCAGGCCGTGCTGGACGGGGTGGTGGTGGCGTTCGACGGTGGGAGGCCGAGCGCGTCGGCGTTGCGGCGGCGGACGGAGGCGGCGACGGCGGCGCGGGCTCGGCGGGCGGCGAAGGCGGCGCCGGTGACCTTCCTGGCGTTCGACCTGCTGCACCTGGAGGGGCGGTCGACGCTGGAGCTGCCGCACGAGGACCGGCGGGTGCTGCTGGAGGAGCTGGGGGTGAGCGGGCCGTCGTGGCTGACACCGCCCGCGTTCCGGGGTGGCGGTGAGGCGGTGCTGGCGGCGAGCGGTGAGCAGGGGTTGGGCGGGGTGGTGGCGAAGCGGTCGGATTCGGTCTACTCCCCCGGTGTGCGGTCCGCGGCGTGGGTGCGGGTCGCGGTGGAGGGGCGGCGGCGTGGGTGAGACGACGGCGGTGCGGGTGGAGGGGCGGCTGCTGAAGCTGTCGAACCTGGGCAAGGTGCTGTACCGGGAGACGGGGTTCACCAAGGCCGAGGTGATCGACTACTACTCGCGGGTGGCGCCGGTGCTGCTGCCGCGGCTGGCGGGGCGCCCGGCGACGTTGCGGCGGTACCCGGACGGGGTGGACGGGCCGTCGTTCTTCGAGAAGAACGTGCCGCGGCACGCGCCGGAGTGGGTGAGGACGGTGCGGATCGCGACGCCGGGCAGCGTGAAGGGCAACGAGTACGCGGACTTCGTGGTGGTGGAGGACCTGCCGACGCTGGTGTGGGTGGCGAACCTGGCGGCGCTGGAGCTGCACGTCCCGCAGTGGACGGTGGGTCCGCGGGGTGGGAAGCGCTCCCCCGACCTGCTGGTGTTCGACCTGGATCCGGGGGCGCCCGCGACGGTGGTGGAGTGCTGCCGGGTGGCGGAGCTGGTGCGGGTGGAGCTGGAGCGCGACGGGCTGGCGGTGTTCGCGAAGACGAGCGGGTCGAAGGGGATGCAGCTGTACGCGCCGGTGGAGGTGTCCTCGCCGGAGCGGACGGCGGTCTACGCCAAGGGGGTGGCGGTGCGGCTCGCGGAGGCGCACCCGGAGCTGGTGGTGTCGACGATGGCGAAGGCGGCGCGGCCGGGGAAGGTGCTGATCGACTGGTCGCAGAACAACCCGGCGAAGACGACGGTGGCGGCGTACTCGCTGCGGGCGCGGGCGGTGCCGTCGGTGTCGACGCCGGTGTCGTGGGACGAGGTGGGGGCGTGCGCGCGGCCGGAGGAGCTGGTGTTCACGGCGGAGGACGTGCTGGAGCGGGTGACGCACGGGGGTGACCTGTTCGCGGACCTGCCCGACGACCCGCGACGGCTGCCCGGCTGAGGGGTTATCCTGGCCGACTGCCTTCAGGAGGGGATGGTCGTGTCCGAGAGCATGGAAGAGCGGTTGGCGCGTGCGTTCGTGCGCGAGGTGCCGAAGCTGAACTCGACGGTGACGCTGGTGGAGTACGACCCGGCGTGGCCGGGGCTGTTCGAGCGGGAGGAGGCGCGGATCCGCGGGGCGCTGGGGCCGGTGGCCGTGGTGCTGGAGCACGTGGGGTCGACGTCGGTGCCGGGGTTGGCGGCGAAGCCGATCGTGGACGTGGTGCTGGGGGTGCCGGACTCGACGGACGAGGCGGCGTACGTGCCGCCGCTGGAGGCGGCGGGGTACGTGCTGCGCATCCGGGAGGCCGAGTACGAGCACCGGCTGTTCAAGGGGCCGGACACGGACGTCAACCTGCACGTGTACTCGGCGGACTGCCCGGAGATCGCCAAGATGGTGCGGTTCCGGGACCGGCTGCGGGCCGTGCCGGAGGACCGGGAGCTCTACGAGCGGACGAAGCGGGAGCTGGCGGCGCGGACGTGGACCTACGTGCAGGAGTACGCGGACGCGAAGACGTCGGTGGTGACCGCGATCGGGGCGAGGGCCTAGCCGTGGTGGTGGGGAGCCCCGCGCGGGGCTCCCCACCACGTGGGGTCAGCCGAGTCGGCAGCCGGACAGGATGATCTCCTGGCCCAGCAGCGTCCTCACGCGGACGGCGTTCTGCACGAGCTGGCCGGACGGGGTCGTGGTCGTCTCGTTGTAGAAGACCTGGGCGACGCCGGGGATGCCCAGCGAGCCGGAGCCGGAGCCGATCGGGGTGCCGTTGATGGTGCCGACCGTGGACGAGCCGGTGATGCCGCTCGCGCCGGAGGTGCAGTGGCTCTCGATCATGCTGATGGTGATCGCGCCGCCGAGGAGGGTGGCGCCGTCGACCGTGGCGTTGGCGGTGGTGGTGCCGGTCACCGGGTCGAGGGTGCAGTCGGCGTGCAGGGCCTGGACGGTGGCGAGGCCGAGCACGGTGAGGGTGGCGGTGGTCTTGTCCTGGTTGGGCGGGCAGGTGGCGTGCGGGGTCTTGGCGACGGTGATGAGGCCGGTGGCCGCCAGCGCGAAGGCCTCGCCGCGCAGGTAGGTGACGACCTTGACGGTGGCGGTGGCCGCCGCGCCGTCGTCGTCGGTGATGGTCACCAGCACGTTGTGGACGCCGAGCGCGGTGAACGCGTGGCTGGTGGAGCAGGTGCCGGAGCCGGGGGCCTGGGAGACGGTGCCCGCGACGACGGGGGTGCCGTCGGCGAAGTCGACGGTGCAGGTGTGGGTGTCGTTGGTGGCGATGTCGGTGAAGGGCGCGGTGAACGCCACCGGGGTGCCGCGGGTGACCGTGACGCCGGTGGCGGGGGCGGTGATGGTGACGGCGGGGGCGACGTTGGTGAGGGTGAGGGTGGCGTTCTGCGCGACGGGGGCGTTGACGCCGTCGTTCGCGGTGAGGGTGACGGTGTAGACGCCGTCGTCGGTGCAGGTGACGGTGGTGTTCTGCTGGGTGGCGTCACCGAAGGCGCAGGTGGCTCCCGGATCGACGCCGGAGGCGGGGGCGATGCTCCAGGCGGTGGTGAGGCCGGGGCCGTCGGGGTCGGTGACGGTGCCCGCGAGGCTGACGCCGGTGCCCTCCTGGCCCGCGTAGGGGCCGCCGGGGGTGACGACCGGCGGGGCGTTGACGGTGATGGTGGTGCAGTCGGTGACGTCGCCGTTCCCGCCGCCGTCGGTGCCAGCGGCGGTGACGCACAGCTCGTGGGTGCCCGCGGCCAGCGCCGGGGTGTCGACGGTGTAGGTGACGGCGGCCGGGCCGTTCTGGGGCAGGGCCGGGGTGGTGGAGGTGACGGCGATCGGGGCACCGCCGTCGACGCGCAGGGTGAGCGCGGTCAGCGTGGAGGAGATGACGCCGGGCAGGATCGCGGGCAGCTGGGCGACGTCGGGGACGTTGGTGCAGGTGCCGCCGGTGGCGTCGGCGATCTGCTGGAGGGTGTTGGCGCCGCTGCCGCAGGAGGAGCCGGTGCCGACGGCGAAGGTGAAGTAGTCGAGGTCGGCGGGGACCGCGCCCAGCGGTCCGGCGATGGCGGGGCCGTTGTTCATGCCGTCGGAGAGGAACACGACCAGCTTGCGCGGCGTGGTGGACGCGGTGGCGACGGTGGTGGACTTGGTGATGCCGTCGGCGAAGTTGGTGGAGCCGCTGCCGGGGGCGCGGGCGGTGAAGAGCCCGAGGCCGCCGGGGTTGTTGTTGGCCGAGGCGAGGACCTCCTCGACGTCGCGGGTGCCGTTGGCGTTGGTGTCGGCGCCCGGGGTGGTGGTGAGCTGGTCACCGGCGGCGGGGGCGACGTCGGCGGTCGCGCCCGCGCTGCCGAACACCGCGGCGCCGACCTGGGCGACGGTGCCGAGCCCGACGGCCTGGGCGTTGAGGGCGCGGGCCGCGGCGACCTCGCAGTCGAGGATCTGGTTGGGCGCGCCGTCGCCGTTCTGGTCTCCCCCGCAGCCCGCGGCCACGCCCGCCGACGTGCTGCCGGAGACGTCCAGGACGTAGGTGATCGAGGTGTTGGCGACGGGCTGGCCCTGGCCGATGGAGGCGGTGCCGGTGACGGTCACCGGGCCGGGCGGTAAGACGGTGCCGTCGGCGGGGGTGGTGATGGCGACGGAGATGCCGGTGCCGCCGGGCAGGTTGCCGTCGACGGCGAACGCCTGCCCGGCGGACACCACGAGGGTGAACGCCGTGAGCACTGCGACCGCG
This sequence comes from Umezawaea sp., assembly GCF_036375055.1. Taxonomy (GTDB): domain Bacteria; phylum Actinomycetota; class Actinomycetes; order Mycobacteriales; family Pseudonocardiaceae; genus Umezawaea. The sequence goes on from NZ_DASUSQ010000122.1 coordinate 6,019, forward strand.
GAGTGCCTGGGTCTCATGTTCGGTTCTCACTTCCAGTAGTGGCGATCACCGGTCGGGTGACCACCATGGAAGGAGAAGCAGGATCGCGATCGAATACGGAGTGATCCTCACATCAGGTGGCGCCAGGCGTGGGGCACCGCGGGAACCACCCGTTCAGCCCAGGAAACCGGCGATCTCGGCGACCAGGTGGCGGGGGTCGTCGAGCCACGGGAAGTGCCCGCCGCCCCGCTGCACGGTGAGGGTCGCGGTCGGGATCAGCTCGGCGAGCTCGGCGCACCGGTGGGGCGGGGAGACCGGGTCGCGGTCGGCGGTGTAGACGAGCACGGGGACGTCCAGCCCCACCAGCGCGCGGCGGGTGACGCCGGGGGTGAACGCGCCGGACGCCCAGTAGCCGCGCAGGGCCGGGAGCGAGCGCTGGCCCCGTTCGGCCTCGGCGTGGGCCCTGGCGGTGTCGTCCCAGCGGCCGTAGAACAGCGGGGCCGCGGTGACGCGCTCGTCGTGGCCCGCGCCGCCCGCGTTCAGCAGGTCGAGCGCGGCGGACGCGGCCGGGAACCACGGCTCGTGGGCGCGGGAGCCCAGGTGGCGGGCCCAGTCCTCGGCGGTGGGCGTGAGGTCGACGGCGCGCAGCGCGGGGCTGAGCAGCACCAGGCGGCGCAGCCGGTCGGGGTGGTCGGTGGCGTAGGACATGGCGATCCCGGCGCCCGCGGAGTGGCCCAGCAGGTCGATCCGGGCGAGGTCGAGGTGGCGGCGCAGCGCCTCGACGTCGTGGGCGAGCCGGTCGCGCCGGTAGGTCGCCGGGTCGGCGGGGGCCTCGGAGTCGCCGGTCCCCCGGTTGTCCAGCAGCACGAGCCGTCGGTGCGCCGAGAGCCCTCCGAGGTCGCCCAGGTAGGCCGCGGCGCGGCCCGCGCCGCCGGGCAGGCACAGCAGCGGCTCACCGGAACCCCGCTCGTGGTAGGCGAGGCGGGTGCCGTCGTAGGAGGTGAATCGGGGCACCGGGTCATCTTCGCGCACCGGGCCGCCGGACGAGCGACTCGGAGGGAGCGCTACTGGGGACGCATGTCCATGACCTGCACGGCGGAGCCCTCGTACAGCTTCGGCTGGTAGGTCATGACGGCGGTGGGGCTGCCCGCGGCCTCCACCACGATCTGCGCCACCTCCAGGCCCGCCAGGTCCGTCGAGCCTGCCAGGGCGGCCTGTTCGCCGATCTCCAGCGCGTTGGTCGTGGACAGCGCGAGGGCCTGCACGGGGCCCGCGGGGTCGTTGAGCAACCAGGACAGGTCGGGGTGGTGGCCGTTCAGCTCGGTGCCCGCGACCAGCAGCGACAGGGCGGGGACGATCAGCAGGCGCCCGCTCGTGATCGCCTGCACCACCACGGCCTGGGCCAGGCGGGGGTTGAGCTCGCGTTCGTAGGCCGCCAGGAAGGACGAGTCGAGCAGCAGCGCGCGGGGCAGGGTCACGCGGCGTGGTCCGAGCCGGGGTGGTCCACCCTGGCCAGGATGGCTCGGGCCAGCGTGTCGGCGGCCTGGTACTCGGGCGTGGTCGGGTCGATGCCCCGGTGGGTGAGCACGGCGTGGGCCACCTGCTCGCGGTGCTCGAAGGCCGTGCGAGCGCCGGGCAGGAGCCGGTCGAGCTCGTGCGGCGGCAGCGCGGCCAGCAGAGTGGCGTCGACCCCGTCGCGCGCCGAGATCCGCTGGACCAGGTACTGGTCGGCGGGTGAGCGGTCCGCGAAGGCCGAGGCGGTCATGGTCCGATCATAGCCGGCCTGGTCACGGTGCGGAACGTCTCCGCGGGGGCGGGTGGCGCGACCGGCGTCCGCGGGTGCCGGTCCCTAGGCTGGTGGCCATGCCGAAGATCGCCACCGCTGACGTCGTCGAGCGGGAACACCTGCTCGACTTCCTCCGGCCGCGCCACCGCGGCCTGCTCATCACCGCCCGCTCCGACGGACGCCCCCAGGTGTCGCCGGTGGCGTGCGGCGTCGACCGGGAGGGCCGGATCGTCGTGTCCACCTACCCGCGGCGGGCGAAGTCCCGCAACGCCCGCCGCGACGACCGCGTCACGGTGTGCGTGCTGTCCGACGACTGGGACGGCCCCTACGTGCAGGTCGACGGGCGCGCGGAGGTGCTGGACCTGCCGGACTCGGTCGAGCCGCTGGTGGAGTACTTCCGCTGCATCGCCGGGGAGCACCCCGACTGGGACGAGTACCGGGCGGCGATGGTGCGGCAGGGCAAGAGCCTCATCCGGGTGACGATCGAACGGTGGGGTCCGATCGCCACCGGCGGGTTCCCGCCCGAACTGGCGGACTGAGGGCCTACGCCGTCCCGGAGTCGGTCGGCTCCGGGACGTGCGCCCACGTCCCGCCCCACCCGACCGGGTCCTGGAGGAGCGCCACGACCGCGCCCGAGGGGTCGGCGATCGACGCGACCAGCCCGGTCGGGACCTCGCGGGGTGCCACGACGACGCTGCCGCCGAGGTCGGTCGCCGACGCCACCGCCGCGGCGACGTCGGGGACGGAGAAGTACACCGTCCAGCCCGCGGCCAGGCCGGTGTCGGCGGTCAGCCTGCCCGCCACGGGTCTGCGGTGGCCGTCGAACTCGGCCTCGAAGAGGCTGAAGGGCTCCTCGGGGTCGCGGACGTGCCAGCCCAGCTCGTCCGCGTAGCGCTCGTCGGCGTCGGCGACGCCGAGCAGCTCCACCCAGCACGGCTCCCCCGGTCGTGGTTCGGGCGCCCACGGTCCGTGCAGCACGCGCCCGCGGTCGACCGACACGCCGGGGTCCACTGCCCGAACGGGCAGGCCCGCGAACACCAGCCGCCACCCGTTCGGCTCCCCCGGACTGATGCGGACGGCGAGGCGGTCACCCACCCAGCCGCCGAACACGTCACCGGGTTCGGGTAGCACCGCCCAGCCCAGGAGCTGGGAGAAGAAGTCGGCGGTCGGCTCGGGAGCGTCGGTCGTCAGTTCGATCCGACGCAGCCCTCGGGCCGGGTGGGACAACAGCACGTGGTGGGTCCGTTCATGAGTGAGAACCAGTGAGAATCCCCGAACGGGCCCATCATGTGCGGCTCACCGAGCCGACTTCAATGCTCCATTCGGCCCTACCGCGCGGTCCGCGAGCACCTCGGCGAGCGGTCGGGGCTTGCCGAGGTGGAATCCCTGGCCCACCCGGACACCCAGTCTGACCAGCGCTTCCACCTGGGTGGGGCGCTCGACCCACTCGGCGACGGCGGACAGTCCGAGGCCTCGGGCGATCTCCACGATCCCGGATACCAGAACGGCATCGGTGCTGTGCTCGTCGATGCCGCGCACGAACTCGCCGTCGATCTTGATCCCGGTGATCGGCAGGTGCTTGAGGTGCACGAACGACCCGAAACCGGAGCCGAAGTCGTCCAGGGTGATGCGGCAGCCGTACCCGCGCAGCTTCAGCGCGAGCGAGCGGGCCGCGTCCAGGTTGGTGACGGCGGCGGTCTCGGTGATCTCCAGCCCGAGCCTGCCGGGCGCCACCCCCGCTCCGGCGAGCCGGTCGAGCACGAACCCGGCGAAGTCCTCGTCCTCCAGGGTCCGGCCCGACACGTTGACGTTGAACCGCAGATCGGGGTCGGGGTGCCGCACGAGGGTGTCGATCGCGCGGTTGAGCACCCACCGGTCGATGTCGTGCACGAGGTTGGACCGCTCGGCCTCGGGCAGGAACTCCGCCGGGCCCAGGTACGGCTCCTGGCCGTCCTCCAGGCGCAGCAGGATCTCGTGGCCGAGCACCTTGCCCGACACGAGCTGCACCATCGGCATCGCGTGCAGGGCGAGACCGCCGGTCTCCAGCGCGGTGCGCAGCCGGTCCATCACCGAGACCCGCTTCACGGTGTCGGCGTAGTGGCCGGGCTCGTAGACGGTGACGCGGTTGCGGCCCGCGGCCTTCGACGCGTAGAGCGCGAGGTCCGCGTTGGCGAGCACCAGCTCCCAGGCATCGCCCGAGGTGTAGGTGGCGACGCCGGTGCTGACCGTGATGCGGGAGTTCGGGGCGACCCCGACCAGCGGCAGCGCCGACACCGCGTCGCGCAGCCGGTGCGCGACCACCTCGGCCTCCGGGCCGGCCAGGCCGGGCAGCACGACCGCGAACTCGTCGCCGCCGAGCCTGCCGATGAGCTGCGGCTCCTCCAGCCGCGAGCGCAGCGCCACGGCCAGCGACCGCATCAGCCGGTCGCCGACGGCGTGCCCGCGCAGGTCGTTGACGTCCTTGAAGTTGTCCAGGTCCAGCAGCAGCAGGGCGCCGTCGCCGCCGGTCGCGAGCTGCCGCTCCAGCTCGCGGGTGATCGCGCGCCGGTTCGACAGGCCCGTCAGCGGGTCCTGCTCGGCCATCAGCAGCAGCTCGTCGTGCACCCGGCGGGCGGTGGTGATGTCGTGGGCGGTGCCCAGCGCCCGCACGGGGACGCCGTGCTCGTCGTGCACGATCTCGCCGAAGCACTCGAACACGCGCTCCACGACCAGGCCGGTGTCGAGGTCGGGGTGGGTCATGCGGTGGGTGAAGTTGAAGCCCGCGCCGGTCCGCATCGCCTCCTGGAGGACCGCCTGGATCATCGGCAGGTCCTCGGGGTGCACCAGCTCGGTGTACCCCTGGAAGTCCATCTGCGTGCCCTTGGGCATGTTCCACATCTCCAGGAGCGTGTCCGACCACACGATCCGGTCCTCGGCGATGTGCCACTCCCACGTGCCCATCCGCCCCAGCACCTGGGCGCGGCGCAGCGCGTCGGCCTCGTGGGTCGCCTCCAGCTCGCGGTCGCGCCACGCCGAGACGTCCACCATCTGGTAGAGCAGCTCGTCGGGCGAGATGCGCCTGCACGAGACCTCCAGCCACCGGTGGCCCTGGTCGCACGTGCTGGGCGTGAGCAGGGTCAGCCCGGACCTCGGGCGCTCGGGCGTGCCCGGCAGCAGCGCGGGCAGCGAACGGCCCACGACGTGCTCCAGTGCGACGCCGAGCAGCCCCGCCAGTGCCGGGTTGGCCCAGCGCAGCGTTCCACGCGGGTCGGTGACGCCGTAGCCGACGTTCGCCCGGTCGAGCACCTCGCGGTACAAGGCGCTGTTGCTGGTCACGCAGTCCTCCTCGCCACCCGCGCGACATGATGGTGGAGATCACGGTCCGTGGGCAAGCCGCTACCGTTCAGCGCAACCGCTCCAGACCTCGTGCGGCGTCCACCACGCCCGCGGCGAGGCCGCGCAGCTCGTCGCCGCCCGCACCGTCCTCCGCCGCCGTCATGATGTCCTCCGCGGCACACCTGAGCTGGAACAACCTGTCCTGGAGGTCGGCCAGCTCGGTGCTGGAGAGCACCACGGCGTCCTCGGGCAGCCCTCCGCGCTGCACGGCCGCGCGCCGTTCGTAGGCGCGCTGCCTGCACGGTTGGGCGCAGTAGCGGCGGGGGCGGCCTATCCGGCCGTGGTCGGGCAGTCGCCGACCGCACCAGGCGCAATGCCGGGCGACCTCGCGGCGTTGGCCGATCACGGCGACGGCGCCCTCGGCCTCGGTCACCAGTTCCATGGCGCGCGACGGTATCCCGCCACCCGCCGTTCGCTCCAGCGCCACGCCGCCAAGGCACACTGCTTGCCGTGAGCGACACGCATCCGTACCTGGACGGGCCGCACCCGAGGGCGTACGCCCACCGCGGGTGGCACCTCGACGACCTCTCGGGCATGGAGAACTCCCTGTCCGGGTTCCGCCGCGCGGCCACCGAGGGGTACCGCTACCTGGAGACCGACGTGCACGCCACGTCCGACGGCGTGGTGGTGGTGCACCACGACCGGACGCTGGACCGCACGACCGACCGGAGCGGGGCGGTCGCGGAGCAGCCGTGGTCGTCGGTGGGGAGGGCGATGATCGGCGGTCGCGAGAAGATCACCCGGTTGGCGGATCTGCTGGAGGAGCTGCCGGAGGCGTTGTTCAACATCGACGTGAAGGCCGACTCGGCGGTGGAGCCGGTGCTGGCGGTGCTGCGGCGGTCCGGGGCGATGGGGCGGGTGTGCCTGGCGTCGTTCTCCGACACCCGGCTGGCGCGGCTGCGGCGGCTGGGCGGGCCCCGGCTGCTCACGTCGATGGGTCCGAGGTCGGTGGGGGCGCTGTGGATGGCGGGCCGGGTGCCGGTGGCGGGGCTGGCCGTGCGGGGGGTGCTGGCCCAGGTGCCCGCGGCGCGCGGCAGGCTCCGGGTGGTGGACCGGCGGTTCGTGCGGGCCGCGCACCTGCGCGGCTCCGAGGTGCACGTGTGGACGGTCGACGACCGGGAGGAGATGGCGCGGCTGCTGGACCTGGGCGTCGACGGGCTGGTCACCGACCGGCCGGACGTGCTGCGCGACGTGCTGCGGGCGCGGGAGGTGTGGGCGGGTTCCTGACGCCGAGGTGGCCGATTGACAACAGCTTGGGGTAACCGTCGATCATCGGTTCACCCGACCAGTACAGTCCGCCGTCATGAGCGTGGTGGACAGCAGCCCCGAGAGCGCGGGGACCGCACCGGAACGGCTTCGCGAGCAGCGCGGCTGGTGCTGGTACGACTGGGCGAACTCGGTGTTCCCCACGTCGGTGGGGACGGTGTTCCTCTCGGGTTACCTGACCGCCGTGGCGAAGGTCGAGGCGCAGGCGGACACCGCGCGCAACGGCCCGAACGCGTGCGCGGACAGCTCGTTGCAGCAGTGCGACATCTCGGCGTTCGGCGTGCACTTCCCGGCGGGCTCGCTGTGGGGCTACCTGCTGTCGATCGCGACGGTCGTGCAGGTGCTGGTGCTGCCGGTGATGGGCGCCATCGCCGACCGGACGCAGAACAAGCGGCGGATGCTGGGCGGGTTCGCGTTCGCCGGGTCGCTCGCGACGGCGGCGCTCGGGTTCGTCGGCGGCTCGGACTGGTCGCTGGGGGTGGTCCTGTTCATCCTCTCCAACATCTGCTGGGGTTCGTCGGTCGTCGTCTACTACTCGTTCCTCCCCGAGATCGCGACACCCGACGAGCGCGACGCGGTGTCGGCGCGCGGGTGGGCGTTCGGGTACCTCGGGGGCGGGATCGCGCTGGCGATCCAGCTGGCGCTGTTCATCGGGCACGACGCGGTCGGCATCAGCGAGGCGACGGCGGTGCGGTTCGCGTTCGTGCTGTCCGGGTTGTGGTGGGCGGGGTTCACGCTCATCCCGCTGTCGCGGCTGCGCCGCCACCAGGCCCCGCACGGCGGTGAGCACGGCGCCGGGATCATCGTGGCGGGGTTCAAGGAACTCGGGCAGACGTTCAAGTCGGCGCGGCTGTTCCCGCTGACGCTCGCGTTCCTGTTCACCTACCTGATCTACACCGACGGCATCTCCACCGTGGCCGGGGTGTCGGCGCAGTACGGGCGCGACGAGCTGAAGCTCGACGAGACGGTGCTGATCTCCACGATCCTGATCGTCCAGTTCGTCGCGTTCTTCGGCGGTGTGCTGCACGGGTGGGGCGCGAAGCGGTGGGGCGCCAAGCGCACCATCCAGATCAGCCTGCTGGTGTGGATCGTGGTGATCGGTTTCGCGTACTTCGTGCAGGCCGGGCAGCAGTTCCAGTTCTACGGGCTCGCGGTCGGCATCGGTCTCGTGCTGGGCGGCACGAACGCCCTGTCGCGGTCGCTGTTCAGCCAGATGGTGCCGCCCGGCCGCGAGGCCCAGTACTTCTCGCTCTACGAGATCGGCGAGCGCTCCACGTCGTGGCTCGGCCCGCTGGTGTTCGCCGGTGTCGGCCAGGCGACCGGGTCGTTCCGGCTGGCGATCATCTCGCTGGTGGTGTTCTTCGTGGTCGGGTTCGTGCTGATGATCTTCGTGCCGGTGCGGCGCGCGATCGAGGCGTCCGGGAACCCGGTGCCGGTCAAGGTGTGACGGGTGGTGCTGGTCGTCGGAGCCCGCGCAGGCCGACGACCAGCAGGGCGGTCGCGGCGGCGACCATCACCGCCGCGACGGCCGCGACGCCGGGGTGGTCCGCGTACACCAGTTCGATCGGCAGCAGCGCCGCGATCCACACGCCGAGGGCGGTGGCCGCGACCGGGGAGCGGCGGCGCAGCAGGCCTGCGCCGACCACCGCCGCGGGGACCACCGCGATCGTGGTCACCGGGTAGGGGGAGTAGGGGTGGACCAGCGCCGCCCCGGAGACCACCGCGGCCCCGGCCAGCGCCCACCGCCACCGGCCGAGCGCGGGGGTGGGGACGTCGCGGTGGAAGCCCGTGACGAGGGCGAGCGTGGTCAGCCACAGCGGCACCTGCCAGAACAGGTCCAGCGGCGTCGTCGGGCCGGTCCACTCCAGGACCAGCCGCACCAGGGCGAGCACGGACAGGGCGGTGAACAGCGCCTTCGCCACCCCGCGGAACCCGGTGACCACCGCGACCGAGCCCGCCAGCGCGGCGAGGTCGGCCAGCGGCACGGGGCCGCCCGCGGGTATCGGGGACAGCAGCAGACCCTGCGCCGCGTAGGCGCCCAGCACGAGCGCGCCGACCAGCGCGACCAGCCGCACGACGTCGCCCGCGGCGACCGCCCGCGCGGGGGCGCCGGACGCGGCGAACCGGGTCCGCACGGCGAGGGCGATCGTCGCGCCGGTCTCGCCCCAGCCCGGCCAGCCGTGCTCCAGGTCGAGGTCGTCGGTGCGGTCGGCGAGGAACAGGCCGACCATCTCCTCCTCGCGCTCGGCCCGGTACCACGGCGGCAGCAGCCGCAGCAGCGCGCGGTAGCGGTTCTCCAGGTTGGTCACAGCGCTCCCCTGGTCCTGAGCACGAGCGACGCCGCCCGCACGTTCGCCGAGAGCCGGGCCACCTCGGCCGAGAGGGCGCGCACGCCGCTGTCGGTGAGCCGGTAGTAGCGGCGGAGACGGCCCTGGTGGACCTCCTCGCGGTCGCGTTCGGCGAACCCGTCGGCGACCAGGCGGTCCAGCACCCCGTAGAGCGTGCCGACCCGCAGTTTCATCCGGCCCTCCGACAGCGCGTCGACGGCCTGGACTATCGCGTAGCCGTGCAGCGGCTCCTCCGCGAGCGCGGTCAGCACCAGGAAGGTCTGCTCCGTCATCACCCGAGCACTCATGTAACGAGTTATATCGGAAAGCGGTATATGCCGGCAAGCGTCAGCACGGGTCAGCTCGCGATCACCGACGTCCGATCGTCGAGACGTGACGCGTCGGCCTCCAGGCAGCGGCGGAAGGGGTTGTCGTTGACGCGGTCACGCCGGTGCGCCAGGAACCAGGACAGGACCGCCAGCGCGTTGACCCCCACGACCCCGGCGATCCCCGGCCAGGACAGCCTCTCCCACCAGAACGCGACTCCCGTGATCACCAGCGACGTGGTCGTCACCAGGCCACCCAGGGCGAAGAGGAGCCCGAACGACTCGTTGATGGATTCCTTGTAGATGTACAGGACCACCGCCGCGATGAACGCGACGCTGCACACGTTCACGTAGCCGACCCAGGTCGGCATCAGCTCCCAGCCGCGGGTCAGGAGCAGAAAGGAGCCGTAGAGCCCCGCGAACGCGGACACGAGCCCCGTGAACCCCAGTACCCCGCTCGTCATCGACCACAGGTGACGTGTTCCCCGCCGCGGCTCGAACACGGTGAGCCAGTCGTCGTTGCGCACCAGGCTGGACGTCGTGTTCCCGCTCTGGCTCAGCACCTCGCCGTAGACCGCCGCCCGCGCGGGCCAGCTGAGGAGTCCGAGCAGACGGAGTTGCACCGACGACAGCCCGCACCCGCGGGACAGCGAATCCAGCAGCGCGGCCACCTGGTCATCGGGTTCGGACTCGGTCGCGGCGGTGGCGAAGACGCCCTTGAGGTAGACCCTGACCGAGTAGTCGTTGGTGCGACTCGCCCTGGGGATCCGCTCCTTGACCTCCTTCATGGCTCGATCGTCGGAGAACTTCTGCCCGCGCACGGCGTCCAGGGCAACGGGGATGGCGAGCCTGGGATCGATCACGGAGGTGTCGGGGGGAATGGCGTCGACGTCGGAATCCCTCAGGAGCCGACCGATCCTGCCTCCGATCAGCAGCAGGGGATCGTCCTTGCGCCGCGTGAACGGCTGCCACATCCACGCCTCGGCCTCCACGTCGGTCACCGCTGGTGAGGCGCGGCGCAACTGCTCCTCCACATCGGGGTTCCGGATCAGTTCCGCCAACCGCCACGCGGCGCGGGTGGCCGCTCGGCCGTCGGCCCAGAGCAGGTCGACCAGCGCCGTGGCCGCGGCGGGTGTGCCCACCACGGCCAGGTCGTCCACCGCCCAGAGGAAACCCTCCGCCGCCCGTGCGGTGAGAACGGTCAGCGCCAGTTCACCCATCCCGCGCAGTGCCGCCCGGCCGTCGGCATCCGCGTCGGCCTGCGGGGCGAGGGCGAGCGCCGCCTCCGGCCTCCCGGACGCCGACAGCGCCTGCATGGCGTCGACCTTGGCCGGGCCGTCGGACAGCGCGAGGCTCGCGAGCCGCCGGAGCACCTCCTGTCCGCGCGGTCTGCTGTCGGCGGCGACCGAACCCAACGCGGCGACGACGGCCGCGCGGTCCGGACCCACGACACACGACACCGAGCTGCCGCAGGAAGTGGTTCACGATCGCCGTGGCGAAGTCGCCGTCCACCCGCTTGGCCTCCGACAGGCACTCCAGCGCCAGGATCTTGTGGTGCGCCTCGGGCGAGCCGAAGATCTCCGCGATCACCTTGGTGCTGTCCCTGTTGCTCGCGCCGCACCACAGCTTCACCGTCTCCCGCCACGCGAGCGGATCGGCGAGGTACCGCTCCAGCAGGCTGTCGGGGCTGTCGGCCAGCTCCGTGGCCGCGAGGTACTCCTGCAGCGTCAGGTGGCGGAACACGTAGTGCGCCTTGCGCTTGTCCACCGCGACGAGCAGTTGGCTGCGGTCGACGATCTCGTCGAGCAGGGGCTTGATGTGGGAGTCGTCCAGGTTCAGGTCGGGCAGCAGCGCCTTCGTGGTCGTCTCCAAGGTCATCCTGGAGATCGTCAGGCGGTCGACCGACGTCCCCGTGGACTCCATGGACGTCAGGGCGACCTTCTGCAGCACCGCGAGCTTCTCCCCGACCTCGTACACCGTCAGGGACCTGGCACGGCCGAGGTCGGCGTCCCGACCGAGCAGGTGGGTGATGGCCTCCTGGTAGAACGCGGGCCGCGAGGTGGGCAGCCTCCTGCCCGTCTTGGTGAACACCTCGGTGTGCAGGTACGCGATCATCGTCAGCAGCAGCGGGCTGCGGGCCAGGCGCATGAGCGCCGGGTTCTTGCGGAGGCTGCCGAAGATCTCGGCCCTCGCGGTCGCGTCGCCCAGCCCGCGCCAGCTCCCGAGGAACCTGATCACACCCGCGTCGTCGAACTCCGCCACCCGCACGACGTGGGAGAACCGCGGCCCCAGCGGCTGCCCCTGGTAGACCACGTCGCGGCAGGTCACGACGAACTGGCAGTCGCCGTACTCCCTGGCGAAGTCCCGCAGCGCCGCGAACACCCGTTCCTGGTCCGCGCGCCCCACCTCGTCCAAGCCGTCGAACAGCAGGGACAGGGCACCGTCGTCCAGGGCCTGCTGGACCAGTTCGCGGATCCGCCCGCCGCCGCGCGACCTGTCCACCCGCGCCCTCGCCAGCTCCGCGACGATCAGGTCGACCAGGGAGTCGCTGGTGCCGTTGCACCGGTGCAACTCGATCAGGACCGGAACCCGCTCGGACCGGCCGCCGCGCACCCGCTTCGCCCAGGTGAGCATCGAGCTCTTCAGCAGCAGCGACTTGCCCGCGCCCGCGGGACCGATCACCACCGTGCAGGGGTTCTCCCGGATGTTGTCGTAGACGTCCCGGCGCTCACCGTCCAGTTCGTACTGCAACGGGACGTACGTCTCGTTGATGTCGATCACCTGGTCGGCGACGAATCCGACCGGGTGCCGGGTGAAGTCCTGTTCCACCGCGTCCGCGTAGCGCCGGACCAGCCGCCTGCGGAACTTCGCGCCACGCGACAGCGGACGCCTGGACCGGTCGAAGGCGCTGGCGCCGGACTTCTTGAAGAACTCGCCCAGGTACTGCTTGGCCGCCCAGATCAGCGCTGCCACCAGGAGCAGCGCCACCGCCCCGTACGACAGCGGCAGGGTCGTCAGATCAGCGCCAGCGGCCATGCCTGGTCATCGGAGGACCGCCGACACCCGTTACGGGCGGTGCCGGACCGCCACTCTCCGGATTCCACGCCGGTGGGAGAGGTGGTGCGCCTCGGT
>NZ_DASUSQ010000123.1:0-65049 GCF_036375055.1 Umezawaea sp.
CGTCCGACCCCTCGGGCACGACGCGATCCTACGGCGTGGCTACTCCCACTCGATCGTGCCGGGCGGCTTGGACGTGATGTCCAGCACGACGCGGTTGACCTCGCGGATCTCGCCGATCATCCGCGACGCGATCTGCTCGAGCAGGTCGTAGGGCAGGCGGGCCCAGTCCGCGGTCATCGCGTCGTCGGAGGTCACCGCCCGGATCGCCACGACGTAGCCGTAGGTGCGCTCGTCGCCCTGGACGCCGACGGTGCGGATGTCTGGCAGGACGCAGAAGGACTGCCAGAGCTCGCGGTAGAGGCCGGCCTTGCGGATCTCGTCCTGGAGGATGAAGTCGGCGTCGCGCAGGATCTCGAGCCGCTCCTTCGTGACCTCGCCGCCCACGATCCGGATGCCCAGGCCGGGGCCGGGGAACGGCTGGCGCTGCACGATGACCTCGGGCAGGCCCAGCTCCGTGCCGACCCGGCGGACCTCGTCCTTGAACAGCGCGCGCAACGGCTCCACGAGCTTGAACTGGAGGTCGTCCGGCAGGCCGCCGACGTTGTGGTGGCTCTTGATGTTCGCCGCGCCGGTGCCGCCGCCGGACTCCACGACGTCCGGGTAGAGCGTGCCCTGCACCAGGAAGTCGTACTCGCCGTCGGCCTGGAGGTCCCGCGCCGCCTGCTCGAACGCGCGGATGAACTCGCGGCCGATGACCTTGCGCTTCTGCTCGGGTTCCGTGACGCCCGCCAGCGCCTCCAGGAACCGCTCGCGCTCGTCGACGGTCACCAGCTTCACGCCGGTCGCCGCCACGAAGTCGCGCTCCACCTGGGTGCGCTCGCCCGCGCGCAGCAGACCGTGGTCGACGAACACGCAGGTCAGCCGGTCACCGATGGCGCGCTGCACCATCGCCGCCGCGACCGCCGAGTCCACGCCGCCGGACAGGCCGCAGATGGCCTTGCCGTCGCCGATCTGCTCGCGGATCCGCTCGACCTGCTCGTCCACGATCGACGAGGTCGTCCACTGCGGCTTCACGCCCGCGATCTCGTGCAGGAACCGGCGCAGCACCTCCTGGCCGTGCGGCGAGTGGCCGACCTCCGGGTGGTACTGGACGCCCGCGAACCGGCGGGTCGTGTCCTCGAACGCGGCGACGGGGGCGCCGTCGCTGGTGGCCGTGACGGTGAAGCCCTCGGGCGCCTTGGTCACGCAGTCGCCGTGGCTCATCCACACCGGGTGGTGGCCGGGCAGGTCGTCGTGCAGCCTGCCGCCGCCCTCGGTCACGCCCAGCTCGGTGCGGCCGTACTCGCGGGTGCCGGTGTGCTCGGCGGTGCCGCCCAGCGCCACGGCCATCGCCTGGAAGCCGTAGCAGATGCCGAACACGGGCACGCCAGCGTCGAACAGCGTCGGGTCGACCTGCGGAGCACCCTCCTCGTAGATGCTGGAGGGGCCGCCGGACAGGACGATCGCGAGCGGGTCGCGTTCGAGCAGTTCCGCCACGCTCGCGGTGTGCGGCACGACCTCGGAGTAGACCTGGGCCTCGCGCACTCGACGGGCGATCAACTGCGCGTACTGCGCCCCGAAGTCGACGACGAGTACCGGCCGGTTGCTGGTTTCGGACACCGCGCAAGGATGTCAGACGTGGACGAGGAACTCCTGACCGGCGGTGGTCTGAACGAGGTCGTCAGGGTGGGCGGCACGGTGCGGCGGCCCACCGGTCCGTGGACCCCGCGGGTGCACGAGCTGTTGCGGCGCTTGGCCCCGGTGGGGTTCGTGCCGGAGGTGCACGGCGTCGACCCGGCCGGGCGCGAGGTCCTGTCGTACCTGCCGGGTGAGGTTGGCCACCCGCCGCTGCCCGAGGCGCTGAGGGGCGACGCGACGCTGGTCGCCTACGCGCGGATGGTGCGGCGGCTGCACGACGCCTCGGTCGACCTGGTGGGCACGTCGGGCTGGCAGTTCCCGCCGCGCGAGCCCGCCGAGGTCGTCTGCCACGGCGACCTGGCGCCGTACAACGTCGTGTTCTCCTCCGGGGAACCCGTCGGCGTGATCGACTGGGACACCGCCCACCCCGCGCCGCGGTGGTGGGACGTCGCCTACGCGGTCTACTGCCTGGCGCCGTTCTCACCCGAGTGGGGCACACCCGCCTCCCGGTGGCGCCGGGCCGAGCTGTTCTGCGCGGAGTACGGCTGCCCCAGCGACGGGCTGGCCGAACAGGTCCTGGAACGGTTGGCGCACATGGTGCGGACCATCAGGGAGGACCCGGCGTTCCACGTGCAGCGGGTGGAGCGGCACGACGAGCACTACCTCTCGCACGCGGAGCACGTGCGCGCCGGTCTGGCCGCGCTGGCATACCGTTGACCCATGGACGCGATCACTCCTCAACCCCGGCCCTGCTGGATCGCCGGCCGCCCCGAACAGGGCGTGCGGGAGATCACCGTGCACCACCCGTACGACGGGACGGAGGTGGCGACGGTCGCCGTGCCCGGTCCCGAGCAGGTCGAGCGGGCCGTCGCCGCGGCCGCCGCCGTGGCGAAGGAGTTCCGGCGCACGCCCGCGCACGTCCGCGCCGCCGCGCTGGAGCACGTGTCGAAGGCGCTGGCCGAGCGGATCGAGGAGATCGCCGAGACGATCACCGCCGAGAACGGCAAGCCGCTGAAGTGGGCCGAGATCGAGGTCCGGCGCGCGGTCAGCGTGTTCAAGTTCGCCGCCGAGGAGGCGAGGCGCGGCGGTGGGGAGCTCCAGCGGCTGGACACCGACGCGAACGGCGCGGGCCGGATGGCCCTGGTCCGCCGGGTGCCCCGCGGGCCCGTCCTGGCGGTGGCGCCGTTCAACTTCCCGCTGAACCTGGTCGCGCACAAGGTCGCGCCCGCGCTGGCCGTCGGCGCCCCGGTGATCGTCAAGCCCGCCTCCGCCACCCCGCTGTCGGCGCTGCTGCTGGGCGAGCTGCTGGCCGAGACGGACCTGCCGGACGGCGTGTTCTCGGTGCTGCCCGTCGCGGGCGGCGACATGGAGTCGCTGGTGAAGGACCCCCGGCTGCCGGTCATCTCGTTCACCGGGTCCACCGGGGTCGGGTGGTCGCTGATGGACTCCGCGCCCCGCAAGCACGTGGTGATGGAGCTGGGCAGCAACAGCGCGGCGATCGTCTGCGCCGACTGGGACGACCTGGACCACGCGGCCGCGCGGATCGCGCTGTTCGGGAACTACCAGGGCGGGCAGTCCTGCATCGCCGTGCAGCGGGTGATCGTGGACCGGGCCGTGGCCGACGACTTCGTGCCCCGGCTGGTGGCGGCCGTGGCGGCGTTGAAGACCGGCGACCCGCACGACCCCGAGGTCGAGGTCGGGCCCCTGATCGACGAGGCCAACGCCGAGCGGGTGCAGGAGTGGATCGACGAGGCCGTCTCGCTCGGGGCGAAGCTGCACGTCGGCGGCGGGCGGAGCGGGACCTCCGTCGAACCCACCGTGGTCGAGGGCGTGCCCGCCGAGGCGTCGCTGTGGCACCAGGAGGTGTTCGGGCCGGTGCTGGCGGTGTCCGTGGTGGACGGGGTCGAGGAGGCCTTCGCCTCGGCCAACGCGACCGAGTACGGGTTGCAGGCAGGCGTCTTCACCCGTGACGTGAAGGTGGCCTTCGACGCCGCGGCCGAACTGGAGGTCGGTGGCGTCATCATCGGCGACGTGCCCTCCTACCGGGCGGACCAGATGCCCTACGGAGGGGTGAAGGGCTCCGGGACCGGGCGCGAGGGGGTGCGGTCGGCGATGGAGGACTTCACCGAGGAGCGGACCATGGTGCTGACGGGCATCCAGCTCTAGCCCGGCGTCAGGGCCAGCCGGTGGCGCGCCGGTGCGCCGCCGGGGTGCCGGTCCGGGCGGCCCGGTGGCCGTCCGGGCGGAGCAGCGTGCCGTCCGGCAGGGCGGAGAAGTCCGGCCCGCACCAGCGGCTGTTCGGCTGGAGCCCCCCGTCGCAGCCCGGTGTGGTCAGCGGCGACCCGGCGTAGGCGAACGGCGTGAAGAGCCTGCCCGAGTCGATGTTCCGGCGCGTGGCCAGCGCGGTCTCGCGGCGAGCGCGCTCCTCCGGCGTCCTCGGGACCAGGAAGCGCATCGTCTCGCCGGTCACGCGGAGGTTCTCGTCCGCCGCCGCACCGCGTTCCAGGTCGTAGGAGGCCAGCAGCCGGGGCCCCGCCTGGCCCGCGCGGTCGAAGGCGATCTTCCACGCCGCGTTGTCGGCGTCGCAGATCCCGGAGTTGAGGCCGCGCGCGCCGAACGGGCTCATGACGTGGGCCGCGTCGCCCGCCAGCAGGACCCGGCCCCGCAGCAGCGTGCCCGCCCTGCGCTGGTGGAAGCGGTACGTGGAGTGCCAGACGACCTCGAACGGCCGGTCGCCGACGACCGCCCGCACGTGGTCCTCGGTCAGCTCGACCCCCTCGGCCACCTGCCAGTCGACCCGCCAGACCCCGCCGGGCTGCGGGTGCAGCAGGACCTGGCGGCCGGGGTTCCACGGCGGGTCGAAGTGGAAGTGCCGCTCCGGCGGACCGTCGTGCAGGTCGACCGCGATGTCGGCGATGAGGAACCGGTCGTCGAACGAGCAGCCGTCGAAGCTGATGCCGAGCAGGTGCCGCACGGTGGAACGGGCGCCGTCCGCCGCCACGCAGTGGGTCCCGTCGACGGTCCCGGTCGCGGTGGACACGTGGACGCCGTGCTCGTCCTGCACCAGCCCCGTCACCGCCGACCCGCAGCGCAGGTCCACCAGCGGCGACTCGCGGACCCGCCGTTCCAGCAGCTCCTCGACCACGGTCTGCGGGGTGTTCACGAACGGCGGGAAGTCGTCGTCCACCGACTCGGGGAACTCGGTGGTGAGCACCTCCTCGCCGCGGTGGAACGTGCGACCGCGGTACCAGGTGACACCGGCCGCCACCACCGCCCGCCCGACGCCCACGCGTTCGAGGACGTCCAGGACGTCGCGCTGCACGCAGATCGACCGGCTGCCCACCGCGGCGCGCTCGTCGGCCGCCTCCAGGACCACGCTCGGCACGCCCGCCCTGGCCAGCAGCAGCGCCGCCGTGAGGCCCACCGGGCCCGCGCCGACCACGACCACCGGGGTCACTGGAGGGCCGCCCAGACCTCGCGATCACGTCGGGCCGTCCAGATCTTCGGCCAGTCGACGCCGTCGCACTCGTCCCAGTAGCGCTGCACGTCGAACGGGAGGCAGTGCTCGAAGATCGGCCAGCCGCCGAAGCGCGGCGCGAGCGCGGCGCGCGCCGCCTCGAACGCCTCCCGCGGGGTGCCGCCCCGGCCGTGGACCGTGCCCACGGTGCGCCGCAGCTCGTCCAGGAAGTGCCTGCTCTGCGCGATGGCCGCGTCCACCTCGGCCCTGCCGCGCGCCACCGCGCCCCGGCCGCCCACCAGCACCTCGGCGCCCAGCGCGGCCACGTTGTCCAGCGTGGACGTCGCCCACTCGTCGTGGAACGCGTCGCCGGTGTAGAGCGCCGCGCGCGACTCGACCAGGTCACCCGCGAACAGGATCCGCTGCTGCGGGAGCCACCCGACGACGTCACCCGCGGTGTGGCCGCGGCCGAGGTACCTCAGCTCCAGATCACCCCGGTCACCGCCCAGCGGGATGGTGAGGCGGTCGGAGAACGTCATGGTCGGCCAGGTCAGGCCGGGGATCGTGTCCGGTTCGAGGAACAGCCTGGGCATGCGGCCCAGCTCGCTGTCCCAGTCCTGCTCCCCGCGTTCGGCGATGAGCGCGCGGGTGCGCTCGTGGGCGACGACCACGTCCGCGTCGAACGCGCTCGCCCCCAGCGTGCGAACGGCGTGGTAGTGGCTGAGCACCAGGTAGCGCACGGGCTTGTCGGTGCGCTCCCGCAACCGGTCCAGCCACAGCCGGGCGGCGGCCGGGGTCGCCCTCGCCTCGAAGCAGACGAGGAAGTCCTCGGCCTCGACCGCCCCGACGTTCGGGTCGCCCTCGGCGGTGAGCGCGTGGACGCCGTCGGCGAGGGTGACGAACTCCTCCACCTTCGGCGCCAGGTCGGTGCTGGACGCGAACGGCTTCGAACCCATGGGGCCAGGCTAGCGAGTCCTGATCTCCACGACGGGCAACCTCAGCGCACCGGGTGCGGACGCGGGCACGACGGGGTTGTGCGGCGCGACCGGCGCCAGCCGCCGGTAGCCCGCACCCTGCTCGGGACGCTGGTCGACCTCGCCCTTGTTGGGCCACAGCGAGAACGCGCGCTCTGCCTGGGCCGTGATGGTCAGCGACGGGTTGACGCCCAGGTTCGCCGAGATGGCGGCACCGTCGACCACGGACAGGCCGGGGTAGTTGTGCACGCGGTGGTACGGGTCGATGACGCCGTGCTCGGCGTCCTCGCCGATCGGGCAGCCGCCGATGAAGTGCGCGGTCAGCGGGATGCCGACCAGCTCACCCCAGGTGCCGCCGGGGACGCCGCCGATGTGCTCGGCGGTCAGCACGTTCGCGCGGTGGCCCGCCGGGATGAACGTCGGGTTCGGCTCGCCGTGGCCCTGGCGGGAGCTGAGCCGGTGCCGCCCGAACAGGCCGCGCTTCGCGAACGTGGTGATCGAGTTGTCGAGGCTCTGCATGACCAGCAGGATCAGCGACCGCTCGCTCCACCGCTTCACCGACAGCAACCGCACCAGGCGGCGCGGGTGGCGGACGGCCTGGCCGAGGAACTGGAGGAAGCGCGGCGTGCTGGACCCGCCGTCCGTGGCGAGCGTCTGGAGCAGGCCCATCGCGTTGCTGCCCTTGCCGTAGCGGCACGGCTCGATGTGGGTGATCGCGTCCGGGTGGAACGACGACGTGATCGCCACGCCGCTGGTGAAGTCGCGGTCCGGGTCGACGGTCTGGCGGGCGGCTCCGACGATCGACTCCGAGTTCGTCCGGGTCAGCTCCCCCAGCTTCGGCGACAGGGCGGGCAGCGTCCCGTCGGCGCGCAGCCGGTGCAGGAGCTGCTGGGTGCCCCACGTGCCCGCGGCGAGCACGACCCGGCCCGCCGTGATCGTGCGCCCACCCCGGCGCAGGGTCGCCCCGGTGCGCCGGGTGTGGACCTCCCACGTGTCGCCGACCTGGTCGAGACCGGTCACGGTGGTCATCGGCAGGACCTTCGCGCCCGCACGCTCGGCCAGGTAGAGGTAGTTCTTGACCAGCGTGTTCTTCGCGCCGACCCGGCAGCCCGACATGCAGCCGCCGCACTCCGTGCAGCCCGTGCGCTCCGGTCCCACGCCCCCGAAGTACGGGTCGGCGGCCTTCTCGCCCGGTTCGCCGAAGTACACGCCGACCGGGGTCGGGCGGTAGGTGTCGGCCACGCCCATGTCGCTCGCGACCTGCCGCATCACCACGTCGGCGGGTGTCGTGGTCGGGTTCGTGACCACGCCCAGCATCCGGCTCGCCTGGTCGTAGAACGGCGAGAGCTCGGCCTCCCAGTCGGTGATGTGCGCCCACTGCCGGTCGGCGAAGAACGGCTTGAGCGGCCGGTACAGCGTGTTCGCGTACACCAGCGACCCGCCGCCGACCCCCGCGCCCGCGAGCACCATGACGTTGCGGAGCAGGTGGATGCGCTGGATCCCGAAGCAGCCGAGCTTCGGCGCCCACAGGTACTTGCGCAGGTCCCACGACGTTTCGGCGAACTCGTCGTCGGCGAACCGCCGCCCGGCCTCGACGACCGCGACCCGGTAGCCCTTCTCGGTCAGCCGCAGCGCCGCGACGCTGCCGCCGAACCCCGAGCCGACCACGACGACGTCGAAGTCCACGTTGTTACCGGCGAGTTCACGCATGTACCCGAGAGTAGGGGTTACTTCCGGTAACGCCTAGATCCGAACCGGTTCAGAGGCCGTAGCCCTCCAGCCACGCCATCAACGGCGGGGCCAGCCAGAAGAGCAGCAGCCAGGCCAGCAGCGCGACGCCCGCCACGGCCGCGACGACCAGCACGACCACCGAGCCCGCGAAGCCCGCACGGCTGTCCGCGGGCTCCTCGACGGCCGCGGCGGCGTCGGTGTCGTCGTCATCGGCCAGTCCAAGCTCGACCAGGTTGTCCACGTAGCCCTTCCTCGCTTTTGGTCCACGTCCCCGCCGCTTCACTCTACCGAGGGAGACGGGTCGGAAGATCATCTATCGGCTGCCGGGGGTGGGGGCCGGGTCTGGTAGCGGGCGCGGCGACGCGGTGGTCCCCCTGCCGTGAGGGCCCCCCGACGTGCACGGCACCGGCGGGGTCTGACAGTCCTGCCGGGGTGGAAAGGCGTTGGGGGCGAACGAGAATCGTGATTTCACTCCAACGAGTGAAGTGGGTAACGGTGTCGTCGGGCGCTCGATGTGGACACGGGAGAACCACTTCGCCAGCCGAGCCCGCAGGAGGACCGACGATGCACCGGCTCACGCCCGTCGCCGCCCGATCCACCGCGGTCGTCACCGTCGGGCTGGCGCTGACCACCGCGGGCTGCGGCGCGAGCAGGAGCGCGGGCGGCCCGGCGACGAACCCGACGCCGAGTCCGGTCGCGACGAGCGCGACACCGACGACCCGCGAACTCACGCCGCAGGGGTTCATCGCCAAGGACGTCGGCCAGGTGGCGGGCTTCGACTGCGCCAACGACCTGGACACGTGCGCGATCACGTTCAGCGTCGACAAGATCGAGGTCAACCCGCAGTGCCACCAGTACGGCGCACCCCACGCCGCGGGGCGGAAGACGCTGCTGCTGCACGTCTCGATGACGACCGGCGACCTCAGCGAGGAGGGGGCCCGGTCGGCACCGTCGATCTTCAACCCGTTCTCGCTCAACGGCATCGCCGACGACGGGTCCGTGCAGGAGGCGCGGCCGGGCACGTGCACAGACCGGGAGGAGCGGCTCTCGGACACGATCCTGCCCCACTCGCGGTACAGCGGGACCGTGGAGGTGCAGGTGGCCGAGGCCGCGACGGCGGTCGCCTCCACCTACCCGGTGGCGTCGAACGGGAGCCGCGGCTGGGTGTGGCGGATCGGCTGAGCAGGCCGGGGCACGGGTCCCCCGGTCGGGAGGTGGGTTTCGGGGAGGGCGGAGGCGCGGAGGCGGCAGGGCGTGAGTGCGAAGGCGCGGGGTGCGGCAGGGCGGAGGTCCGCGGGGCGCGGTGGTGCGGGGTGAGTGGTGCGGGATGGCTCCGGGGAGAGGAGCCGGTCCGCGGGGACGTGCGAGGCGTGGGGACGTCCCGGCGCAGCGGGCAGGTGGCGTGCGGACGTCCCGGCGCAGCGGGCAGGTGGCGTGCGAACGTCCCGGCGCAGCGAGCAGGTGGCGTGCGAACGTCCCGGCGCAGCGGGCGGGTGGCGTGCGGACGCAGCGATGGGCGCCCCCAGTGGGAAGCGCCCATCGTGGTGGAGCGTGGATCAGCCGCGGATCGTGAGGCCGACCTTCTGGAACTCCTTCAGGTCCGAGTAGCCGGACTTGGCCATCGCCCTGCGCAGCGAACCGAACAGGTTGGTGACGCCGCGCGGGTCGACGGACGGGCCGAAGAGCAGCGTGCGGAGGTCCACCTCCTGGTCGACGCCGGGCGAGACGAAGCTGCGCGGCACGGACGGGTGGGCGCTCGCCGCCGTCCAGTACAGGCCCTGGCCGGGCGCTTCGGTGGCGGAGGCCAGCGGCTCGCCGAGCATCACGGCGTCCGCGCCGCAGGCGATGGACTTCGCGATGTCACCGCTGGTCTGGGCACCGCCGTCGGCGATGACGTGGACGTACCGGCCACCGGTCTCGTCCAGGTAGTCGCGGCGGGCGGCCGCGGCGTCGGCGATGGCCGTGGCCATCGGGACGCCGATGCCGAGGACGGAGTCCGTCGTCGTGACGCCCGGCGTGTAGCCGTAGCCGACGATGACGCCCGCCGCGCCCGTGCGCATCAGGTGCATGGCGGTGCGGTAGTCACCGACACCGCCCGCGATGACCGGGACCTCCAGGTCGGCGATGAACGACTTGAGGTTGAGCGGCTCGCCGTCGCGCAGCACGTGCTCGGCGGAGATGATCGTGCCCTGCACGACCAGGATCTCCACACCCGCGGCCAGCAGGTCGGGGGTCAGCTCGGCCGCGCGCTGGGGGCTGACGCGGACCGCGACGGTGACACCGGAGTCGCGGACCTCCTTGATGGCCGCCGCGACCAGGTCGATGCGGACGGGAGCCGAGTGCAGCTCCTGGAGCACCCGGACGGGCGCGCCGGGGTCGTCCGTGTCCTCGGTCGCCTCGACCAGGCGGAACAGGGCCTCCTCGACGTTGGCGTGCCGGGCCCACAGGCCTTCCGCGTTGAGCACCCCGAGACCGCCCAGCTCACCGACCGCCACGGCCGTGCCCGGCGACACGATGGCGTCGGTCGGGTGGGTGATGAGCGGGATGTCGAAGCGGTAGGCATCGATCTGCCACGCCGTCGAGACGTCCTTCGACGAACGAGTCCGCCGAGAGGGGATGATCTCGATGTCGTCCAGCTCGTAGGCCCGCCTCGCGGTCCGGCCCATGCCGATCTCGACCAGATCGCGCACTTTTGATCCTCTCAGCGGGTGGTGTAGTTGGGGGCTTCGACGGTCATCGTGATGTCGTGCGGGTGGCTTTCCTTCAGGCCCGCCGCGGTGATCCGCACGAGCTGCGCGTTCTGCAGCTCCGGGATCGTGCGGGAACCGGTGTAGCCCATCGCCATGCGGAGACCGCCGACGAGCTGGTACGCCACCTGCGCGAGCGGACCGCGGAACGGCGTGCGGCCCTCGATGCCCTCCGGCACGAGCTTGTCCTCGGACAGCACGTCGTCCTGGAAGTAGCGGTCCTTCGAGTACGACTTGGTGTCGCCCCGACCGGACATCGCGGCGAGGGAACCCATGCCGCGGTAGGTCTTGAACTGCTTGCCGTTGACCAGGATCAGGTCGCCGGGGGCCTCGGCCGTGCCCGCGACCAGGCTGCCGACCATGACGGCGCTGGCGCCCGCGGCGATGGCCTTGGCGATGTCGCCGGAGTACTGGATGCCACCGTCGCCGATCACCGGCACACCGGCCGGGCGGCACGCGAGGTACGCCTCGTGGATCGCGGTGATCTGCGGGACGCCGACGCCCGCGACCACGCGGGTCGTGCAGATCGAACCGGGTCCGACGCCGACCTTCACGCCGTCCGCGCCCGCGTCGACCAGCGCCTGCGCGCCGAGCCGGGTCGCGATGTTGCCGCCGACGACGTCGACGGTGTCGCCCAGCTCCTTCTTGAGCTTCGCGACCATCTCCAGCACGCCGCGCGAGTGGCCGTGGGCGGTGTCGACCATGAGGACGTCGATGCCCGCGTCGGCCAGCGCCATCGAACGCGCGAACGCGTCGTCGCCGACGCCCACCGCGGCGGCGCACAGCAGCCTGCCGTCGGGGTCCTTGCTGGCCAGCGGGTACTGCTCGGTCTTGACGAAGTCCTTGACCGTGATCAGGCCGCGGAGCTTGCCGTCGCCGTCCACGATGGGCAGCTTCTCGATCTTGTGGCGGCGCAGCAGGCCCAGCGCGGCCTCGGCCGACACGCCGACCTGCGCGGTGACCAGCGGGCCCTTCGTCATGACCTCGCTGACCTTGCGCTTGTGGTCCACCTCGAAGCGCATGTCGCGGTTGGTGATGATGCCGACGAGCTTGCCGGACGGGTCCGTCACGGGGACGCCGGAGATCCGGTAGCGGGCGCACAGGTCGTCCACGTGCGCGATCGTGTCCTCTGGCGTGCAGGTCACCGGATCGGTCACCATGCCTGCCTCGGAGCGCTTGACCGTCTCCGCCTGGCTGGCCTGGTCCTCGATCGACAGGTTGCGGTGCAGCACGCCGATCCCGCCCTGGCGGGCCATCGAGATGGCCATGCGCGCCTCGGTCACGGTGTCCATCGCGGCGGAGGCCAGCGGGATGCGCAGCGTGATGTTGCGGGAGATCCTGGTGCTGGTGTCGACGTTGCTGGGCACGACGTCTGATTCCGCAGGCTGCAACAGGACGTCATCGAAGGTCAGTCCCAGCATCGCGAACTTGCTCGGGACTCCGTCAACGTTGAGCTCGCTGGTCATAGCGGGTGACAAGCCTTCCGTCGTGCTGCGGACCCACCGCGAGCGGATCGGGGTTCCGCTTGGGGGCAGCATCTGATTCTCGTCCCTGCGGACAGGTCCGGGGCGTTCACGTCATGGTATCTGGGCGGTCACCGGCCTCCGCCCGGTACCGTGCGGGGTCGTGCCGCACGACGCCTTGCCGCCAGACCCCTTCGCCGAGGATCCGGAAGATCCCGCGAAGGCCATGGCCGAGCCAGAAGAAGACCACGAGCACCCCGAGATGGGCGACGAGGAACGCGCCGAACTCGTGGGTGACCTCAGCGACCTAGCGGTGTACCAAGCCCTGCTGGAACCCAGTGGTGTGCGGGGGATCGTCGTGGACTGCGGCGAGTGCGAGGAGCCGCACTTCCACGACTGGGCGCTGCTGCGGGCCAGCCTCGAACAGCTCCTGAACGACGGCCGGATGCGCCCGCACGAGCCCGCGTACGACCCGGACCCGGCGTCGTACGTGACGTGGGAGTACTGCCGCGGGTACGCCGACGGCGTCACCGCCACCGAGGACGCCCGCTGACGGTGTGACGAAGCCCGCCCCGGAAACCGGGGCGGGCTTCGTCACACCTGCGGAGGGAGCTACGAGGTCGGCGTGGTGTCGCCGGACTGCGGAGTGACCTCGCCGGTCGGATCGGTGTCGTCCGGCGGCGGCGGGGGCGGGGGCGGCGGAGGAGCGGGCTCGCTGGTCGTGCTCGTCGTCGGCTCCGACGTGTTGGACGCCGAGGCGGTCGGCGACTCCGACGTCGTGGTCGGCTCCGTCGTGGGCGACGTGCTCGACGACGTGCCGGTGGGGTCCGGCACCGACGTGGTGCCCGACGGCGTGGTCCCCGTGTTCACGGTGGTCGCCGTGGTGCTCACCAGCTCGTCCAGCAGCTTCGTGTGCTCCTGCGACAGGTCCACGTGACCGTCGTCGGCCGACACCATCGGGAGGGCGACGCCCGCCTTCTCCAGCGCGTTCTTGGCCTCGTTGACCCTGCCCTCGCGCAGTGCGGCGCGGGCGGCCTCCAGGTCGGTGTTCACGGCCACGGCGGCCTCGACCGACTGCGCGTGGTCGGAGTACAGCACGCGGGTGAGGCCCCACAGCGGGTCGCCGGGGTGCGCGTCGCGGGCCACCAGGCTGACGCCGGTGAACGCGATGGCGAGGATGGCCGCCGCGCTGGCCAGCGGGATCAGGAAGCGGTGCCGGGACGGCGCCTTCGGCCGCGCGGCCGCGATCGTGGCCACGGCGGTGTCCGTGTCGACCAGGTCGGAGATGGCCTGGCTGTCGACGTCGTGCCGCCACGCGAGCAGCAGCGCGTTGAGGTCGTCCTGGACCAGGTCGCCGACGCGGTCGGGGTCCTTGCCGCCCAGCGCGTCGAGCAGCGCGTCGTCGGCCTGGATGCCCGTCAGGTCGTCGGGGAACTGGTCGGCGGTGTCCGTCGACCGATCGTCCGAGGGGAGAGGTGCTCTCCCTTGCTGTCCGCGCACGACTTCTCCGTTGTCCTTCTCGTGCTCGTGCTGGTCGGCCACTCAGACCACCTCCTCGGCTGCCAACGTCTTGCGGAGCCTGGACAGCGCGCGGTGCTGCGCCACCCGGACGGCTCCGGCGGTCGACCCGACCGCGGCGGCGGTCTCCTCGGCCGACAGCCCGACCACCACGCGCAGCAGCAGGATCTCCCGCTGCTTCTCGGGCAGCACCCGCAGGAGCTGGGCCATCTGACCGGTGAGTTCGCCCTGCATGGCCCGCTGTTCCGGACCGGCGTCGGTCTCGGGACCGTCCGGGACCTCGGCCACCGGTTCGGAGCGGTTCCTCGACGAGGACCTGTGGGAGTCGGCCACCTTGTGCGCGGCGATGCCGTACACGAACGCGAGGAACGGCCGACCTTGATCGCGGTAGCTGGGCAAGGCCGTCAACACCGCGAGACACACCTCCTGGGCCACGTCGTCCGCCGAAGCGAAAGACCTCTCCTGCCTTCCGACTCGGGCGCGGCAGTACCGCACCACCAGGGGACGGATCGAAGCCAACAGGCGCTCGATGGCGGCCCTGTCACCTTCGACGGCCGCGCCTACTTCGGCGTCCAGTCCGTCCCCCAAGTTGGTCATCGCAGACAGCAGCCCCGGTGTTACGCCTTGGCGTCTCGACAACGAACAGCACAAGACGATCGACGTCACTCGTACTAGTGACGCACACGGTACCGGCCAGGTGGGCAAACGGCGGCGGGAGGGGCCACGGAGACCCCTCTGACCTGCCACCGCACAAACCGAATCCAGCCCGGCGACGAAGCGCCGGGCTGGATGAGGATACCCGCGGTCGTGATCTAGGACACGAGGCCGCGGCGGAAGCCGTGGGCGACCGCCTGAGCGCGGTCGCGGACACCCAGCTTGCGGAACAGCCTCCGCGCGTGGGTCTTC
Organism: Umezawaea sp.; assembly: GCF_036375055.1. Taxonomy (GTDB): domain Bacteria; phylum Actinomycetota; class Actinomycetes; order Mycobacteriales; family Pseudonocardiaceae; genus Umezawaea. Next base: position 14,414 of record NZ_DASUSQ010000123.1, read on the forward strand.
ACGGTGTCCTCGGACAGGTAGAGCTCGCGCCCGATCTGACCGTTGCTCTTGCCCTGGCTCATGCCGCGCAGCACCTGGAGCTCGCGCTCCGTGAGCTGGACGCCGGGGTCCGAGGGCTGACGGGGTGCAGGCACCGACGTGCTCGCGAGGGTGTGGGCCAGCGCGGCCACCAGCTCGGGACGCGAGGCGTCCCAGCGGAGGTAACCACGGGCGCCACCCGCGATCGCGGCGGCGATGCTGCCCGCGTCGTCCGGGGCACCGAACACGATGACGTTGGCCTGCGGGTTGGCCGAGACGAGTCGCCGGGTTGCTTCAACACCGGTCGGGACGGCGCGCTGGGTACCTACCAGCACGACGTCGACTGGCTGCCGTGAAAAGCGAGCCAACAACTCGTCACCGTGCGCTACGCAGTCAATGCGACTAACCCCGGGGACGGCCGACATGACACGGGTGAGGCCCTCCCGCACGCTGCGCCGGTCGTCGCAAATAAGGACCGTAGTCACGGGGACTCCTTCCTGCAGCCGAGTGACGTTTCATCTCCCCTATCGGACGCTGGAGGCCCAACCTTGACACGATCCGGTGCTTAATCCGTCAAGAACTTCGACAGGGGGTCTGCGTTCGGGGGTTCCCCGGAACGGAGCAGCGCGGTCGGCACCCAGGGGGAGTCCCGCGCCAGCCGTCGACCGATCGGGTCAGCCCTGCGTAACACGCAGCTCAGAGCCTCGGTAGCCCGTACGGGAGGATTACCCGCCGCAGATGGGTCATGGTCGGAGAGCACCAGAGCCGTCGGCCAGATCAACGACCACAGGTCTCGTTTGGTAATGTGATTTAGGTCACACTCTAGTAGCTCAACGCCGCGAGCGACACCCCCGACGGTCCCCCACACCACCAACGAGGTCCCGAGGACGACGTCCGACTTGAGCGCGTGGCGGACCGCCCCGGCCTCACGCGCGGTCACCGCGGCGGCCTCCGCGGGCGCGACGGCCGCCTCCGCGCGCCCCTCGGCCAGCTCGACCTCGGCGGCCACCCACCCCCGGCGCACGGCGGTCCGCCAGCAGCCCGGCTCGACCTCGGCGAGCAGCCGCCGCGCCTCGCCCGTCCTACCTGCGCCGATGGCGTCGGCCGCCAGCCCGAGCAGCGCGTCGGCGCGCGCTCCCGCCCCGTCGACGCCGTCCCGGTCGGCGGTGCCACCGGCCGGGGCGGTCGCCAGCGCGCGGGCGTCGAGGCCCCGAGCGACCGCGTGGCCGCCCAGCTGGCGCCGGTGCGACGCCAGCGTGGAGGCGGCCAGCGAGGCCACCAGGCGGTCCCGGTCGTGCAGCAGGGCGCCCAGGGCGGTGGCCGCGGCCGCGTAGTGCCCCTGCCCGCCGAGCACCACCGCGGCCAGCCAGCGCTCCCGCGCCGACCCGTTCGCGAGGGTGCTCCAGACGGGTGTCTCCGGGCGGTCGCCGAACGCCGCACGTCTCAACTGGTCTTCCACGGTCACATCGTGCCGGGTTCCGACGACGTCATCAGCAGACGGCCCGCTCGACCGCGGTGGCGGCCGTGCCCAGGTCATCGATCCGCTCGGCCGTGGAGGGGACGACACCGCGCTCCCAGCCGGGACCGCCCACGAACAGGCGCACCCGCTGCCTCGTCCGCGGCACCACCGCGAGCGCCCCCGGATCGGCGTAGCGCGGGAGCTGCGCCCAGAGCACCACGGCGGCGGGCGCGACCCTGAGCACGGCCGACCGCAGCGCCTCCGCGGGCAGCGCCGCCCCGAGCTGACGAATCCCCACGCCGCGCTGCGACAGGACCGCCGCGAGCGGGTAGAGCGGGATGTTGTGGCGCTCGTCGGGCATGCACGCCAGCAGCACCGGGCGGTGGTTGCGGGGAGTGGTCACCACGGGCGTCACGCGGATCATCGCGGCCAGCACGCACTCGTTCAGCAGGTGCGAGACCTCGACCCCGGCGCCCGAGTGCTCCCACCGCGCGGCCATCGCGCCCATCAGCGGGCGGACCACCTCGTCCCACGTCGCGACCACCCCGTCCTCGCCGAGGGAGTCGGCCAGGATCTGCTGCGCGGAGGCCGAGTCCATCGCGAGGACCGCCCGGCCGAGCCCGCGCGCCCGGCGGCTCGCCCCCGGCATCCGCAGCCCGCGCCCACCCGCCCTCGCCCCGACCTCGCCGCCGGTGAGCAGCGGGACCGGTGCGGGCGCCACGATCCGGGCGGTCCGGGGCGTGGGCACCCTCGACGCCAGCGCGTACTTCGCGGCCTCCGCCGACGACGCGCCCCGCAGCAGTGCCCGCTGCATCAATTCCAGGCGGGCGATGTCGCCCGGCGCGTACCGGCGGTGTCGCCCGGTCGTGTGATCGCTGGGTCCGAGCCCGTAACGGCGGTCCCACGTGCGCAGGGTGGCGGGCGCGACACCGAGCCGACGGGCGACGGCCGCCACCGACAGCACGAGTTGGGCGGCCGGATCCTCTTCCGCCGCGCCGGTTTCCCGCCCACCGCCCGCCGGGGCGGCCGGGTGCTCCGGATGCGTCGTCACGCGGTCATCGTCCGGTTGCGACGCCCTCGCGGCAACTCCGGCGGGTGAACGCCCGAGCACGAGCTGATCACCCATCGGTTGAATAACGAGCTTTCTCGTGCCAGAGCCCTTGAACAAGTTTTGGCGCGGTTCTACGGTGGATCAACATTAAGCCGAATGGAGCAGTCCACAGCAGTGGGCCAAGGAGGCGGTCTCGACATGGCGGACACCCGAAGGCTCCCCGGACCCAACGCCGATGTGTGGGACTGGCAGATGACCGGGTCTTGTCGCGGAATGGACAGCGCGTTCTTCTTCCACCCGGACGGGGAGCGAGGCCCGGCACGGGCCCGGAGGGAAGCACGGGCCAAGGCGGTGTGCCTCGCCTGTCCGGTGCTGGAGATGTGCAGGCGCCACGCGCTGGCGGTGCAGGAGCCGTACGGGATCTGGGGAGGTTTGTCTGAGTCGGAGCGGGACAGCATCATCAAATCGAGGAAGCGGCAGTTGGCGCTGACCACCTGACCGGGGGCGGTTCACCCTCGGGTTCGGCCGGCTTGTCGAGGGAGCCGACTGACCGGGGTGCCTGCCGTCGTCGTGGTGCGTGACGGGCGGTCCCTCCGCGGAGGGGCCGCCCTTCGCGTCCGCGCCCGAGCGCGGGGACGCGAAAGGGGCGGCACCAGGATCTGGTGCCGCCCCTCGTCGCGAGCTGTCGAACTAGTGGCCGTGCCCGTGGCCGTGGCCCGCACCCGCGGCAGCGGGCTCCGGCTCCTTCTTCTCCACGATGGCGCTCTCCGTGGTGAGCACCATGCGGGCGATCGAGGCGGCGTTGGTGACCGCGCTGCGGGTGACCTTGACCGGGTCGATGATGCCCCAGTCGAGCAGGTCGCCGTAGACCAGCGTGGCGGCGTTGAAGCCGAAGCCCCAGTCGCCTTCGCGGACCTTGTTCACCACGACGGCGCCTTCGAGGCCCGCGTTCGTGGCGATCCAGAACAGCGCCGAGCTCAGGGCCTCGCGGACGATGGCGACACCGGTCGCCTCGTCGCCCGTGCGGTCCAGACCGCCGTCGAGCACCTTGGCGGCGTGCACGAGGGCGGAACCGCCGCCGGGCACGATGCCCTCCTCGACCGCTGCCTTGGTGGCGGCGACCGCGTCCTCGATGCGGTGCTTCCGCTCCTTGAGCTCGGTCTCGGTGGCGGCGCCGACCTTGATCACGGCGATGCCGCCGGAGAGCTTCGCGAGCCGCTCCTGGAGCTTCTCGCGGTCCCAGTCGGAGTCGGTCGCCTCGATCTCGCGGCGCAGCAGCTCCGCGCGACCGGCGATGTCGGCCTTCGAGCCACCGCCGTCGACGATGGTCGTGTTGTCCTTGGACACCACGATGCGACGGGCGGAGCCCAGCACGTCGAGGCCGACCTCGGACAGCTTGAGGCCCACCTCGGCGGCGATGACCTGGCCGCCGGTGACGACCGCGAGGTCGTCCAGGAACGCCTTGCGGCGGTCGCCGAAGAACGGCGCCTTCACGGCCACGACGCGGAGGGTCTTGCGCAGGGCGTTGACCACCAGGGTGGACAGCGCCTCGCCCTCGACGTCCTCGGCGATCACGACGAGGGACTTGCCGGACTCGGCGACCTTCTCCAGCAGCGGCAGGAAGTCGGCCAGGGCCGAGATCTTCTCGCGGTGCAGCAGGATGAGGGCGTCCTCGAAGACCGCTTCCTGGGCCTCGAGGTCCGTGGCGAAGTGCGCCGAGATGTAGCCCTTGTCGAACTGGACACCCTCGGTGATCTGGAGCTCGGTGAGCATCGTCGAGGACTCCTCGACGGTGATCACGCCGTCCTCGCCGACCTTCTCGATGGCCTCACCGAGGAGGGCGCCGATGGACTCGTCGCGCGAGGACACGGTGCCGACCTGCGCGATGTTGTCGCGGCCCTTCACCGGGGTGGCCTTCGCCTTGAGCGCGTCCACGACGGCGTCGGCGGCGGCCTGGATGCCGAGGCCGAGCGCGGTCGGGTTCGCACCCGCGGCGACGTTGCGGAGACCGACGCGCACCATGGCCTGCGCGAGCACCGTGGCGGTGGTCGTGCCGTCACCGGCGACGTCGTTGGTCTTGGTCGCGACGGCCTTCGCCAGCTGCGCGCCCAGGTTCTCGAAGGCGTCTTCCAGCTCGATCTCGCGAGCGATGGTGACACCGTCGTTGGTGACCGTCGGGCCACCGAACTTCTTGTCGAGGACGACGTGGCGGCCTGCCGGACCAAGGGTGACCTTGACCGTGTCGGCCAGCTTGTTCACGCCGCGCTCGAGTGCCCGACGAGCGTCCTCGTCGAAGCTGATCTGCTTGGGCATTGCCTAGCCTCTCTTGTGCGAAACGCCCCGGTAGCCCCGGATCTGGGGTCGCCGGGGCGCTTGCGTGTCAGCCGAACGACTAGTTGATGACGGCCAGCACGTCGCGGGCAGAGAGGATGAGGTACTCCTCGCCGTTGTACTTGACCTCGGTGCCGCCGTACTTCGAGTAGATGACGACGTCGCCGACAGCCACGTCCACGGGGACGCGGTTGCCCTTGTCGTCGATTCGGCCCAGGCCGACCGCGATGACCTTGCCCTCCTGGGGCTTCTCCTTCGCGGTGTCCGGGATCACGAGGCCGGAAGCGGTCGTGGTCTCGGCCTCGCTGGCCTGGACGACGATCTTGTCCTCGAGCGGCTTGATGTTCACGCTCACCGGGCTGACCTCCACGGTCATTGAAAGCGTTGGCAGGTGGTTACGGCACCTGCCACCCCGCCGTCGCGGGGGTCGGGGCGGTACTGGCGCCGTGTGATTAGCACTCTACCCACTTGAGTGCCAACGCTCAACGGAGGGGCGGCCGACAGTTCGGCGCGGGCGTGGATTCGCGGTCGGGACGCCTCGGGACCAGGCTCCTCACCACACCTGGATCGTGCTCACGGGCAGGCCGGGGGTGGTGGAGAGGTCGATCGGGGACGGCTTGGCCCCCGCGGCCACCAGGTGGGCGCCGATGGCGGCGATCATCGCCCCGTTGTCGCCGCACAGCTTCGGGCGCGGGACGCGGAGGTCGATGCCCGCCTCGGCGCAGCGCTCGGCGGCCAGACCGGAGATGCGGGAGTTCGCCGCGACGCCGCCCGCGATGACGAGCGTGTCGACGTCCAGGTCCTTGCAGGCCCTGATGGCCTTCATGGTCAGCACGTCGGCGACGGCCTCCTGGAACGACGCGGCCACGTCGGCGAGCGGGATCTCCTCGCCCGCCCGCTCGGCCTTCTCGACCCAGCGGGCCACGGAGGTCTTCAGGCCGGAGAAGGAGAAGTCGTACCGGGCGTCGCGGGGGCCGGTGAGGCCGCGCGGGAACGCGATGGCGCAGCCGTTGCCCGTCTTGGCGAGCTTGTCGATCGGCGGGCCGCCGGGGTACGGGAGGTCGAGCAGCCTGGCGACCTTGTCGTAGGCCTCGCCCGCGGCGTCGTCGACGGTGGAGCCCAGTTCGGTGATCTTGTGGGCGAGGCCCTCGACCAGCAGGAGCTGGGAGTGGCCGCCGGAGACCAGCAGCGCGAGGCAGCGCTCGGGGAGCGGGCCGTGCTCCAGCGTGTCGGCGGCGACGTGGCCCGCCAGGTGGTTGACGCCGTAGAGGGGCTTGTCCAGCGCGGCGGCGTAGGCCTTGGCGGCGGAGACGCCGACCAGCAGGGCGCCCGCGAGGCCGGGACCGGCGGTGACGGCGATGGAGTGGATGTCGGACAGGCCGACGCCCGCGATCTCCAGCGAGCGGCGCATGGTCGGGACCATGGCCTCCAGGTGGGCGCGGCTGGCGACCTCGGGGACGACGCCGCCGAACCTGGCGTGCTGCTCGACGCTGGAGGCGACCTCGTCCGACAGCAGCTCCACCTCGCCGTTCGGGCTGAGGCGGACGATGCCGACACCGGTCTCGTCGCACGAGCTCTCGATGCCGAGGATGAGCCTGTCGGTCACGGGTTTTCCCTCACAACGGCGGGGCGGGCCATCGTGTACGCGTCGGCACCGGATGGCATGTAGTAGCGGCGGCGCAGGCCGATCTTCTCGAAGCCGTGCGCGACGTAGAGGCTGATGGCGGGCACGTTGTCCGTGCGGACCTCCAGGAACACCGGCGCGTGGACCTCGTCCGCGCGCTCCAGGAGGGCGCGGAGCAGGCGCTTGCCGATGCCGAGGTGCTGGTGGCCGAGGTCGACGGCGAGGGTGTGGACGCTCGCCTCGAAGTCCGGGGCGCGGCCCGTGACGGCGAGTCCGCCGTAGCCGATGAGCGTGCCGTCGGCCAGGTACGCGCCGAGGTAGTGGTTGCCCACCGCCATCTCGGACAGGAACGAGGTCGCGCTCCACGGGTCGTCGCCGGGGAACAGCTCGTGCTCGATCTCCACGCAGCGCGGCACGTCCTCGCGGCGCAGCGGCGAGATCGACACCAGACTGGCGCGGCTCATGCCCGTGTCACCCTCTTGCGGCCGACGGGCTCGACGGCGTCCGGCCTGCGCAGGTAGAGCGGGGTCAGCGGGCCGGGCTCGGCGCCCGCCAGCAGCTCGGCGGCGGCCACCCCGACGAGGGCCAGCGGGGTCGGGTGGTGCGGTGCGACGACCGGCAGGCCGAGGACGTCGGCGTAGAGCGCGGCACCCTCCCCCACGGCCGCGCGCACGTCGAGGCCGCGGTCGGCCAGGTCGGCGGGCCGGTCGACCCCCGGCCCCTCGACCCGGCGACCGGTGGCGTCGTAGACGGCCCAGTAGACCTCCTTGCGCCGGGCGTCGGTGGCGACCAGCAGCGGCTCGCCCGTCGCCGCGGCGAGCGCGACGGCGTCCGGCGTCGGCACGGGGTACACCGGGCGGCCGAGCGCCTGGCCGAGCGCGGCGGCCGTGACCAGGCCGACCCGCAGGCCGGTGAACGGGCCGGGGCCCGCCCCGACGACGATCGCGTCGACGTCGGCGAACGTCTTCCCCGCCTCCGCGAGGGCGTCCTGGAGGTGCGGTGTGAGCAGCTCGCCGTGGGCCTTCGCGTTGAGCGTCACCCGCTCGGCGAGCAGTCGGGGCGGCGAATCAGCCGTCAGGTCGACGACACCGGCGGTGACCGCGGGTGTGGCGGTATCGATGGCGAGGACGAGCACGGTTGTCAAGGGTACGGGTGTTCGCCACTCGCCCTTGCCTTGACGTCGGCGTCAAGGTGGAGCATCGCCCGCGGAGGAGGTCGCCATGCGCATCGGGGAACTGGCCGAGCTGGCCGGGACGACGACCAGGGCCCTGCGCTACTACGAGGCGCAGGGCCTGCTGCCCGCTCGGCGGGACGGCAGGGGCTACCGGACCTACGACCGTTCCGACCTGCGGCTGGTCGCCGAGATCCGGTCGTTGACCGGCATCGGGTTCGCCCTGGAGGAGACGCGGCCGTTCGTGGAGTGCCTGAGGGACGGGCACCCGACGGGCGACTCGTGCCCGGCGTCGGTCGCGGTCTACCGGCGCAAGCTCGCCGAGGTCGACGACCTGATCGACCGGATGACGGCGGTGCGCGACCGGCTGCGGGACCAGCTGGCGCTGGCCGGGGTGCCCTTCTCCACACCTGTGTGCGCGACGAGTGGTGGGAGCGAGCTTGAGGACGCTGACTGATGAGACGTTCGCCGACGTGGTGGGCACCGGGACCGTGCTGGTCGAGTTCAGCGCCGTGTGGTGCGGGCCGTGCCGGATGGTCGAGCCGGTGCTGGAGCAGATCGCGGCGGAACAGGGGGGCGCGCTGACCGTCGCGAAGCTCGACATCGACGCCAACCCGCGCACCGCGCGGGACCTCGCGGTGATGGCCGCGCCCACGCTGCACCTGTACAAGGACGGCGAACTGGTGGCCAGGGCGGTGGGGGCGAAGCCGAAGTCGCACCTGGTGGCGTGGCTCGAACCACACTTGTGATGCACGACGGGCGCGGGGGCCGGCATCGTTGCGCAGATGTTGATCCCCGCGCTCGCCTCCCCCTCGGACGACATCGCGCTCGACTTCCCCGGTCGGACCATGACCTACCGGGAGCTGGCCGAGGAGGCCCGGTCGGTCGCGGGCGGGCTGGCCGGGGTGTCGCGGGTCGCGGTGTGGGCGCACTCGACCGTCGAGGCGGTCGTGGCGATCGTCGGCGCGCTGCTCGCCGGGGTGCCCGTGGTGCCGATCAACCCGAAGATCGGCGAGCGCGAGCTGGCGCACATCATGTCCGACAGCTCGCCGGACCTGGTGCTGGACGGGACGCTGCCGTCCGGGCCGCCGGTCGAGGTGCGGTCGCTCGACCCTGAGACGCCCGCGCTGATCATCTACACGTCGGGGACCACCGGCCCGCCGAAGGGCGTGGTGCTCCCCCACCGGGCGCTGAGCAGCAACCTGGACTCGCTGGCCACCGCGTGGGAGTGGACGGCCGCCGACGTCGTCGTGCACGCGCTGCCGCTGTTCCACGTGCACGGCCTCGGCCTCGGCGTGCTCGGCCCGCTGCGGCGCGGCGGGACCGCGAAGCACCTCGGGAAGTTCTCCGTCGCCGCCGCCTCGGAGGCGTTGGCGGGCGGTGGCGTGATGTTCGGCGTGCCGACGATGTACTCGCGGATCGCCGCCGAGGTGGAGGCCGACCCGTCCCTGGCCGCCGGGTTCTCCGCCGCGCGGCTGCTGGTGTCCGGGTCCGCCGCGCTGCCCGCGACGGTGCACGAGCGGATCGCGGCGGCCACCGGGCAGCGGGTCGTCGAGCGGTACGGGATGAGCGAGACGCTGATGAACACCAGCGTCCGCGCGTCCGGCGACCGCAGGCCGGGGACCGTCGGTCTTCCCCTGGACGGCGTGGAGGTCCGTCTGGCCGGGGAGGAGGGCGCGGCCGACGCGATCCGGGAGATCGACACCGGGATCGGCGAGATCGAGGTGCGCGGGCCGAACCTGTTCCTGGAGTACCTGAACCGGCCCGACGCCACGGCCGCCGCGTTCGTGGACGGCTGGTTCCGGACCGGTGACATGGCCGTGCTCGACCCGGACGGGTACGTGCGGATCGTCGGGCGGCGGGCCACCGACCTGATCAAGAGCGGCGGGTACAAGATCGGTGCGGGTGAGATCGAGAACGCCCTGCTGGAGCACCCCGGCGTGGCCGAGGCGGCCGTGACCGGCGAGCCGGACGACGACCTCGGCGAGCGGATCGTGGCGTGGGTCGTGCCCGCCACCGGGGAGTTCCCGAGCGAGGCCGAGCTGGCCGACCACGTGGCCGGGCTGCTGTCGCCGCACAAGAGGCCGCGGGTGGTGCGGTTCCTGGAAGCGCTGCCGCGCAACGACATGGGCAAGGTCCTCAAGCGTTCCCTCGGCGCATGAACCCCCTCGGTTGGGCGGGTTACGGTGCCCAGCTGGGGCGGGCCCGGTCCAAGACCGGCGGCGACGAGTCGGTGTCGTGGGAACGGCGCGGCGACGCCGTGGCGATCTCGTTCGACTTCCGGTTCCTCGGCGGCTCCGTCGGCACGGCCACCGGGGACCTGATCGAGGAGGCGTTCACCGAGGCGGGCGCGGAGGGCCTGCCGGTGGTGTCGGTCATCGCCACCGGCGGCAGCCGGATGCAGGAGGGCATGGCGTCGCTGCGCCAGTTGCAGCGGATCTCCGGCCTGTGCGCGCGGCACGCCGAGGCGGGCCTGCCGCACGTGTCCGTGCTGTGCGACCCGACCACCGGTGGCATCTGGGCCTCGCTGGGGGCGGGTGCCGACGTGGTGCTGGCCGTGCCCGGCGCGCAGGTGGGCTTCGCCGGGTCACGGGTGCGGCCCGCCGCCGACCTGGACGACCCCGCCTACACCAGCGAGGGCCAGTTCGCGGCGGGCGCGGTGGACCTCGTCGTGGAGCCCGCCGAGCTGGGCGGTGTCCTGGGAGCGCTGCTGCCGCTGCTGATGGGCGGCGACCTGCGGCCCGCGTCGGTGCCCCGCGCGCTGGGCGCGACGGACCTGCCCGCCGACGGGTGGGCGGCCGTGGAACGGGCGCGCGCCCCCGAACGACCCCGCGCGCAGGCCTACCTTGACGACTACTTCTCGGCGCGGATCCCGTTCAGCGGCGACCGGGCGGGCGGGGTCGATCCGGGGATGCTCTGCGGGATCGGGCTGCACGAGGGCCGGTCCGTCGTCTACGCGGCGCAGACCGGGACCGCCAACACACCCGCGGGGTTCCGGACCGCCAGCCGGGTCGTCCGGCTCGCCGAACGGCTCGGGCTGCCGGTGCTGACGCTGGTGGACACGCCGGGGGCCGCCAACGACGCCGCCGCCGAACGCGCGGGAGTCGGACCGGCCATCGCCGAGCTGTTCGGCGCGCTGGCCGCCGCACGGGTGCCCGTCACGACGCTGGTCGTCGGCGAGGGCGGCTCCGGCGGGGCGCTGGCCCTGGCGTCACCGGACCAGACGTGGATCGCCCCGGACGCCTACTTCTCGGTGATCGCCCCCGAACTGGCCGCCGCGATCCTGAAGCGCGACCCGTCGCAGGTGAAGGCCACGGCGGACCAGCTGAAGCTGCGCCCGCAGGACCTCGTGGAACTGGGCGTGGTCAGGGGGGTCGCCGGCCCCTAGGGCAGTTCGCGGTCCACCCACGAGCCGTGCGGGAGCAGGTGGGCCAGCCGCACGTCGTCGTCCCGCCGCTCCAGGCGGATCAGCAGGTGGTCCTCGGAGAGGCGCTCGGCCGCGCCCTCGCCCCACTCGACCGCCACGACCGAGTCGACCAGGTCGGTGTCGAGGTCGAGGTCGTCCAGCTCCTCCAGGTCGCCGCCGAGCCGGTAGGCGTCGACGTGGACCAGCGCGATGCCCCGACCGCCCTCGGCGGGCTCGTGGAGCCGCGCGATGACGAACGTGGGCGAGCTGACCCGGCCGGTGACGCCCAGCCCCACCGCCAGGCCCCGCACCAGCGCCGTCTTGCCCGCGCCCAGCGGTCCCGCCAGCAGCAGCAGGTCACCGCCCCGCAGGACCTTCCCCAGCCGTTCGCCGAACGCCTCGGTGTCCTCCACACGGGGCAGTTCCAGGGTCTTGCTCACGCTCGTCGCCACCATCGCCGTCGACTTTCGTCCTGCTCGACGGCGGACCGCCGAATCAAACCGATCAGGTGCCCGGTGACCAGTTCCGGTTGTTCCAGCATGACCATGTGGCCCGCGCCGGGCGCGCGCACCAGTTCGCCGTCCGGCATCTCCTCCGCCATGCGCTCCGCGTGGGAGAACGGCGTGAGCCGGTCCGCGTCACCGCTGACGACCAGGACCTCGCAGTGGCGGAGTCCGGCCAGGGCGCGGTAGCGGTTGTGGGTTCCCAGGGTCTCCAGGAACTCCGTGAGGACCTTGACGCTGGTCTGGTTGATCATCTTCTCCATCAGGTCCACCAGCAGCGGGCTGACCTTGCGGTCGCCGAACGCCAGGACCCTGATGCCGCCCCAGGTGACCTTGTCCGCCCGCCGCCGCGCCCACTCGACGAACCCCGGCTGGATGCCCGCCAGCCTGCCGACGCCGAGGGTGACGGGGTTGTAGCGGGACAGCACCGACTTCGACAGGCCCGCGCCGCCGACGGCCCCGGCCGCCGTGCCGACCAGGGCCACGCCGCGCACGCGGTCGGCGAACAGCTCCGGCCGCTGCTCGGCCAGCGCCATGATCGTCATGCCGCCCATCGAGTGGCCGACGAGCACCAGCGGACCGTCCGGGACGACCGCGCGGATCACCGCGTCCAGGTCGTGGGCCAGCTGCTCGATGGTGCTGCCCTCGGGCGTGGACCGGCCCGACCGGCCGTGGCTGCGCTGGTCGTAGAGGACCTGGCGGACCCGCGGCTCGACCAGCGCCGCCAGGTCGCGGCGCTGGAAGTGCCAGCAGCGGCGGTCGAGCGCGAAACCGTGCACGAGGACCACGTTCAGCTCGGGGTCGCCGCCGTCGGCCGGGAGGACCTCCTCCACGGACAGCGGGACGCCGTCGTCCGCCGCGACGGTCGACTCCCGGTCCGCGGGCAGCTCGCCCAGCGGCTCGTCGGCCAGCGGGTCCCTGGCCTTGCGCTCCTCGGAGACCTTCTTGCGGTGGGCCGCCGCGCCCACGACCGCGCCGGTCGCGGCGGCGCCGAGGACACCGGTGGCCAGGCCCAGGGTTTTCCAGAGGGAGTTCACGTCTCGACCAGCTCCGGGACGCCCACGTAGGTGCGGCGCAGCCTCGGGCGGTGCATACCGGTGACGATCTCGTAGTCGATCGTGCCGATCGCGTCCGCCCACTCCCGCGCGGTGGGTTCACCGCGGTCGCCGGGGCCGAAGAGGACGACCTCGTCGCCCTCGGCCACGTCGAGGGCGCCGCAGTCCACCACGACCTGGTCCATGCAGACGCGGCCCACGACCGGGAGCCGTCGGCCCCCCAGCAGGACCTCCATCCGTCCGGACAGGCTGCGGGGGACGCCGTCGGCGTAGCCCGCGGGCACCAGCGCGAGGGTGGTGTCCCTCGGGGTCGTCCAGGTGAGGCCGTACGACACCGACTCCCCGGCCGGGACGCGCTTGGTGAGGGCCACGCCCGCGCGGAACGTCATCACCGGACGCAGGTCCACCGGCACGCGGACCGGGTTCAGGCCGTACGCGGCGATACCCGGCCGGACCAGGTCGAAGTGCAGGTCGGGGCGGGTGATCAGGGCCGCCGAGTTGGCGAGGTGGCGCAGCGGCCGGAGCCCGGCGGCCAGCGCCTGCCGGTAGGCGGTGTCGAAGCGCTCGGCCTGGAGGCTGATCGACGGGTGGCCGATCTCGTCCGCGCAGGCCAGGTGGGACCAGACGGCCACGACCTCGACGGCCGGGGTGGCCGCGGCCTCCGCCACCAGCGCGGGCCAGTCCGCGGGCTGGCAGCCGTTGCGGGAGAGACCGGTGTCGATCTTGAGGTGGATCCGGGCCCGCCCGCCCGCGGCCCGAGCGGCCTCCGCGACGGTGCGCAGCATCCGGGTCGACGCCACCGAGATGTCCACGTCGGCCGCCACGCCCGCGGCGAAGTCCTCGCCGGGCAGGTCGAGCCAGGACAGCACGCGCGCGGTGATGCCCGCCGCGCGCAGGGCCAGCGCCTCGGCCAGCGAGCAGGAGCCCAGCCACGTCGCGCCCGCGGTGAGGGCGGCACGGGCCACGTCCACGGCACCGTGGCCGTAGCCGTCGGCCTTGACCACGACCATGGTCGCCGCGCCGGTGCGGTCGGCCAGGCCGGACAGCACGGCGACGTTGCGGCGGAAGGCGGCGAGGTCGACCACGACCTCGGCGCGGGGGGTGGAGGCAGCCATGACGCCAATCATGGTGTCACAGCCCGCACGGAACGAATCGCGTCCGGGATGGCGGCCATCAGCGACGACGCCGGGATCGGGGCGCCGTCGGCGGCGATCTCGCCCGCGAGGGAGTGCACGTGCGCGGCGCAGGCCGCCGCGAGCGGCGGGTGGACGCCCGCGGCGAGCAGCGAGCCGAGCACGCCGGACAGCACGTCACCGGAACCGGCCGTCGCGGGCCAGGCCGACCGGGACCGGTTCACGGCGACCGCGCCGCCGGGGTCGGCGATGATCGTGGTGTTCCCCTTGAGCAGCAGCACGGCGTTGAACCGCTCGGCGGCCCGCTTCGCCGCGGCCACCCGGTCGGTGCCGACCTCCTCCCCCATCAGCCGCGCGTACTCGCGGTCGTGCGGGGTGAGGACGACGGTGGTGTCCGGGTCGCGGGCGTCCCACAGGTCCGGGTTGTTGGCGAACATCGTGATGGCGTCGGCGTCCGCGCAGACCGGGACACCGGCCTCCAGCACGTGGCGGAGGACGTTCTCGGCGCTCAGCCCGGTGCCGAGGCCCGGTCCGACGGACCACGCCTGGACGCGGCCCGCGTCGGTGATGGAGCCGGTGCAGATCGACTCGGGCCAGCGGGCTCGGACGGCGTCGGCCGCCTGACCCGCGTAGCGGACCATGCCCGACGTGGCCAGGACCGAGGCGCCGGTGGAGAGCACGGCGGCGCCGGGGTAGGTGGCCGATCCGGCGGCGATGCCCGTGACGCCCTGGGTGTACTTGTCGTCGCCGATGCCGGGCACGGGCCAGGCCAGCGCCACGTCGGCGTGCTCCAGCTCCATCAGGTCCGGGCCGTGCAGCTCGGGCCCGAGGCCGATGTCGACCAGCCGCACGTCGCCGCAGTCGGCCAGCGCGTGCACCGGCTTGTGGCAGCCGAACGTGGCGGTGGTGTGCGCCTCGACGAACGGACCGCTGGTCACGCCGGTGTCGGGGTCGACTCCGCTGGGCAGGTCCACGGCGAGGATCGGCGCGGTGACCTTGGCGACGTGCTCGGCGGCGTCCGGCCGGAGCGGGCCGCGGGCCGAGAGGCCCACGATCCCGTCGACGACCAGGTCCACCTCGGGCAGCTCGGTGGCGACCCGGCCGCCCGCCCTGCGGAACGCGGCCAGGCCCGCCGGGTGCGCGCGGTCGGGGGTGAGCAGGACCGCGGTCACGGCCACGCCCCGGCGCCGGAGGAAGTACCCGGCCCACAGGGCGTCGCCGCCGTTGCCGCCCGCCCCGACGAGCAGGCCAACCCGCCTGCGCCCCGCCAGCAGCTCCAGGGCGACCACGGCCACGCCGAAGGCGGCGCGCCGCATCAGCGCGCCGTCCGGGGTCCTGGCCAGCAGCCGGTCCTCGGCCGCCTTGACGTGTTCGGTGTTCCAGAAACCGCGCATGGATCAAGCCTAGGGCGACCTACTCGACCGTGACGGACTTGGCGAGGTTGCGGGGCTTGTCGACGTCGTAGCCGCGGCTGCGGGCGATCTCGGCGGCCAGCACCTGGAGCGGCACCGTCGAGATGAGCGGCTGGAGCAGCGTCGGCACGGCCGGGATCTCGATGAGGTGGTCGGCGAACGGCCGGACCGTCTCGTCGCCCTCCTCGGCGATCACGATCGTGCGCGCGCCGCGGGCCTGGATCTCGCTGATGTTGGACACCATCTTCGAGTGCAGCACCGCGCGGCCCTTCGGCGACGGCATGACCACGACGACCGGCAGGCCCTCCTCGATCAGCGCGATCGGACCGTGCTTCAGCTCACCGGCCGCGAAGCCCTCGGCGTGCATGTACGCCAGTTCCTTGAGCTTGAGCGCGCCTTCGAGGGCCACCGGGTAGCCGACGTGGCGACCCAGGAACAGCACCGCCTTCGAGTCGGCCAGCTCGCGGCCGAGCGCGCGGACCTGCTCGGTCGTGCCGAGCACCTTGGCCACCGCGTCGGGCATGGCCTCCAGCTCGCGGAACTCGCGGGCGACCTCGTCCGGGTACTTGGTGCCGCGGGCCTGCGCCAGGGCCAGGCCGACCAGGTAGTTCGCCGCGATCTGGGCGAGGAACGCCTTGGTGGACGCGACCCCGATCTCCGGGCCCGCGTGGGTGTAGAGCACCGCGTCGGACTCGCGCGGGATCTGGGCGCCGTTGGTGTTGCACACGGCCAGCACGCGGGCCTTCTGCTCGCGGGCGTGCCGCACGGCCTCCAGGGTGTCCGCCGTCTCACCGGACTGCGAGACGGCGACGACGAGCGTGTCGCGGTCGAGCACCGGGTCGCGGTAGCGGAACTCGCTGGCCAGCTCGACCTCCACGGGGAGGCGGGTCCAGTGCTCGATGGCGTACTTCGCGACCAGGCCGGAGTGGTAGGCCGAGCCGCAGGCCACGACGAACACCTTGTCGACGTCGCGCAGGTCCTGGTCGGACAGGCGCTGCTCGTCCAGGACGATCCGGCCGCCGTCGAAGTGCCCGCGCAGCGTGTTCGCGAGGGCTTCCGGCTGCTCCTCGATCTCCTTGAGCATGAAGTAGTCGTGGCCGCCCTTCTCGGCGGCCGACAGGTCCCAGTCCACGGTGAACGGCTTCGCGGTGGCGGGCTCGCCGTGGAAGTCGGTGACCTCGTAGCCGCCCGCGGTGATCACGACGACCTGGTCCTGGCCCAGTTCGACGGCCTGGCGGGTGTGCTCGATGAACGCCGACACGTCCGAGGCGACGAAGTGCTCGCCGTCGCCGACGCCGACCACGAGCGGCGAGGAGCGGCGGGCCGCGACGACCTGGTCCGGCACGTCGGCGTGCGTCACGACCAGCGTGAACGCGCCCTCCAGGCGGCGGACCACGGAGCGGACGCTCTCGGTCAGGTCACCCGCGGTCTCGCCCTCGGCGTACGCCCGCGCGACGAGGTGCGCGGCGGTCTCGGAGTCGGTGTCGCTGGTCATCTCGACGCCTGCCGACTCCAGCTCGGTCCGCAGCGCGATGAAGTTCTCGATGATGCCGTTGTGGACGACCGCGACCCGCCCGGTCGAGTCCCGGTGCGGGTGCGAGTTCCGGTCGACGGGCGCGCCGTGCGTCGCCCACCGGGTGTGGCCCATGCCCGCCGTCCCGCCGAAGGACCCGCGCCCGACCTCGTCGAGCCGAGCCTCCAGGTTGGCCAGCCTGCCCGCCTTGCGTTCGACGGTCAGACCGCCCTCCCCGTCCAGGACTGCGACGCCCGCGGAGTCGTACCCCCGGTACTCCATCCGCCTCAGTCCGTCGAGCACGACGTCGAGCGCCGCCCGGTGACCCACGTATCCCACGATTCCGCACACCCGGACAGAGTAGCTAGACCACGGCCGTAACCCGAAAGTGTCACCGGTCGGGGTTTGCGCAGGTCACAGGTCAATTTGGTGTAGACCAATCCGGCCGTGTGGCGCGAGTCTCGGGAACGACCGCCATCCACTACGGTTCCAGGGGTGAGCGGCTACTCGGCGAAGCAGGCGTTGGACCAGCTCAGCAAGCCCGGAAAGCACGAGGTGCTGCGGGGCGAGCTGGCACTCGTCGGGCTGCCAGGGGCGGTGTTCACGCCCGCGTCCGGCCTCGGGCTGCCCGCCGTGGCGTTCGGCCACGGCTGGCTCCAACCCGTCGGCCGCTACGTCGGCCTGCTCCGCCACCTCGCGTCGTGGGGCATCGTCGCCGCCGCGCCGAACACCCAGCGCGGCCCTCTGCTGTCCGCGCGGCTGCACGCCGCGAACCTCCGCACGACCCTGGACATCTGCTCGGGCGTCCGGCTCGGCGACGGCGACATCAGCGTCGACCCGGCCAAGCTCGCCGTCGCGGGCCACTCGCTCGGCGGTGGCGCCGCCGTGCTGGCCGCCGCCGACGACGAGCGCGTCCGCGCGGTGATCACGTTGGCCGCCACCGAGACCCGACCGTCCGCCCTGGACGCCGCGCGCCGCGTCACCGTGCCGGGGCTGCACCTCGCCGCGGGCGAGGACCGCATCGCCCCGCCCGTCGGCCACTCCGAGGCCATCGCGGAGGCCTGGCTCGGGCCGGTGCAGGTGCGCACCCTGCCGAAGGTGGGCCACCTCGGGTTCGCCGAGGGCAGGCACTGGAGCGAGCTCATGCTGGACGGCAAGGGGGAACGCGCCGCGAACAAGCTCGCGAAGGCGTTCACCACCGCGTTCCTGCTGCGGACGCTGACCGGCGACAAGACCTACGACGCGCTGCTGGACAACGACGTCAAGGGCGCCGCCCTGACCTACCAGCGCGCCGCGCTGGCCCGCGCCCGGCACTGACCAGGTAGACCTGCGCGAAGCCGGGGGTGGTCGGTCGGACGACCCGCTACCGTCGAGCCGTGATGCCAGGACAGCAACAACCCCCACCGGGCCACGGACCACCGCCGCGCGCCGGGAACATGGCCTTCGTCGTGATCGGCGCGGTCGCCGCGGCCGGAGTGGCGCTCCTGTGGGCCGTGCTCGGTCTGATCAGCGTGCTGCACGCCGACGAGGTCGACACCAACCCCCAGCTCGTCGACGTGCAGATGAAGGCCACCGGCGGCGACCCCGACACGCTGGCGCTGCTCAGCACCGCCGCCGAGTGGACCCAGTTCCTGCCCGTGCTGCTCTTCGGCTTCGCCGCCGTGCTGCTGGTGGCGCGCAAGGTGGCGGCCGTGCCGCTGATCTGGGCGGGTGCGCTCCTCGCCGTCGCGCCGCTGGTGCTGGAGATCGTCTACAAGAACTACTTCGGCTTCACCGGGGTCAGCGTGGACGGCTCCCAGCTGACCGCCGTCGTCCTCGGCGTCCTCGCCTCGCTCCTGACCGTGCTGCCGCCCGCGATGGGCGCGCTGCGGGGTGCGCCCCGCCCCGCCGGAGCGCCGGGGTACGGGCCGCCCGGCCCCCAGCAGCCCGGCTACGGACCGCCCCAGGGCTACGGGCAGCAGGGCCAGGGGGCGTGGGGTCCGCCGCAGGGACCGGGACAGCAGCAGGGACCGGGACAGCCGCCCACCGGTCACGGACCCCCGGCGCCCGGCTACGGTCCGCCTCCCGGACCTCCGCACCGCTGAGCACGGAGAAGGCCTCCCCGCCGCGGCGGGGAGGCCTTCTCGTCACGTGAGGTAGCTCGCGTTGCCGAAGTCGTCATCGTCGTCGGAGGCGGGACGCTGCGCGGGCCGCCGGGTCGGCGGCGGCAGCGGTGGCCGCACCGGGGCCTGGGCGACCGGTTCGGGGGCGGGCTGCTGCTCCCTGCCCCACCGGCTCGGGGCCGCGGGCGGCGCGCCCTGGAGGAACGAGCCCTCCGCCGTCTGGGACGCGGCGGCCAGCCTGGCGCGCTCCGCGGCGGCGAGCTGGTCGGCGAACTCGTCCGGCCCCTGCTCGTCGTCCTCGATGCCGAAGGCGAGTTCGCTCGGCTTCTTCTTGGCCGCGTTCTCCCGCTGGGCCTTCGCCATCTCGCGCAAGCGGTCGACGAGTCGCTTCGACTTGTCGACGAACTCCTTGTGGCTCTGGGCGGTGGCCTTGTCCGTCTCCTCGAACTTGCGGCTCGCCAGCTCCATCCGCGCCGAGTGCTCGGACCTGATCCCCTCGAACTTCCGCTTGACGCTCTCCAACGACTCGAACTCAGCCATCGGCCCTCACCCCGGTCATCGTGCGTTCTCCTCCCCGAGCGCGCCCTGCACGCGGCCGAGGGTGGCGTCGTCGTCGAACAGCGAACCGGTCGTGCGCCACTGGCTCGCACCCCGTTCCGTGTCGCCGCCGCCCTGCTGCTGGCCGCCACCGCCCATGGGTGCGCCGCCCATCATCCCGCCGCCCATCATGCCGCCGCCGGTCTGGCCGGGGTGCGCACCGTCCTGCATGGACGGCAGGGAGGCCGAACCGGGCTCGCCCGCCTGGGACGCCCTCGTGTCGGCGAGACCCGCCTCACCGGTCGGCGCGGGCGGACCCCACATGGGGTCGGCCGAGGCGCCGGGGATCTGCGGGCCGATCGCGGGGTCCGGCGTGGACGTCGGGGCCTGCGGACCGAGCACCGAGTCGGCGCGGTCGAAACCGCCACCGCCCAGGGCCGAGGCACCCGACGTGGACGTGGTGCCGTCCTGGGACGGCTCCCGGAACACCGGGTCGGCTCCCGGCTGGGCGAAGCCGGGCGCGGAGAACCCGGCGGGCTGCGCCGCCTGCGGTTCGGTGAAGCCCTGCTGCGCGAAACCCTGCTGGGCGAAGCCCTGGTCGCTGAAGCTGGGCTCGGTGAAGCCCTGCCCGGAGAAGCCCTGCGCGAGCCCCGGCTCCGTGAAGCCCTGCCCGCTGAAGCCCTGGTCACCGAGACCCGGCGCGAACCCCGGCTCGGTGAAGCCCTGCCCACCGAGGCCCGGCTCACCGGGAGCAGGCGCGAACCCCGGCTCCGTGAACCCCTGCCCGCCGAGGCCCTGGCCACCCGCGTCCGCGAACGCGGGCTCCGCGAAGCCCTGGCCACCGAGGTCCCGGCCGAACGCCGCGTCGGTGCCCCCGCCCTGGCCGCCGTCGGCGAACGCGGGCATGGTGCTGAAGCCCTGCTCGCCGTCGGTGAAGGCGGGCATCGCGCTGACGTCGGGCCTGCCCCCGTCGGCCGGTCCGCCACCCGCGAGGCCGCCGCCCTCGGGCTCGTCCTCGCCGAACTCGACGCCGTACTGCTGCGGCTCGCCCTCGCCGTCGTCGACGGTGAGGCTGATCTCACCGGTCAGCGGGTCGACCTCGGCGGTGATGGACAGGCCGTCCGCCTCGATCACGGCCTTGCCGTCGGCACCCGCCTCGATCGGGATCGCCCCACCGCCAGGAGCGGGTGCGCTGCCGGGCGTCAGGCCCGAGCCGGGCACGGGGCCCGCACCGGCCTGGCCCGTGCCGCCGCCCTGGCCCGAGAGGGCCTGCGCGAGGCCCGCGGCGCCGTTCTGGCCCATCAGGGCCTTGGCGGCGTCCGGGTTCTTGCTGAAGTCGAGGTCGTAGGTCTTCGGCGGCGCGTTCGGCGTGTCGACGGTCACCTTCACGTGCCCGCGGGCGTCCGGCTCGGTGACCTTGATCTCGTTGGCGCCACTGGTGATCGTGACGCTCTCCGGGTTCTTCTCCTCGCCCGGCTTGCCGCCCTCGCCCCCCGGGGTGTCCGGCTTGCCGTCACCGTTCGCGTCGTCCGGCTTCCCGTCACCGTTCGCGTCGTCCGGCTTCCCGTCGCCGTTGGCGTCGTCGGGCTTGCCGTCGCCGTCCTTGTCGAGCGGGTTCTCCGGCTTCGGCATCTCCGGGACGGCGGGCGTCGGCGGGGGCGACCCGGTGCCGCTGCCGCCGGTCCCGCTGCCGCCCGTGCCACTGCTTCCCGTGCCGGTGCTGCCGCTGCCCGTGCTGCCCGTGCCGGTGTTCCCGGTGTTGCCCGAGTTCCCGTTGTTGCCGTTGCCGTTCTCGCCCGGCTTCTCCGCCGGGGTCTCCTGCTTCGGCGGGTCGAACGGCTTGGTGTTGAACGCGTCGATCTGCTTGCCCAGCTCTTCCCAGGCCTTGTCGACGGAGTCCTTCGTGGTCGTGCAGATGGTGTCGAACACCTGCCACTTGCCGTCCACATCGGCCTTGAACGTGCTGCGGATCCACTTGTTCGCCTCGTCGCGGACGAGTCGCTTCCACTCGTCGCCGTCGCCGCAGCTGTCGTCGATCGTGTAGTTCACGAACCCGGCGACGCGGCGCAGCTTCGCCTCGTCCTCGGCGGTGCAGCCGTCCACGACCTCCTTGATCTGGTCGGGGCTCAGGCCCGCGATGTCGTTGACGTTGCGCACGCCTTCGAGGACCGTCCTGGCCTTGGCGTTCACCAGACCGGACACGGTGTGGCACGCGGCCCTGGTGACCTCGGAGATGTGGTCGATGGCGTCGGCGTGGGTGGCGGCCTTCTGCGACATGCCCGTCACGAACGCGCGGGAGGCGTCGGCGGCCTTGCCGTCCCAACCGGACCAGAGCTTGCTCATCGACTTCTCGGCGTCGCCCTGGCGGTCGCGGGAGTCCTGGGCGACCTGGCGCAGCTCGACGATGTCGATGTCGATCTTGTGGAAGTTGATGTCGCGCTGCTCGTCGTAGCGCTCGCGCATCTTGCCGACGTCGGTGTTGACCTTGCCGCCGTCGATGATCTTCTTCGCGTACTCGTAGACCGGCAGGAAGTTCTCGAAGTACTTGAGGCCCGGCGCGCCCGCGTCCAGCAGCTCGTTCGAGTTGGCGACACCGGCACCGCCGTCGGACGCGCGCTGGTTCGACGCGTCCAGCGCGTCCTGCCCGGCCTTCTTGTCCTTCTCGTGCTGGGCGTTGCGCGCGTCACCCGCGTCGGCGGCCTTCTTGCCCTTGTCGTAGGCGTTGTTCAGCCGGTCTTCCGAGCTGTCCGCCCACGGCATGGAGTCCTTGGTGGCCTGCCACTGCCCGTCGCCCCACGAGATGTCGTAGTCGTCGAGGTACTCCTCGAGCTCGTCGTTGTGGGTGCCGGTGATGTCGGTCTTGACGTCGTTCGCGTAGTAGGCCTCGAGGAGCGCCTTCTTGTCCTCGTAGGACACCGCGGGGTTGTCGACGACGGACTTGACGTCGTCCCAGGACGGGGTGGCCATCACTTGCCCCCGGTGTTGGCGAGGTTCTGCGCGTTCGCCGTGTCGGACCAGTCGTAGCCGTTGGCGGAGTTGCGGAGCTTGTCGGCGAGGCCCTTCAGGGCGGCGGAGTGGGCGGCGACGGCCTCGGCGACCTTGGGCAGCCCGGCGAGGTAGCGGGACCCGCCCGCCGTGTGCGCCCTGCCGAAGTCGCTGGGCCCGACCGCACTGGCCGTGACCTTCGCCTTGTACTCCTCGACGTCGGACGCCACACCCTGGATCGTGGTCGCCGACGACATCATCTCGCCCGCGTTGGCCTGAAAACCCGCCATGTGCTCCTGCCTCCCCTGAAGTCCCCGGTGAGACGCGGCCATGCCCCTCCGGGTTCCGCACAAGACTCCCAGGCCACCAGCCCGGGAGAGGCCGGTTGGACCAGTCGGTTGCCTTAGTAAACAGCCGCCACGCGCGGTGCGCAGCGGGTCACCACTGCTGGGGCGGCCGCTGCTGCTGTTGCTGCTGGGGCGGGAACTGGCCCGCGGGAGGAGGCGGGCCCTGCGGGAAGCCCTGGTTCGGCGGGTAGCCCTGGGTGGGGGGCGGGTAGCCCTGGTTCGGGGTGAACCCCTGCTTGGCCTTGGCCTTGGTGATGGCGAAGACGCCACCCCCACCCACGGCGAGACCGACGATGAAACCCAAGACCAGATTGACCATGCCCGCGCCCCCGACTCCGGATCAGTGGACCGAGGAAACCACACCGGCGAGCCTGCGCGCAGCGGACTCGGCGGCTTCGTGGCTGGTGGCCTCGACCATCACCCGGACGAGCTGCTCGGTGCCCGACGGGCGCAGCAGCACGCGGCCCGCGTCGCCCAGTTCGGCGGTCACCTCGGCGACGGCGTCGTTGACCGACGTGTCCTTCGCCACCACGGCCTTGTCCGACACCCGGACGTTGATCAGCACCTGCGGGAGCCTGCTCATCACGCCCGCCAGCTCGGCCAGCGACCTGCCGGTCTCCGCCATCCGCGCCATCAGGCGCAGCGCGGTCAGCAGGCCGTCGCCGGTGGTGGCGTGCGCCGGGAGCACGACGTGGCCGGACTGCTCGCCGCCGAGGGCGAAGCCACCGGCCCGCAGCTCCTCCAGCACGTACCGGTCGCCCACCCCGGTCGTGCGGAGCGCGATGCCCTGCTCCCGCATGGCGATGTGCAGCCCGAGGTTGCTCATCACCGTCGCCACCAGCGTGTTGTCGGTCAGCTCGCCCGCGTCGCGCATCGCGACGGCGATGACGGCCATGATCTGGTCGCCGTCGACCTCGTTGCCCTGGGCGTCCACGGCGAGGCAGCGGTCGGCGTCGCCGTCGTGGGCGATGCCCAGGTCGGCACCGTGTTCGAGGACCGCGGCGCGCACCACGTCGAGGTGCGTCGAACCGCAGTTGTCGTTGATGTTCAGACCGTCCGGAGTGGAGTTGATCTCCACGACCTCGGCCCCCGCGCGGCGGTAGGCGTCCGGCGCGGCGATCGAGGCGGCCCCGTTCGCGCAGTCCACGACGACCTTGATGCCTTCGAGGCGGTGCGGGGTGATCTTGAGCAGGTGCTCGACGTACTGGACCTCGGCGTCCTCGACGTCGCGGACCCGACCGATGGCGGCACCCGTGGGGCGGCCGTCGTGGGTGAGCATCTTCTGCTCGATCTCGTCCTCGACCGAGTCCGGGAGCTTGTGGCCGCCCGCGGCGAACAGCTTGATCCCGTTGTCCGGCATGGCGTTGTGCGACGCGGAGATCATCACGCCGACGTCCGCGCCGAGCGCGGCGACCAGGAACGCGACGGCGGGCGTCGGCAGCACGCCGACGCGGAGCACGTCCGCGCCCGCGGAGCTGAGGCCAGCGACGACCGCGGCCTCCAGCATCTCGCCGCTCGCCCGTGGATCACGACCGACCAGGGCCACCGGGCGGTGGCTCCGATCGTGCTCGGCGAGCACCCGCGCCGCGGCCGCGGCCACGGACAGTGCCAGTTCGGGGGTGAGGTCCGCATTGGCGAGACCGCGTACTCCGTCGGTGCCGAACAGGCGAGCCATGATCCGAGGGTCCTCCGTGATCAACCGCACAGCAAAAGGGGCCGGAAAGCACTGCGGGAGCAGCAGTTCGGTGAAGAACTGGCTGCTCCCGCAGGGTAAAGCTGGGTGAAGGCTCGATCAGCGCTTGCTGTACTGGGGCGCCTTGCGGGCCTTCTTCAGACCGTACTTCTTGCGCTCCTTGACCCGCGGGTCACGGGTGAGGAAGCCGGCCTTCTTGAGGACCGGGCGGTCCTCGATGTCGATCGCGATCAGCGCACGCGCGATGGCGAGGCGGAGCGCACCGGCCTGGCCGGTGGTGCCGCCGCCGCGCAGGGTGGCGAGCACGTCGAACGTCTCGGGCTTCTCCGTGGTGACCAGGGGCTCACGGATGAGCTGCTGGTGCACCTTGTTGGGGAAGTACTGCTCCAGGCTCTTGCCGTTGAGCGTGAACTTGCCGGTGCCGGGCACGAGCCGCACGCGGACGATGGCCTCCTTGCGCCGACCAACGGTCTGCGCGAGGTGGTGGGCACCGTTCAGCGAGTGCTTGACGACGGGCGCGGCGGCCTCGTCCTCGTCCTCGTCGACGTCGGTCTCGACAGCCTCGACCTCGGTGTCGACGGCGTCGACCTCGGTGGCGTCGTCGGCCTCAACGGCGTCGACGGCGTCGGTCTCGACGGCCTCGACTTCGTTCTCAGGGGTGGTCACAGTGACTTCCTCGGTGTGCTCGTCGCCGGTCACTGGGCGATCTTGGTGATCTCGAAGGGCTGCGGCTGCTGCGCTGCGTGGGGGTGCTCAGGGCCGCTGTAGACCTTCAGCTTGCTGCCGATCACGCTGCCGAGGCGGTTCTTGGGCAGCATGCCCTTGATGGCCTTCTCGACGAGCCGGTCAGCGCGGGTGTCAAGCACCTCACCGAACGACTGCTTGCGCAGACCGCCCGGGTGACCGCTGTGGCGGTAGACGAACTCCTGGTCCCGCTTGTTGCCGGTGAGGGCAACCTTGTCAGCATTGATGATGACGACGAAGTCGCCAGTGTCGACATGCGGGGCGTAAGTCGGCTTGTGCTTGCCGCGCAGCAGCGTCGCGGCCTGGGTGGCGAGCCGACCGAGCACCACGTCCTGGGCGTCGATCACATGCCAGGCGCGGGTCACCTCGCCGGCCTTCGGGCTGTACGTGCGCACGGATCTACCTCGTCGTCACTTGCGTCTGGTGGACATTGCGGCGGCTGCTCCAGGCCGGATTGCCCCTCGAGAACGAGCTGGGCAAGTGGACCAGAACACACGCGGCGCGCAATGTCGCACCGGATACCGCACAACAACGTAGGAAGATACCGGTTGGGTCGTGGCCGGGTCAAAACGGCCCCCGCCAACCGGCGGTCTGAACGTGCGCGGGCCCCGGAACCCATGGGTTCCGGGGCCCGCGAGGTCACGCTGGGTGACAGGTGTTCCTAGCCCCAGCGGGCCGTGTTCTGCTGCTCACCCTGCTGGAAGGCCTCGCCCGCGGCGCGGACGGCGGTGCCGATCTGCGCGAGCACCTGCTGGAGGTCCTCGGCCGCCTGGTTCCACTTGTTCTGCGACGCCTGGTACGCGCCACTGGTGGAACCCTCCCACTGGGCGATGACCGGGTCGATGCGCGACTTCAGGTTCTCGAGGGTGCTCTGGAGGGTGCTCGCCTGGTTCCCGATGTCACTGGCGAGTGCGTCCATGCTGCCGAAATCGATCTTGATGTCCACTGTTTTCCCCAAATTCTATTCTGAAGCGAGCTGAACCGAGCGAGAAGAAAGCGAGCCGGAAAGCAGCGTCAGCCGCCGAGGCGCGACGTGACCTGGCTGATCGCCTGCGCCTGGTCCTCCTGCGACTGGAGGTACGCGGTGGCCGTTCCGGTCACCTGCTCGGCGATCTCCTTCAGAGCCTGGTTCAGCTTGATGGCGTCCTCGTCGAACCGCTGGTTCAGCATGTCGAAGGCGTCCTTGGCCGCACCCTTCCAGGTGCCACCAATCGCGTCGATGATGCCGTTGAGGTTCTTCAGAATGCCGTCGATCTCTTCGCCAGTGCTGACGATGTCCCGACCCGCGGTCAGGAGTTCTTCGCTGCCAGTAGAGAAACCTGCCATTGGGAAAAGCCCCCTTGATAGATGGTGCCGGGCTGTACGTTCTCGGCTTGTACTGCCCCTACGACGGACACAGTGCCATGCCGGTTCCGTCCTGTCGCGACTTCGCCGGAAACAGTTGCTCTAGTGAACGGTCGCAGGGGGAACCCGCCGCGGTCAGTAGAGGATTTGCCCTTGCGAAAAGTCCTCGTCATCGTCACCTGAACGGGGAAGTTGCCCCCTCGGACCGGGTGCCGGACGGGGCCCCGGAGTGATCGGGGAAACATTTGCATTAGCGTTCGCGGTCTTTTCAGGAGCAAACAGCTCGGCCTCGTCCGGGAGCCGCTCGACCGGCAGCCCGCGCTCCTCGCGGAACCCGTTCGCGACCCGGCGCACGTCCGGGGACGTCGCCCGCTGGCCCGGTGCCGCCTGCTTCGCCTTCGCCTGATCAGCCAGTTCGCGGTTGCGGCCGCGAGCGGCTCCGTTGCGCACCCCGGCCTCGGACGCGGCCCGACGACCTCTCGTGACCGCCGCCGCGAGGTCCGCGCGGAACCTGGCAAACGCTTCCGAGGTCATGCCGAGCCCTCCTGCTGGGTCAACTGGTCACGTCCATCGTCCTGACCACCTGCTCGCACGCCGCGCGCACCCGTTCCTCGCCCGAGGGCGTGTACTGGCAGCCGACGCTGACCTGCGCGTCACCCTTCAGCACGATGTACCAGTCGATGGTCAGGCCCTGCGGCCGTTCCCGGTAGTAAACGACATCCTTGTCGGCGAAGCGGGTCGACGGGGTGAAATCGGCGAGGTTCTTGGCGCTGTCGTACTGGGTCCGCAGTTCACCGACGGCCCGGTCGCGGTCGGCCGAGGCGTCGTAGGTGAGTTTTTGCTCCTGAACGGCGATGACCTCCTTCGTGGAATCACCACCGACCGGGCGCAACTGCACCTTTCGCGCCGTGGAATCGCCACCGCTCTGCTCCCATTCCGCGGGGGCGGTGAAGCTGTAGTCGTACATCGCTATCTGCTTGCCTGCGGGTGCGCTCGACGAGGTGCTCGGATTCCCGGCATTCGGCGTACCACCGCTGTTGATCGCATATGCGACGGACGCGCCTATTGCCACGACGAGCAGAACGGCCGATCCGATGAACAGCGGAACGCGCGACCGGCGTTTTGCCGGAACCTTCACCACGGGGAACTGCGGTTGTTGGGGAAATCCCGGAGCAGGCGTCGGGGGAAACGCGCCCCGGTACGTCTCGGCCGCCCCGATCCGCCGGGTGATCTTGCGGGTGCTGTCCTCCGGCGGCGCGGGCGCCTGCTGCTTGGCCTGCTCCACGTGCACCGCCCGCAGCGCGCCGCGGGCGACCACGGTCTCCGGCTGGTCGATGCTCGTCGGCACCACGCCGGACTGCTCCATGACCAGCCTGGCCACCATCGGGATGCGGCTGGACCCGCCCACCAGGAAGATCCCGGCCAGCTGACGGGGGTTCAGGCCGGTGTTGCGCACGGCGCCGAGCACCAGCGCGACGGCCCGGTTGAGCGGCGCGCTGATCAGCCGTTCCAGGTCACCGCGCGTGACGTGAGCGTCGGGGAACGGCGGCGGCATGGGCACGTCGGTGTAGGCGTGGCGGGACAGCGTCTCCTTGGCGCCGCGCACGTCCTGCCGGAGCACCCGGCGGCGGCGCCGGTCGGCCAGCGCCTGGCCCTCCACGAGCTGCCGCCACCCGTCGCGGTCGGCGGGCGGCACCTGGGAGCCGAGGTGTTCGAGCAGCATCTGGTCGACGTCCGCGCCGCCGAAGCTCTGGTCGCCCTTGGTGGCCAGCACCCGGAACGCGCCGCCCTGGCGGCTGATGACCGTCGCGTCGACCGTGCCCGCCCCGAGGTCGAGCACGGCCAGCGTCGAGCCCTCGGCCATGGCGTGGCCCGCGGAGTGGAAGACCGCGGCGGCCACCGGCTCGGGCACCAGCCGCACCTCGCCCGCGAGCCCGTTCGCCGCCTGGAGCAGCACGCGGGTCCGCACCGCCCCCCAGTCGGCCGGGTGGGTGAGCACGAGCAGGTCGACCGGCATCCCGCCCGCCACCCGCCGCGCCTCGCCCACCGCGCGGGTCAGCACGGCCCGAACGACGTCGGACACCCGCAGCACGCTCGTGCCCAGCAGCAGTTCGCCGTCGTCGATCCGCCGCTTCGGGTTCGGCTCGTACCGAGACGGGTCCACGGCGGCCTGCCGCTCCGCCTCGTGCCCCACGAACAGCGTCCCGTCGGCGGCGGCGAACACGGCGGACGGCACCAGCGGCTGGCCGTCGAACACGACGACCTGCGGCTCCCGCCCGTGCACCGAGAGCGCGACGCAGGTGCTGGACGTGCCGAAGTCGACCGCGACGTGCAAGCTCATCCGAATCCCCTCATCCGGCAGGACAGCCGGGCGACACATGCATACCCGATGCGGCCGGACGACGTGGCACAACCCGGCCGTTCAGGGGGTGCCCGGCGCGGCGGACGACCTCGAACCCGACGAACACGGCACCTCCCCCGCGGAAACGCACGACCGCGGTGGCACCCGTCGTTCGGCCCCGGCGACCGGACGGTCCACGGCCTCCCCGACACCGCGGGGCCACCTCCGGGGGTCGCGAAAATCCAGCATATGCGCACCCCGCGGGGCGCGTGACCGCGGTGCGAGCGGCCTGGCGGGGACGGGGTCGCCCACCTCGGCGGCGATGCCACCGGCGGAAACGCCGGTCACCGGAAGCCGGGGTCCGACCGGTCGGCGAAGGCGGAGGGCCCGCGGCGTGCGCCGCGGGCCCTCCGACGTGCGCGGGACGGGCTACTCCGGGTCCACCCAGGCGAACTGGATGCGCTGCTGGCCGTTCTTGCGGGTGACCAGCGTGCCGCGGCCGGGGGGCTGGGGGGAGGCCTTGAGGTTGCCCACGAGGTTGCCCTCCTCCTTGGAGCCGCTACCGATCATGAACGGCGAGGCGATCTCCTTCAGCTTGCCGATGATCGGGTCGAACATGGCGCGCGAGGCGCCACCCATGCGGCGGACGACGACGATGTGGAGACCGACGTCCTTGGCCTGGGGGATGAACTCCGCGAGCGGCTGGAGCGGGTTCTGGCCGCCCTGGGGGGCCACGAGGTCGTAGTCGTCGACCACGACGAACAGCTCGGGGCCCTTCCACCACGACCGGTTGCGGAGCTGGTCCTGCGTGACGTCGGGGCCGGGGAGCCTGCCGACCATCGACCCGCGGACGTCCTTGACCAGGTCGACCAGCTGCGCCGACGAGACGGCGTAGCTGAGCAGGTGGTCGGTGTCGATGAAGCCGAGCATCGTGCGGCGGTAGTCGACCAGCAGGATCAGGGCCTCGGACGACGTGTACTGCGTCATGATGCCGCGCACGATCGCGCGGAGCATGCCGGTCTTGCCGGACTCGCCGTCGGCCAGCGACATGAAGTGCGGGTCGTTGTCGAAGTCGAGGTAGACCGGGGCCAGCTCGTCCTCGTCCACGCCGATCGGGACCATGTGGCCGCGGTTCGGCCTCACCTGGTCGGCCTGGGCGATGAGCTGCGGGTACGGCAGCAGGTCGGGCAGCAGGCGGACGGCAGGGGCGTGCGGGCCGCGCCAGGCCTGCGTGACCTTGCCGATCAGGTCCGCGATGCCCGCGGCGACGTTCGTCGGGTCCGACGAGGCGTCGATGCGGGGCAGCGCGGTGAGGAAGTGCAGCTTCTGCGGCGACAGGCCACGACCGGGCCTGCCGGGCGGGACGTTCACGGCGACCTTGCGGTCCACGTCGGACTCCGACGGGTCACCGAGCCGCAGCTCGAACCTGGTGCCGAGGAGGTCCTTCATGGCGGGCCGGATCTCGGCCCAGCGGTTGGCGGCGATGACGACGTGCACGCCGTAGGACAGGCCCTGCGCCGCGAGCTGCTGCACCAGCGGTTCGAGGGTCTCGAACTCCTGGCGGAAGTTCATCCAGCCGTCCACGACGAGGAACGCGTCGCCGAAGGCGTCGTCCTTGATCTCGCCGCGCCGCTTGCGGTTGCGGAACTCGACCATGGAGTCGATGCCCTGCGCGCGGAACCGCTGCTCGCGCTCGGAGATCAGACCGGACAGCTCGGCGACCATGCGGCGAGCCTTGTCCACGTCGAGCCTGCTGGCGAAGCCACCGACGTGCGGCATCCGCTCCAGCGCGGCGAGCGTGCCACCACCGAGGTCGAGGCAGTAGAACTGCACCTCCTGCGGGGTGTGCGTGAGCGCCATCGACGTGATGAACGTGCGCAGCATCATCGACTTGCCCGACTGCGGACCGCCGACGATCGCGCCGTGGCCCGCGGCACCGGAGAAGTCCGCCCACAGCAGGTCGCGGCGCTGTTCGAACGGCTTGTCCACGACGCCGATGGCGACCTGGAGCTTGCCGTTGGTGACGAAGCCGGGCGCGGTGAGCCCGCGGTCCTCGGTGGGCTGCAACGGGGGCAGCATCGTGTCCAGCGACGGCGGCTCGTTCAGCGGGGGCAGCCACACCTCGTGCGCGGGAGGACCCTGGCCGACGAGCTTGTTGACGATGACCTCGAGCTGGCTCGGCTCGTTGCTGTCCTCCTTCTTCTCCTCGACGACCGGCTGCACGGGCCGGATCGGCTCCTTGGGGATCTCGATGTAGTCCGGCACGAAGTAGCGGGGGCGCTTGTCACCGCTGACCGCGGAGGTCGGGCCCGCGGCCTGGAGACCGGCGGGCCGGTACGGGCCGGACACGTAGAGGGCCTTGAAGCGGACCAGCGGCGACCCCTGGATGCCCAGGTAGCCGGAGCCGGGGATGGGCGGCAGCTCGTACGCGTCGGGCACGCCGATCGCCGCGCGCGACTCCGCCGCGGAGAACGTCTTCAGACCGATCCGGTAGGACAGGAACGTGTCCAGGCCGCGCAGCTTGCCCTCTTCGAGGCGCTGCGAGGCGAGCAGCATGTGGATCTGGAGCGAGCGGCCGACCCGCCCGATCTGGAGGAAGATGTCGATGAAGTCCGGCTTCGCCGTCAGCATCTCGGAGAACTCGTCGATGCAGATGAACAGCGCGGGCAGCGGGTCGAGGTCGGCGCCGTTCTCACGGGCCTTCTCGTAGTCCCAGACGTTCTTGTAGTTGCCCTTCGCCAGCACCTCCTGGCGGCGGGACACCTCGCCCGCGATGGCGTCCTTCATGCGGTCGACCAGCGTCAGGTCGCCCGCGAGGTTGGTGATGGTCGCGGCGACGTGCGGCGCCTTGTCCAGGCCGAGGAAGGTCGCGCCACCCTTGAAGTCGACGAGGATCATGTTGAGCGAGGTCGACGAGTGCGTGGCCAGCATGCCCAGCACGAGCGTGCGCAGGAACTCCGACTTGCCGGAACCGGTCGCGCCGATGCACAGGCCGTGCGGACCCATGCCCTCCATCGCGGATTCCTTGATGTCCAGCTCGACCTGCTGCCCGAACTCGCCGATGCCGAACGGCACCCGGTAGCGGTCGCGCACCGGCCGGGGCCGCCACGCCTGCTGCACGTCGAACGTCATCGGGTCGCCGGGGATGTTGAGGAACTCCAGCAGCGGCGGGTTGTTGCTCATCGACAGCGGGTCCTCCTCGCTGCCACCGGTGTCGACGCCGCCGACCCGGTACGGCGAGAGGCGGCGGGCCAGCGCCTCGGCCTCGACCACGGACAGCCAGTCCGGGCGGCCGAACCACTCGACGCCGCTGGCGCTGCGGGCGCCGAGCTTGTCGTCCTCGATCACCAGGCGCAGGCCGCGGCGGGCGGTCAGGTTGCCCAGCGACTCCGACAGGTCGAGCAGCGTCACGCCGACGAGGCCCTCCTCGAGGAGGATCTGCTCCTCGCGGGTCACGTCGCCGTCGTCGATCACGATCACGACGTGCGGCTGGTCGGCGGGCGGCGGCGCGTTGCGGGTGAACCGCTGGCGGTCGCGGAGCTGCTCGTCCAGCATCTGCTCGACCTCGGCGAGCGAGCCCGCCATCATCCGCATCTGGCCGATGCCGTCGACGATCGTCGGGTGCTGCACGTGCGGCAGCCACTTCGCCCACTCCCACTGGGCCTTGGTGCGGCCGGTGGTGACGACGGCGATCAGCAGGTCGTCCGGGCAGTGGAACGTGGCGAGCTGGGCCAGCAGCGCGCGGGCCAGGCCGCGCTTGACCTCGGTGTCGCCGATCAGGCCGACCGCGGCGAACCCGCGCAGCGCGATGGAGATCGGCAGCTCGGGCACGAGCGAGTGGGCGCGCACGAAGCGGCGCAGCGCCAGCGTGGCGATCGGCTCCAGCTCCTCGACGGGGCCGGTCTGCGGCGGCACGAGCCGGGTGGCCAGCCGCTGCGAGCCGCGGCCCGCGCGCAGGTGGCAGAAGTCGGGGTCGTTCTGGCGGCGCTCCCACATGCGGCGGGTGGTGGCGAGGGACCACAGCATCTGCGGGTCGGGGTGGACCCACTCGCGCTCCGCGCGCTGCTCGTCGGCCGCCTCGCGGGCGCGGTCCCGCATCTGGCCGAGGTACCGCAGGTAGTCCTTGCGGTCCTCGTTCATCTCGGCCTTCTTCTGGCCCTTGCCGCTGCCCATGCCGCCGGCCATCATGCCGATGGTCGAGATCATCATCATGCCGGGCATGATCATGGCGGCGGGCGCCCTCGACCCGGTGCTGAACATCAGCGCCATCATCCCGAGCGACGACACGATCATGACGGCCGGCAGCGCCTTCATCATGATGTTGCCGGGGATGATCCTCGGCACCTCGGGCGGTGGTTCGAGGTGCACCTCACCGCCGGGCGGGCGTGGGGCAGCGAGGCGTGGCGTTCGCTTGAACTGCAGCGTGCTCACCGGACAGGCACCTCTTCAAGTCGTGTGTCGAACAACCCCTCGACGCGTTCCCGCTCCGCTCGACGGGGGCGCCACCAGCACGTGACCGACACTATGGCGCACCACTCGGGGAAGCCGAATCGGGTCGACGGAAAACCCGGTCGCGCGTGTTCCCCCGAACCGCCGGTGCGCACGTGACCGGTGCGGCCATACTAGGGTCGCTCGCCGGACCGGTGTGTCCGTTCGGCGCAACGAGCGAAACAGAAACTCAGGAGGTACTGGTGGCAACCGGTACGACGGTGTTCAGCCGGGTGACGGTGGTTGCGCCGCGAACGCGCATCGACGTCGCGCTGCCTGCCGACGTGGCGGTGGCCGACCTGCTGCCGATGCTGCTGGACATGGCCAAGGAGGCGACTCCGGACGGCGGTGTGCGGCACGGCGGCTGGTGCCTGGCGAGGTTGGGCGACAGCCCCCTCGACCCCGGCCGCACGCTGGCCTCGCTCGGCGTCGTCGACGGTGACCTGCTCCAACTGCGCAGGCGGAACGAGAACCCGCCGCCGCCGCTGTTCGACGACGTGGTGGACGCCATCGCGGAGTCCAACCCGGACAGCTTCCGGCCGTGGACGAAGGACACCGCCCGCCGCTACGGCCACATCGCGGGCGCGCTCGCGATGATCGCCGCCGCGGTGGCGCTGCTGATGGCGGGCAGCATGGCGGGCGGCAGCAGCCTCCCCGTCGCCATCACCGCCGGTGTCACGGCCATCGCGGCGCTCGCCGCGGGCGCGGTCGTGGCCCGCTCCTACAGCGCGGTCGACACGGGCGTGCTGATCGCCGCCGCGGGCGCGCTGCCGATGTCGTTCGTGTCCGGCCTCTACATCGTGCCGGGCGCGCTCGGCAGGCCGAACCTGCTGCTGGGCAGCGTGCTGGTGCTGATCTTCGCGTCGGCCGCGATCCTGCTCATCGGGCAGGGCATCACGGTGTTCGTGGCCGCCGCGACGGCCGCGGGCCTCGGGGCCATCGCCTTCCTCTTCGCGTCGCTGATCGCGCACCCGTCGCCGGGCATCGCCGCCGCGACCGCCGCGGTGTCGCTCGCGGCGCTGTCGGTGCTGCCCAGGATCACGATCCAGCTGGCGAAGCTGCCGCTGCCGGTCGTGCCGGGCAGCGCGGAGGACCTCAAGGAGGACACCGGCTTCCCGGAGTACGCCGTCATCGAGCGGCGCACGGCCACGGCGCACGAGTACATGACCGGCATGATCATCGGCAGCGGCGTGGTCACGGCCGTCGCCGCCGTGATCGCCGCCTCCGACGGCACGGTCTGGGGCCCGCTGCTCGCGGGCGTCGTGACCCTCGTGCTGCTGCTGCGCGGCCGGGCCTACGCCAACGGCGCCCAGGCCGTCGCCCTGCTCGCCAGCGGCATGGTCGCGGGCGCGGGCGTGCTGCTCGGCTGGATGATGGACGCCACCCCGACGACCCGGCTGCTGTACGTGTTCGGCGCGCTGGTCGTCGTCGCGGCGAGCGCGCTGGTGCTCGGCGTGATCTTCCCCAACCAGAAGTTCTCGCCGGTGCTCCGCCGCACGGTGGACGTGCTGGAGGGGATCCTCATCGCCTCCGTGCTGCCGCTCGCGCTCGCCGTGATGGACCTCTACATCGTGATGCGCCAACTCATCGCGCCCTGACCCGCGAGGACGCCGACACCATGCGTGTTTCCCGGACCGTCAAGAAGGCAGCCGCCGCCACGGCCGTCGCGTTGCTGCTCGCCACCGGGCCGCTCGCGCCCGGTCCAGCGGCGGTCGCGCAGACCGAACCGAACTCGGTGCCGCCACCGGTCGACAAGAGCCTGCTCGACCGGCCGACCGAGCCCAAGGCCGACGTGACCTACACGCGGACGAACAAGGCCTGCATCGCCTCCAACACCGGCAACCGCTCGGTCATCCCCAAGCCGCGCGCGCAGATGCTGCTGCGGCTGGAGGAGGCGCACGAGTTCGCCACCGGCAAGGGCGTGAAGATCGCGATCATCGACACCGGGGTCGAGGAGCACCCCCGGCTGAAGGGTCGCGTGGAGGCGGGCGGCGACTACGTCGTGACGGCGGAGAACGGCACGACCGACTGCGACGGCCACGGCACCGAGGTCGCCGGGGTCGCGGCGGCCAGCAAGGACCCGGACACCGGCTTCGTCGGCGCCGCTCCCGACGCGCAGGTCCTGGCGATCCGGCAGACCAGCGACCGGTACGAGTTCAAGGACCCGACCGGTGCCGACGTGCGGAAGTCCGCGGGCAAGGTGACGACGCTGGCGCAGGCGATCGTGCGGGCCGTCGACAAGGGCGCGAAGGTCATCAACATCTCGCTGACCTCGTGCGACTCCCCCAAGGCCCCGAGCGCGGGCGAGCGGAAGCTCCAGGCGGCCATCGACTGGGCCGTGAACCAGATGGACGTCGTCATCGTCACCGCCGCGGGCAACATCGGCACCGACGGGACGGGCTGCAAGGACCAGAACGACAACCAGAACCCGGACACCGTGAAGGTGATCGCGTCCCCGCCCTGGTACAGCGAGGACGTGCTGTCGGTGGCGTCGATCAACAAGGACGGCGAGTCCTCGGCGTTCAGCGTGTGGGGCCCGTGGGTGAGCATCGCCGCTCCCGGCGAGGACATCACCACCATCGACCCCAAGGGCACCGGCCTGACCAACGCGAACGCCGACGAGCAGGGGAAGCTCACGACGATCCAGGGCACCTCGTTCGCCTCGCCGTACGTGGCGGGCGTCGCGGCGCTGGTCCGCGAGAAGTTCCCGAACCTGACCGCGCGGCAGGTGATGGACCGCCTCACGTCCACCGCCCAGCACCCCGGCAACCCGACCGGCCGCGACCACAAGGTCGGCGCCGGGATGATCAACCCGATCGCCGCGCTGACGTCGGAGCTGCCCGCCGAGAAGGAGGGCGCGGTGGTCCCGCAGAGCGCACCGCTGATCACCGACCTCGGTCCGGGGCTGCACAAGGACAACACGCGGCTCGTGGTCGCGCTGTCCGGCACGGGGATCGGCGTCGGGCTGCTGCTGCTGACCCTGTTCGTGGTGCACACCACGGGCCGGAACCGGGCGCGGTCCGCGGTCCGCCGCGGCTGATCCCACCAGGACGGTGAAGGGGCGGTGCCCGGCGGTTCGACCCGCCGGGCACCGCCCCTTCCGACGTCCGGTCCCGCGCCGGTCCCAGGTGGACTGGTCCGTCCCCAGCACGGGCGGCGCGGTCTTCCTCGGCCTGCCGAGCACCGACACCCCCACCCGCAGCGGTCCCAGGTGGACTGGTCCGTCCCCAGCACGCGCGGCACGGTCCTCCTCGGCCTCCCGAGCACCGTCCGGTCCCGCAGCGGTCCCAGGTGGACTAGTCCGTGCCCAGCACGGGCGGCGCGGTCTTCTTCGGCTTGCCGAGCACGTCCTCCGCGGAACCGGCGAGCCGGACCTTGGACCTGTGCTCCTTGTCGCCGCCCTGCTGCCCGCCCGCGCCCATCGGGGCGCCGCCCATCATGGCGCCGCCCACCGGCTGGCCGCCGGAGGCCGCACCGCCCCCGCCTCCCGCGACGGCCGCGGCGGGCCGGGTGGCGCCGGAGTCCACGGGGCGGGGTTCCTGCACCGCCGTGTACCCGCCGGACTCCGTGGGGCCCTGCTGGGCCGCAGCGGGGGCGCTCCCCACGCCGCCGCCCACCGAACCACCGCCCACCGAGCCACCACCGACCGAACCGCCGCCCACGGAGCCACCACCGGTCGGCAGGGTGCCGCTCAGCGAACCGCCACCGGCCGCTGCGGGAGCGGGCGCCTCGGCTCCACCGCCGGACGGCGCGGGTGTCGTCCTCGGGGTGTCGACGGGCCTCGTCGGCTCGGCGAACGCCCAGTTCTCCTCCGGGTACCGGTGGTCCATCGTCGGCCCGGCGAACTCGGCGTCGGCACCGCTCAAGCCCTCGCACAGCCTGCCGAACGCCTCCAGGACGTCGCGGACCGACTCGTACATCTCCTTCGCCGGTTCACGCAGCTCGTCCAGGTGCCCGATGATCCGCGCGTCGCCGTCCAGCGGCAGCCCGGCCGCGCCGGACACCACGTCGGCGGTGTCCTGGAACACGTGGGACATGTCCTGCACGATCCCGCGGATGCCCTCGGCGGTCTCGTCGAGCGCGTCGCCCATCGCGGTCATCACGTCGGTCATGTCGTGACCGGCGAGCCCGACCTTCCGCATGTGCTCCACGAAGGAGTCCGCCGACGCGCCCTGCCACGCGGAATCCAAGCGCCCCAACGGTTTCAGCAGGTCCTTCGTCACGGCCTCCGCGGCCTTGCCCGCCGCGCGCCAGCGCTCGGCCTCGTCGTGGAGGTCGTTCCAGTCGCCGACGACGGGCGCGAAGTAGTCCTCGACCAGGTCCGCGACGCCGAGGCGGCGGCTGATCTGCGACAGGTAGTCGAGTTCGGCCCCGACCTCCGACTCGATCTGCCGTCCGTCCTTGCCTCGCATGTGCTTCCCCTACCGGCGGTCGGCCTTCTTGATCTGCTGCACGGCTTCGTCCTGGGCACCGCCGTAGTGGCCCGCGACCTCGTGGAGGCCCTTGCCCGCGGCCGCCAGCACCTCGCAGGCGCGGTCGAGCTGCTGCTGGAGCAGCCCGGCCGCCCGGCCGTAGGCCTCCGCGCTGCGCAGGGTCCTGCCGATCTCGCCGAAGCTCTGCGGGCGCAGCGGATCGGCCCGCAGCTCCGCACGGGCGTTCGCCAGCTCCTCGGCGGCGTCGTCGACGCGCTCGGCGTACAGCTCCAGCCACCGCGCGTCGACCGAGATGCCGCCCGAGCTCGGCGGAGCGCCTCCGCCGCTGCCCAGCCGTCGTACCACGTCACTCATCGCGTGCCTCCCCGGCGACCAGCGTGCAC
Source organism: Umezawaea sp. (assembly GCF_036375055.1). Classification (GTDB taxonomy): domain Bacteria; phylum Actinomycetota; class Actinomycetes; order Mycobacteriales; family Pseudonocardiaceae; genus Umezawaea. The sequence continues at coordinate 52,487 of NZ_DASUSQ010000123.1, forward strand.
CACCCGCTCGGACGCCGCCGGGCTCGTCGCGGTTCCCGCCGGGTCAGCCGCCCTCGGTGTTCTGCTTGGTCGTGTCCTCCGGCAGCACGCCCTTCGGCGCGGGCACGGAGTCGTAGCTGCGGGCGGCGTCGTTGCGGTTGAGCTGAGGACCGTCCGGGAGCAGGCCGACGATGTTGGCGGGAGCGGGCATGAAGCCGTCCTTGCCGAGACCGAGTCCGCCGCTGGTGGTGGTGTCCGGGATGCCGTACTTCACCCCGCGACCGGTGATCAGCTGGATCGGGCCGCTGCCGAAGTTCTCGATGGACGTCGTGCTGCGCACCACACCCACCTTGCCCTCGGCCATGACGAACTGGCTGACGACCTCGCCGGTGGCGCCGACCTGGTTGATCCGCACCGGGACCAGGTTGCTGTTGCCCGGCAGCGTGGGGGCGAGGGTGACCTCGGTGTGCTCGGACTTGTTGTCCGCGGTCACGTTGTCCGCGCGCCAGCCGAGGCACATCACGACGTTGTCCTCGTTCAGGTCGACGACCTGCGGGATCTCGGTCGGGTAGTTCTCCAGGTTCAGGATCGAGACGACCTTGTTCACCTGGGAGAGGACGATCTCCTTCGGCTTGGAGTCACCGCCCCGGATGGCGAACCGGATCATGTCGGCCACGGCGACCGGGACCTCCTGCATGCCCTCCTTCAGGGCCACGTAGAAGACGTCCTTCTCGCCGGTGCGGTGCGCCGCGAGGATGTCGCCCACCACGACGCCGCCCTGGACGTACTCCACGGGCGTGCCCTGGTCGGGGATGTCGGGGGCCTTGAGGTCGCCGACCTGCGGGATGGCGTTGAGCACACCCGCGCTGATCGGGCGGGGCGTCTTGCCCTGGAGGTTCAGCGCGTTGACGAGCTTCACGTCCGAGAGGTCGACGGGGGCGCGCACCGTGCTGGTCGACGTGAGGCTGCTGTTGTCGGGCCGCTTGTAGACCAGGAACGCCTTCTTGCTGGTCTTGTCCGTCGTCACCAGCACCGCGCGGTTGCCGTCGAGCTTCTTGCCGCCGCCCGAGATCCCCGCGAGGACGGTGGTCGTGAACTTGGTGTTGGCCTCGGGGTCGTTCTGGGAGCGGTCGAGGGTCGTCTGGTCGCAGACCGACCACTCGGCGCCGATCCGCTGGTCCGTGCTGCCGGGCAGCATGTCCGGGGCGTCGACGATCCCGGTCAGCCTGCCCTTGGGGTACTTGGCGAGCGCCTTCTCGCTGACGATCTTGAGTTCGCCGCCCGCGACCGACGCCGGGGTCGCGGCGGCGTCCCCGCCGCCCTGCCCCATCTGCCCCTTGTCCGGGTTGGACTCACCGAGCAGGAGCAGTCGCGCCGACGCGAGGTTGAAGACCGGGATGAGCTGCTTCTGCGGCGCCTGGCGGACCACGTAGATCTGGCCGCTCTCCTTGCTCATGACGATCTGCGTCTGGTCGTCGAGCTTGGGGTCGGGCGAGAACAGGCCCCAGATCAGGAACCCGATCATGCCGACGGCGGCGAGGACCACGCCCACCAGCGTGGCGCGGGAGTGGTTCCGCATCGGGTCGTGGAGCATGACGGCGTCTCTGCGCACCAGGGCCGACTGCATCCGGCGCAGCACGAAGCGATATGCCTGGACCTGTGACTTGGTGGTGGGTGTTGATGCCATTCTCGGCTCGCTGCTCTCCCAGTCGCGGTACGGTTCGGCAGGATATCCCGATGGGGGTTGCTCCGTGGGCCGGTTGACAAGACCTGACCCGAACACCTCCCGAGGACATCTTCCTCGCAGTCCGAGGCGCACCGAACACCGAGGCGAAAGAGACCAGAACGGATGTCCGTGACCACTCCACATCCGGGCCCGCCCAATCCCGGCACGGCTCGCCCGTCGGGGCCGCCACCGCCGCAGCAGGGCAAGCCCGCTGGGCCTCCGGCCGCCGCCCGTCCCGCCGGTCGGGCACGGCGCCGCGCGACGGGCGCGAGCCTCGGCGCGCTGCCGGTCGCCAACCTGGTGGTGCTGGAGGTCGGCATCGCGATCGGTCTCGTGCTGCTGGCGATCGACCTCGGCCTGGTGTACGTCGCGGGCGGCATCGCCTTCGTCGCGCTGGTCCTCGCGTTCGCGCGCAGGCGCGGGCGCTGGCTGACCCAGTGGATCGGCCTGACGGCCCGCTACAAGTTCCGCTCGCACAGCCGCACCGCCAAGCGGGACACCCCGACGGAGATGAAACCCCCGTCGGAGGAGGAGACCTCGGTCATCGGCCCGGAGGACCCGCGCGTCGCGCTGCTGCGCCTGGCCGTGCCGGACCTGGTCGTCGCGCACGGCCAGGACCACGAGCGCAGGCCGCTGGGCCTCGCGTGGCACCAGGGCGCGTGGACGGCCGTGCTGCTGGTCGACCCGGCGCCCGGCCTGATCTCGCCGGTGGGCAGCGCGCCCAGCCTGCCGCTCGGCGCGCTCGCCCCGTGCCTCGAAGACCGCGGTGTGGTGCTCGACGCCATCTCGGTGATCTGGCACTGCTACCCCGGCAGCGCGGCGCTGCCGCCCGGTTCACCGGCGCTGGCGTCGTACCTGGAGGTGCTCGGCCCGCTGCCCGCCGTGGCCCGGCGCACCACGTGGATCGCGGTCCGCCTCGACCCCCGCCGCTGCGCCGCGGCGATCCGGGAGCGCGGCGGCGGCGTGGTCGGTGCGCACCGCGCGCTGATCGGTGCGCTGTCCCGCGTCCGCAACGCCCTGGAGTCGGCCGGTGTGACGATCCGCCCGCTCGACCCGGACGAGCTGATCCGCGCGGGCATCTCGGCCGCCGAGCTGTCGGCCGCCGCTGCGGGCACGAACCCCGTGACGCTGCGGGAGAAGTGGTCCGGCGTGACGGTGGGTGGCGTTGGTCACGCCAGCTACGCGATCACCGGCTGGCCCTCGAAGGGCATGCGGGACAACCTGAACTCGCTGACCGGTGTCCGCGCGCTGTCGTCGACGCTGTCCATGTCGATCTCGCCGAGCAGCGAGGACGGCCAGGTCGGGCTGCGCGGGCTGGTGCGCGTGAGCGCCAGGACGCCCACCGAGCTGGACAAGGCCGACGACCGCCTGAAGACGTTGAGCGACAAGCTGGACATCACCCTCACCCCGTTGCGCGGCCTCCAGGTCGCGGGCCTCGCGGCGACGCTCCCGCTGGGAGGCGTGGCATGAGCAGTTCACGGCTGTTGGACGCGCAGAGCCGCGGCAAGGGCATCGCGCCGGAGTTCCTGGTCTCGCCGGGGATGCTGGACGTGGTCAGCCCCAGCGGCGACCGCGGCGGCATGGTGCTCGGCTCCGGCATGAACGGCGAGCCGCTCACGATCTCCGTGCTGCGGTCGGCGCCGACCAGGATGGTCGTCGTCGGTGGCCTCTACCTGGCCCGCCAGGTGGCCCTGAGGGCGATGGCGACCGGCGCGTGGATCACCATCGCGACCGGCAGGCCCGCCGCGTGGCAGGCGGTCATGCGGGCCGCGGGCACCGGCCAGGACGGCAGGCCGTCACCGCTGGCGCAGTTGCGCAGGCTCAGCCCCGTCGAGCTGCCGAGGCCGTCGGAGGACGCGCCGCTGCTGGTCGTGCACGACGGCGGCCACGTGCCGCAGGAGCTGTTCCCGCCGCGGTCGCCGTGGCAGACGACCATGTACGTGCTCCCCTACCTGCACCCGCAGGCGACGAGCACCGCGTCCTCGGCGGACCTGGTGCTGGTCCAGCGGCTGCCGGTCGGCCAGGCGCAGCTGGCGAGCCAGATCTGGCGGCTGCCGCCGCAGATGGCGCACCAGCTGACGACGCTGAAGGACGACCAGGTGATCGCGCTGGGCCAGAACCTGTGGCGTCCGCTGCGCCTGGTGACCACGCCGGGCGAGACCCAGATCCTGGGAGCCGTGCGCCGAGGCGACTGACGTTCCCATTCTTCGGAAAGACTTGTGCCCCGGACCAATTAGGACCGGGGCACAATTTTATGTCCGTGTCGATCGACTTCGGGAACCAATTCGTTAACAGGCGCGGCAAATCTGTTGACAATTTGTCCGCAGTCATATCCCGCGAAATTCTTGCGCTGTGGGTAGCGAAAGAACTATCACATCCGTAGGGCACGGAGCGGATCGGGCAGGACACGCTGCGTGCACCCCTGCGATGAGGGAGAACCCAGATATGGGAGATGTTCGGGCATCTTGGGCCAGGAGGGTGGCCGTCGTCGGGCTGGCCACCGGCGCCGCGGTGGCGATCACCGCGGCGTTGACCGGAGCCACGGCCGGCGCGGCCCCGGAGGGCGAGATTCGCGGCTTCGGAGCCGCGAAGGCGTTGAAGGACAGCTACATCGTGGTCCTGAAGGACACCGGTTCCGCCGGTGTCAGCGCGACGACCGCGAGCCTGAGCGCGAAGTACGACGCGAAGGTCAAGCACACCTACCAGAGCGCGGTCCGCGGCTTCTCCGCGACGATGACCGAGGCGCAGGCCCGCAAGCTCGCCGCGGACCCGTCGGTCGCCTACGTGGAGCAGGACGCCGAGGTCAGCCTCTCGGAGACGCAGACGCCCACACCGTCGTGGGGCATCGACCGGATCGACCAGCACGCACTCCCGCTGGACAACTCCTACACCTACCCGAACAGCGGTGAAGGGGTCACGGCGTACATCATCGACACCGGCATCCGCTTCACCCACAGCGAGTTCGCCGGTGGTCGGGCCGTGTCCGGCCGGGACACCGTCGACAACGACGACGACTCCACCGACTGCGCGGGCCACGGCACGCACGTCGCGGGCACCGTCGGCGGCACGAAGTACGGCGTCGCGAAGGCCGCCAAGCTGGTGGGCGTCCGAGTCCTCAACTGCGCGGGCTCCGGCACGTTCGAGGGCGTCATCGCGGGCATCGACTGGGTCACCCAGCACCACATCGCCAACCCCGGCCCGGCGGTCGCGAACATGAGCCTCGGCGGCGGCGCCAACGACACCGTCGACCTGGCCGTCACGAACTCCATCGCCTCGGGCGTGACCTACGGCCTCGCCGCGGGCAACAGCTTCGGCGCGAACGCGTGCAACACCTCGCCCGCGCGCACGCCCAACGGCATCACGGTGGGCGCCACCGAGCGGACCGACGCCCGCGCGTCGTACTCCAACATCGGCACCTGCCTGGACATCTTCGGCCCCGGCACGGACATCACCTCGTCCTGGCTGACCGACGACAACGCCAGCAACACCATCAGCGGCACCTCGATGGCCACGCCCCACGTGGTCGGCGCCGCCGCGGTCTACCTGGCGAGCAACCCGGCGGCCACCCCCGCCGAGGTCCGCGACGCCCTGGTGGACGGCGCCACCCCCGACGTCGTCACCAACCCCGGCACCGGGTCGCCGAACAAGCTGCTGTTCCTGGTCGGCGGCACCACGGGCCCGCCGCCCACCGGCTGCACCGCGCAGACCAACGACACCGACGTCGCGATCCCGGACAAGGGCGCGGGCGTCACCAGCTCCATCTCCGTGTCGGGCTGCGTCGGCAAGGCCGCCGCGGGCACCAAGGTCGAGGTGCACGTCAAGCACACCTACCGCGGTGACGTGGAACTGGCGCTCATCACGCCCAGCGGCGCCGTGCGCACGCTGAAGGTGGCCAACGGCAGCGACAGCGCGGACGACGTCAACGCGACCTACACGGTCGACGTGTCCACGGACAACGCCAACGGCGAGTGGAAGCTCCAGGCGAAGGACGTGTACGCGCAGGACACCGGCCTGATCGACAGCTGGACGCTCGACATCTAGGCACTCCCCAGCAGGAGAAGGGCCCCGTCCACTCGGCGGGGCCCTTCTCGCTAACCTGGCGCCGGGGGGTCGGGGTGTCGACGTTCGACGAGGTCGCCAAGGTGTGCCAGGAGGTCATCGGGATGACCGCGGACCTCGGCTCGCGCCTGCGCGCGCTGGACGACCTGGCCGACGTCGCCCCCGTCCTGGAGAGCACCGTCGCCGGGGCCGTGCGCGACCACGTGGGCCTCACCCCGGCGGGTGAGCCCGTCTACCCCGTGCCGGTCGCGGCGGAGCCGTTCACGCTGCCGCGCCACCCGATGCCGGACCCGCTGCACACGCACATCTTCGAGGGCCACCGCCGCAGGCTCAGGCTGCTCGGCTACCACCACCACTCCGGCGGCCGGATCAACCTGCTGGGCCGGACCACCCCCGACCGCCGCCAGGTCTACGAGGCCCGCCTGGAGCACGTGCTGCCGGACGGCCGCACCGCCGCCAAGGTCAACAGCTCCTTCTTCCCGGACCACTGGTCGAGGCACGAGGTCGCCCACGCGATCCGCTGCGCCTTCCAGCACCGGAGACCGGTCGTGCGCGACGACGGCAGACCCACCCTGTCGCAGTGGGAGGGCCGCTACCGGGGAGTCCTGATCCGCGGTTTCGTGACCGCCGGGCACGATTCCCGGACAGCCGCGTTCGAGGACGTGAGCACCGCGTGGCCGGTGTACGCGCCGAGGGAGGTCCCGTGAAGGTCCGGTTCGCGCTCAAGGCCGACGGCACCGTCGCCATCTACCCGGACGACGACGCCGCGGCCCTCTACGACCTGCTCAAGGACCTGCCCCGCCGGTACCTCGTGGAGGCCGCAGACGCCGCTCGGGAGGCGCCCGACGACGGCGACGACCAGAGGTGGGGCGGTGACTGCACGACCGCCGTGGTGCGGCAGGAGGACGTGCTCGTCGTGAACGAGTACACCGACGAGGAAACCGTGCTGAGCCGCCAGGAGTTCGTCGAAGTCGTCGAGGCGTACCTCGGTGCGCTGGACTCGTGATTCGCGCGAAAAGGGGTCGCCCCCATTAGTTCTCCCCGTGGAAACAGGGGTTAACCCAGCACTCGCACATTCCTGGTAATGGCGGAGCGGGCGGCCAGGTCGGCGTCCGGCGGGTAGTCGACGCGCACGAGGGCGAGCCCGTGCGGGGGCGCGACGGTGACCTGGCTGGAGCGTTCGGTGGACGTCAGCAGCGACGCGGGCCAGGCAGGCGGTTTGCGGCCCTCCCCGACGGCCAGGAGCGCTCCCACGAGGCTGCGGACCATGGAGTGGCAGAAGGCGTCGGCGGACACGAACGCGGTCAGCACGCCGTCCTCGGCCCGCGTCCAGTCGAGGCGCTGCAACTCGCGGATCGTGGTGGCGCCCTCGCGGCGGCGGCAGAAGGCGCAGAAGTCGCGCTCGCCCAGCAGGAGCGCGGAGGCCTCGGTGAGGGCGTCCAGGTCCAGCGGGCGGGGCCAGGAGAGGGTGTCCAGGCGGCGCAACGGGTGCGCTCCCGCCACGGCGTCCGTGACGCGGTACTCGTAGTGCCTGCGCATGGCGGAGAACCTGGCGTCGAACTCCGGCGGCACGATCCTGGTCCGGAAGACGCGGACGTCCGCGGGGAGTGCGCGGGACAGGCGCTTCGGCAGGCCGTCGACGTCCACGGTGGACGGCAGGTCGACGTGGGCGACCTGCCCGGTGGCGTGGACGCCCGCGTCGGTGCGGCCCGCGACGGTGAGCTTCACGTCCTCGCGCAGCACCATCGACAGGGTGTCCTCCAGGACGCCGCAGACCGTGCGGCGACCCGGTTGCCTCGCCCAGCCGGAGAAGTCCGTGCCGTCGTAGGCCAGGTCGAGGCGGACGCGAACGAGCCCGTCGTCCCCAGCGGGGACAACGGGCTCGTCGGCGATGAGCGGGTCCGTCAGGACTCGTCCTTCTTGTCCTCGGCCTTGGGAGCCTCGTCAGCACCCTCGGCGGGGGCCTCCGCGGCGTCCTTGGTCGCGGACTCGGGCGCGTCGGCGTCCTGGTCCTTGACCTCGGCGTCAGCGTCGTCGGCAACGACGGCGGGCTTCTCAGCCTTCTCGTCCTTGGCGAACTTGGTCTTCCGGGCCGCCTCGGCCTCGGTGGCGACCAGCTTCTGCTGCACCAGTTCGATGACGGCCATGGGGGCGTTGTCGCCCTTGCGCGCCAGCGTCTTCGTGATGCGGGTGTAGCCACCGTTGCGGTCCACGAAGAACGGGCCGATCTCCGCGAACAGCTTGTGGACGATGTCCTTGTCGCGGATGACCTTCAAGATCTCGCGACGGTTGTGCAGGTCACCGACCTTGGCCTTGCTGATCAGCTTCTCGGCGTACGGCCGCAGCCGCTTCGCCTTCGCCTCGGTGGTCGTGATCCGGCCGTGGGTGAACAGCGCGGTGGCCAGGTTGGCCAGCATGAGCCGCTCGTGGGCCGGCGACCCGCCGAGACGGGGTCCCTTAGTGGGGGTGGGCATCGCTTGCTCCTCGGATTACTTTCTGATCCTCTGCTCCGGCCCAGCCGTTGTCACGGCCTTCAGAGCTGCTCGGTCTCCGCGTAGTCCTGACCGTCGTCGTGGGTGTCCACGCCGCCGTCCGCCCAGCCTTCGGCCGGGTAGTCGGCCGCAGCGGCCGACGGGTCGAACCCAGGGGGGCTGTCCTTCAGCGCCAGGCCGAGACCGACGAGCTTCATCTTGACCTCGTCGATCGACTTGGCACCGAAGTTGCGAATGTCCAGCAAGTCCGCCTCGCTGCGCGAGACCAGCTCGCCCACCGTGTGGATGCCTTCGCGCTTGAGGCAGTTGTACGACCGCACGGTGAGGTCGAGGTCCTCGATCGGCATCGCGAACGCCGCGATGGTGTCCGCCTCGGCGGGCGAGGGGCCGATCTCGATGCCCTCGGCGTCGATGTTCAGCTCGCGAGCGAGACCGAACAGCTCGACCAGGGTCTTGCCCGCGGAGGCAACCGCGTCCCTCGGCGTGATGGAGGGCTTGGTCTCCACGTCGAGGATCAGCTTGTCGAAGTCGGTGCGCTGCTCGACACGGGTGGCCTCGACCTTGTAGGTCACCTTCATGACGGGCGAGTAGATCGAGTCAACCGGGATGCGGCCGATCTCGGCACCGGCCTGCTTGTTCTGGACGGCGGGGACGTAGCCGCGACCGCGCTCGACGACGAGCTCGATCTCCAGCTTGCCCTTGCCGTTCAGGGTGGCGATGTGCAGGTCGGGGTTGTGCACGGTGACACCGGCCGGGGGCACGATGTCGCCTGCGGTGACCGCACCGGGGCCCTGCTTGCGCAGGTACATCGTCACCGGCTCGTCCTCCTCGGAGGAGACGACGAGCTCCTTGAGGTTCAGGATGATGTCGGTGACGTCCTCCTTGACACCGGGCACGGTGGTGAACTCGTGCAGCACGCCGTCGATGCGGATGCTGGTCACGGCTGCGCCGGGGATCGAGGAGAGCAGGGTGCGGCGGATGGAGTTGCCGAGGGTGTAGCCGAAGCCCGGCTCGAGCGGCTCGATCACGAACCGAGAGCGGGTCTCGTTGACGGACTCCTCGCCGAGCGAGGGGCGCTGGGAAATAAGCACTGGGTTCTTCCTTCTCTCATCGACGCCCGCTATTTGACGCCGAAAGAAACGCCGGTCGCGGAGACCGGCAAACACGTGCGGCACACCATTCGCGCCGCCGTGGGACCCGACTCCGGCCGGTCACCTGGTGGTGACCGGCCGGAGGAGGATCACTTCGAGTAGAGCTCGACGATGAGCTGTTCGGTCACCGGCGTGTCGATCTGCGCCCGCTCCGGAACCTGGTGGACCAGGATGCGGAGGGTCGAGGGGACGACCTGGAGCCAACCGGGGATCGGGCGGTCACCGAAGGTGGCCTTGGCGACCTCGAAGGGCAGCGTCGGCAGCGACTTCGGCTTCACGTCGATGATGTCGAACTTCGACACCCGGAAGCTGGGGATGTTGACCTTCTGGCCGTTCACGATGAAGTGACCGTGAGCGACGAGCTGGCGGGCCATCCGACGGGTGCGGGCCAGACCGGCCCGGTACACCACGTTGTCCAGACGGGTCTCGAGGATCTGGAGCAGGTTCTCGCCGGTCTTGCCGGGGCGACGAACCGCTTCCTCGTAGTAGCGGCGGAACTGCTTCTCCAGCACGCCGTACGTGTAGCGAGCCTTCTGCTTCTCCTGGAGCTGAAGCAGGTACTCGGACTCCTTGATCCGACCGCGGCCGTGCTGGCCGGGCGGGTAAGGACGACGCTCGAACGCCTTGTCGCCGCCGACGAGGTCGACCTTGAGCCGGCGCGAGATGCGCGTTGCTGGTCCCGTGTAACGAGCCATGGTTTCTTACTCCTCCCCGTGCCTCAGACCCGGCGCCGCTTGGGCGGGCGGCAGCCGTTGTGGGGCTGCGGGGTCACGTCCTGGATGGTGCCGACCTCGAGGCCGGCGGCCTGCAGCGAACGGATCGCGGTCTCCCGGCCGGAGCCGGGACCCTTCACGAACACGTCCACCTTGCGCATGCCGTGCTCAGCGGCCTTGCGGGCAGCGCTCTCAGCAGCCATCTGCGCGGCGAACGGCGTGGACTTGCGAGAGCCCTTGAAGCCGACGTGTCCGGCAGACGCCCAGGCGATCACGTTCCCGGTCGGGTCGGTGATCGACACGATCGTGTTGTTGAACGTGCTCTTGATGTGAGCCTGGCCGTGCGAGATGTTCTTCTTTTCCTTGCGCCGGACTTTCTTGACCCCGGCGCCCGTGCGGGACTTGGGTGGCACTTCGGTGATCTCCTACCTAAGACGCGAGGTCTTACTTCTTTCCGGCCTTCTTCTTGCCGGCGACGGTCTTCTTCGGCCCCTTGCGGGTACGCGCGTTCGTCTTGGTGCGCTGCCCGCGGACGGGCAGGTTGCGACGGTGGCGCAAACCCTCGTAGCAGCCGATTTCCATCTTCCGGCGGATGTCGGCCTGAACCTCGCGGCGAAGGTCACCCTCAACCTTGAAGTTGGTTTCGACGTACTCGCGCAGCTTCGCGAGGTCGTCGTCACCCAGGTCCTTGACCCGGAGGTCAAAGCTGATCCCGGTAGCGGTCAGCAGCTCTTTCGAGCGCGTGCGACCAATACCGAAGATGTAGGTCAGCGCGATCTCCATCCGCTTTTCGCGGGGGAGGTCGACGCCAGCGAGTCGTGCCATACGGCGCTTGCTCCTAACAGGTGTCGCTCCAGGTCTGCTCCTCGTCCGGTTCCGGGACTGACTCGCTGTGCCGTTCCGCGTGCTTTCGCACGTGGTGTCCCGGCCCCGGCCTGGAGTCCGGGGGTGCGCCAGGCGCGTTCACGCCTGGCAGGTACGAGGAGGCTTAATCATGTGTCGCGTCATCCTGAGGACTGCGACGAAGTGCTAGGGGTTGATCAGCCCTGACGCTGCTTGTGACGCAGGTTCTCGCAGATCACCATGACTCGCCCGTGACGGCGGATCACCTTGCACTTGTCGCAGATCTTCTTGACGCTCGGCTGGACCTTCACGCCTGCGCTCTCCTGCTTTGCCGCGTGCCCGAGGCGGCTGCCCCGGACACCGTGGAGGTCACTTGTAGCGGTAGACGATGCGCCCTCGGGACAGGTCGTAGGGCGAGAGCTCCACGACAACCCGGTCCTCAGGAAGGATGCGGATGTAGTGCTGACGCATCTTGCCGCTGATGTGTGCCAGGACCTTGTGACCGTTCTCCAACTCGACTCGGAACATCGCGTTGGGGAGCGGCTCGACTACGCGGCCCTCGACCTCAATGGCCCCGTCCTTCTTGCCCATGTCCTCCGCGTTTCGTGACGGTGGTATTCCCGGATGTGGACACGCGCCTCCCCGACTCCGACGGGCCCTTGCGGAACCTCTGATCACCTGGATCTGGCCTCAGGCCAACCACCACAGGCATGACGGAACCGGCGCGACGTGTGCGCCACCTACCCATAGTACGCAGTTCAGCGCGGTTGCCCAAATCGGGTCATCCGCGCGGCGAGGACCAGCGCTCCCCAGGGGCCCGCGACCCAGATCCACCAGGGGTAGACCCACTCGAACTCGGTGACGCAGACCAGTCCCCAGACGACGAAGTTGATCATGCTGACGGCGAGCCAGGTGCGGACGAGGACGTTGCCCGCCTTGCCGGGAACCCCTGGCGCGGCGGGTCGCGGCAGGTAGGCGGGCTGGTAGGGCGGCGGGACGTACGCGGGCGCCGGGGACCGCTGGGCGGCGGCGCCGTCCGTCGGGAGGTCGGCCACGAGCGCGGCCAGCTCGGCATACGTTTGCGCGGCCCAGGCCAGTTGGGTCCGGTGGTCGAACTCGGCCAGGTCCAGACGCCCCTCGGCCTGCGCGCGCGTCAACCGCTCCACGACCGCCTCGCGATCGTTGTCCGCGGCTCTCATGGTCGGCGTGTCGTCGCTCACGTGCTCCATGGTGGGCTGGGCGGGGGCTCGGGTAAATAGGGCTAGCCCCCGTTACCCCTGGGCCGGGTGGAGGCTGGGGACCGGTGGTCGGGGCCGGGTTGCCGGTGCCGGCGGGTGCCGGGGCCGGCGGGTGCCGGGGCCGGTGGGTGCCGGGGCCGGTGGATGCCGGTGCTGGCGGTTGTCGGTGCCAGCGGGTGACGGTGCCGGCGGGTGCCAGCGGCAGCGGCTGTCGATGTCGGAGCAGTGGCTGCCGACGTGGTCGCCAGGTGACCTCGGCTCCCAGCGGGGTGTGGGCGATTTGACTCGGGGACCCCTAGATTTGACCCTTGATCGGGCAAAAAGGGCAGTCCCGAAAGCCTGCCCGATCACAAATTTTAAGG
>NZ_DASUSQ010000124.1:0-52714 GCF_036375055.1 Umezawaea sp.
CCCGGCCATCAACGTCAACGACTCGGTCACCAAGTCGAAGTTCGACAACAAGTACGGCTGCCGCCACTCCCTGATCGACGGCATCAACCGCGCGACCGACGTGCTCATCGGCGGCAAGGTCGCGGTCGTCTGTGGCTACGGCGACGTCGGCAAGGGTTGCGCTGAGTCGCTGAGGGGCCAGGGCGCCCGCGTCATCATCACCGAGATCGACCCCATCTGCGCGCTCCAGGCCGCGATGGACGGCTACCAGGTCGACACCCTCGACAACGTCCTCGACATCGCCGACATCGTGATCACCGCGACCGGCAACAAGGACGTCGTCACCGTCGAGCAGATGTCGAAGATGAAGCACCAGGCGATCCTGGGCAACATCGGCCACTTCGACAACGAGATCGACATGGCCGGCCTCGAGGCCGAGGGCGTCGCGACCCGCAAGAACGTCAAGCCGCAGGTCGACGTCTGGACCTTCCCGGCCGAGGGAGACCGGCCGGAGCACTCGATCATCGTGCTCTCCGAGGGCCGGCTGATGAACCTCGGCAACGCGACCGGCCACCCGTCGTTCGTCATGTCCAACTCGTTCACCAACCAGGTCCTCGCCCAGATCGAGATCTTCACCAAGCCGGAGGACTACCCGGTGGGTGTCTACGTGCTGCCCAAGCACCTCGACGAGGAGGTGGCGCGCCTCCACCTCGGGTCGCTGGGCGTCAACCTCACCGAGCTGACCACCGACCAGGCGTCCTACCTCGGTGTCGACGTCGCGGGCCCGTACAAGTCGGACCACTACAGGTACTGAGCCGACCGCGGGCCCCCGCGGGGCCGCGTCGGCAGGTCGTTCGAGTCGGGTGGTGACGAGGTCTCCGCCCGACTCGAACGACGTCGGGGCCGAACTGCCCGCTCGCGCCGTCCCCGGAGGAGCGGCCGTGCGTCAGCTCCACTCGACGGAGACACCCGCCGTGCCGGGGCCCACGTCGCTGAAGTAGGCGCTCACCACCCCACCGAGCCCGCACACCAGTTCCTCCACGTCGACCGGCGTCGCCGTCGGTCCGCTGCGGAACTGCTTGGTGCACCGGGCGGGCAGCGCCCGGCGGTGGAAGCCCAGCTGCACGAGGTAGCTGCGGCACGGGTCGCGGAACGTGCGGTGGTGGCCGGGCGTGGGGCCGCCGGTGTCGTCCACGACGGTGTAGCTGAAGACGTGCTCCTCGCCCTCGGCGAGCCGCCGGTCGAACAGCAGTTCCACCGCCAGCCCGCGCGACGCGGCCTGCCTGCGCAGCCGCCCCTGCCGACAACCCTCACCCGGACGGATGGCGGCGCTCTCGATGTGGCTGCCCTCGTCGCCCTGGTGCACGGCCAGGTAGCGGTCGGGTCCGGCGCGCAGCGCCCTGACCACCAGCCGGGTCGTCACGGCGCGCTGCTCGTGCCTGCCGCCGACCAGCACGGCGTCGTGCACGCACAGCACCTCCAGCCCCGCGTTCGACCTCGACGACTCGGGGATGGCGTCGAACTCCGACGGCAGCGGCACGGTGTCCGCCCAGGCCGACGCGAGTTCGGCGAACGCCGAGGGCGTCGGGCGGACGTGCGGTGGGTGGCGGGGGCCGATCAGCGCGGTCAGCGAGTCGGTCGGCAGCTTCAGGACGACCTCCAACGCCCGCACGGTCGGGATCGCCCTGGGCACTTCCGGGTGACGGAGACCCCGTTGCCAGTAGCTGAGCGTCGATTGGCCCACCTGCACGCCGAGCTGCTCGATGTGCGCCCGCAGCCGGGCCAGGGAGAGCCCCCGGTGGGCGATGGCGTCGCGCAGGGCCCGGTGGAACGGCCCGTAGCGGAGCGTTTCGGCAAGTGAGGCGGGCACCTCTCCGGTCGGGAGGCCGGTCGGCTCGTCAGCCGGACCGGCGTGCCCGAAGTCCGCGGTCACCGCGGCACCACCTTCCGCACGCCGAAGTGTTGGTTCACCGTAGTCACTCGATCTGGTGACCGGAAGATCCTGTTTCACCCATGTGGGTTACAGGCTTGGGACGGTTACGGCGTTCGCCTGCGTCCGGCGGTGACGGACCGCCGCACAACTAGGGTGGGCAGGTGGGAAAGCTCGTGGTTATCGAGGGACTTGACGGTGCGGGCAAGCGGACCCTGGCGGGTGCGCTGACCGCGGAGCTGGCCGAGCGCGGCGCGAAGGTGGTGACGGGCGCGTTCCCCCGCTACGAGGAGGACGTGCACGCCGAGCTGGTGCGCGACGCGCTGCACGGCAGGCTCGGCGACCTCACCGACTCCGTGCACGGCATGTCCGTGCTCTACGCGCTGGACCGGCGGGGCGCCGCCGACCGGATCAGGGCCGACCTGGACCAGTACGACGTGGTGCTGCTGGACCGGTACGTCGCGTCGAACGCCGCGTACGGCGCCGCCCGGCTGGGCCAGGGCGCTCGGGGCGAGTTCGTGGAGTGGGTGCGCGCGCTGGAGGTCGACCGGTTCGGGCTGCCGGTCCCGGACCTCCAGCTGCTGCTGAGGGTGCCGACGGCGGTCGCGGCGGACCGCGCGGCCCGGCGCGAGGCGTCCGACGCCGACCGCGCCCGCGACCTCTACGAGTCCGACGACGGGCTCCAGCAGCGCTGCGCCGCGGTCTACGACGACCTGGCCGCCGACGGCTGGCTCGGGCCGTGGGAGGTGCTCGACGGGTCGGCGGACGTGACGATCACCCCTGTCGTGGATCGCCTGTTCGGTCCCTGATCGTCACGCGGTGTTCACCTGCCAGGCCAGCGTTGACCCCGGCCTTCTAGACCGTAAGAGTGGGTTTTCGCGAACGGTTCGGGACCTTCGGTAACGAATAGTGAGCGTGCCGCGTATTAGTCCGAGACAACCGCTCAGCGGCGCTAACAGGGCGAGGTGGCCTGGTGGAACGACGGCACCAGATGGTTACGGATCGAACCCGCGCGACGACCAGCAGCGATGATCGCTGGGCGGTGCGCGAACGGCCGACCGTCAGTGCAACGATGTCGGGCATGAAGGCACGTGTGCTGGTGGTGGACGACGACCCCGCGTTGGCGGAGATGCTGACCATCGTGCTGAGGGGTGAGGGCTTCGACACCGCGGTGGTGGCCGACGGGGCGAGGGCCCTGCCCGCGCTGCGCGAACTCAAGCCCGACCTGGTCCTGCTGGACCTGATGCTGCCCGGCATGAACGGCATCGACGTGTGCAAGGCGATCCGCTCGGAGTCGGGCGTCCCGATCGTCATGCTGACGGCGAAGAGCGACACCGTGGACGTGGTGCTGGGCCTGGAGTCCGGCGCCGACGACTACGTGGTCAAGCCGTTCAAGCCGAAGGAGCTGGTCGCGCGGATCAGGGCGCGGCTGCGGCGGACCGAGAACGAGCCGGCGGAGACGCTGGCGATCGGCGACCTGAGCATCGACGTCCCAGGGCACGAGGTGCTGCGGGAGGGCAAGCCGATCCAGCTCACGCCGCTGGAGTTCGACCTGCTGGTGGCGCTGGCGCGCAAGCCGCGCCAGGTGTTCACCAGGGAGGTCCTGCTGGAGCAGGTCTGGGGCTACCGGCACGCGGCCGACACCCGGCTGGTGAACGTGCACGTCCAGCGCCTGCGGTCCAAGGTCGAGCGGGACCCGGAGCACCCGGAGGTCGTGCTGACCGTCCGCGGCGTCGGGTACAAGGCCGGTCCTCCGTGATGTCCGGGGGGAGCCGGGGATGACGTGGCTCACGCGGCTGCTCCTCCCCGCCGTCCGCAACGGGCGGCGGGTGGCGGAGCAGGCGCGCAGGCGGTGGCTCGCGTTCGGCGAGCTGTGGCGGCGGTCGTTGCAGCTGCGGGTGGTGGTCAGCACCCTCGCGCTGTCCTCGGCCGTCGTCTTCGTGCTGGGAATGGTGCTCCAGATGCAGATCACCAACCAGCTGCTGGAGACCAAGACCAACGCCGCGATCCAGCAGACGAAGGCCAGCGCCGCCGCGGTGCAGCCGGACCTCCTCGGCCTCAACCCCGGCCCGGACACCGTGCGCACGCGCTTCCTCAGCGCCGTGAACAAGCTCAACACCGCCAGCTCCGGCCAGGACGTCGCGAGTTCCGGGGCCGGCGCGTTCGAGCCCGTCTTCGACGACGCGGGCAACATGGGCGTCGACGGCCAGCCGAACTCCGTCGGACCGTACTGGGAGGTGCCCGAGGGCCTCGCCAAGATGGTCCAGAGCGGCTTCTCGGGCAGCCAGATCACCACCGTGGAGCGCGAGGCGGGCCCCACCACGCTGCTCGTCGTCGGCGTCCCGGTCAGCACGTCGGCCCGCGCGATGCAGCTCTACCTGCTGTTCCCGCTGACCAGCGAGCAGGCCACGGCCGAGGTCGTGCAGAACACCCTCATCGTCGGCGGGCTCGTCCTGCTCCTGCTGCTCGCGGTGATCGCGAACCTCGTCACCCGGCAGGTCGTCCGCCCGGTCCGGCACGCCGCCGAGGTCGCCGAGCGGTTCGCCGACGGCAGCCTGGACGAGCGGATGGCCGTGGTCGGCGAGGACGACGTCGCGAGGCTCGCCCAGTCCTACAACGAGATGGCCGAGAGCATCCAGGAGCAGATCCAGCAGCTGGAGGACTTCGGCCAGCTCCAGCGCCGCTTCACCTCGGACGTGTCGCACGAGCTGCGCACCCCGCTGACCACGGTCCGGATGGCCGCCGACGTGCTGCACGCCTCGCGCGAGCAGTTCCCCGGCGGCCTGGCCCGCTCGACCGAGCTGCTGGTGGACGAGCTGGACCGGTTCGAGTCGCTGCTCGGCGACCTGCTGGAGATCAGCAAGCTCGACGCGGGCGTCGAGGAGCTGGCCGCCGACCCGGTCGACGTCCGGGTGCTCGCCCGCCGCGCCCACGACGCCGTGCGGGCCATCGCCAAGGGCAACGGCACGACGATCGTCATGGACATGCCGGACCACGACGTGACGGCCGAGCTCGACTCCCGGCGCGTCGAGCGGATCCTCCGCAACCTCCTCGCGAACGCCGTCGACCACGGCGAGGGCCTGCCGGTCGAGCTGACGGTCCGCAGCGACGGCAACGCGGTGGCGATCACCGTCCGGGACCACGGCGTCGGCCTGCGCGCGGGCGAGGCCGAGCTGGTGTTCAACCGCTTCTGGCGCGCCGACCCGTCCCGCAACCGCCGCACCGGCGGCACCGGCCTCGGCCTGTCCATCAGCCTGGAGGACGCCCGCCTGCACGGCGGTTGGCTGGAGGCGTGGGGCGAGCGCGGCCACGGCGCCCTGTTCCGCCTCACCCTGCCGTGCACGCACGGCCGCGAGATCACCAGCAGCCCCCTGCCGCTGCGCCCGGTCGACGCGCCGGAGCACGTCGTCGGGTCGGACGCGGACGACGCGCCGGAGCAGGTGGAGCTGACCGAGTCCGAGATCACCTGGCAGCCCGCGCAGCCGGTCGGCGACATCGAGCCGGACGAGCAGCCCGCCGTCCAGGAGCCGTCGGACGTCGAGCCGCCGAAGCTCGCGTGGGACTCGGAGAAGGAACCCGTCAAGATCACCTGGGACTCGGAGAAGGCGGTGGACGAGCCCGTCCGGCGGTCCGCCCACCCCGTCGGCGGACTCGACGCGACCGAGCCCTCCGAGCGCGAGGAGGCGCGGTGAAACGGCGCTCGCGAGTGCTGGCCCTGCTGGTGGCGCTGCTCCCGCTGGCGGGCTGCGCGGCCATCCCGACGCAGACCTACCCGAAGCCGCTGGGCCCGTCCGCGGCGCGCCAGACGTCCGTCGAGGCCCCGGAGCCCCAGAAGGACCTGGACGCGCTCCAGATCGTCCGCGAGTTCATCCTGGCGTCGGCCAACCCCGAGGTCGACTACGCCGCCGCGAAGGCGTACCTCACGCCGGACGCGCGGAAGTCGTGGAACACCAAGGGCACGCCGACGATCATCGACAACGCCTTCAACACCGTGCCGAGCACCGGCGACGCCGACCTGCCCGCGGACGCCAAGGAGCGCACGGTCCAGCTGCTGGGCCGCAACGTGGGGCGGCTGGAGCTGGCGGACAGCTCGTTCGTGCAGCAGGGCGGTGACCTGAACGAGCCCGTGCGGGTCCAGCAGGTCGACGGGCAGTGGCGCATCTCGACGCCCCCGGTCGGCGTGCTCGTCACCATCGCGGACTTCACCCGCAACTACCAGCGCGTGGTCCTGTTCTTCTACGACAAGGACCGCAACGTCCTGGTGCCGGACCCCCGGTTCGTGGTCATCCCACCCGCGAGCGGCATCCCGCAGCGGGTGGTCGAACTGCTGGTCAAGGGCCCGTCGAGCGCGATGCGCGGCGCGCTGTTCAGCGAACTCGGCCCGGACGCGGGCATCAACAAGAACACCGCCGAGGCCAACGACGGCGCGCTGGAGGTCGACCTCACCAGACTGGGCGACCCGAGCCCCGCGGTCCGCAAGAAGATCGTCGCGCAGGTCGTGCGGTCCCTGGCGGGGGTCACCAGCAGCCGGGTGCGCGTGCTGCTCGACGGCGACGTCATCTCCACGGAGAAGCCGGACTGGCGGCCCGCCGACGTGCAGTCCGGCGAAGCGCTGATCACCCCGACGGCCGAGGAGCGCGGCATGGTCGCCACCGGCGGCAAGCTCCTGTCGCTGCCGGAGGACGCCCAGGTCAAGGGCCCCGCGGGCACGGGGGAGTACAACGTCGTCAGCGGTGCCCAGTCGCTCGACGGGTCGCAGCTCGCCGTCGTGAGCCGCACCGGCCCGAACGCCGTCCGCCTCCGCGTGGGTCCGGCCGAGGAGGCGCTGCGCGAGGTCGAGCTGCCCGCGGCCAGCCTCACCAGACCCACGTGGATGCCCGGCAACACCGTCGGCCAGCCCGGCACCGAGGTGTGGACGGTCGCCGACGGCACCAACGTGGTCCGCGTGGTCCGCGGCGAGGGCGGCGCGCTGAGCGCCAACTCCGTCAACGCCACCGAGCTGACCGGCTTCGGCCACATCGAGGAGCTGCGGCTCTCCAGGGACGGCACGAGGGCCGCCGTCGTCGTGAGCGGCAGGCTCTTCGTCGTCGCGGTCGTCCGCGGCGAGGACTCCTCGATCGCCCTGCGCATCCCGAGGCCCCAGCCGACCTCGCTGGACGGCGTCGTCAAGACCGTCGACTGGCTGGCCCAGGACGTGCTGGTCGCGGGCACCTCGCTGCCCAACAGCCCGGTGGTCCGGCTCAACATCGACGGCCTGAAGATCGAGCGCTACAACACCTCGAACCTCACCGTGCCCATCACCTCGATCGCCGCCGCGCCCGGCCGCCCCATCCTGGCCCTGGACCGCTCCGGCCTGTGGAGCGCCAGCGAGGTCGGCGACGTCTGGCGCGGCAACCAGGTCAAGCCCGAGTCCACCGGGTACGTCTTCTACCCCGGCTGACCGGGAACTGTCGGTGTCCGGGAGCACCCTCGACCCCGTGCTCACCCAACTCCTGGACCTCGTCCTCCCACCCCGCTGCGCGGGGTGCGGCGGCCCAGGGGCGTGCTGCCCCGCCTGCCTGGCGGAGTTCGGCGCCCCGACCCGCGCGCACCTGCCCGGCCGCCCCGCCTACGCGCTGGCCGACTACCGGGGCGCTCCCCGCGACCTGGTCCTCGCCTTCAAGGAGCGGGGCCGCCGCGACCTCGCCACGAGCCTGGGCGCCCTGCTCGGCCGGGCCCTGCGCTCCGTCCCCGAGGCCCGTCCCGACGCCGACGGCACCTGGTGGCTGGTCCCGGCCCCGTCCCGCCGCTCGGCCAGCCGCAGCCGGGGCGGACCCCACGTGCTCCGCCTGGCCCGAGCGGCGGCCGCGAGCGCCGGTGTCCCGGTGGCCGTGGCCCCCGCGCTCGTCCTCACCCCCGGCACGCGCGACTCCGCGGGCCTCTCCGCCGCGGCCCGCCGCGCGAACCTCGCGGGCCGCGTCCGCCTGACCGGCGCGCTGCCCCCGCCGGGCACCGGCGTGGTCCTCCTCGACGACGTGGTGACGACCGGGGCCACCGCGGCGGAGTGCGCCCGCGTCCTGCGCACCGCCGGGGTCGGGGTGAACGCCGTCCTCGCCCTCACGTCCGCCGCCGCCCACCGGTGGTGGTCACCACCGGGTTGACCCGCTCGACCGGGGCGGGTAGCGGCGCGGGTGCGGTGAATCCCGTTCACCCCGGGCTACGAAGATCCACTCCAAGATCAGGTAGTTCAAACCACCCGCAAGAGTGACGCCGGATAAACATCGACAATGGATCGGATCTATTCCGCTCGGCCGGGAACCTGGCGCCCACGTCGGCCGTTGGCCGGACATGACGTCCATCCGGAGCCGGAACACGGCGGTGACTCAGCCGAGTGGTCTGCGGCGCGCGCTGCGCCATCCGGGTGAGTCCGCGGCGCCGCGCGCTGCCGGCCGTGCCCCCGGTGGCACGGCCAGTGGCCAGTTTCGGTCGCGGAGCGTGACAGGGCGTTTTTCTCCGAGTTCCCCCGCCCCGGGGGCTGTCGCTGAGATGAATACCGGGCTAACGTGCTGCGCTATCAGCGTTCCCGGCCCGGTGGGGAAGGAGGCGAAAAGCCCATGACCCTGGCGCCGGAAGACTTGTTGAGGACGACCCTCAGCGACAATCCGCGACTAATGTTCGCGTTTCCGGTGCCGCACTGATCCAAGCCACAGCTCGCAGCAAAGCGAGGGAGGTCGTGTATGGACATCGTCGTTAAGGGCCGCAACGTCGAGGTGCCCGATCACTACAGGGTGCACGTGACGGAGAAGCTGGCCCGGCTTGAGCGCTACGACCGCAAGGTCATCCGCTTTGACGTGGAACTCTTCCACGAGCCGAACCGCAGGCAGGCGAAGAACTGCCAACGGGTCGAGATCACCGGCAAGGGTCGCGGACCGGTCGTCCGCGCCGAAGCCTGCGCAGGCGACTTCTACGCCGCGCTCGACTCGGCGGTCAGCAAGTTGGAGAACAGCCTGCGCCGATCCCATGACAGAAGGCGCGTACACCACGGGCGACGCGGCCCGACATCCGTCGCGGAAGCGACCAGTGGCCTCGGGGCCGTCGTCACCCCCACCGACACGAACGGGTCCGCGCAGCGCGCGCGGCTCGGGCAGACAGCTCTGCTCGACGCCCCCGACCCCTCGGACGACTACGCGGGTGTGGCCGAAGTTCCTGCTCAGCAGCGCTGGGACGACGTCGAGGACAACCTCCCCGGCCGGATCGTCCGCGAGAAAGAGCACCCGGCCAAGCCGATGACCGTCGACCAGGCCCTCTACGAGATGGAGCTGGTCGGCCACGACTTCTTCCTGTTCGCGGATTCCGACTGCGGCAGGCCCAGTGTCGTCTACCGGCGGAAGGGGTTCGACTACGGCGTGATCCGGCTCGCCTGACCGGTTCGACCGCCCATCGACCTTCGACCGAGATCCCCCGGAGCACCCGCTTCGGGGGATCTCGGCGTTTTCGCGGCACCAAAGCGCACCCTCGACCGTTGTACCGTCGTGCGCGGCGCATCCGGGGACCTGTCACAGCGAGTTCTGGACCGGTTCCTGCCTGTGTCGGTGCACACAGGTCTCGCTCTTGCCTACGATGTCGGCTAGAGCGGGCTTCTCGAGCCTGGTGGAAGGCGCCCTGAACGGGCGCGTCGCGATGAGGTAATGAGGTCGACCCGGATGGTGCTGTCCCGACTGCTCCGCGCTGGCGAGGGCAAGATGCTCAAGCGCCTGCGCAACATCGCAGCGCACATCAACAACCTGGAAGACGAAGTCGTAGACCTCACGGATGCGGAACTCCGGGAGAAGACGAACGAGTTCCGCAGGCGCTACGCCGACGGGGAGTCCCTCGACGAGCTGCTTCCTGAGGCGTTCGCCGTCGTCCGCGAAGGTGCGAAGCGCACGCTGGGCCAGCGGCCCTTCGACGTGCAGCTCATGGGTGGTGCGGCGCTGCACCTCGGGCAGATCGCCGAGATGCGCACGGGTGAGGGCAAGACCCTGACCTCGGTGCTGCCGACGTACCTCAACGCCCTGGCGGGCGAGGGCGTGCACGTGATCACGACCAACGACTACCTCGCCAAGCGCGACGCGGAGTGGATGGGTCGTGTCCACCGCTTCCTCGGCCTCACCGTCGGCGTGATCCTGTCGGAGCTGACGCCGGAGCAGCGCCGCGTGGCGTACAACGCGGACATCACCTACGGCACGAACAACGAGTTCGGCTTCGACTACCTGCGCGACAACATGGCGTGGAGCCTGGACGAGTGCGTGCAGCGCGGCCACTACTTCGGCCTGGTCGACGAGGTCGACTCGATCCTCATCGACGAGGCGCGCACGCCGCTGATCATCTCCGGCCCCGCGGACCAGTCGTCGCGCTGGTACCAGGAGTTCGCCCGGCTCTCGCCGCTGCTGAAGAAGGACGTCCACTACGAGGTCGACGAGCGCAAGCGCACCGTCGGCATCTCCGAGGTCGGCGTGACCTTCATCGAGGACCAGCTCGGCATCGAGAACCTCTACGAGGCCGCGAACACGCCGCTGGTCGGCTACCTGAACAACGCGCTCAAGGCCAAGGAGCTCTTCACCAAGGACAAGGACTACATCGTCCGCAACGGTGAGGTCATGATCGTCGACGAGTTCACCGGCCGCGTCCTGGCCGGTCGGCGGTACAACGAGGGCATGCACCAGGCCATCGAGGCCAAGGAGCGCGTGGAGATCAAGGCGGAGAACCAGACCCTCGCCACGATCACGCTCCAGAACTACTTCCGCCTGTACAAGAAGCTGGGCGGCATGACCGGTACCGCCGAGACCGAGGCGGCCGAGTTCCACCAGACCTACAAGCTCGGCGTGGTGCCGATCCCGACGAACCGCCCCGCGCGCCGCGACGACCAGCCCGACCTCGTCTACAAGACGGAGGAGGCGAAGTTCGAGGCCGTCGCGGACGACATCGCCGAGCGCCACGAGAAGGGCCAGCCGGTCCTGATCGGCACGACGAGCGTCGAGCGCTCCGAGTACCTGTCGAAGCTGCTGGTCCGCCGCGGCATCCCGCACGAGGTGCTGAACGCGAAGCACCACGACCGGGAAGCGCTCATCATCGCGAAGGCGGGCCGCAAGGGCGCCGTCACCGTCGCGACGAACATGGCCGGTCGAGGCACCGACATCGTGCTCGGCGGCAACCCGGACATCATCGCCGACCACGAGCTGCGCGAGCGCGGCCTCGACCCGGTCGAGGCCCCGGAGGAGTACGAGGCCGCCTGGTCGAAGCTGATCGAGGAGGTCACGCGCGACGTCAAGGCCGAGGCCGAGGAGGTCCGCGAGGCCGGTGGCCTGTACGTGCTCGGCACCGAGCGCCACGAGTCGCGCCGCATCGACAACCAGCTCCGCGGTCGTTCCGGCCGCCAGGGCGACCCCGGCGAGTCCCGGTTCTACCTGTCCTTGAAGGACGAGCTGATGCGGCGCTTCAACGCCGCCATGGTCGAGACCGTGATGACGCGGCTCAAGGTGCCGGACGACGTGCCGATCGAGCACAAGATGGTCACCAGGGCCATCCGCAGCGCTCAGACCCAGGTCGAGCAGCAGAACTTCGAGATCCGCAAGAACGTCCTCAAGTACGACGAGGTGATGAACCTCCAGCGCAAGGTCATCTACGCCGAGCGCCACCGCGTGCTCGACGGCGAGGACCTGCGCGAGCAGGTCGAGCACATGATCACCAGCGTGATCGAGGAGTACGTCGACGGCGCGACCGCCGACGGCTACTCGGAGGACTGGGACTTCGAGCAGCTGTGGACGGCGTTGAAGACGCTGTACCCGATCAAGCTCGACTGGAAGCAGCTCGTCGAGGGCGACGACGACATCACCCGCGAGTCCCTGCGGGAGACGTTGCAGAAGGACGCGCTGGAGGCCTACCAGGCTCGCGAGGCCGACATCGACTCGCGCGTCGGGCCGGGTGCCATGCGCGAGCTGGAGCGCCGCGTGCTGCTGTCCGTGTTGGACCGCAAGTGGCGCGAGCACCTGTACGAGATGGACTACCTCAAGGAGGGCATCGGCCTCCGGGCGATGGCCCAGCGCGACCCGCTGATCGAGTACCAGCGCGAGGGCTTCGAGATGTTCAACAGGATGTTGGACGCCTTGAAGGAGGAGATGGTCGGCTTCCTGTTCAACCTCCAGGTGGAGGCGGCAGAACCGGAACCGGTAGCCGCACCGCCCATCCCGGTGTCGCTGAGCAACGGCGCCGGCCCGCTGACCGGCAGCCGAGCCCGCGCGCGCGCCGCAGCGGCCAGCGAGGCCCCCGCCCCCGCTCCGGAGGCACCGGCGGGCCCGGCGCTGGCACAGCTCTCGGCCGGCTCCGCGATCCCCCCGGCGCTGCGCGGCAAGGGGCTGGACGAGCCGGGCAGGCAGCGCCTGAGCTACTCCGGGCCCAATGAGGACGGAGAGGCCGAGGCGCGCGACGCCGAGGCGGGCGACGACACGGCGGGCACCCGAAAGGAACGCCGCGCGGCCGCCAGGGCCCAGGCCAAGTCGGCCAGGAAGGGCCCGCGCAGGTAGGGCTTTCAAGAGCGAGTCAGCGAGAGGGCCGTTCCCGATGGGGACGGCCCTCTCGCTGTGAATGGTGGGGGCCCGTGGTTCGAACTGGAGGCCGAGGCGCTTGAGCTGCGAGGTCGAGTGCTCAAGCCCTGGTAACCGGGGCTGAGACCAAGGGCGGAGCCCGACCCTCCCTCCACCGCGGCAACGACACTGGACCACCTTTTCCACCGCGGCAACGAACCCCACCCACAACCGCCAAGCATCCCTTCCCCACCAGCCCCACCACCCAACCCGGAGCCCTCAACCACCCCAACCCTCCGCCGCCCCGGTCCCACAGCGCCCTCGCGGTTTCCGGAGTTTGTCAAGGCATCTTTTCCGCCTTGACAAACTCCGGAAACCGTACGAGACGATCGCGCGACCGGGGTGGTGGAGGGGGGCCCACGCCCCCGGATCACACAGCGATGAGAACCCGGGCCACCGCCACTCCCAGCGGTGGTGGCCGATGTGACTCGGGGACCCCTGGATTTTGACCCTTTGATCGGGCTGAAGGGCAGGTGGTGTCAAGCAGCCCGATCAGCGAGGGCAAGGATCAAATCCCCGACTGAAATCGGCCACGCTTCAGAGAAGACCCCGACCCGCCTTGGTCGGCCCGCACTCTATTTGATTACTTTGAAGACCGTGCACGTCCAGTGTCCCCCCGTGTGTTCCAGTCTCGCGACCAGTGCGTGCACCCTGTTGTTTCTGGTCAACGTGCCCGATATCTCCGCCGCCGTCGGTGCCACTCGGCACAGGCGGATTCTGCCGAGGCGTACGCGCCCTGTCTCCACCGGCAGTTCTCGTGCTGCCTTTTCGTCCATCAACCCTATGAGTTGTCGTGGTGCTCGGCGGCCGTCCAGGGCTTCCGCCACGAACGTGAGTATTCTGCGTGCGTCTTCCTCGGTCAGGCGGCGTTCCGGTGCTGTTCGCATCGCCGGTATTTCCGTGTTCGCTCGTGGTGGCGGTTGCAGCGACCCCAACGTTCGCAACTGGGACGGCACATCGACTCCTGTGGACCTGGTGATCTGTCGCAGGTACCGAGTGCCCATCGCTCCGAACCGGACCGTGATCACCCGATCCGGTGAGCGGCGTAGGTTGCTCCTGTGCTGCGTGGACTGGTGTTGGACTTCGGTGGGGTGCTCACCGACTTCGGTGATGGGTTCGCCGTCGAGCCGCCGTTGTTGACGGTTGTTCGGGAGGTTCGGGCGCGCGGGTTGTCCACCGGGCTGCTGTCCAACGCGGACGGGTTGTGGGCGCCCCCCGCCGAGTGGGACGGGTTGTTCGACGTCGTGGTCGTGTCCGGCGAGGTGGGGTTGGCGAAGCCCTCCGCCGCGATCTACTCGTTGACCGCCGAGCGCCTCGGCCTGCGGCCCGAGGAGTGCGTGTTCGTCGACGACCTGGCGGTCAACGTGCGGGGTGCGGCGGCTGTCGGGATGGTGGGGGTGCACCACACGTCCATTGCGGTCACTGTTGGCGAACTTGCTGTGCTGCTTGGGTTTCCGCTGCTACCCTGAAGATCAACTCATCATGACGTCAGGTGGTTCAAGCCCTTGCTCAGCGCTCGGTCAGTCCTGGTCCTGGTGGAGCCGCAGCAGCGGATCCTCGACATGCCCCTCGCCCCGATCGGGGGTTCGGCCGTGGTGGACGCGGTGGTCCGGCTGCGCGACGCGTTCGACCGGGCCGCCGCGCCGGTGGTGATCGTGCGGCACCTGCGCGGCGACGGCGCCGACGACGTGGTCGAGTCGCTGGAGCCGGGGCGCGGTGAGCACGTGGTGACGAAGACCGGGGTCGACGCGTTCAGCGGTACGCGGCTGGTGTCGGACCTGCGGGACATCGGGGCGAAGTCGGTGGTGATCGCCGGGGTGTCCACGAAGCACGGTGTCGGCGGCACGGCGGCCAAGGCGTTGGCCCTGGGGTTCGAGGTGACCGTGGTGTCCGACGCGACCGCGAGCGCGTCCGTCGAGGAGCACCAGGCGACGCTGTGGCGGCTGAACGAGGACGGGGTGGCCGTTCTGACGGTCGACGAGGTCCTGGCTCGCTGACACCCTCCGTGAACCGAGCGCGGTGGTCGGGTGCACCCGCGCGGAGCGCGTTGTTCTGCTAGGGGCATTCCGGATGTCCGCACCGGTCACAGCCCGCGAGAGAACCCGCCCCTTTTCGGTCATTGTCCGTCATCACCGCGCCTGCGTAACGTCAACGGCGTCGACGGTTGAGGTGAAGGGGGCGAACAGGTGAACACCAGTCACGAATTGTGCGGTTCCAGCCCCGTGGCTCGAATGCCGCCGACCACGGGACGCTGACACGGGAATTCGATCCGGCGCTCGCCGCGCCGTGGTGGCGATCGTGTCGTGACTCGCTGGACCCGCCGCTGGAAAACGCGGCGGGTCCAGTCGACTACCTACCCGCTTCGCGCCTGCGGACGACCTCGAAGCACAGGACGGCGGCGGCGCTGGCGACGTTGAGCGATTCGACGCCCGCGAACATCGGGATCGACAGCCAGCCGGTGACGTGCGGGCGGACGTCGTCGGAGATGCCGTTCGTCTCGCTGCCGAGCACGAACGCCGCCCGCTCGGGCAGGTCCGCGGTGTAGATCGACTCCTTGGCGTTCGCGTCCAGCGCGAACAGCGGGTAGCCGTGGGCGCGGAGGTTCGCGGCGGCCTCGGCGGCGGTCGCGCAGCGCAGCATCGGCGCGCGGAACGCGACCCCCGCGGACGCCTTGACCACGAGCGGGTCGATCGAGGCGACGCCGCGCCGCGGCACGACGATGCCGTCCATGCCCGCCGCGGTGGCGGTCCGCAGGATCATGCCGACGTTCGCGGGCGTGGTGATCCCGTCGAGCACGAGGACACCGCGCGGTCGCTCCGGGCCGTCCAGCGCCAGGTCGAGGGGGAGCATCCGGGGAGCGACCACGTCGGCGAGAACGCCCTGGTCGTGCCGCCCGTTGCCCGCGAGCACCTTGACCCGCTGCTCGGTCGCGCGCTGCACGCGCACCCCGCGCCGCTTGGCCGCGTCGAGGATCTCCCTGGCCGCCGCGCCGCGCGCGGTCTCGGCGAGCACCACCTTGTCCACGTCCAGGCGCGGGTCGTCGAGCGCTTCGAGGACCGGCTTGCGGCCGTAGACGGTGACGAACTTGTCCTTGGGGGAGATTTCCACGTGCAGAAGGGTGCCATGCCCGTTCAGGGGCTTGCATTGGCGCCGTCAACCATGAGGATCGTCACATGAGCTCGGGCGAGCGCAGCGTTGCGCACCGCGCCCGCCTCTTGGCCAGTGGTCAAGAGGCGGACGTCTTCTTGCGGCCGGACGGCCTCCTGGTCAAGCACAACCGCGACGGCCGGGACCTCGATCCCGAAGCCGAGCTGATGCGCTACCTGCGCAAACGCGGGATTCCGGTGCCGAGGGTCCACGGCGTCGAGGACGAGGGCCTGGTCATGGAGTACGTTCCCGGCCCCCGGATGTCGGTCGAGCTGGACCGCAGGCCGTGGCGCGCCGCCGCGCTCGGGCGCCAGCTGGCCGAGCTGCACCACCGCCTCGACGACGTCCCGGCCCCCGACTTCCTGCCCGGCTCGCCGAAGGGGGCGCTGCTGCACCTCGACCTGCACCCCGGCAACGTCGTGCTGGGCCCGGACGGCCCCGTGGCGATCGACTGGGCGTGCGCCGCCCGCGGCGACCGCCGCGTCGACCTGGCCCTGAGCTGGCTCGCGATGGCCGTCGGCAAGCTCCGCCCCGTCCGCCGCGCCGCCAGGGCGCGCCTGGTCAGGTCGTTCCTCGCCGGTGTCGACGACGCCGTCCGGCAGGCCATGCCCGCCGCCGCCGAGATCCGCCTCGCCCGCCACGACCGCGACCCGGAGGAGGTCAGGGCCGTGGAGGAACTGGTCGAGCGCTGCCGCCGTCCGTGACGGACGACCTCGGTGTTCCCCGGTCCCCGACCGGCGGCGGGCTAACCTGACCCCATGCCCGATCGCCTGTCCGCGTTGGACGCCTCGTTCCTGTACCTGGAGGACGCCACGACGCCGATGCACGTCGGTGGGGTCGCGGTGTTCCGGAGACCGAGGACGGGGTTCGACTACGACCGCCTCGTGGAGCTGATCGAGCAGCGCCTGCCGCTGGTGCCGAGGTACCGCCAGAAGGTCGTGCACGTCCCCGGCAGGCTGGCCAGGCCGGTGTGGGTCGACGACCCGGACTTCGACGTGACCTACCACGTGCGCAGGTCCGCCCTGCCCAAGCCGGGCAGCGACGCGCAGCTGCACGACCTGGTGGCCCGGCTCATGTCCCGCCCGCTCGACCACACCCGTCCCCTCTGGGAGACGTACCTGGTGGAGGGCCTGAAGGGCAACCAGATCGCCGTCATCACCAAGACCCACCAGGCCGTGGTCGACGGCGTGGGCGCGATCGAGATCGGCCAGGTCATGCTGGACGTCTCCCCGAGCCCGCGCAGGCCGCTGGAGAGCCTGTGGATGCCCCAGCCGGAGCCCAGCGGCCTCCAGCTGGTCGCCGACGCCGTGGCCGAGGCCGTGCAACGGCCGGGTGAGCTGGTCGAGAACGTCCGCTCGGCCGCGATGGACACGGTCGCCACCGTGCAGAAGGTCGCTGGCGCGCTGGGCGGTCTGGCCTCCGCCCTCCGCACGGCGTCCACCCCGGCGCCGGGCAGCCCCCTCAACGTCCGCATCGGCCCGGCCCGCCGCTTCGCCGTCGCGCGCGGCACCCTGGAGCAGTTCCGGGCGATCCGCCGCGCCCACGGCGGCACGGTCAACGACGGCGTGCTCGCGGTCCTCTCCGGGGCCATGCGCGCCTGGCTGATGTCGCGGGGCGAGGTCGTCTCCGCCCACACCACCATGCGCGCGATGGCGCCGCTCTCGGTGCGCGACGAGGACGGCTCCAACGGCGTGGCGGCGTTCCTGGTCGACCTGCCCGTGGGCGAGTCGAACCCGGTCGTGCGCCTGCACCACGTCAGCCACGCGATGCGGGCCCACCAGGAATCCGGCCAGTCGGTGGCGGCGGACACCCTGGTCAAGGTCTCCGGCTTCGCCCCGCCGACCCTGCACGCCCTGGGCGCCCGTGCGGCCAGCTCGTTCTCCCGACGGCTCTTCAACGTCGTCGTCACGAACGTGCCCGGCCCCCAGGTGCCCCTCTACGCGGCAGGCGCGAGGATGACCGAGATCTTCCCGGTGGTCCCGCTGGCGAAGAACCAAGCCCTGTCGATCGGCGTCACGTCGTACGACGGTGGTGTTTACTTCGGTCTCAACGCCGACAGGGACGCGATGTCCGATGTGGACGTTCTAGCTGCGATGGTCGAGGAATCCGTGGAAGAACTGATGGGGACGGTATCGGAATGAGGGTCTACCTTCCGGCGACCGTGGCCATGCTGCGCGACCTGGTGGACACCGGTGAGTTCCGCCCGGTGGGCGGCACGGCGTTCGCGCTGACACCGGCACTGAGGGAGTCCTACGCCGCGGGCGACACGGAGGAGCTGGAGTACGCGGCCATGCTCGACGCGGCCCGCGCCTCGATCCGCCTGCTGGCGGCCGAGCTGGGCACGGACGACAAGGCCATGCCGAGGCGGGCGGTCGTCTCGGTGGACGTCGACGACGTGAAGCTCCGCCCCGACCTCGACTTCTCGGTCGTCAAGGTCTCCGGTCCGGTGCCGCTGGAGCTGGTGGCCGCGATCCACCTGGACACCTCGGAGGCCGAGGACGCGGTGCGCGCGGCGGCGGAGGTGATCGACGAGGCCGACCTGGGCGACCCGGACGCGGAGTTCACGCTCGGCAGCGCGGAGGACCACGAACTGGCCTGGTACGCGCGTCAGGAACTCCCGTTCCTGCTGGACCTCATGTAGCGCCCCTCCGAGCGGGGTGGGGAGGGGGTGCTCGAAGTCGGGGTCACATCCCCTCGGCGGGCTCCCACAGCTCGATCCGGTTGCCCTCCGGGTCCACGCACCACCCGAACCGCCCGAACTCCGAGTCCTCGGTCTGGGGCAGCACCTCGACGCCGCGGGCCTTCAGCTTGGCCAGCAGGATCCGCAGGTCGTCCACCCGCAGGTTCAGCATGGCCCGCTGCCCCGGCTCCCCGAGGTAGTCGGTGTTGTTCGCGAACAGCGCGATGGTCGTGGTCCCGGGGTTGTCCTCGGTGGACGAGTCGACCCAGTGGAACGTCACCGTCCCGTGGTCGTTCATGGGCACGCCGAGGTTGTCGCGGTACCAGCCGGCCAACCGCGCGGGATCCCTGGCGCGGAAGAAGACGCCGCCTATTCCCGTCACCTGCGCCATGGCGCGCAGGCTACCGCGCACCCCCGTTCCGGGGACATGGGCGCACCTCCCCGTACACCCGAACCGGTTAACACCCCCATCCGTTCATACGAACCGCGATGAGTTTCCACCCCCGAACGGGTCATCACCACGGACAGAGGAGGTACCCACGATGGCCGACGACTTCATCAGGCTCTCGGACCCGTTCCGCCGCGAGCTGCTCGCGCACTGCTACCGGATGCTGGGCTCGGTGCACGACGCCGAGGACCTGGTGCAGGAGACGTACCTGCGCGCGTGGAAGGCCTACGACCGGTTCGAGGGGCGGTCGTCCCTGCGGACGTGGCTGTACCGGATCGCGACCACCGCGTGCCTGACCGCCATCGAGAAGCGCGCCCGCCGCCCGCTGCCCACCGGCCTGGGGTCGGACTCCGACCCGGAGGACGACCTGGTCGACGGCACCGAGGTGCTGTGGCTGGAGCCGGTGCCGGACGAGCTGGTCGGCGCGGACCCGGCGGCGATCGTGACCGAGCGCGAGACGATCCGGCTGGCGCTGGTCGCCTCGCTCCAGTACCTGCCGCCGCGGCAGCGGGCCGTGCTGGTCCTGCGCGACGTGCTCAGGTGGCGGGCCGCCGAGGTCGCCGAGCTGCTGGGGACGTCGACCGCGGCGGTCAACAGCATCCTCCAGAGGGCGCGGGCGCGGCTGGCCGAGGTGACCGAGGACGCGGTGGTGGAGCCGTCGACCGCGGCGCAGCGCGAGCTGCTCGACCGGTACGCGGCGGCGTTCGAGGCCAAGGACATCCCGGCGATCGTCGGTCTGTTCACCGCCGACGTCGTCTGGGAGATGCCGCCGTTCAGGTCCTGGTACCGCGGTCCGGAGGCGGTCGCCAGGCACCTGGAGATCCGCTGCCCCGGTGAGGTCCGGGTGGTGCCGACGCGCGCGAACGGCCAGCCCGCGTTCGGCCTCTACCTCAGCGGGAAGCCGTTCAACGTCCAGGTGCTGGAGGTCGGGGAGAAGGGCATCACCCACGTGGTCAACTTCCTCGACACGTCGCTGTTCGAGGTGTTCGGCCTGCCGCCCTCGGTGGCGACGTGAGCCACGTCGACCTGCTCGAACGCGCCGTCACCTACACGCTCGGCTGCCTGCACGGGGTCACCCCGGCCGCCCTGTCGCGCCCGACCCCGTGCCGCGACTGGGACCTGCGGGCGCTGCTGCGGCACCTGGTCGACTCGCTGGCGGCGCTGCGGGAGGCCGCCGACGACGGGCACGTGGACCTGGAGCCCGCGGCCGTCGACCACGACGACCCGGTCGCCGCGGCCCGCGACCACGCCCGGCAGGTGCTCGGCGCGTGGACGGCCCGCGACGGCCGTCCCGCGGTGTCCGTCGGCGGGTGCCCGGTGACGACGGACGTCGTGGCGAGGGCGGGCGCGCTGGAGGTCGCCGTGCACGGGTGGGACGTCGCCCGCGCGTGCGGCGACGTCCGGCCCATCCCGCGCGCCCTCGCCGACGAGCTGTACCCGGTGGCGCTGCTGCTGGTCAGCGACGCCGACCGGCCCGCTCGCTTCGCCGCGCCGCTCCGACCGGAGACCCCGGCCGACCGGCTGCTCGCCTACCTGGGCCGCGGCACTAGTCCGGGTACTCCTCCAGGCCCGCGCGCGAGCTGAGCAGGCGGCGCAGGGAGTCCAACCGGCCCTGCGTCGCCACGCCCGTGGTGACCAGCTCGTCCAGCACGCAGTCCGGGTCCTCCGGCGCGCCGAGGTGGCCGCAGCCCGACGGGCACTCCTCGGCCATCTCCCTCATGCCGGGGAACGCGGCCACGATGTCGGTCGGCGTGATGTGCGCGAGCCCGAACGAGCGGATGCCCGGCGTGTCCACCGCCCACCCGCCCTCGGGCAGCGGCAGCGCCACGGTCTGCGTCGACGTGTGCCGCCCCTTGCCGACCCCGCTGACCACGCCGACCGCCCGGTTGGCGCCCGGAACGAGCTGGTTGATCAGCGTCGACTTGCCGACACCGGAGTGCCCGATCAGCGCGGACACCCTGGTGGCCATCTGCTCCCGCAGCGGCTTCGGGTCCTCGTCGGACCTCGTCACGACCACCACGAGGTCCAGTTCGGCGTACGCGGCGAGCAGCTCGTCCGGGCTCGCCAGGTCGGCCTTCGTCAGGCACAGGACCGGCGTCAGCCCACCCGCGTAGGACGCCACCAGGCACCGGTCGATGAACCCGGTGCGCGGCACGGGGTCCGCCAGCGCCGTCACGATGATCAGCTGCTCGGCGTTGGCGACCACGACCCGCTCGAACGGGTCCGTGTCGTCCGCGGTGCGGCGCAGCACGCTGCTCCGGTCGGCGACCTTCACGATGCGGGCCAGCGTGTCCGGCTGCCCGGACGCGTCGCCGACCAGACCGACCCGGTCGCCGACGACGACCGGCGTCCGCCCCAGCTCCCGTGCCCGCATCGCGGTCACCAGGCGCTCCGGGTCGTCGTCCAGCGCGCACGTCCACCGCCCGCGGTCCACGCCGACCACCATCGCGGGCACGGCGTCCGCGTGCTCGGGGCGCTTCTTGCTGCGCGGCCGGGTCCCCTTCCCCGGCCGCACCCGCACGTCGGACTCGTCGAGCTTGTGCCAGTCGCCACGGCTCACGTCAACGGACCTCGTTGAGCATCGTCGCCCACATTCCTGGGAAGTCGGGGATCGTCTTGGAGGTGCTGCCGATGTCGTCGACCTCGACGCCCGGCACGACCAGGCCGATGATCGCACCCGCGGTGGCCATCCGGTGGTCGGCGTACGCGCGCCACGGCCCGCCGCGCAGCGGCTTCGGGTCGATGACCAGGCCGTCCTCGGTCTCCTCCGCCGCTCCGCCGACGCCGTTGATCTCGGCGACGAGCGCCGCGAGCCGGTCCGTCTCGTGGCCGCGGATGTGCGCCACGCCGCGGATCCGCGTCGGCCCGTCCGCCAGCGCCGCCAGCGCGGCGACGGTCGGGGTCAGCTCGCTCTCGTCGTGCAGGTCGATGTCCAGGCCCGCCAGCCGCTCCGGCCCGCGCACGGTCAGCCCGCGCTCGTCCAGCACGACCTCGCAGCCCATGCGCTGGAGGATGTCGCCCACCGCGTCGCCCGCCTGGGTCGTCTCGGTCGGCCAGCCGGGCACGGTCACCTCGCCCCCGGTCACGGCCGCCGCCGCCAGGAACACCGTCGCGTTGGACAGGTCCGGCTCCACGTGCCACTCGCGCCCGCGCACCGGGCCGGGCGCGACGGTCCAGGTGTTCGGCTCCCGGTCGTCCACCTCGACGCCCGCGGCGCGCAGCACCTCGACGGTCATCGCGATGTGGGGCAGCGACGGGACGGGTTCGCCGTCGTGCAGGACCCGCACGCCCCGCTCGTAGCGCGCACCGGACAGCAGCAGGCCCGAGACGAACTGCGACGAGCCGGACGCGTCGATCGTCACGTCGCCGCCGCGCAGGGAGCCGGTGCCGGTCAGCGTGAACGGTAGCCCGTCGCCCGCGATGTCCGCGCCCAGCGCGCGCAGCGCGGACAGGACGGTGCCCATCGGCCGGAGCCGCGCGTGCGGGTCGCCGTCGAACCGGATCTCCCCGGTCGCGATGGCCGCGGCGGGCGGCAGGAACCGCATCACCGTGCCCGCGAGGCCGCAGTCGACGTCCGCCGGTCCGCGCAGCTCGCCGGGGGTGACGTGCCAGCTCCCGTCCTGGCCGTCGGTGACGGCGACGCCCAGCGAGCGGAGCGCCTCCACCATCAGCGTGCTGTCGCGGCTGCGCAGGGGCGCGTGCAGCACGGAGGGGCCGTCGGCCAGCGCGGCCAGCAGCAGCAGGCGGTTGGTGATCGACTTGGAGCCGGGCACGGGTACCGTCGCGCGGACGGGGCCGTTGGCGGTGGGAGCGGACCACTGCTGAGTCATGGGTCGATGATTGCGCATGGGGCGGTCGAGGGGTCGCACCGGTGCCGGCGACGTGCGACGATGGCTTGCCCAGAAGTTGATCTGGCGCGGAGGTGATCTGGAGTGTGCGGTAGGTACGCCTCCACCAAGGACCCGGCGCTGCTCGCGGCGGAGTTCGACGCGGTGGACGCCACGGAGGGCGACGCCCCCGGTCCGGACTACAACATCGCCCCCACCAAGAACGTGCTGGCCGTGGTGGAGCGGCACCCCCGCGACGCCGACGGCGAACCCGACCCGACGGTCACGGAGCGCAGCGTCCGCGTGATGCGCTGGGGTCTGGTGCCGCACTGGGCGAAGGACATGTCCGGGGCCGCAAAGATGATCAACGCGAGGTCGGAGAGCGTCCTGACCAAGCCGTCCTACCGGGACAGCGCCGCCAAACGCCGCTGCATCCTCCCCGCTGACGGTTGGTACGAGTGGCAGCCGGGCGAGGGCAGGAAGCAGCCCTTCTTCATCAACCCCGACGACGGCTCCAGCCTGGCCATGGCGGGGATCTGGTCCGTGTGGTGGCAGCCGGACGAGGAACTGGGCCGCAAGGCCGTCATCACGTGCGCGGTGCTGACGACGGACGCCGTCGGCGAGATGGCGTCGGTGCACCACCGGATGCCGCTGCTGCTGCCCGCGTCGCACTGGGGCGCGTGGCTGGACCCCGACTCCGCGGACCCCTCCGCGCTGCTGGCGCCGGACGAGGCGCTGGTGGACTCGCTGGAGCTGAGGCCGGTGTCGATGGCGGTCAACAACGTCCGGAACAACAGCCCCGAACTGATGGACCCGATCTCGCTGTCGCCCGCCGAGATGCCTGAACCGACGCTGTTCGAGCTGTCATGACCAGCACCCTCGTCGACACGCCGCACGGTCCCGCTCGGGCCGAGCTGCACTGCTCGGCCGAGGGGAGGGCGGCCCTGCTGCTGGGGCACGGGGCCGGTGGCGGGATCGGGGCGCCGGACCTGGTCGCGGCCACGCGGGCGGCGGTGGACGCCGGGGTGCACGTGGCGCTGGTCGAGCAGCCGTACCGGGTGGCCGGGCGGAGGGCCCCCGCGCCCGCGAAGCAGTTGGACGTGGCGTGGTTGGCCGTGGCCGAGGACCTGGGTGTGCGCTGGTTCGACGGGATGCCGCTGCTGTTCGGGGGGCGGTCGTCCGGGGCTCGGGTGGCCTGCCGGACTTCGGTGGAGGGGTTGGCGGTGGCCGTGCTGTGCCTGGCCTTCCCGGTGCACCCCCCTGGGAAGCCGGAGAAGAGCCGGGCCGGGGAGCTGGCGGGGGTCGAGGTGCCCACGTTGATCGTGCAGGGGGAGGCGGACCCGTTCGGGAGGCCTGAGACGGCTCATCACCGGGAGGTGGTGCTGTTGAAGGGGGACCACTCGTTGAAGGCTGATGCCGAGGGGTTGCAGAGGGCTGTTACCGGGTGGCTGGATCGGGTGTTGCGGCCGCTTGAGGTGTGAGGGTGGTTGTGGGGGTGGGCCGTGGGTGTCCGGCTTCCGGCGTGGGTGGGGCTGTGGGTGCCCGGCTTCCGGCGTGGGTGGCCGATTTGACCCGGGGCCCCTCGATTTGCCCCTTTGCCGGGCTTGAAGGGGCAGGTGGGAAGCCCTTGCCCGACAAATTTCAAGGGCAGATCCCCCGAGTAAGATCGGCCACTGTTGCGTGGTGGGGTTGCGCTCCGTAGCTGGTCGGCAGTCGGTCCCTGCTGGTCCTCTGCGGGTCGCCTCACGTTGCTGGTGCTGCGGGGTGCTGGTGCTGTGGGCGCTGCTCGTCTTTGGCGCTGCTCAGGCTGAGATATTGGCTACCGCCGCGTTGGTCAGGCGGGTCAGGTCTGCTGGGGCGATCTCCACCTCCAGGCCCCTGCGGCCCGCGCTGACGAAGATCGTCCCGAAGTTCGTCGCCGAGGTGTCCAGGACCACCGGTAGGCGTTTCTTCTGGCCCAGTGGTGAGATGCCGCCCGCCACGTAGCCGGTGGCCCGCTCTGCCGCTGCCACCTCGGCCATCTTGGCCTTCTTGCCCTTGAGGGCCGCGGCCAGTGCTTTCAGGTCCAGCTGGTTCGTCACGGGGACCACGCCCACTGCCAGGCTGCCGTCCAGGTCCACCACCAGGGTCTTGAACACCTGGTTCGGCAGCAGGCCCAGGGCTTCCGCCGCCTCCAGCCCGTAGGACTCGTGGCGGGGGTCGTGTGCGTACGAGTGGAGGGTGTGGGCCACGCGCTGCTCGTCCAGCAGGGCTGTGGCGGGGGTCCCGCGTCCGGCCATGGAGGAACGATATCGGGGGGAATGCCGGAGTTCCGCGTCGCGTTCGGAGGAGTGTGGTTACCGAGGTGATGGAGCAGCGGCCGGTGGACGGCCCGGCGGACCAGGTCCGCGTATTCTGGGACCCGTCCCAGCCAGCAGTAGCCGTCGCGCCATCATCGGGTCGGCGGGAGAGGAGCGCGGTGCCCGCCACCCGTTCGCAGGCCAACCCGACGGATGAGACACCCGCGGAGCGGGCTGCTCGCTTCGAGCGCGACGCGATGCCGCTGCTCGACCAGTTGTACGCCGCCGCTCTGCGGATGACGCGCAACCCGGCCGACGCCGAGGACCTCGTGCAGGAGACGTACCTGAAGGCCTACGCCGCCTTCGCCTCGTTCTCGCAGGGCACGAACCTGAAGGCGTGGCTGTACCGGATCCTGACCAACACCTACATCAACGGGTACCGCAAGAAGCAGCGGCAGCCGTTGCAGCAGCCCACCGACGAGATCACCGACTGGCAGTTGGCGAAGGCCGAGAGCCACACGTCGCGCGGTCTGCGGTCGGCCGAGGTCGAGGCGATGGACCTGCTCCCGGACAACGACGTGAAGGAAGCGCTCCAACGTCTTCCGGAGGAGTTCCGGATCGCGGTATACCTTGCTGACGTCGAAGGCTTCGCGTACAAGGAGATCGCCGAGATCATGGGCACCCCCATCGGCACGGTGATGTCCCGGTTGCACCGGGGGCGTCGCCAGTTGCGCGAGCAGCTCTCCGACGTCGCGCGCGAGCGCGGTTTCCTGCGCAACGGTCAGCCCGAGGAAGAGGTGGCGGGGCGATGAACTGCGGCGAACCCCACGACACCGACTGCTCGGAGGTCCTCTCCGAGGTCTGGTTGTTCCTCGACCAGGAGTGCGACGTCAAGCGCAAGGAGCTGCTTCAGAAGCACCTGGAGGAGTGCCACCCGTGCCTGGAGCAGTACGGCATCGAGGAGCACCTCAAGATGCTGCTGGCCCGCAAGTGCGGGGGTGAGCACGCGCCCGAGACGTTGAAGGAGCGGTTGCGCGCGCGCATCCACGAGACGCTGGCGCAGCACGGCGCCGTCGAGGTGCGGTCGACCACGATCAAGGTCGTCGAGGAGTAGCGCTCCTCCGACCGCCGCCGTCCACGTGGGACGTGCGACCGCGGAACGCGAAAGGCCCTCCGGGACAGTCCCGGAGGGCCTTTCTTCGGCCTGCGATCAGGCGTTGGGGCGCTTCCCGTGGTTAGCGCCACCCTTTTTGCGATCGCGGCGCTTGCGGGCACGCTTCGACATGGGTGTCTCCTTGAGCATCTGGTCAACTGCTTCTCCTCAGTGTGACACGCGCTCGACCGGGCACTGGCAGGGGTCTGAACCGTGGTTGTATGACGCGTGTCCACCCTCACGGATCTGCTCGCCGAGCACACCAGGCTGTCCGGCGCGGCAGTCGACCACCTCCAGCTCGTCGTGGCCGAGTGGCAGCTGCTCTCGGACCTCTCCTTCGCGGACTTCCTGCTGTGGGTGCCGCTGGACGACGCCACGTTCCTCTGCGTCGCGCAGGCCAGGCCGACGACGGCGCCGACCGCGCACCCCGAGGACGTCGTCGGCAGCTCCATGCAGGTCGAGGAGCACCCGCAGCTCCGGCGCGCGATCATCGAGTCGCGGATCTGCCGCGAGGAGGACCCGCTGTGGCACCTCGGGGTGCCCGTGCGGCGCGAGACGATCCCCGTGCGGCTGGGCAAGCAGGTCATCGCGGTCATCAGCCGCAACACGAACCTGGCCGTGCCGCGCGTGCCGAGCCCGCTGGAGATCTCCTACCTCGGCAGCGCCGCGGACCTGTGCCAGATGATCGCGGACGGCACGTTCCCGACGACCGAGCCGTCGCCGGACGTGCACACGAGCCCGCGCGTCGGCGACGGGTTCATCCGGCTCGACGCGGCGGGCGCCGTGGTGTTCGCGAGCCCCAACGCGCTGTCGGCGTACCACCGCATGGGCCACGCGTCCGACCTGGTGGGCGTGCACCTGGCGCCGCTGACGCGGTCGCTGATCGACGACCCGTTCGACGCGACCGAGATCGCGCACCGGTTCCGCGCGGCCGTGGACGGCAACCCGTCCATGCGCATGGAGGCCGAGTCGCGGCGCGGGGCGTCCGTGCTGTTCCGCGCGCTGCCGCTGAGGCCGCGCGGCAACCCGGCCGGTGCGCTGGTGCTGTGCCGCGACGTCACGGAGGTCCGCAGGCGCGACCGGGCGCTGATGTCGAAGGACGCCACGATCCGCGAGATCCACCACCGGGTGAAGAACAACCTCCAGACCGTGGCGGCGCTGCTGCGGTTGCAGTCGCGGCGCACGAGCAACGAGGAGGCGCGCGAGGCGCTGGCCGAATCGGTGCGTCGGGTGACGTCCATCGCACTCGTGCACGAGACGCTGTCGATGTCCGTGGACGAGCGCGTGGACCTGGACGACGTCGTCGACCGGGTGATTCCGATGATGAGCGACGTGGCCACCACGGAGACCCAGGTGTCGGTCCGCCGGGAGGGGCCGTTCGGGGTCGTGGCGGCCGAGTTGGCGACCCCTCTGGTGATGGTCCTGACCGAGCTGGTGCAGAACGCGTTCGAGCACGCCTACGCCCCTGGCCAGCGAGGGGAGGTCGTGGTGCACGCGGAGAGGTCGGCCCGCTGGCTCGACGTGGTGATCGCCGACGACGGCAAGGGACTGCCGCAGGGGTTCTCGCTGGAGCGCACCGAACGGCTCGGTCTCCAGATCGTCCGGACCCTCGTGGAGTCCGAACTCAGGGGTTCCTTGAGCTTGCGGCGGAGGCCGCGAGGCGGTACTGAGGCGGTCCTGCGCGTGCCGCTCCGGGGCCGGCGCTAAACTGTTCTCCGTGCACACGTGGCGACCCGCCTCAGCGGCGCCTCGTGGTCATGCGGGAGGGTGTGCAAACAAAAACTGAGGGCCCGACACCTGGCACGGTGTCGGGCCCTCAGTTTGTCCTTGGTTTCGGTGCCAACTGCCGGTCTTGCGACTCAGGCGTTGCTCCGGGCCCGCGTGCGGGCGTTGCGGCGCTTGAGTGCGCGACGTTCGTCTTCGCTCATCCCGCCCCACACACCGGCGTCCTGGCCGCTCTCGAGTGCCCACGCGAGGCAGTCGGAGACGACGGGACAGCGGCGGCAGACGGTCTTCGCCTCGGCGATCTGCAAGAGCGCAGGACCGCTATTCCCCACGGGGAAGAACAGCTCGGGGTCCTCGTCGCGGCAGATTGCGCGGTGGCGCCAGTCCATTGGAACTACTCCTCAGCTAGGCGCGCTCGAAGGCACGCCGATCGTCAGCGGTCGTTTTGGGGTGCTTGTGAATGCTTTCACGAACGGCGGGGATGTCAAGGGGTTAGCACTAACCCGGTGAGTGAACTCACCCAAAAGATCGACACCGTTCACCAGCGGTTTCACTCTACGAAGTTCGCGTCCGATCGAACATCGCAGGTCGGTCGCAAGATCATCACGCAGAGGTCACACGGCGACCGTGAGAGCTTCACGAACGGACGTGAACTCGACTTCGGTGCAATCGCCGAGCAGGTCGCCGTCCACCTGGAGGTTGACCGGCTCCTTGCTCGTCACCCGAACATATTCAACGTCGTCGCGGCGCAGGAGGTTCCCGCCCTTGGGATTTCCTTCTCGCACGAGCAGGTGGCCCACGTACCGCAGCACCGTCGGCAACCCGAGGTTGCGCAGCGCGAAGAGGCCGAGGTCGTTGTCGAACGACGTGGACGGGTTGAGGCGGATCGCCTTGCCGCCCAGGTAGGTCCACGGGTCGGTGTTCGACACGAACGCCATCCGCAGGTCCGTGATCGGCTCCTCGTCGGGGATCCGCACCGTGAGCGAGGGGGTGCGCCTGCGCTGACCGACGTAGCTGGCCAGCGCGGTGCGCGCGTAGAGGGAGGGGCTGGCCTCGCGGCCCTTGGCGCGCTGCTCCTCGACGTTCGCGACCACGTCCGCGTCCCAGCCGACACCGGCGTTGAACGTGAACCAGCGGTCGTTGTCCGCGGTGGTGGAGGCGGGCGGGCCGCTCGACGCGACCCTGCCGAGCCCGACGCGGCGGCTCGTCCCGTGCTCGATCGCCTGGAGCAGGCGGTAGGTGGCCTCCACGGGGTCGCGCGGCAGCCCGAGGGCGCCCGCGAAGACGTTCGCGGACCCGCCGGG
The DNA here is from genome assembly GCF_036375055.1 of Umezawaea sp. GTDB lineage: Bacteria > Actinomycetota > Actinomycetes > Mycobacteriales > Pseudonocardiaceae > Umezawaea. The sequence goes on from NZ_DASUSQ010000124.1 coordinate 29,074, forward strand.
GACCACCCCGAGCATCGGGAGGTCCGGCGAGAGCCCGGCGCGGAGCATGCCGTTGACGACCTCGTTGACCGTGCCGTCGCCACCGTGGGCGACGACCATGCCGTACCCGTCGAGGACGGCCTGGGCCGCGACGTCACCCGCGTGGCCCCGGTACCGCGTCTCGACGACGTCGAGCTTCACCGTGCTGGCCAACGCGTGCGCCAGCACGTCCCGGCCTCCGGCCGTGGTCGAGGTCGCCTGTGGATTGACCACCAGAAGTGCGCGCACACTTGCAGAGTAGGACAGCGCGTGACCGCGGACGGTCCGCGCATCCCTCGTCCGAGGGGCGCCATGCGCACTGGAGTGGTCCAAATCTCCTTTCCACCGCGTCGCAGCCCCGTCTACGGCAAGTGCACCCCAGCGGACCGCCGGCAAGCCGAAGACCCCTTGATCTTCGCCCCTCCGGCTGCCGGATGGGAGGCCCGGACGGGTGGCCTACGATCCGTGACGACCACAGACCGTTATGCACCGTTGTGAGGGGCTCGCAGGTGGCGATCCAGACCCAGGTCCCGGCGGCCGTGCGGGTGGCCGGGGCCATGACCGCGCTCCAGGGGCTCGCGGGCATCGCGTTCGCCGTCGCGCTCGTCGTGCGGGCCTTCGGCGGCGCCGAGTCGACCGGCAAGGTCCTCGGTGAGGCGGCCTACTTCACGGTGCTGTGCGCGGGCGTGCTCGCCGCGGGCATCGGGCTGGTGCTCGGCAGGCGCTGGGGCCGGACGCCGTCGATCGTCGTGCAGCTCCTGCTGCTGGGCGTCGCCTGGTACGCCTACGGCCCGTCGGGGCAGCAGCTCGTCGGATCCCTGATCGGCATCTACGCCGTCGTGGTGATCGCGCTGCTGTTCACCAACCCGGTTCGGCGCTGGACCCTCGGGGTGGACGAGCCCGACGCGGAGGAATAGGCCCGTTCGACTGGTTCTTCCGCCGGAATAGCCCGATTGGTGCGATTGGTGCTTTTGGCTCCCCTCCGAAGGTCGGATGGTTCGCCAACTATCGGAGGGTGTCCCGTGTCACTCGAAAGCGTGACGCTGAGGGTGGTGAATTCACCACTCCCTGCGTTCGTTAGGTGACATCACATGCGATTCAAGCGCACCCTGTCCGCGCTGATCGGTGGAGCCACGGCACTCGTGGCCTTCGCCTCCCTGGCGCCCGTCGCCTCGGCCCAACCGGCTCCCGGCGACGTGACCCCGTTCATCATCGGTGGCGGCACCGCGTCCAACGCCCCCTGGGCGGCCCGGCTGTTCGCCAACGGCCGCGAGAACTGCTCGGCCACGATCATCGCGCCGACCTGGATCCTGACCGCGCAGCACTGCGTGGCCAGCTCGGCCACGTACACGTTCCGCGTCGGCAGCCTCGACCAGACCAGCGGCGGCACCGTGGTCAACGCGGTCAGCATCACCCAGCACCCGTCGGCGGACCTCGCCCTGGTGCGCATCGACCGCTCGGTGGGGGGCACGTACGCGCCGCTCGGCACCACCACGGCGGTGCGCGCGGGCCAGACCGTGCAGCTCTACGGCTGGGGCGCGACCTGCACCAACCAGCCCGAGATCAACTGCCAGTCGCGCTACCTGAAGGTCGCGGACACCACCGTGACCAGCGTGACCGGCCGCGACTACCGCGGTGGCATCGCCGTGTCGGTGCGCCGCGGCAACGGCATCGCGGCGGGCGGTGACTCCGGCGGCCCGATGTTCGCCACGAGCCCGGCCGACGGCCGCTACTACCAGGTCGGCGTGGCCTCCACGAGCGACCGCGCGACCGTCTCGAACTACACCAACATCACCCGCTACCGCCCGTGGATCCAGTCGCTGGCAGGCGTCTGACCGGTTCGCCCGGCCGAGGGGTCTTCCCTCGGCCGGGTTGGCCAGGCGGCTTCCACCAGTAATAATCACCCTACGTGTTCACTTTTGGCGGATGGACACGAACGGAGTAGCCGGATACCGTGCGACGACGAGTTCGCGCTGCTCCGGGACGTTCCAGGGTGAGGTGTGCGGTGCAAGAGCGCCCGAAGCGGGTGTCGGCCGGTGGTGGCGTCGAGCGCCCGAACCTGGCCCGGCTCTTCGACTACTACCTCGGTGGCGCCCACAACTTCGCCGTCGACCGCGAGTTCGCCGAGCGCTCCATCAAGTTCTTCGCCGCCGACGACGCCGCCCGCACCACCCGGTCGTTCCTGCGCCGCGCCGTCCACCTCTGCGCGACCGCGGGCATCCGCCAGTTCCTCGACCTCGGCTCGGGCATCCCGACCGCGGGCAACGTCCACGAGGTCGTCGAGCGCGTCGACCCGAGCTGCCGGGTCGTCTACGTCGACAACGACGCGGCGACCGTCGCGCACGGCCGGACGATGCTCCGCACCAGCACCACCGCCGCGGTCGTGCACGCCGACGTCCGCGACCCCGACGCCGTGCTGAACGCCCCCGAGACCGCTCGGCTGCTGGACCTCGACGAGCCCGTCGCGGTCGTGATGGTCGGCATCCTCCCGTACCTGTCGGACGACGACCGGCCCGCCGACGTGGTGGCGAAGTACCGCGAGGCGGTGGTCCCCGGCAGCAGGCTGGTCGTCTCGCACCTCACCGCCGACCTCGAACCCGAGATGATGGGCAAGCTCGTCCACCTCGGGACGCTCGCGGGCACCACCCTCACCCCGCGCGGCGAGGCCGCCGTGGCGGAGCTGTTCACGGGTTTCGACGTGCTCGCGCCCGGCGTCGTCCCGGCGGGCACGTGGCACCAGGACGGCGAGGACACGAGCCCGTCCTCCTGCCTGTCCTACGGTGCCGTCGGCGTCCGGCTGCCCTGAGCCGAACTGGTCGGCGGATCGCCGCGAACCTCCGGTGGACCTACGATCCAGGCTGGTCGGCACTTCGGAGGGGGAATGCCGTGGACTCCGCGATGACCCTCAGGCCCCACGTCGTGTCGACCCAGGCGGGGCTGCTGTGCGCGCTGCTCGCCGCGCAGGCGGGCGTGCAGCTGCTGTCGATCGCCGTGCCGTTCCTGCGGTACTTCGCGGTGCTGCTGTTCACCTGCGCCGCGCCGGTGCTGCTCGTGTGGCTCTACCGGGTCCGGCGCAACGCCGAGGTGCCCGGCCGCGTCCACCGCTGGAGCCCCCGCTGGGTGGTCGGGATGTGGTTCGTGCCCGGTCTGAACCTGTGGGCGCCCCACCAGGCCGTCGCCGACGTCGCCGCGGCGGGCGTTCCGGAGTCCCGGCGCGGCGAGGTGACCCGGCAGGTCCTCGCCTGGTGGCTGTCGTGGCTCGTCGGCCTGGCCGCCACCGCCGGGAGCGCGTGGCCGCCCACCGCCCCGCTGCTGCCGCCGTGGGTCGCCGCCGTGTTCCTCGCGCTGGCCAGCGCGCTGCTGATCGTCGTCGTGCGGAGGCTCACCGCGTTGCACCCGGTCGACGAGAGGTTGATCGGGGGGAGGTGACCGGGTTCCCCCGCACGTGTTGCCCCCACGTGCGGGGAAACCGCTTCCAGGTCAGGCGCGCGCGGCGGCCGGGCCCCGGTAGGTCGCGCTGCCGAAGCCGAGGATCGAGTAGCCGATGACGCTGAGGAAGCCGAGCAGGACGATGCCGAACGCCGCACCCTTGCCGAAGGACTTCGCGATGTCCACGAACACGATGAAGGAGATCACGATGTTCACCAGCGGGATGAAGAACAGCACCAGCCACCAGCCGGGACGGCCCGCGACCTTGAGCATGGTGTAGATGTTGTAGAACGGGATGATCGCGGCCCAGCCGGGCTTGCCCGCCTTCGAGAAGACCTTCCACATCGCGATGATGGTGAGGAGGCCGAAGAGACCGCCGATGATGCCGGGGACGATGAAGGCAGAGCTGTCCACGGTAGCGGTGGTTTCGTAGTTCACGAGGTGTTCCTTCCGAAACCCTGGCAGCGAGTTCGCGGACACCTGTCGCCGCGATCGGGGTCCCGCTGCCGGGCACGGCGCGGAACGCTGCCAGAGCGCCGGGCGTGCTGTTCGGGGAATCGACGTTTTCGTGAGCATTTCGAGACTTGCGGGGTGGATCAGTCGGATGATCCCAGTGCCGCGAGCGCCTCGTCGGTCAGGCGGAACACCGTCCACTCGTCCATCGGCACCGCGCCGAGCGACTTGTAGAAGCCGATCGCGGGGGCGTTCCAGTCGAGCACGGCCCACTCCAGGCGCGCGTAGCCGTTCGCCGCGCACTCCCGCGCCAGCTCGGTCAGCAGCGCCCTGCCCAACCCGGAACCGCGCTGGGACGGCCGCACGTACAGGTCTTCGAGGTAGATGCCGTGCGTGCCCCGCCACGTCGAGAAGTTGAGGAACCACAACGCCATCCCGACGACCGCACCGTCCACTTCGGCCACGTGGCCGAACAGAGCGGGGGCCGGGCGGAACAGGGCGTCGTGCAGCCGCTCGACCGTGAGGTGGCAGTCGGCGCGGGCCCGTTCGTACTCGGCCAGCTCCTCGGCGAGCCCGACCACGGCGGGCACGTCCTCCGGGCGGATCCGGCGGACCGGCACTAGTCCCAGTCCCACGACGGCACGTTGAGGTGGCGCACCTGCGCGTCGCCGCGCTCGTCGCCGAGCACCGACGTGCCCGCCGGGTCGAGTCCGAAGTGGACGCCGTCGCGCGGCCCGAGGCCGAGCCAGGTCGCGATCAGCACGCGGCTGAAGTGGCCGTGGCCGACGAGCACCACGTCACCGCCGAGCAGCGCCGTCCGGACCCGCGCCACGACCGCCGACGCGCGCTCGCCGACCTGGTCCGCCGACTCTCCGTTCGGGATCTCGTGCGTCCAGACCGTCCAGCCCTCGACGGTCTCCCGGATCTCCGGCGTCGTCCTGCCCTCGTAGTCGCCGTAGTCCCACTCGGCGAGGTCCTCGGTGATGTCGTCGACCGCCAGACCCGCCAGCTCGGCGGTGCGCAGCGCGCGCTGCCGCGGACTCGTCAGCACCAGCGCGGGCGGCACCGACGTGCCGCGCAACCGTGCCAGCACCGCGCCCGCCCGCCGGGCCTGCTGCTCGCCCTTGTCGGTCAGCGGGACGTCGGTGCGACCGGTGTGCTGCCCCGATTCGGACCACGCGGTCTGGCCGTGGCGCAGCAGGTAGACGGAGTAGCGACCATTTGTGCTCACCGTCCGGATCCTAGTGCGGCCCGCACGCCGGCCGCCCTATGGCAAAACCCACTGTGATGTCACCCGTTGGTGTTTGGCCCGCTGTGCGCTGGGTATCCACCTCTCAAGACACATGGAGGTTCTGATGATCGTTCTTGGTTTGATCCTGCTGGTCGTCGGTTGGTTGGCCGGGATTTCGATCCTGACGACCGTCGGCACCATCCTGCTCGTGATCGGCGCCGTTCTCGCCGTGCTCGGGGCGGTGGGCCGTCCGATCGGCGGTCGGGCGCACTACTTCTAAGCCGACCACGCACGCACGCACCACCAGGGGCGTCCCCGTACCGGGGGCGTCCCTGGTGGTGCGTCACTCCAACGGCACCGTGAGCAGGCCGCGCAGGTAGGCCCGCAACGAGCCCACGAGGTCCACCCGGTCGCTGTTCGACAACCACTGGACCTGCAAGCCGTCCATCAGCGCGACGAAGTTCAGCGCCGCCACGTCCGGGTCCACGCCCTCGCGCAGCTCCCCCCGTTCGGCGACCACCCGGAACGACGCCGCCGCGAACCGGCGGGCCATCCGGTAGTGGTGCTCGAAGTAGTCGTGCGCCGGGTGGTCGGCCGCGACGGCCTCGGCGGCCAGCCGCGAGTACAGGTCGACGATGCCGGGGTGGCGGACGTTGTGCGCGGCCAGCGCGACCAGCCTGCGCAGCGCGTCCAGGCCGGGCGCTCCGGACAGCCGAGCGCCGTCCTCGGTGTCGCGCCGCTCCAGCACCGCCGCGAGCAGCGCCTCCTTGCTGGGGAAGTAGTACAGCAACCCCGCGTGCGTCATCCCGACCCGCCGCGCGATCTCCCGCAGCGACGAACCCCGGTAGCCCGCCTCGGCGTACGTGGCCACCGCGGCCGCCAGGATGTCCTCCCGCCGCAGCCGCCCCTTGAGATAACCCTCGCTACTGTCGGCGGCGCGCACCCGCACATCATGCCGCAGTGGGACCGAGTGCCAGGGCGACGGCTTGCTGCGGTTGTCGGGTCCCGGTCCGGTGTCGGGTTCCCTCCGGTCGTTGGGTCCGTCCGGTGTCAGGTCCCGTTCGGTGTCGAGTCCCGTCCGGTGTCGGGTCTGTGTTCTTCGTCCAGTTCCCGTTCTGCCCAGTTCCGGGACGTGCTCTCGCCGGGCGGCAGGTCTCCGAGGTGGTGCGAGGCCCCTCGGGTGGACTGTGCTGGGCCGTCGAGGTGGTTCGGGCGGCCGATGCCGCACATGCGGAACGACGCCGGTCAGCGAGAGGTCGTCTCGCTGACCGGCGTCGTCCAGAGGCCGCGGACTACGCGGCCTTGGTCTCCCAGAAGATCTTGTCGATCTGGGCGATCAGGTCCAGCAGTTCCTGTCCCTTGGCCGGGTCCATGGAGCCCTTGGTGCCGCTGGCACCGGCCGCCTTGGTGGCGCGGTTGAACAGGTCGTGCAGTTCCGGGTACTTCTCGAAGTGCGGCGGCTTGAAGTAGTCCGTCCACAGCACCCACAGGTGGTGCTTGACGAGCTCGCTGCGCTGCTCCTTGATCAGGATCGCGCGCTCCCGGAACTCCGGGTCCTCGTTCGCCTGGTACTTCTCCTGGACCGCCTTGACCGACTCCGCTTCGATCCTGGCCTGAGCCGGGTCGTAGACACCGCACGGAAGGTCGCAGTGCGCGGTGGCCTCCAGCAGTGGGCGGCGGAGTTGGCGGATGCGCGACAGCAGTCGCATCTTGCCTCCCTGACAGTGAATGCTCCGACGTGGAGGACCCTACTCCGGACAGAACGGCGCGGCAGGCGGAGGTGATCGTTGGCACCGCGGGAGGAGAACCCGTTGCCGCTGCTCCGGGTGCGTGGACCGTCGATGGTTCCCGCGGTTCGGGACGGCGACGTCGTGGTGGTGCGGTACGGGGTTCCGCCGAAGGTGGGGGACCTCGTGCTGGTGAGGTGGGGTTCGCGACCCGACCAGCTGTCGATCAAGCGTGCCCACGAGCAGCGGGGAAGTGGCTTGTGGCAAGTACTTGGCGACAACCAGTTCGGGTCGACGGACTCGCGGACCCTCGGGCCCGCGGAGGTGCTGGGGGTGGTGCGGTGGCGGCTGTGGCCGCGACCGCGGCGGCTCAGGTAGTGCGGAGCTTCGCGTACCAGGCCTCGCACTCGGCGTAGTCCGGCAGGACGCCGTCGGCCACGGCCTGGGAGAGGCCGGGGGCGGCGGTGTCCTTCTCCGAGAGGATCGGGGTGAGGTCGGCGGGCCACGGGAGGGCCAACTCCGGGCACAGCGGGTTGAGGCCGCGCTCGCCCGCGGGGTTGTAGCCCTCCGAGCAGAGGTAGGCCATCGTCGTGTCGTCCTCCAGCGCGATGATCGCGTGGCCGAGGCCCTCGGAGAGGTAGACGGAGTTCAGCGTCGTCGAGTCCAGCCGGACGACGTCGTGCTCGCCGAACGTCGGGGAGCCGACGCGCAGGTCGACGATCACGTCGAGCAGGGCGCCGCGCGGGCAGTACACGTACTTGGCCTGCCCGGGGGGCACGTCGGCGAAGTGGACGCCGCGGATCGTGCCGCGCCTGGAGGTGCTGTGGTTCGTCTGCGCCAGGCGGAGCGGGTGGCCGACCGCCTCGACGAACGCGGGCTCCTGGAACGGCGCGGCGAACACCCCCCGGTCGTCCGGGAACGCCTTTGGGGTGAATTCCCAACTTCCGGGGATTTTCGTCTCGCTCACTCGCATGTCTCCTATGGTAAAGCGCGAGGTGATCTTGACCGATTCTGCCTGCGGAAATGGATCGGGCGTTCTAATAAACCGGACGGACGTCTTGGTAAACCCCCTCTGACCTGCGGCGGAAGTGTGACGCGCACCGCAGACACAAATCTTGATGACTGTCATGCTGACCGGACCGCAGCACTCTGACCGGACGGCAAAGCGCGTTCGGTCACACCCGTCAAGGCCCCGTGGATCGAGCGTGACAACGCTGGTCGCGGTGCGCCGCCAGGCACGCACCGCAGGAGGACCAGACGTGACCGCTTTGAACGAGAACCCCGTGACCACCGCCCAGCCGACGGACGACGAGATCTTCGAGGCGCACGTCGGCGGCAAGCTCAGCCTCGGCGTGACGGCGTCGCTGGCGGACCCGCGCGCGCTGTCCATCGCCTACACGCCGGGCGTCGCGAAGGTCAGCAGCGCCATCGCCCGCGAGCCGGAGCTGGCCGCCAAGTACACCTGGGCGCACCGGCTGGTCGCCGTGGTCAGCGACGGCACCGCCGTCCTCGGCCTCGGCGACATCGGCCCCTCGGCCTCCCTGCCGGTCATGGAGGGCAAGTCCGCGCTGTTCAAGACGTTCGGCGGGCTCGACTCCATCCCGCTGGTGCTGAACACGACGGACGTGGACGAGATCGTCGAGACGCTGGTGCGGCTGCGGCCGTCGTTCGGCGCGGTGAACCTGGAGGACATCTCCGCCCCGCGCTGCTTCGAGCTGGAGGCCAAGGTCGTCGAGGCCCTGGACTGCCCGGTCATGCACGACGACCAGCACGGCACGGCCGTCGTGGCGCTGGCCGCGCTGCGCGGTGCCAACACCGTCCTGGGCAAGGACATCGCGAACCAGCGGGTCGTCGTCTCCGGCGCGGGCGCCGCGGGCGTCGCCTGCGCGAAGATCCTGCTGGCCGCGGGCATCGGCGAGGTCACCCTGGTCGACTCGCGCGGCATCATCCACGAGGGCCGCGCGGGCCTGAACCCCGTCAAGGAGGGGCTGGCCGCCGTGACCAACGGCAGCGGGCTGCGCGGCGGCATCGCGGAGGCGCTGCGGGGCGCGGACATCTTCCTCGGCGTCTCGTCGTCGCAGGTCGGCGAGGACCTGGTCGCGAGCATGGCGTCCGACTCGATCGTGTTCGCCCTGTCGAACCCGCACCCCGAGGTGCACCCGGACGTCGCGAACCGGCACGCCGCGATCGTGGCCACGGGCCGGAGCGACTTCCCGAACCAGATCAACAACGTGCTCGCCTTCCCCGGCATCTTCCGCGGGGCGCTGGACGCGGGCGCCCGCCGGATCACCGAGGGCATGAAGCTCGCGGCGGCGGACGCCATCGCGGCCGTGGCCTCGGACGACCTGGCGGCGGACCGCATCGTGCCGAGCGCGCTCGACCCGAGGGTCGGTCCGGAAGTCGCGGCCGCTGTGGCTGCCGCCGCGCGGGTTGACGGCGTAGCCTGATCTTGCAGGAGTAGGACGAAATTCCGGTCCTGGCTCACTCGTCCGTCACCTTCAGGGAGAGCGTCTCCACGTTCGTGGTAGCGCCTTACCCCGCGAAGGGGGTGGGCGATGACGCTCCGAAGCGCTACCGTCCCTCTCCTCGGGTGAATGTCCGAGGAGAGGGACGCGTTTCTGCCGCAATTCGGGTGCAGCCAGGTCCGCCGGCTGATCACCCCTGCGCCGCGACAGACGTCGACGCGGGAAGGGTGGGGCCGTGCCCAAGCGGACCGGGAACGCTTCGGTGGCGCTCGAGCCTGCCCAGCGGAAGGCCGTCACACTGGACGGCGTGACGCTCCCCGACACCCCGTGCCTGCTGTGCGATTCCAAGGGTGTCGTCATGCAGGCGAACGCCTCCGCCGTGGAGCTGGCGCGGGCGGAGTCATCGGACGTCCTGGTCGGCAAGCGGCTCAGCCAGCTCCTGCTCGGCGACCAGTCGGACCTCCGGCTGCACCGGTCGACCGGTGCCCCGCTCCCGGTGCGCGTCGTGCGCAACCCCGTCCCCGGCACGGGCCTCCAGGCCGTGCTCCTGGTGGACGTCTCCGACCTGGCCTCCGTCGCCGACGCCCTGCGCGACGAGCAGCGCAGGCTGCGCACGGTGCAGCGGGTCGCGGGGATCGGGTCCTGGGAGTACGACCCGGCCACGGGCGTGACCGTGTGGTCGGACTCCCACTACGAGCTGCTCGGGCTCGAACCGGGCACGGTCGTGCCGGGCGCGCAGGCCGTGCTGGACGTCGTGCACCCGGACGACTACGAGATGGTCGCCAGCTACTGGACCAACCGGGAGCTGTCCGGCGACGCCATAGACGTCGAGTACCGGATCATCCGCCCGGACGGCGAGCTGCGGCGCATCCGCGGCGTCGCCGAGGCGAAGATGGCCGCGGACGGCAGCGCCCAGCTGATCACCGGCTACATCATGGACATGACCGCGCAGTGGCGGGCCGACCAGGAGCTGGCGCTCGAACGCCGCCGCCTGCTGGACGCCCAGCGGATCGCCCGCATCGGCAGCTGGGCCTTCGAGGTCGACACCGCGGCGATGCACCGCAGCGAGGTCCTCGTCGAGATGTACGACGAGATCGAGTACGAGCCGGGCGCCAAGCTGATCGACGGCGTGCACCCCGACGACCTCGGCCTGATGGACGAGCTGCGGGACAAGCTGCTCAGCGCCGTGGACGAGTCGACCGTCGAGGTCGAGGTGCGCAGCAAGCACAACGACAAGGTCTTCATCTGCCGCGCGCGCCCGGAGTTCGGGCCGGGCGGCCAGGTCGAGCGCCTGCACGGCACCGTCCAGGACGTCACCGAGGCCAGGCTGCTGGAGCGGCAGCTCCGCGAGGACCGGCGCAGGCTCGCCGACGCGCAGGCCGCCGCCAAGCTCGGCGTCTGGGAGTGGGACCTCCAGTCCGACGACACGGTGTGGTCGGACATGCTGACGGAGCTGTTCGGCGTGCCCCGCGACGAGCGGACGAGCTACCAGACCTACCTCGACCTGGTGCACCCCGACGACCGCGTCTGGGTGGACGAGCTGTGGCAGCAGCTGGTCGCCGACAAGTCGCCGGTGCAGTGCGAGCACCGGATCGTGCGGCGCGACGGCAAGGTCAGGGTGTTCCGCGCCCACGGCGTCGTCGTCGAGGGCCAGCCCGGCGACCGGCCGCGCGCGGTCGGCACGGCGCAGGACATCACCGAGCAGCGCGCCGCCGAGACGCGGATGAAGCGGTCCAGCCAGCGGTTCGCGGACCTCGTGTCGCTCACCCCGGTCGGCATCGGCCTGTTCGACGAGGCCGAGCGGCTGGTCGACGCGAACGACGCCCTGTGCGACCTGCTCGGCATGGAGCTGGAGGAGCTGCGCGGCGTGACCGCCGAGCAGATGACCCACCCGGACGACAACCCGTCGCGGCTCCAGTCGGTCGGCCGGATGACGGCGCTGGGCGCGGACCGCACCCACAAGATCCCGCAGCGCATCCTGATCCGCCCGGACGGCGAGCGGGTGTACTGCGAGCTGCACATCGCGCTGTCCGTGCAGGACGACGGCCGCCGGTTCTGGCTGATCGTGTTCCAGGACATCACCGAGCGCCGCCGCACGGCCGAGGCCCTGCGCCACCAGGCGACGCACGACGAGCTGACCGGCCTGCCGAACCGGGCGCTGGTCAAGGAGATCCTGGGCGAGCTGCTGGACGGCCCGGACCGCTCCAAGGTCGCGGTGCTGTTCTGCGACATCGACAACTTCAAGCGGGTCAACGACTCGCTGGGCCACGACGCGGGCGACGAGCTGCTGGTCGCGCTGGCGCGGAGGCTGGAGGACGGGCTGCCCGAGGGCTGCACGGCCGCCAGGCTGTCCGGCGACGAGTACGTGATCATCTGCGCCGACCTGGAGCAGGCGGGCGGGGTGGACGTGCTGGCCACCAAGGTCGCGGGCCTGCTGCGGACCGCCGTCCCGGTGCACGGCCAGCTCGTCCGGGTGTCCGCGTCGATCGGCGCCTCGGTGCCCAACGGCGCCCGCACGACCGGTGCCGACCTGCTGCGCTTCGCGGACGCGGCCATGTTCGAGGCCAAGAGGCGGGGCGCGGGCCGGGTGTCGCTGGCCAGCGCCGCGCTGATCGCCTCGGCCGACCGCCAGGTCCACCTGGAGGGCCAGCTCCGCGACGCGCTGGCCAACGACGAGCTCCAGCTCCACTACCAGCCCGTCGTCGGTGTCGACGGCACGGTCATCACGGCGGAGGCGCTGGTGCGCTGGCCGCACCCGGACCGGGGGCTGCTGCCGCCGGACGTGTTCCTGCCGGTCGCCGAGCAGGGCGACCTGATGCGCGACCTGGACCGGTGGGTGCTGCGGACCGCGCTGCGCGAGGCGTCGACGTGGCCGACCCACAACGGCAGGACCGTGTCCATCGCCGTCAACCTGTCCGGGCTCGTGCCCGGTGACGCGGAGTTCGTCGACATCGTCGCGGACACCATCGCCGAGGCCGGGATCCCGTGGAACCGGGTCGTGCTGGAGCTGGTCGAGACCGCGCTGGTCGACCTGCCGTCACGGGTGCGCCAGTCGATGGACGAGCTGGTGCAGCGCGGCGTGCAGTTCGCCGTGGACGACTTCGGCACCGGCTACTCGTCGCTGGCCCGCCTCAAGGACCTGCCCGCGCAGATCATCAAGGTGGACCGCCGGTTCGTCTCCGGGGTCGGCAACGACTCCTCGGACTTCGCCGTCGCGCGGGCCGTCGTCGACATGGCGCGGGCGATGGGCCGCAAGTGCGTCGCCGAGGGCGTCGAGACCGCGACCCAGTTCCACGTGCTGCGCGGCGTCGGCGTGGACGCCTACCAGGGCTGGCTGTTCTCCCGCCCGGTGGCGGCCAAGGAGTTCCGGGCCGTGCTCGCGCTCGGCCCGCTGCACGTCCCGCGCGCGGGTTAGCCCTCGACCGACGCCTCGACCAGCGGCAGCAGCGCGGCGATCCGGTGCCGCGGCAGGTCGACCAGCCGCACGTCCAGGTCGGGGTGCTCGCCGACGGCGGCGTCGATGCGCTCGCGCGCCGCGCGCTTGGTCAGCTCCCCGCGGGACGCGGTGATCAGCGCCTCGCGCCACACGTTGCCGAGCTTGCCGTGCGCGCGCAGCAGGACCTCGCGGACGACGAGCTTGCCGGGGCTCAGCTCACCCGCCAGAACCTGCTCCGCCACCACGACCGTGTGCTTGTTGTCCGGGGTGCCGCGGAGGAACCGGAGCCGGAAACGGCTGTCCACCAACGACGTCAGCTCGCGCTGGCCCTTCTCGCTCGACACGTTGGGGTGATTGTTGGGCACCAGCGCCGCCAGCCGCGCGGGGACGCTGGCGAGCAGCGTGCGCAGCAGCCACGGACCGGGGTCGCCGGTCAGGTCGACGGCGAGCGAGGCCGCGCCCCTGCCGATCGGCTCGTACCAGCCCGGCTTGCGGGGCTTCGGCGGCGGCGAGGACTCCGGGCGCGGCGCGAGGTCGGACAGCACCTCCAGCGCCTCCCGGCTGGGGCCCGCGCCCTCCAAGGACTGGGGTCCGTGGGTGTAGATGCCGGTCCGGCCGGACGAGCCCGAGCCCTTGCGGGACGTGGGGCGGCAGACGTAGAGGTCGGCGGCGCTGCCGATGGCCTGGGCGCCGTCGAAGCGGTGGAACGCGGGCAGGATCGCCTCGAACACCAGCCCGAGCCGTTGCAGCTCCTGCTGCACCTTCAGGCCGAGCGCGGGCGTGCGGTCGCTGAACCCGTACGCCAGCAGCACCCGGCCGAGGGCCGGGTCGGCGAGGCAGTCGATCGCGCGGCCCGCGAACAGGCCCATCCCCTCCGGCGTGTACGGCGGGTCGCTGAACACCAGGTCCGCCGACTCCAGCACCGACGGCGGCAGCCCGAACCGGAAGTCGGCGTGCAGGCAGCGGACGTTCCAGCCGCGCTCGGTCGCGAGGGCGTCGACGAACTCCAGCAGCCGGTCGTCCACGTCCACCACGGTGACCTCGACGTCCGGGTTCACCGCGCACACCGCCAGCGAGGTGAGGTCGTGGTCGCCGAGGCAGAGCAGCCTGCGCCCGCCCAGGTCGTACGTCGAGTCCAGCCACAGCGCCCGCTTCAGCGCCGTGTCGGCCGTGGCCTGCACGTGGTCGAGCGAGGTCAGCGGCGCGGGCACGCTGGCGATGTCCGCGAGGATCGACCGCAGGGTGTCGGTGTGCCGCGACACCAGGGTGTTCACCGGGTCCGCGAGGCCCTCGTCCACCCCGAACGCCTCGGCGTACGCCGAGGCCCGGTACGGGGCGAGCCGGTACCGGTCGCCCTGCGTCTCCAGGTCCTCCTCGGCGGCGGCCAGCAGCTCCTGCACCGTGCGCCGCGGCACCGCGGGAAGCCGCACCAGTTCGGCGAGGGTGTGCCAGTCCCGACCGAGCAGCGTCAGCACCGGGCGCAGCCTGCGCGCGTGCACCCCCCGTTCGGCCAGGAGGGCTCGTACTCGGTCGATCGGCTCGTTGGTACCCACAACCGGAGCAGAGTAGTGAGTGCGTTCCGGAAGGTTACGAGGAGGAGACGTCTGGCCTTCCACGCCTTGGAACGGCCTGCCGATGTCAGCCGTTCGGGCTAGGGTCGATTCTCCTGAACTTCGCTTTGTGTGAGAGCGGCCGACTGGCGGCCGTCCCTACCGGAGGGGTCTCGTGTGATCGAGTTCCGAGCCGTGACCAAGCGGTTCGACGACGGGACGATCGCCGTGAACAGCCTGGACCTGACGGTCGAAGCCGGCACGATCACCGTCTTCGTCGGACCGTCGGGCTGTGGCAAGACGACGTCGTTGCGCATGGTCAACCGCATGATCGACCCCACGTCCGGCACGATCCTGGTGGACGGGAAGGACGTGCTGTCCGTCGATCCACCGACGTTGCGCCGGGGGATCGGGTACGTCATCCAGCAGGCCGGGTTGTTCCCGCACCGCACCGTGCTGGACAACGTCGCCACGGTGCCGCTGCTGATGGGGTGGAGCAAGAACAAGGCCCGGAGCCGCGCCGCGGAGCTGCTGGAGCTGGTGGGACTGCCCGCCGAACTCGGCAGGCGGTACCCGGTGCAGCTCTCGGGCGGCCAGCAGCAGCGGGTCGGCGTGGCGCGGGCGCTGGCCGCCGACCCGCCGGTGCTGCTGATGGACGAACCGTTCAGCGCGGTCGACCCCGTGGTCCGGGAGGGGTTGCAGGACGAGCTGCTGCGCCTCCAGGCGGAACTGGACAAGACCATCGTGTTCGTCACGCACGACATCGACGAGGCCGTCCGCATCGGCGAGAAGGTCGCGGTGTTCCGCGAGGGCGGCATCCTGGCCCAGTACGACCAGCCCGCCGAGCTGCTCGCGCGGCCGGCGGACGACTTCGTCGCGCACTTCGTCGGCAAGGACCGGGGCTACCGCAGCCTGTCCTTCGTGGACGCGTCCGGTGTGGAGGTCGGCGCGGTGCCGACGGTCGTCGTCGGCGAACCGGTCGACGCCGCGCCCGCGTGGCGCCTCGCCGTGGACGAGCGGAAGCAGCCGCGCGGCTGGCTCCCGCCGGAGGCCACTGTGGACGGTGCGTTGACGGAGGACGTGCTGAAGCCCGGCGGCTCCCTGTTCGAGGTGGGGCAGTCGGTCCGCGGCGCGCTGGACGCGGCGCTGTCGTCGCCGTCCGGCCTCGGCGTGGCCGTCGACCCCGAGGGCGCGGCCGTCGGCGTGGTGACGGCGACCCAGGTGCTCGCGGTGATCGAGGGCCACCGCGAGAGCAGGGGCTGACCGTGGGCGACCTCGGCAAGTACCTCGGCGACGCGGGCACCCGCGGGCTGATCTGGGACATGCTGCTGGAGCACGTGTACCTGTCGCTGCTGCCGCTGGTGATCTCCGTCCTGCTGGCCGTCGTGCTCGGGTGGGTGTGCCACCGCTACGGCTGGTTCCGCGGCGCGCTGCTCGGCACCGCGAACATCGTGTACACGGTGCCGTCGCTGGCGCTGTTCGCGATCATCCCGGCGGTGATCGGCACCCAGGTGCTGGACATCAACAACGTGGTCATCGCGCTGACGGTCTACACGACGGCGCTGCTGACCCGCCCGGTCAGCGACGCGCTCGACGCCGTGCCCGCCCACGTCACCGCCGCCGCGACGGCGATGGGGTTCCGGCCGCTGCGCCGGTTCCTGACCGTCGAGCTGCCGCTCGCGGTGCCGGTGCTGTTCGCCGGGCTGCGGGTCGGGTCGGTCAGCAACATCAGCCTGGTCAGCGTGGGTGCCCTCATCGGCACCGGCGGGCTGGGCGTGCTGTTCACCGACGGCTTCCGCAGCCGCTACCTCGCGCCGATCGTCGTCGGCATCGTGCTGACGCTGCTGCTCGCGCTGCTGGTCGACGTGCTGCTCGTGGCGCTGCGCCAGTGGCTCACGCCGTGGAACAACCTGCGGGGGGTGAAGCCGTGATCTTCGCCGACGCCCTCGCGTGGCTGTTCGACCCGGTCAACTGGAGCGGGTCCAAGGGGATCCCGGTGCGCATCGGCGTGCACCTGCTGTACTGCCTGGGCGCCGTGCTCGGCGCGAGCGCCATCGCCGTGCCGCTGGGCCTGTTCGTCGGCCACACCGGCCGCGGCGGGACGTTCCTGGTCGGCGGCAGCAACGCGCTGCGCGCGCTGCCGACGCTGGGCCTGGTCACGTTCCTGTACCTGATCGCCGGTGGCGGAACAGGTCCCGTCCTGGTCGCGTTGATCGTCCTCGCCGTCCCGCCGATCCTGGCGGGGACCTACGCGGGCATCCAGGACGTCGACCGCGGCGTCGTGGACGCGGCCCGCGGCATGGGGATGACCGGCGGCCAGGTGCTGTGGCGGGTGGAGCTGCCCAACGCCCTCCCGCTGCTCATCGGCGGGCTGCGCAACGCGACCCTCCAGGTCGTGGCGACCGCGTCGGTCGCCGCGTACGTCGGGATCGAGACCCTCGGCCGTCCGCTGCTGGACGGCCTGCGCGTGCTGGACTACGGCCAGTTCGTCGGCGGCGCCGTGCTCATCGCGCTGGTCGCCGTCGCGCTCGACCTGCTGCTCGCGGGCGGGCAGAAGGTCGTCGTCCCCCGCGGCCTGCGGTTGACGGGCCAGCCGACCGGCCCGAAGAAGGGCAAACGCTCGCAGAAGCTGGTGGCAACCGCCGCTCAGCCTGATTCAGGAGGAAGCACGGCATGAAGCGCTCCTTGGCCGTGGTCGTCGCGGCGGCCGCACTGCTCGCGTCGGCCTGCGGTTCGGCGGAAGACCTCAGCGGCAGCGGACAGCAGGCCGCCTCGGGTGAGGTCGTCGTCGGCTCGGCCGACTTCACCGAGAACAAGATCCTCGCGGAGGTCTACGCGGGCGCGTTGAAGACCGCGGGGCTGAAGGCCACCGTGAAGTCGGGCATCGGCGCTCGCGAACTGGTCGTGAAGGCGTTGCAGGACAAGTCCTTGGGCGTCGTGCCCGAGTACACCGGCAACCTGCTCAACTACTTCGACAAGACGAACGCCACCACCACCGCCGAGGACGTGTACTCGGCGCTCAAGTCCAAGACCCCGTCCGGGCTGTCCGTGTTGGACAAGTCCGCCGCGGAGGACAAGGACGTGCTCGTGGTGACGAAGGCGACCGCGGACGCCGGCGTGAAGTCCGTCGCGGACCTCGCCGGGAAGCCGGACTTCGTGCTCGGCGCGGCCGGCGAGTGGGCCCAGCGCTGGGAAGCGAAGATCAACGAGGTCTACGGCGTGAAGTTCAAGGAGATCAAGACCACCGACGCCGGTGGCCCGGTCACCGTGGACGCGCTGAAGGGCGGCACCGTCCAGGTCGCCAACCTCTACACGACGTCCGCCGACATCAAGGCGAACGACTTCGTCGAGCTGGCCGACCCGAAGAACATGTACCCGGCGCAGAACGTCGTGCCGCTGCTGCGGTCCGACGCGCTGGACGACAAGGGCAAGGCGGCGCTGAACAAGGTGTCCGCCGCGCTCACCACGGAGAAGCTGGCCGAACTGGTCAAGCGCGTGGACGTCGACAAGGAGACGATCGCGAACGTCGCGGCCGACTTCCTGTCGAAGGAGAAGATCTGACGCTCCAGCTCGCGGAAGGGGCCGTCCCGATCGGGGCGGCCCCTTCCTTCACCTCACCGGACGGCCTCCGATGCGCGTGGTGAGCTCCTCGGCGGCGAGTCGCGCGTCCTCGGCGAGTTCGGGCCACGTTTCGCCGCACTCGGCGTCGCACACGTGGCGGAAGGTCACGGTGATGGCCGCGATGGGGCGTTCGCCGTGGTCGAAGACCGGAGCGGCGACGGAGGCGAAGCCCTCGGTCACGTAGCCGTCCTCGACCGACCAGCCCTGGCGGCGTTCGGTGCCCAGCACGGCGCGCAGCGCGGGCAGGCTGTGCGGGCCGCGGCCGGTGCGGTCCACGAAGCTCGCGGCGGTCGGGAACAGCGCCCGCACCTGGGCCGCGGGCAGCCTGGCGAGCATCGCCCGACCGGAGGCGGTCAGGTGCGCGGGGAGGCGGACACCGACGTCGGACACGATCGACTGCGGCTGCCTCGGCTGCTCCCGCACCAGGTAGAGGGCTTCGGCGCCGTGCAGGACACCCAGGTGGGCCGTCCGCTCGACGCGGTCGACGAGCCTGCGCAGCACCGGCCTCGCCAGCCGTTCGAGCGGGTCGTGGCGGAGGTAGGCCGAGCCGAGTTCGAACGACGCCACCCCGAGGCCGTACAGGCGCTCCTCGGGGAAGTGCGTGGCGAAGCCCGCCTCGGTCAGCTCGGACAGCAGGTGGTAGGTCGTGGACCTCGGCAACGCCAGTTCACGGGCGACGGCCGTCGCCGACACCGGGCCCGGTCTGCCCGCGAGGAACTGCAGAACGGCCAGCCCGCGGCGCAGCGCGGGCACGTCGCTGCTGATTCCCATGCGACCGAGGCTAGTTGGTCTTTTCCGTCCCGGGTGGGCGAAGTGGTGCCGCGGGACGTGGACCGCCACTCCCTCTCCGACCGTGCGCCGCTTCGCCGTTCCGAGAGGGTGGTGCTCGTCCCTCCCGGTCTTCTCCGCACGCCGCCATCAGCGGGAGGAGGTGGCTCCTCCTCGGCAGGCGGAGTGGTCCGGGAACGTCTCGCGGATCGCGCGGTCGATCGACCGCGGCGTTCCGCGCTTCACGAACAGCTCCCGCAGCATCAGATCGGCCATCCCGGCCGGGTTCATGCCGGACTGCTTGCCCGTCAGGTTCTGGACCAGCCCGGTGAGGGTCATGGCGCCGCGCACCGCCCCGGCGGGGAGGTCGTGGACCTTGCGGGAGTGACCGGCCGCGATGGCGATGCGGCTGATCAGGTCCTTCCACGTCAGGTTCTCGTCCACCACCGGGATGTCCTCGCCGGACGCCTCCTCCAGCGCCAGCACGGCGGCGTCCGCCACGCTGGTGGCGGTCGTCGCGGCGCTGCCGCCGGGCGGGACCAGCAGCGGCGAGCGCGACCGGACCCACCTGTCCAGGCCGCCCGACCAGTTCGGCAGCCTGCCCTCCGCGCGGCCGAACACGAACGGCAGTTCCAGCACGGCCACGGGCAGGTTCGGGCCCGCCGCCTCGCGGCCCGCCCGCGCCTGCTCGACCCGGCTGCGGACGTACGGGTGCGTGACCGCCAGCTCCCACTCGGGGTGCGAGCGGTCGAAGTGCGTGTAGTACGAGCCGAGCACGACCGCCCTGGTGGCGCCCGCCTTCCTGGCCGCCTCCATCAGCTTCACCACCGGTACCACGTTGCCCGCGTGGAACACCGGGTACGACGGCCTGCGCGGGATCCGCCGGTCGTCCCTGCCCGCGGCGAAGACGACGCCGTCGTGGCCCGCGAGCAGGGACGCAAGGTCGGCCTCGGTGACCTCGGTCGCGTCGAACGTCCTGTCGATCCCCGGCCGCGCGGTGCGGGCGACGGCGGTCACCTCGTGCCGCCGTTCCCGCAACCGCTCCACGACGTGCTGCCCGACCAACCCGCTCGCACCCACCACCAGGACCCTCATGGGAACGATCATGCCGGACGTCAGAGCCGGCCGAGGATGGTCGGGTCGGTCGTCCCGGTGTCCTCGGCAGGCAGCACGGCCTTGCTGAGGGTGATCGCCATCGTGCGGTCGCCCTCGAACGGCAGGTAGGTCTCGGTCCTCTCCGCCTTCGGCACGGTGCACAGGTACCGGTTGTGCGGCTCGATCATGGTGTTGCCGGAGCCGAGGTGGATCTTGTACGTGCGGCGGTCGCCCTTCACGTGCGGGAACCTGTCCTCGATCGTGCACCGCCCGCCGACCGCGCTCCCACCCCCGCTCCGGCGCCGGCGGCCCCGCGCCTGCCGCGACGGCGAGGGTGGCCGGTTGTCCGCCACCCCGGACGGCGGGGGACCACGTTCCTGCGGCGACCCGACCCGGCGGACGACGTCCTGGTCGAGGTGCTCGACAGCCGGTGGGAGGGCACGCGCCACGCCGCGGCGCTGGGTTCGCGGAAGCCCTTCGTCGACGGCGAGCCCGTGGAGGTCCGCGGGCCGCGGGGGATCGCCGGAGACCACGGCCTGGCCGCCCAGGTGGACCCCGGTGGCTCGGCGTCCAGCCCGTGGCGGGCACGGCCGACGTGATCCCCGTGGAGCGGCTGGTCGCCATCGCGAACGCCGCACGGGTCGACCCGCACCCGGACATGTCCTGGCCGGGCGAGCGCTGAACCGGTGCTGTCTGGGATACCAGACAAAGTCGTGCCCTCCGGGGTCGTGGAAACGGCCTCGGGGGGTTGTGATGTGCACATGGTGCAACCCGTGCAGCTGGGTCCGAAGCCGCTGACCCGCGAGGACGTGCAGGCCGTCGCCCGAGGCGGCGTGCCGGTGGAGATCCCGGAGGCCACCAGGGAGCTGGTGGCCTCGGCGAGGGCGCACATCGAGCGGCTCGCCACCGCGGAGCAGCCGACCTACGGCGTGTCGACGGGGTTCGGGGCGCTCGCGGTCCGGCACATCCCGCCGGACCGGCGGACGGCGTTGCAGCGGTCGCTGATCCGCTCGCACGCGGCCGGGGCCGGGCCGGAGGTGGAGCGGGAGGTCGTCCGCGCGCTCCAGCTGCTGCGGCTGCGGACCCTGTCGACGGGCCACACGGGCGTGCGGCCCGAGACGGTCGACGCGATGGCGGCGATGCTGAACGCGGGCATCACGCCGGTCGTGCACGAGTACGGCTCGCTGGGCTGCTCCGGCGACCTGGCGCCGCTGTCGGCCGCCGCCCTCGCGCTCATGGGCGAGGGGATGGTGCGCGACGCGTCGGGCGAACTGGTCGAGGCGGGCGTCGCGCTGCGCGCGGCCGGGATCGAGCCCGTCGTGCTGGCCGAGAAGGAGGGCCTGGCGCTGATCAACGGCACCGACGGCATGCTCGGCATGCTGGTGCTCGCCATCAGCGACCTGCACGCCCTGCTGGACCTGGCCGACCTCACGGCCGCGATGAGCGTCGAGGCGCTGCTGGGCACCGACCGGGTGTTCGCCGCCGACCTGCACGCCCTGCGCCCGCACCCCGGCCAGTCCGCGTCCGCCGCCCGGATCGCCGGGCTGCTGCGGGGCTCGGAGATCATGGAGAGCCACCGCGGCCCCGACTGCACCCGCGTGCAGGACGCGTACTCGCTGCGCTGCTCCCCGCAGGTGCACGGCGCCGCCCGCGACACCGTCGCCTACGCCGAGGTGGTCGCCGACCGCGAACTCGCGAGCGTGATCGACAACCCGGTGGTGCTGGCCGACGGCCGGGTGGAGTCGAACGGCAACTTCCACGGCGCCCCGATCGCCTACGTGCTGGACTTCCTGGCCATCCCGGTCGCGGACGTCGCCAGCATCGCCGAGCGCCGCACCGACCGGATGCTCGACGTGAACCGGTCGCACGGGCTGCCGCCGTTCCTCGCCGACGACCCCGGCGTCGACTCCGGCCACATGATCGCCCAGTACACGCAGGCCGCGATCGTGTCCGAGCTGAAGCGCCTGGCCGTGCCCGCCTCCGTCGACTCCATCCCGAGTTCGGCGATGCAGGAGGACCACGTGTCCATGGGCTGGTCCGCCGCCCGCAAGCTGCGCAAGGCCGTCGACGGGCTGACCACCGTGCTGGCCGTCGAACTCCTGACCGCCGCCCGCGCGCTGGACCTGCGCGCACCGCTCAAACCCGCGCCCGCCACCGCGGCGGCCGTGGCGAAGCTCCGCGAGACCGTCGCGGGCCCGGGCCCGGACCGGCACCTCGCCCCCGAAATCGCGGCCGCCGAGGCCCTGATCCGAAGTGGAGCCCTCCGTTGACCTCCGAGATTCGTGCCAAGCGCGGTCTGGACCTGACCGCCAGGAGCTGGTCCACCGAGGCCGCTCTGCGCATGTTCCACAACAACCTCGACCCCGACGTGGCCGAGCGCCCCGAGGACCTCGTGGTCTACGGCGGCACCGGCAAGGCCGCCCGCGACTGGCCGAGCTTCCACGCCATCACCCGCGAGCTGGAGAACCTGGCCGACGACGAGACGCTGCTGGTGCAGTCGGGCCGCCCGGTCGGCGTCCTGCGCACCCACGAGTGGGCGCCGCGCGTGCTCATCGCCAACTCGAACCTGGTGCCGGACTGGGCGAACTGGCCCGAGTTCCGCAGGCTCGAAGCCGCGGGCCTGACCATGTACGGCCAGATGACCGCCGGGTCGTGGATCTACATCGGCACCCAGGGCATCCTCCAGGGCACCTACGAGACGTTCGGCGCCGTGGCGGACAAGCGCTTCGGCGGCACGCTGCGCGGCACCCTCACGGTCACCGCGGGCCTCGGCGGCATGGGCGGCGCGCAGCCCCTCGCGGTCACGATGAACGAGGGCGTGGCCCTCTGCGTCGACGTCGACCCGCACCGCGTCCAGCGCCGGGTGGAGACCCGGTACCTGGACGAGGTCGCCGACGACCTGGACGACGCCGTCGCCCGCGTGCTCGCGGCCAAGGCCTCCGGCACCCCGCTGTCCGTCGGTGTCGTCGGCAACGCGGCCGAGGTGCTGCCGGAGCTGCTGCGCCGCGGCGTGGACGTGGACGTCGTCACCGACCAGACCTCCGCGCACGACCCGCTGGCGTACCTGCCCGCCGGGGTCGCGCTGGAGGACTGGCAGGACTACGCGGCCACCAAGCCGGAGGAGTTCACCGAGCGCGCCCGCGCGTCGATGGCCGCGCACGTCGAGGCCATGGTCGGGTTCCTCGACCGCGGCGCCGAGGTGTTCGACTACGGCAACTCGATCCGCGGCGAGGCCAAGCTCGGCGGGTTCGAGCGGGCGTTCGACTTCCCCGGTTTCGTCCCCGCCTACATCCGCCCGCTGTTCTGCGAGGGCAAGGGCCCGTTCCGCTGGGCCGCGCTGTCCGGAGACCCGGCCGACATCGCCAAGACCGACAGGGCGATCCTGGAGCTGTTCCCGGAGAACGAGAAGCTCGCCCGGTGGATCACGATGGCCGGTGAGCGCGTGGAGTTCCAGGGCCTGCCCGCCCGGATCTGCTGGCTCGGCTACGGCGAACGCCACCTCGCGGGCCTGAAGTTCAACGAGATGGTCGCGAGCGGCGAGCTGTCCGCGCCGGTCGTGATCGGCCGGGACCACCTCGACTGCGGTTCGGTCGCCTCCCCGTACCGGGAGACCGAGGCGAGGGCCGACGGCTCCGACGCGATCGCCGACTGGCCGCTGCTCAACGCGATGATCAACACGGCGTCGGGGGCGAGCTGGGTGTCGATCCACCACGGCGGCGGTGTCGGCATCGGCCGCTCGATTCACGCCGGTCAGGTCACGGTGGCCGACGGGACGGAGCTGGCGGCGCAGAAGATCGAGCGCGTGCTGACCAACGACCCCGGCACGGGCGTGCTGCGGCACGTCGACG
>NZ_DASUSQ010000125.1:0-153033 GCF_036375055.1 Umezawaea sp.
GTGGGCGCCTCGTCCGAGCCGGACGCGATGACGCCGAAGGCGCCCGCGCGGGTGATGTCCCGGGCGACGTGCGGACCGATCGGGAACCACGGCGACCGGGTCGCGACGGAGGACGACCCCGCGCATCGCGGCGAACAGCACCCCCGGCAGGACGGAGATCCTGGACCGGCGGAGCCGACGCCTGCCCCGTGGCGGGGGTCGTGGGCGTCCAGGGTGCCGGGGTCGTCCACCGGAAACCCGACCCCGGCCGCGGCCTGCCGGGGTCGAGCCGCGAGTGCGGCAGCGCGCGCGGCTCGACGCCGGTGGGTGGCCCGCGCGCGTTCAGGACGGGTGCTGGACGTGGTGCTCCCCCTCGTGACTGGTCTGATCCGGTCCCACCGAACGGCGCCGCCGTCGCGTCGGCGAAACCTCTGTGGACCGCCTGTTCACGAGGCCGCCGGGACCACCCGCGACGCGACGGCCGCCGGTGGTGCGGGCGCACGGTTCCACGGCATCCGGGACCACGGCAGGGCCATGTCGCCCAGGTCGCCGATCTGGTGGGGCCGCAACCGGCCGAGCGGTTCGGCCTGCCGGTGCCGGGAGTAGGCGGCGTCGACGTAGCGGTGCCCGGTGTCGGGGGCGAGGAACACGACGTGCCGCTCGGGGGCCGACCGCCGTTCCCAGCGGGCCGCCAGGTAGGCCGCGCCCGCCGACAGGCCCGCGAAGACGGCGTGGTCGCGCAGCAGCGCGACGCTGCCCGCCAGCGCGGCGTCGAACCCGACCCAGTGCAGGGTGTCGTAGAGCGCGTGGTCCACGTTGGCGAACGGGATCGAGCTGCCGATGCCCGCGATGATGATCTCGGGGTCCCGCACGTGCTCGCTGCCGAACGTGACGCTGTCGAACGGCTGCACCCCGACCAGCGTGGTGTCGGGATCGGTCTCGCGGAGGAAGCGGGCGAGCGCGCCGGTCGAGGCGCCCGTGCCGACGCCGCCGACGAGGGTCAGCGCGGCGGTGCCCAGCTCGTGTCGCAGGAGGTCCGCGATCGGCCGGTAGCCGAGGTAGTGGGTGTCGTCGTGGTACTGCCGCATCCAGTGGTGGCGCGGGTTGTCGCGCAGGATCTCCCGCACGCGCGCCACGCGGCGGCTCTGGTCGAGCTTGAGGTCGGGTGTGGGCGGCATCGGTTCCACGGTGGCGCCCAGGACCTCGAGCTGCACGCGCAGCGTCGTGTCCACCGTGGTGGAGGCGACGATGTGGCACTTGAGGCCGTGGCGGTGGCACGCCAGGGCGAGGGCGTGGGCGTAGATGCCGCTGGAGCTGTCCACGAGGGTGTCGCCCCGCGCGACCTCGCCCCGGTCGAGCAGGTGCCGCACGGCGGTGAGCGCCGAGGCGACCTTCATGGTCTCGAAGCGCACGCAGGTGGTGCGCTCGTCCAGGCGCAGCAGCGCGGGGCGGCTGAGCGCGTCGGTGATGTGGTGGTCCACGTCGTACCTCGGTCCGTCAGGAGTGGGCGCGGTAGCGGTACAGGACTGTTTCCTCGGCGCTGAACTGGGAGAACGGGAACGGTTCCGCGGACAGCGCGGTCACGCCCGCGCCGAGGAAGTGGCGGGCGACGGCGCTGCCGGTCTGGGCGTAGACCACCAGCGGGACGCCCCGGTCGCGGCAGGTCGCCAGGATCTCGTCGAAGGTGCCGTTGCCGATGGTCATCCCGGTGGCCACGACGGCGTCGGCGACGT
This sequence comes from Umezawaea sp., assembly GCF_036375055.1. Classification (GTDB taxonomy): domain Bacteria; phylum Actinomycetota; class Actinomycetes; order Mycobacteriales; family Pseudonocardiaceae; genus Umezawaea. The sequence continues at coordinate 1,713 of NZ_DASUSQ010000125.1, forward strand.
CGAGCACCTGCCGCATGTCGGTGGTCACCGGGTCGCCCCACTGGGTGGTGCGCAGCACCAGGTCGCACGGCAGGCACTCGGCTCCGCGCTCGCGGATGGCCGCGACGAGGGGGTTGACCACGCCGATGAGGGCCACCTTCGCGCCGGGCGGCACGTCGAGCAGCCCGGCCACGGCGGCGTCCCTGGCCGCGGCCCTGGTCTCCGGTGTCCCGGCGGGCAGGACCACGCGCTCGGCGCCGGAGTCGCGGTGGGGGCGGGCGTGGGCGAGGTAGGCGTCGAGCACGGCGACGCGCACGGGAGCGGGCGCGTCGGCGAGCAGGTCGGCCACGGAGGCGCCGGAGGCCTCGGCGCACAGGGCGGGGTCGACCTCGCCGTCGGCGAACGCGCAGCCGCCGATCGCGGTGCCGACGCGGGCCAGCACGTACTGGTTGCGGTAGGTGGTGCCGCCGCCCGCGAGCCTGGTGCCGTGGTGCACCCAGAACACGCTGGTGGCGGCGGTCGTCCTCGGATCGGGTCCGTGGACGCCCGCGCGCACGGATGCGACGAGTTCGTCCACTGCGGTCGTTGCGGTCACGCTGTCCCCCTGGTGGGTCCGAACGGGAATGTGGTGGGCACGGGCGGTGCGGTCAGCGCGCGGGGCCGCGGTAGGCGACGGCGAGGCGGCCCGCGTCGTCGCGGTCGACGTCGGCGTCCACCTCGAACACCTCCCGCAGCAGTTCGCGCGTGAGCACCCGCTCCGCGGAGCCGTCGGCGACGACGGTCCCGCCGTGGAGCAGCACGAGCCGGTCGCAGTAGCGCGCGGCCAGTGCGAGGTCGTGCAGGGCGATGACCACCGTCTGCCGCGTCGAGGCGACCAGCTCCAGCAGTTCGAGCTGGTGGCGCACGTCGAGGTGGTTGGTGGGCTCGTCGAGCAGCAGGCCCCACGTGCGCTGCGCCAGCGCGCGGGCGAGGTGGGTGCGCTGCCGTTCGCCGCCGGAGAGCCGGGTCCACGGCCGGTCGGCCAACCCCGTCAGGTCGAGGCGGTCGAGCGCGGCGGCGGTGATCGCGCGGTCGGTGGCGTCGGGCGCCCGCCACGGCGAACCGTGCGCGGTGCGGCCCAGCACCACGACCTCGCCGACGGTGAGGTCGCTGTCGGTGTCGGCGGTCTGCTCGACGAACGCCACGTGGCGGGCCCTGGTGCGCGCGGACCACCCGGCGATGTCGGTGCCGTCGTAGCGGACCCCTCCCCCGGTCGGCGCGCGCAGTCCGGCCAGGCAGCGCAGCAGCGAGGACTTGCCCGATCCGTTGGGGCCGATGAGCCCCACCGTCTCGCCCGGCTCCACCACCAGGTCGACGTCGCGCACGATGGTGCGGCCCGGCACGCCCCAGCTCAGGTGCCGCGCCTCGATCCTCACAGCTCACCCCGCTTGCGCAGGATCAGCAGGAACAGCGGGACGCCGAGCAGCGCGGTGAACACGCCCACCGGCACCTCCAGCGGAGCGAACGCCACGCGCGCCAGCGCGTCGGTCCACACCAGGAACGTCGCGCCCACCACCGCGGACAGCGGCAGCAGGACCCGGTGCAGGGGCCCGACCAGGAAGCGGACGCCGTGCGGCACGATCAGCCCCACGAACCCGATGGCGCCCACCGCCGCGACGGCGACGGCGGTCAGCAGCGAGGTCGTCACCAGCAGGACCATCCGCACGGTGCGCACGTCCACGCCCAGCGACGTGGCGGTGTCCGCGCCGAAGGCGAACCCGTCCAGGGCGGGCGAGTGCAGCCACACGACGAGGAGGCCGACGGCGCAGGCGAGCGCGCACAGCACGACCGACTGCCAGCGGGCCGGTGCCAGCGAGCCGAGCAGCCAGTGGGTCAGGGCGCGGGTGCTGTCGGCGTCACCGGAGGACATCAGGATCAGCGAGGTGATGGCGGTGAACAGCTGCCCGACCACGACGCCGGTCAGCACGATGCGCACCGAGTCCAGGCCGCGGCGGCGCAGCAGGAACACCAGCAGCGCGAACGACACCAGTGCCCCGAGGAACGCGCCGCCGGTCATCCCCAGGTGCGAACCGGCGAACCCGAGGAGCACCACGACCACCGCCCCGGTGGACGCGCCGGAGGACACGCCCAGCAGGTACGGGTCGGCCAGGGCGTTGCGCGTCACGCTCTGGAGCGCCGCGCCGCAGACCGCCAGCGCGGCCCCGACGAGGGCGGCCAGCAGCACCCTGGGCACCCGCAGGTCCCAGATCAGCGAGTCGGCCAGCCTGGGCAGCGGCGGCACGGGCAGGCCGAGCCGGGCGCCGACCGCGCGGCCGATCTCGTCCCACCCCATCCCGCCGCCGAGGCCGACGCGCACGGCGGCCACCAGCGACACCGCCAGGACGAGCAGGGACAGCAGCAGCACGGCCACCCGGCGGCCACCGCCGGAACCCGGTGCGGCCACGGAGGACGGCGTGACCTCCGGCTCCACGGCGGGGTCGAGGAGCCCCGCGCGATCAGCCACGGGAGGTGATCTCGTCGAGCCGGGTGGTGAAGGTGCGCAGGGCGTTCACCGTGCGCACGGAGGGGTCCATCTCGATGCCGGGCAGTTCGACGACCTTCCCGTCGCGCAGGGCGGGCAGCTGCGACACCGCGGGGTGCTCGCGCATCATCGCGAGCTTCTCCGCCGCGCTGTCACCGGGGTTGCCGCGCTCGGACAGGTCGCCGATCACGACGACGTCGGGCCCGCGCGCGGCGATCTCGTCCCACGAGACCTCCGGCCACTCCTGGTCGACGTCGTCGAAGACGTTGTCGACCCCGGCCAGCGCGCTCATGTGGCTGGCCATGCCGCTCTTGCCCGCCACGTAGGGGATTCCGTTGTAGACGGAGTACACCCACACGACCTTGAGCCCGGCCGGGCGCTCCTCCCCCGCGGCACGGGCCTGGTCCACGACCGCGCGCTGGTCGGCCACCAGCTTCCCCGCCTGCTCGGAGACCCCCAGTGCCCTGCCCAGGTCGGTGAAGTCGCGGAACATCCGCTCGAACGGCTCGGTCTCACCGTCCGGGCAGTTGACCGCGCTGACGAACGTGGGCACGCCGAGCTGCTCCAGCTCGTCGCGCGTGCCCGCGCGGTCGGCGGTGAACAGCTCCTTGAACGACGCCACGACCAGGTCGGGATTGGCCGCCCGCAACGGTTCCGCGGTCAGGACCTTCGGCGACAGCACCGGGATCCTCCCGTACGCCTCGGCGTACTGCGGCGACACCCTGGTCTTGAGGTTGGCGGTGCCGACGACGCGGTCCCCCACTCCCAGCGCCAGCAGCGTTTCCGTGGACGACTGGTCCAGGGCGACCACGCGTTCCGGCGCGCCGTCGAAGGTGAGCCGCTTCCCGCAGCTCTCGACCTCGACCGCCCCGGAGGACGCGGCGGTGCTCGGGGCGTTCTCCGGTGTGGCGCACGCGGCGGCCAGCACCGCTGCGGCGAAGACGGACATCAACCGGGCAGAACGTGACATGGACCCCTCCGCTGCTCAACATCGACTCCGCTACCCTGAATGATAATCATTTCCAAATCAAGCCCCAGCGAAGAGGAGTCCGTGTGGCGCACGACGCAGTCCCGACCGAGGCGAGGTCCGCATCGGTGTTGCGAAGCCCGTCCTTCCTCCGGCTCTGGACGGGCACCACGGCGTCCGGCATCGCCACGTGGGCGCTGCCGTTCATCCTCGGCCTGGCGGTGCTCGACCGGTCGATCACCGCGGTGGAACTGGGCGTCGTGCTCGCCGCCCGCACCCTCGGCTTCCTCGCCGCCGTCCCCGTCGCGGGCGTGCTGGCCGACCGGCACGACCGGCGGCGGGTGGTGCTGTGGGCGGGCCTGGTCGCCGGGCTCGCGGCACCGGTGATCGCCGCGGGCGTGGGCCGGTCGGTCGTGCTGATGGCCGTGGCCGCCGCGGTCGTCGGCGCCGGGCAGGGCGCCTGCCGACCCGCGTTCCAGGCCCTGACCGCCGAGGTCGTCGCCGAGGACCAGCGGCAGCAGGCCAACGCGGCGCTCACCCTCTCCGTGCGGGTCACCACGCTCGTGGCCCCAGGGCTCACCGCGCTGCTGGCCGTCTTCGTCGACACGCGGGTGCTGCTGCTCGCCACCGGCGTGCTGTGGCTGGGCGCCGCGCTCATCCCCCCGGCGGGCACGGGCAGGCCGCGGACCGAGCCGGACGGCGCCGGAACGCGCTTCACCGCCGACTTCCTCGACGGCATCGCGGAAGCCCGCAGGCACCCGTGGTTCCTGGCCGGGCTGGGCGCGCTCACCGCCGTGATCGCCACCGGCTACTCCGCGACCGGCGTGGTGCTGCCCCTGGTGAGCCGGGACCGCTACGGCACCGAGGCCGTGCTCGCCTCCGCCCTCACCGCCTACACCCTCGGCGCGCTCGTCGGCGCGGTCCTCGTGGCCCGCTGGAAGCCCCGCGCGCAGGGGTGGGCCGCCCTCGCGGGCCTGGCCTGCTACGGGTTCGCGCCGCTGAGCCTGCTGCTGCCCGTCCCGGCCGCGGTGGTCGTCGCCGCCTACGTCCTGGCGGGCCTGGGGATCGAGCTGTTCAACGTGCCGTGGTTCACCGCCACGCAGCGCGAGGTCGACCCCCGGATGCTGGCGCGGGTGTCCTCATTGGACTTCCTGATGTCCTACGGCCTGGCCCCCGTCGGCCTGGCCCTGATCGCCCCCGCCATCGCCCACTTCGGCCCGGAACCGGTGCTCGCGGTGTGCGCGGTCATCTGCTTCGCCGCACCGGCCGCGGCGGCACTCGTGCCGTCCTCACGCGGTTTCCGCGCGGTGCGGTGACCGCCGCGCGCGGACCGTCCCCCAGGCGACGAGCGCCGCGGCGGCGGTCGCGAGCAGCAGGCTCGCGACCGTGACCGCCTCGCGGAACTCCGCGGTCTGGCGAGGACTCCAGTCCGACGCGGCGATGTCGCCGGTGAACAGGGCCGCGAGAACGGTGCCCGTGACGGCGATGGCGACGCCGGAGGTGACCTGGGAGGCGGTGTCGACGAGCGCCGCGCCGATCGTGGTGCGGTTCTCCGGCAGGCCGCGGAGCACGGTGACGCCCGCGACGACACCGACCACGCGCATCCCGGCGGCCACGAGCACGAGCGAGAGGGCGACCCACGCGTACCCGAACCTGCCCAGCAGGCCGTGGACGACGAGCCCGGACACGACCGCCGCGGCGCTGAGCCACGCCGCGCGGTCGAGTCCGACCCGCCGCACGACCGGACCGACGACCGCCCCGCCCGCGATGAGGACGACGACCTGCGGCAGCATCCCGAGCGCGGCGAGCGCGGGCGTCCACCCCCAGTCGAGCTGGAGCTGGAGCGTCACCACGTAGCCGAGGCAGGCGGTGGCCAGCCCGGCCGCGGCCTTGAACGCCAGGCCGCTGGAGACCAGGGGATGGGCGACGAGGGCGAGGTCGAGCATCGGGTGGCGCACCGTGCGCTCGCGCAGGACGAAGAGCACCGCCGCCACGACGGCCGCCGCCGCGACCGCCCACGGGGCCGCGGATCCGGCGCCGTCGTCGACGAACAGCGTCGGCGCGACGAGCGCGAGCACGACCGCCGCCGTGCCCAGCAGCGCGCCGACGCCGTCCACCGGGTCGCGGTGGAGGTCGGCGGCGGCGTCCGGGGCGATGCCCGCCCGGACGCCGACGATCGCCAGCAGGGCGATCGGGACGTTCACCAGCAGCAGGGCCTGCCACGGCGCGACGGTGAGCACGAACCCGCCCGCGGTCGGGCCGAGCGCGAGCCCGACCAGCCCCACCGTCGAGATCAGGGTCGTCGCCCGGACGCGGAGGCCGTCGTCGGTGAACAGCCGGAACGCCAGCGCCAGCGACCCCGGCGTCGTCATGGCGGCGGCGACCCCCATCGCGACCCGGACGGCGATGAGCTGGTCCGCGGTGGCGACGAAGGCGGTCGCCGACGAGGCCGCGGCCAGCAGGACGAGTCCGACGAGCATCGTCCGGCGCCTGCCGAACCGGTCGGACAGGGCGCCGAACGCGAGCATCAGGCCGCCGAACACGACGGCGTACGCGCCCGTGACCCACTGGAGCGCGGTCGTCGAGGCGTGCAGCTCGCGTCCGATCGTGGGCAGCGCGACGGTGAGGATCGAGTTGTCGAGCATCTCGACGAGGAAGACCGCGGACAGCCCCGTCAGGGCCACCCACGCCTCTCCGAGTGAACGCGGGGACCGACCCGCGACCTGGTTGGGCACAGGGGACTTCCCGTCTGGTCGCGGGCGAGGGCCGCCGCTCCGGGGCGGCCCTCGCCGGATGAGAATGGCCCTGGTCCGATCCGAGGGCCCGCCACGTAAGTTACGTGACTAAGTTTATTCACACAAGGAAGTGGGGCCTCATGCCCAGGACCGGGAAGCGGGGTGGGCCGCAGACGCGCGCCCGGATCTCCGAGGTCGCGACGCGGGTGTTCCTGGAGCGCGGGTTCGACGCGGTCACGGTCGCCGAGGTCGCGCGGGAGGCCGGGGTGTCGAGCGTGACGGTCTTCAACCACTTCCCGCGCAAGGAGGACCTCCTCCTGGACCGCGTGGGCGACGCCGTCGACCTCCTGCGCTCGGCGGTGCGCGACCGCGCCCCCGGCACCGACGTGCTGACGGCCCTGCGCGCGACGACCGTCGACCTCGTCGACACCCGGCACGCGCTGTCCGGCGTCAAGGACGGGTCGGCCCCGTTCTACCGGACCGTGGCGGCCTCGCCCGCGCTCCTCGCGCGAACCAGGGAGATCGCCGCCGAACTCCAGGCCGTCCTCGCCGAGGAGCTGGAGCGCGACGAGGCCTTCGACGGCGACGGCACCCTGCTCGCCGCCTTCTTCACCGCCGGCTACGGCACCGTGGTGGTGGGGACCGCGCGCCGCCTCATCGCGGGCGAACCGCCTGCCGCCGTGGTGGACGACCACCGCGCACGCCTCGCCCGGCTGTTCGACGCCCTGCGCGACGGGCTCGGCCCCCGAGCCTGAGAGCGGGGGCCGAGCCGCTCAGACGTGCGCGCGCAGCAGCGGAACGCGGCGGTCGCGGGCGTAGGAGACGACCTCGCGGACCTCGTCCGTGGTGTGGATGCGCACCGACACCGTGTCGAACTCGCGCGCGGCCACCTTGAGCGGCCAGCCCCGCATTCCCGGTGCGGGGACGTGGAGGAACCACTGCCCCTCGCCCAGCTCTTCCGCCGCCACCGTGGACTCGTTCTCGATCATCCGCGCACGCTAGCAACGAGCACCGACAGAAACCGCTTCCCCCGCTCACGGTCGACGTTCGCCGAGGTCAGGGGCTTTCGGTGAACGTCGCGGCCGTTCTGGCGAACCGCTCGGCCAGGCGCGCGCAGGCCCGCGCCAGCTCCGGCGGGCCGACCACCTCGACGTCGGCGTCGAAGCGGGCGACGGCGGCGGCCAGGCTCGGCCACGACCAGGAGCCGAGGGTGAGCGCGCAGCGGTCGGGGCCGATCTCCTCCACGACGCCGTCGCGGGTGTGGAGCGCCACCGTGGCGGCGGGCAGGTCGAGCACGACCGTCCCCCGGCACGGCCAGTCGCCGGAGTCGTCGGCGGAGCCCCGGAAGCGGCTGGTGACGAAGGTGGTCACGTCGCCTCCCGGCAGCGCCCTGGGGGTGAAGCGGGGCCCGTTGGGCGTGCGCGGGACCATGCGGTCGACGCGGAACGTGCGCCAGTCCGCGCGGTCGAGGTCCCACGCCACCACGTACCACCGGCCTGCCAGGGTGACGACGTGGTGCGGCTCGGCCCGGCGCGGCGGACCGTCCTCGGTGCCGTAGTCGAAGCGCAGCACCTCGTGCGCACGGGCCGCGGCGCTGATCGCCAGCAGCGCGCCCCCGTCGACCGGCCCGGCGGGCCTGCTGCCCGGTTGGTCGACCGAGCTGACCCGCAGGGCGTCGACCCGGTTGCGCAGCCGGGCGGGCAGGACCTGGCGGATGGTGTTCAGCGCCCGAGCGGCGGCGTCCGCGAGGCCGTCGCCGGGCCTGGTGGCGGCGACCTGGAGCGCGACGGTGAGGGCGACGGCCTGCTCGTCGTCGAACAGCAGCGGCGGCAGTTCGGTGCCCGCGCCGAGCCGGTAGCCGCCGTCGGGCCCCTTGACCGCGGCGATGGGGTAGCCGAGTTCGCGCAGCCGGTCGACGTCGCGGCGCACGGTGCGCAGGCTGATGTCGAGCCGGTCGGCCAGCAGGGTGCCCGGCCAGTCGCGGCGGGTCTGCAACAGCGACAGCAGGGCCAGCAGGCGGGCGGAGGTCTTCGGCATGAATCCCAGTGTGCCGCGGTAGGTGCCACAACCTGTCACCTACCGCTGCGAGCCTTGCTCCTGTCACCGAAGAACACCGACAGGAGTCATCGTGAGCATCACCACCACCGTCCACCTGAACTTCCAGGACGAGGCCCGCGCGGCGCTGGAGTTCTACCAGTCCGTCTTCGGTGGGCGGCTCGTCGCGTTCACCAACGCCCAGGCGGGTCACGTCCAGCACCCGGCGGACGCCGACCGGATCACGTGGGGCGAGGTCCGGGCGGACAACGGCTTCCACGTCATGGCCTACGACGTGCGCGAGGGGCAGTCGCACGACGTGGGTGACCGGTCGTTCTTCGTGTCCGTGCGCGGCCAGGACGTCGACGAGGTCACCGGCTACTGGAAGGGCCTGTCCGACGGCGCCACCGTCGTCGAGGACCTCGGCCCGGCGGGCTGGTCCCCGCTCTACGGGATGCTGACGGACCGCTTCGGCGTCACCTGGGTCCTCGACGTGGCCGTCGAGCGGGCGGGCTGATCCGCGCGGGTGCGCGGCACGCGTGCCGCGCACCCGCGACGGCTACCCGTCCCGGCGGGTGCCGTCCCAGCCGGACGTCCGCAGCCAGTCCTCGAAGGACAGCAGGCCGGGGTGCAGGTCGCGCAGGGCGGGCAGGTCCCGGTCCAGCCCGACGAGGTCGCGGGTCGCGAAGAACTCGAACATCGCCGCGAAGTCGTGGCCGAAGTCCGGGTCGCCCGCCCGCACCGCGTCGAGCGGAACCGGGACGTACGCCGCGGGCGTCCCGGTGACCCGCTCGAACGCGGCGGCGATCTGCTCGCCCGTCAGGCTGTCGGCCGCCACGGCCAGGTCCCGCCCGCCCCACGTCTCCCACCGGTCGAGGACGTGGACCGCGAACCAGGCGATGTCGTCGAGCCCGATCAGCGGGTACCTCCCGCTGCCGAGCGGGATCTCGAACAGCAGCCCCTCGCGGCCGTCGGGCAGCCGACCGGGCCGCGGGGCGAGCCGCGACGGGAAGTTCTCGAAGTAGGGCGCCGTGGTCAGCACGGACACGTGCCGCGAGTACCAGCCGTCGGTCTCCCGCCTCATCACCTCGTCCGAGCGCCGCAGGCCGATGTGCGCCGCGACGGCGCCCTTGCCGTCGTAGTGCGGCACCGGCAGCCTGCCGCCGGTGAGCACGGCGGCGTGGTCGAGGGAGGACCAGACGAAGCGGTCGACGTTCGCCGCGCGCGCCGCGTCGAGGATCGCGAGGCCCTGCTCGTACTCGCCCACCACGGAGCCGGTGGAGAAGAAGTCGGTGTTGCAGAACACCGCGTCGACCAGCTCCAGTCCCTCGTGGAGGGTCGCGGGGTCGCCGACGTCGCCGCGGAGCAGCCGGACCCGGCCGCCGCCCAGGTCCGCCAGGCGTTCCGCCCTCGGCGAGTCGGGGTCGCGGGTGAGGACGAGGACGTCGTCGGAGGTGGCCTCCAGCAGGCGGAGCACCACACTGCCGCCCATCGCCCCGGTGCCGCCGATGACAAGCGCTTCGCTCATGGTGCTGTTCGATTCCCCTCTGGTGGTCGCGAGGGCCCCGTGGCCCGGTCGCACCGCCCATCCTGGCGATCGTCGACACCGGCCGACATTGGCCGGGAAGACAACCGTGGTAAAAATCCGGCCATGCCCCATCGCGTCGCCGTCCTCGCGCTGGACGGCGCCAAGCCGTTCGACCTCGGCATCCCCGCGCAGGTGCTCGGACACGCCTTCGCCCCGTCGGGCGCGCCGCTGTACGAGGTCACGACCTGCTCCCTCGGCGGCAGACCCGTCACCACGAGCCAGGACTTCGTCCTCGACGTCCGCAACGACGAGTCGGCGCTGACCACCGCGGACACCGTCGTCATCGCGACGCAGGACCGCGACCGGGACCTGCCGGGGCCGGGCGGGCTGAGCGACGAGCTGGCCGCCGCGCTGGTGGGCATCGCCCCGACGACGAGGGTGATCAGCCTGTGCACCTCGGCGTTCGTGCTCGCCGCGTCCGGGATGCTCGACGGGCAGGGCGCGACCACGCACTGGGCGCTGTGCGAGGAGTTCGCCCGCCGCTTCCCGCTGGTCGACGTGAACCCCGGCGTGCTGTTCGTCGACAACGGCCGCGTCCTGACCTCGGCGGGCGCGGCGGCGGGCATCGACCTGTGCCTGCACGTCGTGCGCCGCGACCACGGGGCGGCCGTCGCCAACGCCACCGCGCGCCGGTGCGTCGTCGCCCCCTGGCGCGAGGGCGGACAGGCCCAGTTCATCGAGCGCCCGCTGCCCGCGCACGGCGACGCCTCGACGTCGGCCACCCGCCGGTGGGCCCTCGACCGGCTCGCCGAGCCGCTGGCCCTGGCCGACCTCGCCCGGCACGCGAACATGAGCGTCCGCACCCTGACCCGGCGGTTCCGGACCGAGGTCGGGCTGTCCCCGCAGCAGTGGGTGGTCCAGCGGCGGGTCGACCACGCCCGCCTGCTGCTGGAGTCGACCCGGTTGAGCGTCACCGAGATCGCCCACGCCTCGGGCTTCGCCGACCCCGTGCTGCTGCGCAAGCACCTGCGGACGGCGGTCGGCCTCACCCCGAACGCCTACCGGCGGGCGTACTCGTCCACCCCGCCCGCCCCCGAGAACACCTGACGGTCCTCAGCCCGCGGGCGCGACGGCCGCCCGGACGCACTCGCGCAACAGCGCCCGACGACGGTCGTGCGCCTCGGCGGGCTCGTCGGCGGTGGCCGCGTAGACGTTGCTCACCGGCGACCACGCCATCGACATCGCGATCACCACCGCCATCAGGTCGAACGGATCCCCCGCACGCACCAACCCCGCCGCCTGCGCCTCCGCGATGGCCCGCAGCTTGCCGTCGTCGAGGCGGTCGACGTGCTCGACGAGGTGGCCGGTGGGCCGACGCTCCAGACGCGCCCACGTGGCGAGCCGGATGAGGTCCGGGCGACGCAGGTACTCGTCGTAGAGGCGCACGGCCCAGTCCGCGAGGTCGGTGGCGTCGATGGGGACGACGTTGACGATCCGCTCCAGCGAGCCGTGGAAGATCGCGTCGAACAGCCCTTCCTTGCTGCCGAAGTAGGCGTAGAGCTGGGCCTTGTTGGTGTTCGCCGCGACGACGACCCGCTCGATGCGGGCCCCGGCGATGCCGTGCTCGGCGAACTCGCGGGTGGCGACGTCGACGATGCGCTGCCGCGTGGCCGCGCCGCGGGCGGTCAGGTGCCGGTCGGACATGGCCACACCCTACAGACAGAACAGTTGGTTTGCTTTTCCCCCGAACCTGACCTAGCTTCTGAACAAACCGAACAGTCTGTTTGAGGAGAGCTCATGAGGAGCACCACCGGCTGGCGGGCGAACGGCCCGACGACCGACCTGCACCGGGTCTCGATCCCCCGCCGCGACCTCAGGCGCGACGACGTGGCGGTGCGCGTGGACTTCTGCGGCGTCTGCCACAGCGACCTGCACGCCGTCCGCTCGCTGCCCGAGGACGGGCCGGGGCTCGTGCCCGGCCACGAGTTCACCGGCGTGGTGACCGAGACCGGCCCGGACGTGACCCGCTTCCGCGTCGGCGACCCCGTCGCCGTCGGCAACATCGTCGACTCCTGCGGCGCGTGCCCGATGTGCGAGGCGGGCCAGGAGAACTTCTGCCGCGACTTCCCCACGCTGACCTACGGCGGCACCGACCGCCACGACGGGTCGACGACGCTGGGCGGCTACGCCCGCGAGTACGTGGTCCGCGACCGGTTCACCCACCCCCTGCCCGCCGGGCTGGACCCGGCCGCCGCGGCGCCCCTGCTGTGCGCCGGGATCACGGTGTGGGAGCCGCTGCGCGCGCTCGGCGTGGGGCCGGGCACCCGCGTCGCGGTGAGCGGCCTCGGCGGGCTGGGCCACCTCGCGGTCAAGTTCGCCGCGGCGCTGGGCGCCGAGGTGGCGGTGATCAGCCGGTCGGCGGACCGCACGGCCGAGGCTGCCCGGCTCGGCGCCCACGACCTCGTCGTCTCCTCCGACCCCGGCCGGATGGCCGCGGCCCGCGACCGGTTCGACGTCGTGATCGACACCATCCCCGTCCCCCACGACGTCAAGCCCTACCTGGGACTGCTCGCCCTGGACGGCACCCTCAGCCACCTGGGCAACCTCGGCCCCGTCACCGTGGAGGCGCTCGACCTGCTCATCGGCCGCAAGAAGCTCAGCTCGGCGGGCAGCGGCGGCCTGCCCGCCACCGCCGAGATGCTCGACTTCTGCGCGGCCCGCGGCATCACCGCCGACGTCGAGGTGCTCCCGTCCGCGCGGGTGGCCGACGCCCTCGACCGCCTCGACCGCAACGACGTCCGCTACCGCTTCGTCCTCGACCTGTCCGACCTGTCCTGAGCGGAGCGCTCAGGCGGCCGGCCGCGGTCGCGCAGCTCCGGGAGCCGCTCGAAGCCCGCCGACCGGTAGGTGGCGACGGCGCCTGCGTTGGCGCTCGGGGTGCAGACGACCGCGCTCGACGACCCCAGTTCGCGCAGCGCCGCCGCCGCGGCGACGGTGATCGCGCGGCCGTGACCGCGGCCCCGGTGGTCGCGGTGCACGCCCATCGGCTCCAGCAGGCCCGGCCTGCCGGGACCGGCCGACCACACCGTCACCGCGGCCACCGCGTCGCCCCGCTCGTCGAGGGCGATCAGGCACCGGGCGTCGGCGTAGAGCGGCCCGGCCGCCATCGCGCGCCAGCTCGCGTCGGTGAACGTCGACCCGTCGAACGACGCCCGCTGCACGGCGGTCCGCTCGGCCACCCGCTCCGGCCCGACCACCTCGATCCGCACGCCGGGGTCCTCCACCGGCTCCGCGAGGTCCCGGCGCAGCGGCGTCCACGGCTCGGCGGCCGTCCAGCCCTCCAGGGCCAGCAGGTCCCGGACCAGGGCGTTCCTCGGCGCTTCGACGGCCTCGGGCACACCGCACCCCTGGCCGGTCAGGTCCTCGGCCAGCCGCCGCGCCAGCTCCTCGTCCCGCTGGACGTCGGGTGCGGTCGTCAGCCGCACCAGCCCCGGCCCGTCGAGCAGCCCGACGGCGACGACCCGCCCGTCGCGGCTCCAGGTCCGGACCGCCGCGGCCGTCGCCCCCGGGCCGAACCGCCAGAACCAGCCCAGGTCCCCAGGGTGCAGCTGCACCGGCGTCCCCTCGTGCTGCCACTCCCGCAGCGCGTCCACGACCGCGCCCAGCCCGTCGACCCCCGGCTCACCCACCACGATCGCCACGCCCGCGATCACACACCACCGCCCCGACGGTCCGCACGCGGTTTTCCGGCGGCCTCACCTCACCGCGGCGGTGGACGCGTGGGCCCCGGAGGCGGTCCCGCGGACCGCGTACCCGGCTTCCGCGCACCCGACCGCCCCGTGCCCCGCCGTCACTTCCGCACCAGCAGGTAGGCCTGCGGCGTCTTCTCCGAGGCCTCCGGCTCGCGCACCAGGCGGGCGTTCAGGGTGAACCCCGCCTCCACCAGCAGCTCCTCGACCACCGCGGGCGGGAGCCGGTGGGCGTTCAGGTCGACGTCGTGGCCGTAGCCGCGGGTGACGTGCACGGTCTCGTCGCCGACCTGGAACGCGAGCAGGAGGTGACCGCCGGGCGCGAGGACGCGGTGGAACTCGGCGAACACCGCGGGCAGCAGGTCCCTCGGCACGTGGATGATCGAGTACCACGCCACGAGCCCGCCCAGGCCGTCGGCGGGCAGGTCCAGCTCCAGCATCGAGCCGACCTCGAACCGCAGGTGCGGGTACGCCCGCCGGGCCACCTCGACCATCCCCGGCGACAGGTCCACGCCGAACGCGTCCAGGCCGAGGCCGTGCAGGTGCTCGGTGACCCGGCCGGGACCGCAGCCGATGTCGCCCACCGGACCGCCGGTGACGTGCTCGGCGAACACGCCGAGCATCGCGCGGTCCACCGGGCCGCGCTCCGCCAGGTCGCCGACCAGCTCGGCGTAGTCGACGGCGACGGTGTCGTAGGAGGTCCTGGTGTCGCGGAGGAAGTCCGGTTCGGTCACGGGCCAGCACCCTAGGCCACCGCCGGATGGACCAGGATCACGGTCATGGCACCCGCGATCGACCCGGTGGAGCTGACCGTCGGCGGCCTCCTGCTGCGACCGCCCGACGCGCGCGAGGCCGCCGACGCGCTGGCGATGGCCCGCGACCCGGAGACGGCCCGCTGGAACCCCGTGTCCTCGGTGGTGGACCTGGCGAGCGCGCGGGAGTGGTGCGAGCGGCTCGCGGACTGGTCGAGCGGCGACCACGCGACGTTCTCGGTGCTCGACGCGGGCACCGGGCGGCTGCTGGGCAACGTGTCGCTGCACGAGCTCGACCTCGGCAGGTCGAGCGGGGAGATGGGCTACCGGGTCGCGCCGTGGGCCCGTGGGCGCGGCGTCGCGACGGCGTCGGTGCGGGTGGTGACGGACTGGGCGTTCGCGGCGCTGGGGCTGCGCCGGGTGCAGCTGTTCCACGCGGTCGCGAACGGGGCGTCGTGCCGGGTGGCGGTGAAGGCGGGCTACCCGACCGAGGGAACGCTGCGGTCGGGATCGGTGTACGGGGACGGCCTGCGCCACGACGAGCACCTGCACGCGCGGGTGGCGGAGGAGCCCGGCCGGGGCGAGTGCTGACGGCGTTATGCCCACGCTGTGGAAAAACCGGGGTTCAGAGCGGGCACCCCGGACCATAATCGGGGGTATGGGAAAGATCTACGACCGGATCGACGGCAGGCTGCGGGAGTTCATCGAGGCGCAGCCGGTCTTCTTCACCGGCACCGCTCCGCTGACCGGCGACGGGTTCGTCAACGTCTCCCCCAAGGGCAGGTCGGGGTCGCTGCGGGTGCTCGACGAGCAGACGGTGGCCTACCTGGACTTCGGCGGCAGCCACGCCGAGACCATCGCCCACCTGCGGGAGAACGGTCGGATCACGCTCATGTGGTGCGCGTTCACCGGGCCGCCGAACATCGTGCGGGTGCACGGCACGGGGGTGCCGGTGTTCCGCGACGACCCGCGCTTCGCCGAACTGGTCGCCGGGTTCGGCGACGCGGACGCGCCGGGGCTGCGGGCGGTCGTCGTGGTGACCGCGCGGCAGATCAGCGACACGTGCGGGTTCGCGGTGCCGTTCATGGACTACCGCGAGGAGCGGACGCTGCACGCGGAGTACTTCGGCCGCAAGTCCGACGAGGAGTTCCGCGCCTACTGCGAGGGCAAGGACTTCAACGGCGTGAGCATGGACGGGCTGCCCGCCCTGCCGCTGCCCGTACCGCCGAGGGCCCCGTGATGACGATCCGCGACCTGGACAGCGCCCGCCGCGCCGAGCACAACGGCGTGCCCATGGCGTTCGTGTTCTTCTGGGGGCCGAAGTCGGCGGGCGACCTGGGCTCGGAGTGCCTGAGCCAGTGGTTCGAGTCGCCGTTCGACGTCGAGGGCACGACGTACGCGACCGCCGAGCACTTCATGATGGCGGGCAAGGCGCGGCTGTTCGGCGACGAGCAGGCCGCCGAGCGCGTGATGACCGCGCGCACGCCCGCCGAGGCGAAGAACATCGGCAGGCAGGTGCGCGGGTTCGACAGCGCCGTGTGGGACGCCCACCGGGTGGGGATCGTGGTGGCGGGGAACGTCGCGAAGTTCGGCGCGGACCCGGCGCTGCGGGACTTCCTGCTGCGCACGGGCGAGCGCGTGCTGGTCGAGGCCAGTCCGCTGGACCGGATCTGGGGCATCGGGCTGCGCGACGACGACGAGCGCGCGCTGACCCCGTCCACGTGGCGCGGCCTGAACCTGCTGGGGTTCGCGTTGATGACGGCGCGCGACGAACTCAGGGCCGCGCGCTAGACCGGTCGGGTTCATCCGTTCGTCCCACCGGACCTCACCCGGTCGGCCGCGTCCGGTTCCGACGGCGGCACGAGGGGGCCCGCGTCCCCTGAACGCGTGTCTCAGCGGGGTGAATCCGGAGATCTCCGGCCCGCTGGGGGTGGTGGACCGCGTCCGCCCAGTGGATCATCACGTTTGGGCCCCACGGTGACCAGGCTGTATCTACGCTTGTGGGACAGCCCGCGGGTGGTGAGGACGTGGTTGCGGCGGAAGGGGACCCCGATGACGGCCGTGGTCACCGCACCGACCTCGCGCCGGGTCACGGGGTTGGTGAAGAGCACACCGGGGCGGCTGAGCCTGATCGCCCTGCTGCTGGTCGCGGTCACCGTCGTCGTGGGCGCCCTCACCGCGTGGAGCGTGCAGACCCGCTCGGCCGCGCTGGAGGAGCTCGCGAACCGCAGCGAGCCGCTGAGCTTCGCCGCTCAGGAGGTCTACCGGTCGATGGCCGACGCCGACGCCACGGCGGCGTCGGCGTTCCTCTCGGGCGGCGTCGAGTCGCCCGCCCTGCGGTCCCGCTACGAGGCGGACATCGCGAAGGCCGCCGCGGCGCTGTCGACCGCGACCGGTGAGACGTCCCGCTCCCCCGAGGTCGGCACCGCGCTGTCGACCCTGGCGGGCCAGCTCCCGGTGTACACCGGGCTGGTCGAGACCGCGCGCACGCACAACCGGCAGGGCAACCCCGTCGGCGCCGCCTACCTGCGCGAGGCGTCCAGCCTGATGCGCGCCCAGCTGCTGCCCGCCGCGCAGGGCCTCTACCGCGCCGAGACGGCGAACGTGGTCCGCGACCAGGACAGCGCGGGCGGCGGCCCGTGGTCGGAGCTGCTGCTCGGCCTCGTCGCGCTCGCCTCGCTCGGCTTCGCCCAGTGGTACGTCACCCGCCGCTCCAACCGGGTGTTCAACGTCGGTCTGGTGGTCGCGACCGGGCTGGTGCTGGTGTCGCTGCTGTGGGTGAGCATCGCGAGCGCGGTCGTCGCGACCACCGTGTCCGACAGCCGGGAGAACGGGTCGGCCCAGGTCGACGTGCTGGCACGGGCCCGCATCGCCACGCTGACCGCGCGCGGCGACGAGACGCTGACGCTGGTGGCGCGCGGCAGCGGCGCGGCCTACGAGAAGCGCTACGGCGAGGTCTCGGGCGAGCTGGGCGAGCTGCTCGCCCGAGGCAGGTCGCTGGCCACCGCGCCCGCGGTGCGCGACGCGGTCACGTCCGCGGAGAAGAACTTCCAGGCCTGGCAGGAGGCCCACCGCCGGATCAGGGAGGCCGACGACAGCGGCGACTACACCACGGCGCTGGGCGCGGCGATCGGTCCCGACCAGGGCGGCGCGGCGGTGGCGTTCGACAACCTCGACCGCGACCTGGTCACCGCGATCACGCAGGCCCGCACCGCGTTCACCGGGTCGGTCGCCACCGCGCGGGGTGCGCTGACCGGCACGGTCGCCGTGGTGGCGCTGCTCGCGCTGGGCGCGGCGGCGGCGTCGGTGATGGGCGTGTGGCAGCGCCTGAAGGAGTACCGATGAGACGACTGGTGGTCCTGCTGCTGCTCCTGCTGTCGGCCGCGTGCGCGCCGGTGCCCAGTTCCGCGCCGGACATCACGGTCGGGTCGGCGGGCGCCCCCACGCCGGGGGACGCGGCCGAGGTCGGCGGGCCGCCGAGCAGCGCCGCGGCGGTGCCCCCGTGCGACGCGACGGCGAGCCTGCGGCCCTCCGGTCCGCTGCCGCAGCCGGGGGCGATGCCGCCGGGCTCGACGATGGAGAGGATCGCGGCGCGGGGCAGGCTCATCGCGGGCGTGGACCAGAACACCTACCTGATGGGGTTCCGCAACCCCGAGTCCGGCGCGATCGAGGGGTTCGACGTCGACATGGCCCGCGAGGTCGCGAAGGCGGTCTTCGGGGACCCGAACCGGATCCAGTTCAAGGTGCTGACCTCCGACCAGCGCATCCCGGCGCTGGAGCAGGGCGAGGTCGACGTCGTGGTGCGCACGATGACGATCAACTGCGAGCGGGCCCAGAAGGTCGCGTTCTCCAGCGTCTACTACCAGGCCGGGCAGCGGGTGCTGGCCGCGCGCGGGTCCGGCATCACCGGTCCGGACTCGCTCGGCGGCCGGAAGGTGTGCGCCACGAAGGGGTCCAGCTCGCTGGCGAACGTCGCGAACATCGCCTCGAAGCCGGTCGTGGTGGCCGTGGCGAACTGGACGGACTGCCTGGTGATGCTCCAGCAGGGGCAGGTGGACGCGGTGTCCACCGACGACACGATCCTCGCCGGGCTGGCCGCGCAGGACCCGTACACGGAGATGGTCGGCCCGCAGTTCACCCAGGAGCCGTACGGGATGGGCATCCCCAAGGCGAACGAGGACTTCGTCCGGTTCGTCAACGGGGTCCTGGAGCGCATCCGCTCCGACGGCACGTGGGCGGGGATCCACCAGCGGTGGCTGGGCGCGCTGGACCGCGGCGCCGCGCCACCCGCGGCGAAGTACCGGGACTGAGCGGCCGTGGACCGCGACGAGGTGGACGAGGTGCTGGCGCGGCGGGTCGCGGAGAGCGACCGGATCGCGCAGTCGCTGCTGGCCATGGACGACCACCCCGGTCACGCGCTGCTCGTCGGCGCCGAGCGCGAGGCCGTGGCGGGCCTGTGGGCGCAGTTCGACGCCTACCGGCGGCTGCTGGACGAGGTGCGGGAGGTGCGCGCCCGCACCGAGAGGCCGTCGCCCGCCGACCTGGCCGAGCTGACCGAACTGCTGACCGGGCGGGCCGTCGAGCTGGACAGCCGCTCGGTGCCGCTGTCGCGGCGCGGTCTGACCGGGCCCGCGGTCATCGCGGAGCGGGTCGCGCTGGACGACCTGGTCACGCGGATGCGGGAGGGGTACGCGCACGTCGTCGACCTCCTGGCGCGGGCCGTGGACCGGCGGACCGCGACCGAGGACGACCAGCGGGAACTGGTGCGGGTGCGGGAGCAGGCGCACCGGCTGCGGGCGCTGGTCGCGGAGAAGATCGCCGTCGGCGCCCTGCCCGAGGTGCCGGACGCGCTGCCGGAGTGCCGCGCGCTGGTGGCGAACCTGACCGGGCTGCTGGACCGCCGCACCGAGCTGCGCGGACGGCTGGAGGCCTACCGGGCGAAGGCGACCCGCCTGGGGCACGCCGAGGACGCGGCCCTGGCCGCGGTGCACCGCGCGGCGCACGACGTCCTGTTCACCGCACCGTGCGACCTGCCGGAGGCGACCCGCGCGGTCGGCCGCTACCAGCAGGCCGTGCTCGACCTGGCGGAGGCGAGATGAGCGCGTGTCGACGATCGGGGTGCGGGGGGACCATCGACCCCGACGGGTTCTGCGACCACTGCGGGCTGGAGGCGCCGTCGGTGCTGCCCGCGAGCGGGGGCGCGTTCACCACGACGCGGCCCGCCGAGGCCACGGCCGACTCCGGGACCACGGGCACGCGGGGCTCGGAGCCGCCGAGCGCACGGGGACCAGGCACGCGGTCGCAGAGCACCCAGGGGCAGAGCACCCAGGGGCAGAGCACGGGCGCGTTCACCGGCCCGTCGACCGGACCGGGCACGGCGCCGTGGACGAGCACCGTGAGCCCGTCCGGCCGCAGCCGCCGCGCGTCCACCCGGTCCACGGCCCGCGGCAGGCTCGGCGCCGGGCTGGTGGAGGTGCCGCGCGTGCCCTACCGCGACCCGAAGTCCGCGGTGCTGGCGAACCCCGAGGTGCCGGAGGCGAAGCGGTTCTGCAGCGCGTGCGGCAAGGAGGTCGGGCGCAGCCGCGAGGGCAGGCCGGGCCGCGTGGAGGGGTTCTGCCCGCAGTGCGGCCACCACTACTCCTACACGCCGAAGCTGGAGCCGGGCGAGGTCCTGCACGGCCAGTACGAGGTGCTGGGCTGCCTGGCCCACGGCGGCCTCGGCTGGATCTACCTGGCACTGGACCACGCGGTCAGCGACCGGTGGGTGGTGCTCAAGGGCCTGCTCGACTCCGGTGACGCGGACGCGATGGCCGCGGCGATGGCCGAACGCCGGTTCCTCGCCGAGGTCGAGCACCCGAACATCGTGAAGATCCACAACTTCGTGCAGCACGCGGACCGCACGACCGGCGACCTCGTCGACTACATCGTCATGGAGTACGTCGGCGGCCAGTCGGTCAAGGACATGATCAAGGAGCTGCGCGGCCGGGGCGGCGGCACGGAGTCGCTGCCGCTCGCGCAGGCCATCGCCTACGCGCTGGAGGTCCTGCCCGCGCTGGGCTACCTGCACGGCGTCGGCCTGCTGTACTGCGACTTCAAGCCGGACAACGTGATCCAGACCGAGGAGCAGCTCAAGCTGATCGACCTGGGCGCGGTGCGGCGCATCGGCGACAACCGCAGCGCCATCTACGGCACGATCGGCTACCAGGCGCCGGAGATCGGCACGATCGGCCCGTCGGTGGCCTCCGACCTGTACACCGTGGGCCGCGCGCTCGCCGTCATGAGCTTCTCGTTCGACTTCCGCCGCAAGTACCGGGCCAGTCTGCCCAGCCCGGCGGTGGAGCCGCTGCTGGCGCGGTTCGAGTCCTACCGGCGGTTCCTGCACCGGGCGACCGACCCCAACCCGGAGCTGCGGTTCACCTCGGCCGAGGAGATGGCCGAGCAGCTCACCGGCGTGCTGCGCGAGGTGCTGGCCGCCGAGGACGGCAACCCGCGCCCCGGCCTGTCGCGCCAGTTCACGCCGGAACGGCGGTGCTTCGGTGCCGAGCGCGACCCGGACCTGCCGACCGCCGCGGCGGCGCTGCCGGTCCCCCAGGTCGACGCCACCGACCCGGCCGCCGGGTTCCTCGCCACCGCCACGACCGGTGAGGCCGCCGAGCGGATCGCCGCGCTGCGCGCCGCCCCCGTGACGACCGCCGAGGTGCGGCTGCAACTGGTGCGCGCCCTGATCGACTCCGGCCAGTCGGAGGAGGCGACCCGCGAGCTGTACGGGCTGACGGCGACCTCGATGTTCGACCCGGACGACCCGTCCCTGGTGGACTCCGACGACTGGCGGCCCATCTGGTACCGCGGGCTCGCGGCACTGGTGGAGGGCAGCCCGACCGACGCGCGGGCGGCGTTCGAGACCGTCTACGACGTGCTGCCCGGCGAGGCCGCGCCGAAGCTCGGCATCGCGCTGTGCGCCGAGGCGACCGGCAACCTCGACGAGGCCGCGCACTACTACGAGCTGGTGTGGCGCACGGACCGCTCCTCGGTGTCGGCCGCGTTCGGCCTGGCCCGCGTGCTGCTGGCGGCGGGGACGCCCGACCGGGCCGTGGCGGTGCTGCACACCGTTCCGGAGACCTCCAGCCACCACGTGGCCGCGCAGGTGTCCGCGATCCGGGCGCAGACCGACAAGGCGCACCACCGGGCGGGTGGCGACCCGGCGATCGCGTCGATCTCGGGGGCGGCGGAGCGGTTGGCCGCGCTGGAGCTGGACGTGGCCCGCAGGGCGAGGCTGAGCGTCGAGGTGCTCCAGGCGGCGTTCGACTGGCTCGCGAGCGGTGGTGGCGGAACGTCGGTCAACGGGCACGGGGAGCTGCTGGGGTGCGAACTGACGGACCGGGGCCTGAGGCTTGGTTTGGAGCGCCACTACCGGACCCTCGCGCGGCTCGCCGACACGCCAGAGGAGCGCTTCGCCCTCGTGGACCGGGCCAACGCCGTGCGACCGCGGACACTGGTGTGACCATGACCAACTGCCCCGAGTGCGACGCGCCCGTCGGCGCCCAGGACCGGTTCTGCGAGGAGTGCGGCCGCAACCTGCTGGTGCGCACGACCCCCGTCGGCGGCCCGGACGGGTCCGCGGCCGCGCAGTGCGCGTGCGGCAGCGAGGACATCGACTCCGACGGCTTCTGCGAGCTGTGCGGCCGGTCCCAGCCGACCGGGCGGGACCGGATGGAGTTCGTGCTGCCCACGCTCGCCGGGATCAGCGACCGGGGCAGGCGCCGGGCGCGCAACGAGGACTCGATGGCGTTCGGCCAGGTCCACGCGCGCGGGGTCGCGGCGATCGTGTGCGACGGGGTCGCGTCCTCCGAGCGGTCCGACGAGGCGTCGCAGGCCGCCGTGGACGCGGCGAACGCCGTCCTGGTCGACGCGCTGGTCGAGGGTTCCGACCCGGAGCGGGCGACCGTGCTGGCGGTGGCGTCGGCCAACCGCGCGGCAGGCGAGCTGGCCCGTCCGGAGGCGCCGGACGTGGCGCCGTCGTGCACCTACGTGTCGGCGATGCGGACCGAGAGCGGCGTGGTGGTGGGCTGGGTCGGCGACAGCCGCGCGTACTGGCTGGCCGACGACGGCGCGAAGACCCCGTCGCGGCGGCTCACCAAGGACGACACGTGGGCGGCGCAGCTCGTCGCCGACGGGGTGCTCACCGAGGCCGAGGCGGTCAACGACCGCCGCTCGCACGTGCTGTCGCGCTGGCTGGGCGGCGACTCCGGGCAGGTCAGCCCGCACGTGGTGACGCTCGTCCCTGAGGAGACGGGGATCGTGCTGCTGTGCAGCGACGGCCTGTGGAACTACCTTCCGGAGGTGGAGGACCTCGACGCGGTCCGCCCCCGCGGCGCGGCCCCGCTGGAGGTCGCGCGGCACCTGGTCGACACCGCCCTGGAGGCGGGTGGGCACGACAACATCACCGTGGTCGTCATCGAGGTGGGGGGTGCGGATGACCGCTGAGTTCGCCGTGGAGGTCTTCCAGAACGAGTACCTGCCGGAGGGCGCGCGCGAGGTCGACGCGATCGTCACGGTGTCGGCGAGCGGCGGCTCCTCGGCCCCGGTCTCGTCCACCGACGTCGCCCAGGTGATCATCGTCGACTGCTCGGGGTCGATGCGCTACCCGCCCGCGAAGCTCAACGCCGCCAAGCACGCGACCGTCACCGCGATCGACGCGCTGCGCGACGGCGTGTCGTTCGCCGTCGTCGAGGGCACCGACACCGCCCGCATGGTCTACCCGCGCGAGGAGGGCCTCGCGGTCGTCAACGACCGCACGCGGCTGGAGGCCAAGCGGCTCGTGCGCGGCCTCACCGCCGACGGGGGCACCGCCATGGGCCGGTGGCTCACGCTCGCCGACCGGGTCCTGGCCCGGCACCGCGGCGGTCTCAAGCACGCGATCCTGCTGACCGACGGCCAGAACCAGCACGAGACGCCCGCCCAGCTCTCCCGCACGCTCGCGTCCGTCAGCGGCCGCTTCACCTGCGACTGCCGGGGCGTCGGCACGGACTGGCAGGTCGAGGAGCTGCGCAAGGTCGCCGAGGCGATGCTCGGCTCCGTCGACATCGTCGCCGACCCGCAGGGGCTGGCCGACGACTTCCGCGCCATGACCGCGACCGCGATGGGCAAGGCCGTCGGCGGGGTGTCGCTGCGGCTGTGGACGCCGGAGGGCGCGACGGTCGCGTTCGTGAAGCAGGTGTCCCCCACCGTCCTGGACCTGACCGACCGGCGCACCGAGTCAGGGCCGCGCACCGGCGACTACCCGATCGGCGCGTGGGGCTCGGAGAGCCGCGACTACCACGTGTGCGTGCGGGTGAAGGCCGCCGGCGTGGGCGACCGGATGCTCGCGGGCCGGGTCAGCCTGCTCACCTCGACCGGCGACGTCCTCGGGCAGGGCAGGGTGCTGGCGGTGTGGACCGACGACAGCGCCCTGTCCACGCGCATCAACCGCGAGGTCGCCCACTACACCGGGCAGGCCGAGCTGGCGGAGGCCATCCAGGACGGCCTGGAGGCCCGCAAGTCCGGCGACGTCGAGACGGCGACCGCGAAGCTCGGGCGCGCGGTCGCGCTCGCGACCTCGTCCGGCAACACCGACACCGCGAAGCTGCTGGCCAAGGTCGTCGACGTGGTCGACCCGGTCACCGGGACGGTCAAGCTGCGGCCCAAGGTCGAGGACGCCGACGAGATGACCCTCGACACGCGGTCGACCGTGACCAAGCGGGTCGGGAGACCCTGATGCCGACCTGCTCCTCGGGCCACGACAGCGCCACCGACGACTACTGCGACGTCTGCGGCACACCGCTGGCGGCCCCGGACGAGCCCGCCCCGCCACGGGTGTGCGGCTCGTGCGGCACACCGCAGGTCGGCCGGTTCTGCGAGGAGTGCGGCCACGACTCGCTCGACACGGCCACCGCGGCCCCGGCACCGCCGACACCCGCGGCGTGGCACGCCGTCGTCACGGCCGACCGCGACTACTTCGAGCGGGTCGTCGCCGCGGGCGGCCCGGACTCCGCCGCGATGGAGTTCCCGCTCTACTGCCCGGAACGCCGCTTCGTGCTGCACGACGACCGGATCAGCATCGGCCGCCGCAGCCGCTCGCGCGGCATCTTCCCCGACATCGACCTGATCGGGCCGCCGGAGGACCCCGGTGTCTCCGCGAGCCACGCGATGCTCGTGCGGACCGCGGGCGCGTGGGCGGTGGTCGACCTGGACTCCACCAACGGCACCACGGTCAACGGCGCCACGAACCCGCTGCCCCCGAACGCCCCGCGTCCGCTGTCCGACGGCGACCGCGTGCACCTGGGCGCGTGGACCACGCTGACCATCCGCCTGGCGTGACTCGGTCGAACCCCGATCGCGCCGTCGTCTCCATGAGGAGCGCGAACAATCGGGGTCCGGCCGGGGAAAGGGTTGGGAAGGGCGGAGAGGGCTGGTCGGTCACGGGGATGGATGGGTGTGGGCCGGGGGCCGGTCGGGTCCAGGTCGGTCGGGTCCCAGGACCGCGAAGGACCCGCGTCTGGTACGCCGACAACCAGGTCGAACTGGTCGGCCAAGGCTTCATGGCACCAGAGCGCACTGGACGGACTGGCGGCCCTGCTCAGGTGGGCGTGCAGGTCAACCGTGGTGTCGCTGCCCCGCCGGTGGCCTGGAACCCGAACGTGGTGGAGCCGCCCGCACCGATCGAGCCGTTCCACCCGGCGTCGGTGGCGACCACGCCGGCCGCGTCCTGGTTGAGGGCGGCGTTCCAGGAGTTGCCGACCTGCTGACCGGCAGGCCACGTCCAGTTGACCCGCCACCCGGTCAGCGCCGTGGCGCGGTTGTTGGTGACGGTCACCGTCGCGACGTGTCCCGTGCCCCAGTCACCGTTGACCTGGAGGCGGGCCGAGCACCCGGCGGGCGGCAGGACCAGCAGGGTGATCGAGTTCGCCGGGTACGTCGCCTCGACCCGGTCGTCGCCGACCTGGAGATCGGCTCCGCGCACGATGGCGCCCAGGTTCGCCGGGCCGTAGGTGAACCGCTGTGCCGCACCAGCGCTGTCGAACCCGGACAGGGACAACGGCGAGGTCAGGTCGTCCGCGGTCTTGTTGACGACCACGACGGTCAGCGCCTTGTCGGAGGTGCGCTCCGCGGCGTACACCGCCAGCCGGTCCTGGTCGGCGGAGTTCGCCGACACGCTGACGTCGCCGAACCGGCCGCCGGCACCGTCGTAGTTGCGGTACATCCGGAACGCGTACGCGCCGGGATCGCTCGGCTTGGGCTCGCCCCACATCGTGGCGAGGTCCAGGCCCTCACGGCCGAAGACGCCCAGGACGTCGGCCTGCGCGAGTGCGCCGTTGATGTCGTCCAGCGCGCCCCAGTTGTACTCCGTGATCGCGGTCTTGGTGCCGGGGTAGTACTGGGCGATCCACGACTTCATCGTGCGGATGAACTGCAACGGCGGCGCGTTGACCCCACCGGGGCCGATCCACGACTCCTCGACGTACGTCGGGTCCCACAGCGACCGGACGGACCGCAGCCGCCAGGCGTTGGTCGCGGGATCCTTGCCACTGCTGATCTGCGGGTAGAAGTGCTGGTCGAAGTAGTCCAGGTAGCGCCTGCCGCCGTGGGCGTCGCCGTAGTCCTTCATGTTCTTCAGGTACCACTGCGACAGGTTGAGGCCGCCGTGCGCGGCCGAGTCGGCACCCGGCCCGCAGCCGTCCACCCCGGACGCGACCCACTCGCAGTACCCCCACCCGGACGGGCCCAGCACGGCCGCGCTCGGGTCGGCGGCCTTGATCGCCGCGGCGGTCGCCGTGCCCTTGCCGCCCAGCTCGTCGTAGCCGACCAGTTCGGGATGCACATCGCGGTGCGTGTGGGCCCACAGCACCGGCTCGTTGTCGAGTTCGTAGATCGGCACACCACCCCGTGCCGCCGTGCCGAACCTGTCCACCAGGTGAGCCACCATCTCGCCCGCGAACGCCGCGTCCGCCCTGACCGAGGTGTCCTCGGGCACGCCGATGAGGTTCTTCCCGTCCTGCTGACCGTTGCCGCAGTTGGGATCCCACGTGTCGAACCCGTCCTGCACCGGGAACCGGGTCGCCGGAAAGCCGCACGCGAACGGGTGCGAGGAGGGCGAGTCCTTGGCCACCCAGCCGACCATGGGCACGGTGACGACCGGCTTGATCCCGCGGCCGAGGTTTGAGCCGACCACTCCTTCGAGGGAGCGCTCCTCGGCGGCGACGATGTTCTCGAAGAACCAGTCGCTGCCGGTGTTGTAGGTGCGGTTCTTGAAGTTGTACCGGCTGCTCGCGTTGCCTCCCCACCGCGCCACCGACTGGCCGATCTCGGCGCTGAACGCCGGGTCACCGCCGTTCAGCCCGTAGATGTCCGGGCTGATCGCGTGCCGGGCGGCCGAGAAGTCCACCGACAGCGCGGGTCCGTCGGTCACCGCCGCGGCGCCCGCGGCCGGTTGGCCCGTGAACACGGCCGCCACGAGGGAGGCCGCCGTGGCGCCTGCCGCGACCGACCGCGCCTTCCGCTGTCGCCGACTGCCCATCACAGACGCCCCCGCCCGAGTCAGTGCCTCACCAGTTGTCCACGACGCTCGCGCCGGACGGGGGCACGAGTCAAGTGCGCCGGGTGGATTCGACGGGCGTTCGAGTGGATTCGACGGGTGTTCGAGTCGCAGCGGGAGACTCGGAGGAGCCCGTCGCCCTCGCGGCGCAGCGCCGCGAGGGCGGCCTCGATCCCGCAGGTCGGCGGGAACACCACCTCGACCCGGTTGCCCGCGGCCCAGTCCGGTGAAGGTGGATCGCCTGGTCGTCGCCGGTGGTCCGCGCCAGTTTCCGGCCGTCCCCCACCGACGACGGCCGGACGAGCACCTACGGCAGCACCACCGCGTCCAACGCCTTGAAGATCCGCTTGTCCGACACCGAGTACCGGGTGCCGATGGTCTGCGCGAAGTAGCTCAACCGCAGCTCCTCGATCATCCACCGCACCTCGTCCAGCGCCTCGTTCGGCTCGTCGGCGGGCACCTGCGCCCGCAGCTCGCGGTACTCCTGGTGCACCTGGTGGACGCGGTCCATCCACTCCTGGTCGCGCGCCGCGTTCTCGACCAGCTTCTCCAGCCGCCGTTCGATCCCGCGCAGGTAGCGGACCACGTCCGGCAGCCGCGCAGCGCCGACCCGCGTGACGAACCCCTTGTGCACCAGGCCCGCGAGCTGCGCCTTCACGTCCGCCACCGACGGACCGAACACCGGGGCCTTGATGCCGGACAGCCGCAGCTCGACGTCGTGCGCGGCGACCAGCACCTTGCGCACGTCGCCGACGACGGCGAACACGGCCGCGTTGAGGTTGGTGCGGACGTGCTTGAGCAGCCGTTCGTACCCGGCCTCCGTCCACGCGGGACCGCCCGCCTCGGCCATCAGCCGGTCGACGGCCGCGGAGATGCAGTCCGCGAGCAGCGCGGCGACACCGCCGTGCGGGTTGCGGGTCAGCGCGAGCTTCGCCGCGTTGTCGAGGGTCCGCTGGAGCACCTTCACCGGCGACGGCACGGCGAGCAGCAGCAGCCGCCGGGTGCCGCGCCACATCGCGAACGCCTGCCGGCCGGGGGTGTCGACCACCCGGATCGCCACGGTCTCGCCCTCGTCCACCAGCGTCGGGTACGCCGTCACCACGATCCCGGACTGGCTCTGCTCCATCGTCCTGGGCAGCTTGCCGAAGCTCCACGACGTCAGCCCGGACTTCTCCACGTCCACCGCGGCGGCGGTCAGCGTGGCCCGGACCTCCTTCACGAGCTGCTTCTTCAGCACCCCCAGGTCCTTGCCCAGCGCCAGCTCGCGGTTGTTCTCGTCCACGACCCGGTAGGTGAGCTTCAGGTGGTCCGGCACCTGGTCGAGCTGCCACGCCTCGCGCGGCACGACCACACCGGTCAGTGCGCGCAGCTCCCGTTCCAGCGCGGGCAGCAGCGGATCGTCGGTGGAGATCCGCTCCAGCACCGCCTTCGCCACGTCCGGCACCGGCACGAAGTTCCGCCGGACCGGCTTGGGCAGCGACCGGATCAGCGCGATCACCAGGTCGAGCCGCAGGCCGGGGATCTGCCACGAGAACGCCTCGTCGCCCAGGGTCGTCAGCGCGGGCAGCGGGAGCTGCACCGTCACGCCGTCCGTGCCCGCGCCCGGTTCGAAGTGGTAGGACAGCGGCAGCGACAGCCCGTTCTGCTGCCAGGAGTCCGGGTAGGCCTGCTCGCTGACCTCCGCGCGCTCGTTGATCAGCATCGACTTGGTGAACGTCAGCAGGTCCGGCTGCTTCTGCCGGGTCTTCTTCCACCACGTGTCGAAGTGCCGCACCGACACGACCTCGGCCCCGACGCGCTGCTCGTAGAACTCGTAGAGCGTCTCGTCGTCCACCACGATGTCGCGGCGGCGGGCCCGGTTCTCCAGCTCCTCGACCTCGGCGAGCAGCGCGCGGTTGGCGTGGAAGAACCTGTGGTGCGTGGTCCACTCGCCCTGCACGAGGGCGTGGCGGATGAACAGCTCCCGCGACAGCTCCGGGTCGATCCGCCCGTAGTTGACCTTGCGGGCCGCCACGATCGGCACCCCGTAGAGCGTCACCTTCTCCAGTGCCACCACGGAGCCGCGCTTGATCTCCCAGTGCGGTTCGCTGTAGTTGCGCTTCACCAGGTGCGGTGCGAGCTGCTCGGCCCACTCCGGCTCGATCCGCGCCACGATCCGGCCCCACAGCCGCGAGGTCTCCACGAGTTCGGCGACCATCACCCACTGCGGCGGCTTCTTGAACAGCGCCGAGCCGGGGAACACCGCGAACCGCGCGCCGCGGGCGCCCACGTACTCGGTCGAGGCGCGCTTGCCGGGGTCCTTCTTCGGGACGTCCTTCACGCCGATGTGCGACAGCAGACCAGACAGCAGCGAGATGTGCACGCGCTGCGGGTCGGCCACGTCCTCGCCGACGGTGAGCCCCAGCGTCTTGGCCACCTGCCGCAGCTGCGAGTAGATGTCCTGCCACTCCCGCACCCGCAGGTAGTTCAGGAACTCGGTGCGGCACATCCGGCGGAACTGGTTGGAGGACAGCTCCTTCTGCTTGTCCTTGAGGTACGTCCACAGGTTCACGAACGACAGGAAGTCCGAGGTGGGGTCGGCGAACCGCGCGTGCTGCTCGGTGGCCGCCTGCTGCTTGTCCTGCGGACGTTCCCTCGGGTCCTGGATGGACAGCGCCGCCGCGATGATCATGACCTCGCGGACGCACCCGTTGCGGTCGGCCTCGATCACCATCCGGGCCAGCCGCGGGTCGACGGGCAGCTGCGCGAGCTTGCGCCCCAACGGCGTGAGCCGCTTGCGCACGTCCGTCTCGGCCGGGTCGATCGCGCCCAGCTCGTGCAGCAGCTGCACGCCGTCGGCGATGTTGCGCGAGTCAGGCCCGTCGATGAACGGGAACGCGGCGATGTCGCCCAACCCGATCGACGTCATCTGGAGGATGACCGACGCCAGGTTCGTCCGCAGGATCTCCGGATCGGTGAACTCCGGCCGCGACTCGAAGTCGTCCTCGGTGTACAGCCGGATGCAGATGCCCTCGGACACGCGCCCGCAGCGGCCCTTGCGCTGGTTCGCCGACGCCTGCGACACCGGCTCGATCGGCAGCCGCTGCACCTTCAGCCGGTGGCTGTAGCGCGAGATGCGGGCCGTTCCGGGGTCGATGACGTACTTGATGCCCGGCACCGTCAGCGACGTCTCCGCCACGTTCGTCGCCAGCACCACCCGGCTCCCCGAGTGCGCCTGGAAGACCCGGTGCTGCTCGGCGAACGACAGCCGCGCGTACAGCGGCAGGATCTCGGTGTTCCGCAGCTCCAGCTGGGTGAGCGCGTCGGCGGTGTCGCGGATCTCCCGCTCGCCCGACAGGAACACCAGGATGTCGCCCGGCCCCTCGGCCTGGAGTTCCACCACGGCCTCGGCGATGGCCGAGGTCTGGTCGCGGTCCGGGTCGACGAACTCGTCGTCCGGGTCCACGATCGGGCGGTACCGCACCTCCACCGGGTACGTCCGCCCCGACACCTCGATCACCGGCGCGTCGGAGAAGTGCCGGGAGAAGCGCTGCGGGTCGATCGTCGCCGAGGTGATGACGACCTTGAGGTCGGGGCGGCGCGGCAGCAGCTGCTTGAGGTACCCGAGCAGGAAGTCGACGTTCAGGCTGCGCTCGTGGGCCTCGTCGATGATCAGCGTGTCGTAGCGGCTCAGGTCGCGGTCCGACTGGATCTCCGCGAGCAGGATGCCGTCCGTCATCAGCTTGACCAGCGTGTCCTCGCCGGACTGGTCGCTGAACCGCACCTTGTAGCCCACCGCGGACCCCAGCGGTGTCTTCATCTCCTCGGCGACCCGCTCGGCGACCGTCCGCGCCGCGAGCCGCCGGGGCTGCGTGTGCCCGATCTGCCCCCGCACCCCGCGGCCCAGCTCCAGGCAGATCTTCGGCAGCTGGGTCGTCTTGCCCGACCCCGTCTCGCCCGCCACGATCACGACCTGGTGGTCGCGGATCAGCGCGAGGATCTCGTCCTTGTGCTTGCTGACCGGCAGCTCTTCGGGGTAGGAGAGCGTCGGCACGCCCTCGCGCCGCAGCGCGAGCCGCAGCTCGGCGTCGTCGATCTCCCCCGCGATCTCCGCGGCTATGGCGCGCTTGGACAGCGGGTCCTTCACCCTGCGGGCACCATCGAGACGGCGTTGCAGCCTGCGCTGGTCGCGAAGCATCAACTCGGGCAGGCGTTTGTGCAGGTCAGCAAGTGGTGACCCGGCGAGCGGCGTGTCCATACTGCGTCCAGGATAGATCCCCGCGCGCGGGCGAGCCCGCCATTAAAGCCCCGCACCCGATAGCAAGATCAACTGTCGGACCCGACGCCTACCGTCGACGCCATGGACGAAGCCTCCTTCTGGGCCCTCATCGAGCGCTCCGCCGCCGCGACCCGCACCCCGGCCGAGCGGCTGACGTGGCTCACCACGCACCTGGCGAGCCTGCCCCCGCCCGACATCACCGACTTCCAGGTCCTGCTCGACCACGTCCGGGGCCGGGCCGACACCTGGCGGCACTGGGGAGCGGCGAACCTCGTCCTGGGCGGCTGCTCCGACGACGGCTTCTTCTACTTCCTCGCCTGGCTCGTCGGCCTCGGCCGCGCGGGCTTCACCGCGGTCGCCGCCGATCCGGACGCGCTCGCCGACCTCGCCCCGGTCCAGCGGCTCGCCACCACCGACCCCGACGCGTGGCCCACCGACGAGCCGCTCGACTGGGAGGGCCTCGACTACGTCGCCCGCGAGGCCCACCGGCGGCGCACCGGCGACCACGACGGCCTGGACGCCGACCTCGCCGCCCGCCGCCACGCGTCCATGGTCAGCCCCGAGCCCGACGGCGAGCCCTGGGACTTCGACGCGCTCCCGGAGCTCCTGAGCAGACTGCCCCGGCTGAGCGCGCTCTTCGCCGACCGCGTCGCCCACGGCTAGCACCCGTCCGGTCACCGCGATCGTGCGTGACCGAACGACCACGGCCGGTCATTAACTCTCAACACGTCCCAGACCAACGGACGCCACCGAAAGGCCCAGCGCGATTCATTCCCCTGCCCGCTTGCGCGCTTTGTTCCGCCGTCGTTTCCGGCCCCGCTGAGCTGGCCTTTCATCCGCAATCCGGATTAGTCGGACAGCCCTGACCAGCAGGATCGCTCGAAATCTGAGACTTTCCCACGATGTGGGAGACGATTTACCTCCGCAGAGGCAGCCATAACATCGATTTCCTGGTCAACGCGCTGTTGGCCGAGATGTTCCTCGGTGTTCGTCTCATTCGCGGATTTCGTGGACGAGCCGAACTCCCCCTGCACCGGAACAGGAGCGTCCATGAAGCGCACCACCCTGGGCTACGCGGCGCTGGTCTCCGCCGCGCTGGTGACCGTCAGCGGCCTCACCGCCACCGCGGCGCCGCCCACCTCCACACCCTCCGCCGCGCCCGACCGCGAGAGCACCCTGAGCCTCGCGGCGTCGCAGGCCGGAGCGGTGAGGTCGGCACTGGGCCTGAGCGGCCAGGAGCAGCTCGTGGTCAAGGACGTCGTCACCGACCCCGACGGCACCCGGCACGTCCGCTACGACCGCACCCTCGACGGCCTGCGGGTCGTCGGCGGCGACATGGTCGTGCACCGGTCCGGCACCGGCGCGATCAGCTCCGTCGACCGCGCCACCGACGCGGCGCTGACCGTGTCCACGACGCCCGCGATCCCCGCCGCCACCGCGGCGTCCTCGGCACGGGTGGCCGAGGCCGGCGCGACCTGGACGAAGGCCGAACCCCAGCTCGTGGTGTTCGCGATCGACCGGGCCCCGACGCTGGCGTGGGAGGTCGTGCTCACCGGGACCAAGGCCGACCGGTCGCCCAGCGAGCTGCACGTCTACACCGACGCCGCCACCGGCGAGGTGCTGATGAGCGAGGACCGCGTGATGCACGTCGAGGGCTCCGGCGTGAGCCAGTACAGCGGCACGGTGAAGCTGGAGACGACCAGGTCCGGGTCGACGTTCCAGCTCAAGGACCCGCTGCGCGGCAACCAGACGGTCACCAACGCCAACAACACCTCCGGCACGGGCACGCTGTTCACCGACGCCGACAACAAGTGGGGCAACGGCGCGATCAGCGACAAGGCCACGGCCGGTGTCGACGCGGCCTACGGCGCCGCGGTCACGTGGGACTACTACAAGAACGTCCACAACCGCAGCGGCATCAAGAACAACGGCGTCGGCGCGACGAGCCGCGTGCACTACGGCAACGCCTACAACAACGCGAACTGGAGCGACAGCTGCTTCTGCATGACCTACGGCGACGGCGTGGGCAACCAGAAGCCGCTGACCGAGCTGGACGTCGCGGGCCACGAGATGTCGCACGGCGTCACGTCGGCCACGGGCAACATGGTGTACTCCGGTGAGCCCGGCGGTCTCAACGAGGCCACCAGCGACATCTTCGGCACCACGGTCGAGTTCAGCGCGAACAACAGCAGCGACGTCGGCGACTACCTCATCGGCGAGAAGATCGACATCCGCGGCACGAGCGCTCCCCTGCGCTACATGGACAAGCCGTCCAGGGACGGCAAGTCCGCGGACTACTGGTCCTCCACGGTCGGCAACCTGGACGTGCACCACTCGTCCGGCATCGCCAACCACTTCTTCTACCTGCTCTCGGAGGGCAGCGGCCCCAAGACGATCAACGGGGTCGCCTACGACAGCCCGACCTACGACGGCCTGCCCGTCACCGGCATCACCAGGGCCAAGGCCGAGAAGGTCTGGTACCGGGCGCTGACCACGAGGTTCACCTCCAGCACCAAGTACGCCGCCGCGCGCACCGGCACCATCGCCGCCGCCACCGAGCTCTACGGAGCGGGCAGCGCCGAGGTCGCCGCGGTGACGAGGGCGTGGGCGGCGGTCAACGTCAAGTAGGCCCCGCCCGGTACTCCGGGGCCCGGACCGCCCCCCTGCACGGTCCGGGCCCCGGCACGTCTCACCCCAGCGGCACCCACCAGTCCTCGCACCGCGTCCAGGTGCCCGCCGGGTACTCGATGTCGTGCTCCCCGCGCAGCGCGAACCCGGCCTTGCGGCACACGCCGACCGACGCCGTGTTGGCCACCGGCGGGAACGCGTGCAGCTCCTCGTGGTCGCCCTCGGCGGCGGCGATCCGAGCAACGGCGACCGCGGCCCGCGTCGCCACCCCGCGCCCCTGGAACTCAGGCAGGACGTGCCAGCCGGTCTCGTAGACCGACGCGCCGTCCCACTCCTTCTCCCAGAACCCGATCGACCCCGCGACCACCGAGTCGGGCCCGAGCAGCACCACGTACATCCGCCCAGTCCCGCTCGCGGACAGCTCGACGTACCGGCGGTGCCGGTCGAGCACGGCCTCCTCGGACTCCGGCCCGCCCAGGTGGACCAGCATCTCGGGCGTGTTCTGCGCGCGCAGCAGCCCCAGGTCGCCCTCGGCCCACGGCCGCAGGCAGATCGCGTCGACCTCCGTCATGGCCGAGACCCTAGAACGGCGGTCCGACAATTCGGCCGTACCGCCGTTCGGGTGCCCGCCGTCGGACTACGCGGCGCCCGCGCCGCCGCCGACCACGGCGTCGGAGGACGGCTCGTGCTCCGGCGGCGGCACGATGCCCGCCAGGTCCCCACCGTTGTCGTTGGAGCGCAGCACGAAGGGCCTGGTCTCGGTGTACTGGACGACCGACACCGAGGCGGGGTCGACGACGATGCGCTGGAACCCGTCGAGGTGCAGGCCGAGCGCGTCGGCGAGCACGGCCTTGATGACGTCGCCGTGGCTGCACGCGATCCAGACGGCACGGGGGCCGAACTCGGCCGTGACGCGGGCGTCGTGGGCGCGGATCGCGGCGACGGCCCTGGCCTGCACGGCCGCCAGGCCCTCGCCGTCGGGGAACACGGCGGCGGACGGGTGCTGCTGCACGACCGTCCACAGGGGCTCCTTGAGGAGGTCCTTGATGGCGCGGTTGGTCCAGCTGCCGTAGTCGACCTCGGCGAGGTCGGGTTCGGTGACGGCGGTGAGGCCGCGGTCGGCGAGGAACGGCGCCACGGTCTGCAGGCAGCGATCCATGGGCGAGGCCACGACGGCGTCCACGGGGACGCCCTTGAGGCGGTCGACCAGCCCGAGCGCCTGCGCCTCGCCCTTCTCGCACAGGGACACGCCCGGTGTGCGGCCGGCGAGCACGCCGGAGCCGTTGGCGGTCGAACGGGCATGTCGCAGGAGGATCACGGTGGCCACGGGACCACCCTAGATGCCGTGAGGGCCACCACGCGGACGTGGTGGCCCTCACGGGTGACGGGGGTTCAGTTCGCGGGGAGCAGGTTCATCGACAGCAGGCCCATGAGGACGATGCCGAGCATGACCCGGTACCAGACGAACGCCGAGTAGCTGTGCTTCGAGACGTACTTGAGCAGCCACGCGATGGTGGCGTACCCGACCGCGAACGCGATGATCGTGGCCACGACCATCTGCGGGACCGAGGCGTCGTTCGGGCCCCGGTCCAGCACGTCCGGGATGCTGAAGATGCCCGCGCCGAAGACGGCGGGGATCGCCAGCAGGAACGAGTAGCGCGCCGCGGCCGCCCGGTCGAGCCCGAGGAACAGGCCCGCGGTGAGCGTGCCGCCGGAGCGGGAGACGCCGGGGATCAGCGCGAGGGCCTGGGCGAGGCCCATGCCGACGGCGTCCTTCATCGTCAGCTCCGACCGCGAGTGCTTGGCGAGCTGGTCGGCGAGGCCGAGCAGCAGGCCGAACACGATCAGCATCGTGGCCGTGATCCACAGGTTCCTCGCGGAGGTGCGGATCTCGTCCTTGAGCAGGTAGCCCAGCACGCTGATCGGGATCGACCCGATGATCACGTACCAGGCCAGCCGGTAGTCCTTCTCCTTGCGCGCCTCCGCGCTGAAGAGGCCGCGGAACCAGGCGGAGACGAACCGCCCGATGTCCTTGGCGAAGTAGATCAACACCGCCAGCTCGGTACCGAGCTGGATGACCGCCGTGAACGACGCGCCCGCGTCGTTGCCGAAGAACAACGTCGACGTGATCCGCACGTGCGCCGACGAAGACACGGGTAGGAATTCGGTAAGCCCCTGAACCAGTCCGAGGACCAGAGCCTGCAACCAGCTCAACTACCCACTCCTGCCAGATCCAGAGCTTCCACCGCGGTGCGCAGCGCCGCGACTCCCTGCTCCAGATCTTGCAGCATCGGCGTGATGGTCAACGTGGTGACCCCGGCTTGCGCCAGGACCTGCATCTTCTCGGCGATCCGCTCCTTGGTGCCGAGCAGCGACGTGGCGTCGAGGAACTCGACCGGGAGCGCGGCCATCGCGCCCGCGTAGTCGCGGTCCAGGTACTTGTCCTGGACCTCCTGGGCCTCCTTCTCGAAGCCCATCCGGCCGGCGAGGTCCTTGTAGAAGTTCTGCTTGCGGCTGCCCATGCCGCCGACGTAGAGCGCCGCGTACGGGCGCACCTGGTCGGCCAGCGTGCGCCAGTCCTCGCCGACGAACAGCGGCACGGTCGGCACGACGTCGAAGCCGTCCATGGTCTTGCCCGCCTTCTCGCGCCCGGCCTTGACCGCCGCGAGGGACTCGGTCGAGTGCTCGGGGGAGAAGAAGATCGCGAGCCAGCCGTCGGCGATCTCACCCGCGAGTTCGAGGTTCTTCGGGCCGACGGCGGCGAGGTAGATCGGGATCTCCTCGCGGACGGGGTGCACGGTCAGCGTGAGCGCCTTGCCGGGGCCGTCGGGCAGCGGCAGCGTGTAGTGCCGACCGTCGTAGCGCAGCTTCTCGCGGCGCAGCGCCGTCCTGACGATGTCCACGTACTCCCGCGTGCGGGCCAGCGGCTTGTCGAAGCGCACGCCGTGCCAGCCCTCGGACACCTGCGGCCCGGACACGCCGAGCCCCATCCGGAAGCGGCCGCCGGACAGGGTGTCCAGCGTCGCGGCGGTCATCGCGGCCATCGCGGGCGTCCGCGCGGGGATCTGGAGGATGGCGCTGCCGACGTCGATGCGCTCGGTGTGCGCGGCGACCCACGACAGCACCGTGGGCGCGTCCGAGCCGTAGGCTTCGGCCGCCCACGCCACCGAGAAGCCGAGCCGGTCGGCCTCCTTGGCGAGTTCGAGGTTGTCGGCGTCGTTGCCGGCGCCCCAGTATCCGAGGTTCAGTCCCAATCGCACGCGCTGACCGTACCGATCAGTAACAACATTCGGCGCAGCGGGCACCCGTGACGCCGGTCACACCCGGCGCGACCGGCCAAGATCCACGACGTTCCCAGCTCAGCGCCGTCGTTGCCCTTAGTCTCGACCGGTGGAACACCGACAGCTCGGCCGCAGCGGCCTGCGCGTCTCCCGGATGGCGCTGGGCACGATGACCTGGGGCCGCGACACCGACGCCGACGAGGCCGCCACCCAGCTCATGGCCTTCACCGAGGCGGGCGGCACGCTCGTGGACACCGCGGACGTCTACGTCGAGGGCGAGAGCGAACGCATCCTCGGCGGGCTGCTCGGCGAAGTGGTCCCCCGCGACGACCTCGTCATCACCACCAAGGCCGTGGCCCGCCGCAACGACGGCCCGTTCGGCGGCGGCGCCTCCCGCGGCGCGCTCCTCGGAGCCCTCGACGGCTCCCTGCGCCGCCTCGGCGTCGACCACGTCGACCTGTGGCAGCTCCACGCGTGGGACAACTCGGTCCCCCTCGAGGAGACCCTCGGCGCGCTCGACTCGGCCGTCACCAGCGGCAAGGTCCGCTACGTCGGCGTCTCCAACTACTCCGGCTGGCAGCTCGGCACCGCCGCCGCCCTCCAGCGCGCCCTCCCCGGCCGCACCCCGCTCATCTCCACCCAGGTCGAGTACTCGCTGCTGGAACGCGGCGTCGAACGCGAGGTCGTGCCCGCGGCCGCACACCACGGCCTCGGCCTGCTCCCCTGGGCCCCGCTCGGCCGCGGCGTGCTGACCGGCAAGTACCGCAACGGCACCCCGCCGGACTCCCGCGGCGCCTCGGCCCACATGGCGGGCTACGTCGAGCAGCACCGCACCGATCGCGCCTCCCGCATCGTCCAGGCGGTCGTGACGGCGGCCGACGGCCTCGGCACCTCACCGCTGTGCGTCGCCCTCGCGTGGGTCCGCGACCGACCCGGCGTCGTGTCCCCCGTCGTCGGCGCGCGCGACACGAACCAGCTGCTGGGCGCGCTGGTGGCCGAGAGCCTCACGCTGCCGCCC
The DNA here is from genome assembly GCF_036375055.1 of Umezawaea sp. Taxonomy (GTDB): domain Bacteria; phylum Actinomycetota; class Actinomycetes; order Mycobacteriales; family Pseudonocardiaceae; genus Umezawaea. The sequence continues at coordinate 39,734 of NZ_DASUSQ010000125.1, forward strand.
GCCATCCGCTCCGCGCTGGACGACGTGAGCGCGGTCGAACTGGCCTACCCCGAGCGCCCGATGGGGTAGAGCGCGACGGGCCCGGTGGCCGAGCGCCGGGCCGTTCGCCGCCCAGCCGAGCGGGCCCCGTTCACGCTTCGACGTCGACCATGCGGAACCACTCGAGCACCCCCGGCACCCGGTCGTCCAGCCAGGTCGCGACGTCGGCGGCGACGGCGATGGACTCCGACGTCCGGAGGTGCGCGGCGAGGTGCCCCACCAGCGACTGGATGCGCAGCAGCGGCGGCGGGTGGCTGCCCGCGAACGGCAGGCTCCGGCCGGTCGCCTCGGCCAGCACCGCCACCACCTCGTGCAGGGCCAGCACCAGCAGGACCGACCCGACCAGGTAGGGCTCGATCGTGTCGCGCTCCCACGGGCTCACCTCGGCCAGGCTCGCCAGCATGATCCCCGCCGCCACCTGGTCGGCCTCGTACTCGCGCGGCCACCCGACCGCCTGCGTGTCCAGCGCGCCGACCGGGGTGTTCGGGTCGGTCTGCCGCCACGACGCGAGCAGGTGGCCCGCGTGCACGTGCGCCATCTCGTGCGCGACGACGAACTGCACCGCCCGCCTGCTCATCAGCCTCAGCAGGTCGCGCCGCTGCCCCGCCAGCTCCGGCAGCACCCGCGCGCCCGCCGCGCCGTTGCCGAACAGGTGGGCGTTGAACACCTCCGCCAGGGCGGGCGCGGCCACCGACGGCTCCAGCAGCGGCTCCTGCCCGAACGCCGACCGCGACACGATCATGATCTTCAACACGTCCGGCACCAGGTGCAGCAGCCCGGTGTCCACGAGCACCAGCACCCCCGCGCCCGGCATCGGACGGCACAGCGCGTTCATCGACCCGGTCGGGAACACCCCCGCGAAGAACGGCGTGCGCACCGCCCGCCCCGCCAACTCGGCGAAGTCCACCAGCTCGGCCGACTGCGCGTCGAGCAGCTCCTGCGACGCGCACAGCTCCGCGACCGAGTACGCGTCAGGACGCAGCCGCAGGGCGCTCAACCGGTGCAACCTCGCAGGTGAGGGCTCCGCGGCCACCTGCGACCACGTGTAGTAGCGGTCGCCGCGGTCGAGCTTGCGCCGTCCGCGCACCAACCCGTCGGCGACCCGGTGCTGCCGGAGCAACTCGACGTGCCTCTCCCGCAACGCCCCGACCGTCATAGCGCACCTCGTCTCACCCACGTCGATGGTCGCGCTCCGGCCTCCGGCGGTGCGGCGGACGGCCCGACTATCACCTTCAAGGACCAACGGGTACACCCGCCCCCCGGCGTGACCACGGCGGTTTCGTCGTGGATGCTGGAGGGGCGTTTCGCGAATGGGGTACCGGGGTCACCCGGCCGCTTGGGAGGTTCCACGTTGCGTCGACTGGCCGCTGCACTGCTCGCCGGGGCGGTGATGGTCGGTGGCTGCGCCACGAGCGAGGAGCCCAACGACCCGCTCCAGGTCGCGGCCACCCTCGTGGCGGCGACTCCCCCGCCCTCGCCGGACCAGTCGGCCACCCCCGCGGGCACCGTGCTCCCCCTGACGGGCAGGGCCACCGCCGTGGCCTTCGCGGCGGGCACGCTGGCCGTCGCCGTGCAGGACCCGCCGTCCGTGCTGCTCTACGCGCTGCCCGACCCGACACCCAAGACCGTCGCCCTCCCCGGCCCCGCCGCCCGGCTCGTCGTCGCCGGTGACCGCGTCGAGGCGCCGGTCCCGACCAGCGGCGTCATCGTCAGCATCTCCCCGGCCGACGCCACGACCACCAGCACCGCGGTCGACGGCGGCCCGGTCGACGTCGCCACCCTCGGCGACAAGACCCTCGTCGCCCGGCGCGACGCCCGCTCCGTCAGCGTCGGCGACCACCGGGTGGGCCCCATCACCAGTCCCGACCAGGTCCTCGTCACCGACGGCCACATCGTCGTCCTCGACAGGCTCCGCAGCGCCGTCTTCGACGTGGACCCGACCACCGACACCCTCGGCGCGGGCCTGCGCGCGGGCGACGGCGCCACCAGCGCCGTCACCGACCGCTTCGGCCGCGTCCTGGTGACCGACACCCGCGGCGGCGAACTCCTCGCCTTCTCCGCGGACCCGCTGATCATGCGTCAGCGCTACCCCGTGCCGGGCGGCCCCTACGGGCTCGCCTACGACCCGCGCACCGATCTGGCGTGGGTGACGCTCACCGAGAAGAACGAAGTGGTCGCCTACCACGTCGCAGGCGGCGAACCGGTCGAGAAGTTCCGGTTCCCCACCGTCCGCCAGCCCGATTCGGTGGCGGTCGATCCAGCTGGTGGTCGGGTGTTCATCGCATCCGCGAACGGCCAAGGGATACAGGTGATCTCGCCGTGAACGAAGGAGTGACCGACGGGGACTGGGAGTACAGGCCGTTGCGGCTGCCTCCCGGCGTCTCCCGTCGCACCGCAACGACCCAACTAGGCACCCTCGCCGAGTTCGCGGGCTGGGAACTCTCCCGCGTCCTCCTCTACGGCGACGGAACCCGCAAGATCTGGCTGCGCCGCCGCCGCACGGCGGCAACCGTGCCAGGTCTGAGCATCTAGCCTCCCGAGGCCACCCACGCTCAGGTAGCCCGACCTGAGCGCCCCACCCACGCGCCCACCACGACGTGCCGCCGGACCGCCATGGAGCGCGACCAGCTGAGCCTCGGCCGCGCCCGACCGGCGACCGCTCCTGCCGCAATCCCAGGACGGCGCCAAGACCGTCGACGACACGGCGGCGGCCGACATCCGGGCGCAGCGACATCGAGCAGCGACATCAGGTACCGAGAGCGGCAGCGACCGGTGGCCGCCACCGGCTACTGCAAGGTCACCGACTTCCGGCTAGACGAGTAGTTCCTAACTCGGTCAGTGGTCGTAGGCGGTCAGGGACCGGTGACGGGCCGGCCGGTGGCCCGGTTGTGCCAGATGGCCGCGGTGAGGGCCAGGAGTCGTTGGGCGATGCGGACTCCGACTCCCTCGATGGTGCGTGCAGCGTGTTGTTCGAGGTTCCACTGGCCTTCGAGGGTGTCGTTGACCGATCGATGAGCGGGCGGACCGACTTGAGCAGCGGCTCACCGGGGTGCGGGGTCCGGTTGCGGGAGGACGGTCCGATCAACCGGACGCCGCGTTGGGTGAGGTAGGGGTCCAGTTCGCGGGAGACGTATCCCCTTGTCGGCGATGATCAGCAGACCGGGGCGGTCGGCGAGCAGTCGGGATCCGTGGCCGCGCAGGGCCATGAGCACCTGCCGCTCGTCGATCTTCGGGTCCGCCAGGGCCCAGGTGACCGGCAGTCCGGCCGGGGTACGGGCGCAAGCCCCAGAACCAGCGGGAGTGCGAGCGGCAGCAACCGTATTTCGCCCAGCAGGCCAGCTCCGACCGTTTGACGGTGGACCGGGATCGGCCGCATTCCACCGGGGTGGAGTCGACGATCCAGGTGGTGTCGGTCCACAGGTCGGTGTCGGTGGCCACCAGTCTCACGACCTGTTTGACCAGGGGTCGCGCGGCGCGCGGGCGGCGGTTGTAGCCGGACCGGCCGGGCAGGTGCGGGAAGGCGCCGGGCACCCGGACGGGCAGGAATCGCAGCCAGACGGGCCTCGGAGGTGACCCCGAGCAGTGCTCGGGCCACGGCGGGGGTGGCCGGCTCCGCGTCGGTGAGTTGGGACGGTCTGCCGATGCGGCTCCTGCCCGCCAGGTGGTCGTCGATCTGACGTGGAGTGCGGTGGGAAGGGTGTTCAGGTCGGTCGTCACACACTGATCTCGGACACCCTTCGTCCGTCTCCGGCTACCGCCTCGACTTACGCATCACTCGTCCAGGGCTGACCGAACGCGGTCCGACCTCCGCGCAGGCCGTCAGCCCGACCACCCCGCCCACGCGGTGCCGACCACCACGGCCCGGACCGCGCTGTCCCGACAAGCCGACCGATCTCCAGGCACGGGCCAGCACCGCCGGACGCTCGGCTGGCCGTTCGTGCTCTGGCTGCACACGACCCGGAAGTCCCAGGCACTCCGACCACGAGCCTGCGGGAAGCTGACCGAACCCTCGTTCGGGCCGCCGACCGGAGCCTGTCCGACCGCCGGCTGCCAGTCGGATGGCCGTCCGGCACGACTGACCCCACCGCCTACCGGCTCTCGACCGGGCACGCCGGCATCCGGCTGCGGGATGCGACAGGCCAAGATCCGCCGGCGGATCAAGCAGACCAGCGAACTCGACGACGGGCCCGGTCCGAGCCACCGCGAGGGCCGTTCCCCGCTCTCCCCGCCTGGACGGGCGTCCGCCACACCTGACGACACCCCGTCCGGACCCGGCCAGGTACGTCCGGAGCTGCCCACCCCAAGCCCGACCAAGCCCACGACCGCCGGACGATCGGCCTCCGATCCACCACACGTGTGGTACCACGGGCGTGGTGGATCAGCCCATCAGCTCGGACAACGCCGCGGCCGGGTCGCGGTCCGGTGGACCTGCGGGCCACCAATCACCCCCTTCCTCGCGGTAGGGGTACCAGCGGCCGTCACGGCCGAAGCGGAGCTGCAACCCCTCGGCCTCCACGGTCCAGCGGTTCCGCCACACGGTCGCGACCGGCAGTTCCTCGCCCTCCCACGCCCGTCTGGCCCTGGCCGTCTCGGCCTTCGACGGCGACCACGGGGTGTCGAGCACGGCCAACGCAGCCGACCCGCCGTAGCTCCACGCGCACATCGCCCGCGGCAGTCCGGGACCGACGGCGGCGAGTCTGGCGGTCAGGCGGGGATCGGCGACGGTGCACGCCATCCGCACCCGGTCGTGCCACTCGTCCAACACCGGCAGCTCACCGGTCACCAGCAGCTCCCTGGCCCGCGCCGCCGCGTCGGCCACCAGCCACCGCAGCGCCTCCACGTCGACGCCCGGCACGGGGTCGAACACCGGCAGCGGCCCCAGCTCGACGAGCGGTGGAGGCTCGGGCAGCGGCACCGGGGGCGCGGCGAACACCTCCGTCGCCAGGTGCCCGACCGTCGGGCTCTCCTCGGCGTCGCTGAGCCGCAGCTCCGCCAGGACCTCGGCCTGCTCACGGCCGCGCAGGAGCAGCAGCACCCACGGGTCGGCGTCGAGCAGCCACGACGCCTGCGTGCACAGCGCCGCCGCGTGCCTGCACGGCAGCTCCCAGCCGGGGCAGGTGCACTCCGGGTCCAGGTCGCCGATGCCCGGCAGCAGCTGCACGCCCGCGTCGTCGGCGGCCGCGACCAGGTCGTGCGGCACGTCCCCGTCGATGAGCGCGGCGATGTGCCCCGCCTTGGCCGCCACCTGAGCCAGGAACCTCCCCCACTCGGCGTCCGACAGCGGTGTGAGCGACACCGACGTCTGGTAGGTGTCCTCGGCGTCGTAGACCGCCGCCGCCAGCCTTCCGGGGCTCACGGTGATGGTGCCGACGACGCCCGCGACCGAGAACTTCCGCCCCAGCCGCATCTGCCCCTGGTCGAGGGAGGTGTCCTCGACCGCCTGCAACCACGCCTTCCCCCACCACGTGCGGGCCCGCCGCGGCCCCTTCGGGAACGCCGGATAACCCCTCACCCGATCGGTCATCGCCCACTCCTCAGCTCGACCAGGTCGGCCAGTTCGGCGTCGGACAGCTCGGTCAGCGCGGCCTCGCCACCCGCGAGGACCGCGTCGGCCAGCTGCCGCTTCGCCGCCAGCATCTCCGCGATCCGGTCCTCGACGGTGCCCTCGGCGATCAGCCGGTGCACCTGCACCGGCCTCGTCTGCCCGATCCGGTAGGCGCGGTCGGTCGCCTGGTCCTCCACCGCCGGGTTCCACCAGCGGTCGTAGTGCACGACGTGGTCCGCGCGCGTCAGGTTGAGCCCCGTGCCCGCCGCCTTCAGCGACAGCAGGAACACCGGCACCTCCCCGTCCTGGAACCGCCGCACCAGGTCCTCCCGCTTCGCCACGGGCGTGCCGCCGTGCAGGAACTGCGTCGCCACGCCCCGATCGGCGAGGTGGCGTTCGATCAGCCGCGCCATCGTCACGTACTGGGTGAACACCAGCACCGCGCCGCCCTCGGCCAGGATCGTGTCCAGCAGCTCGTCGAGCAGCTCCAGCTTCCCGGACCGACCGACCAGCCGCGGACCGCTCTCCTTCAGGTACTGCGCCGGGTGGTTGCAGATCTGCTTGAGCCCGGTCAGCAGCTTCACGATCAGCCCGCGCCGGGCCATGTCGCTGCCGCTGCTGCCCGCGATCTCGGCCATCAGCTCCCGCACCGTCGCCTCGTACAACGCCGCCTGCTCACGGGTCAGCGCGACCGGCTGGTCCGTCTCCGTCTTCGGCGGCAGCTCCGGCGCGATACCGGGATCGGACTTCTTCCGGCGCAGCAGGAACGGGCGCACCAACCGGCCGAGCCGGTCGGCGGCCTCGCTGTCCGAACCACCCTCGATGGGCTTCGCCCACCGCGACCGGAACGACGCCAGCGAGCCCAGCAGCCCCGGCGTGGTCCAGTCGAGGATCGCCCACAGCTCGGACAGGTTGTTCTCCACCGGCGTGCCCGTCAACGCCACCCGCGCCCGAGCCTGGATCTTCCGCAGCGCCTTGGCCGTCCCCGACCTCGGGTTCTTCACGTGCTGCGCCTCGTCTGCGACCAGCAGCCCCCAGTCGACCTCGCCCAGCCGGGCCGCGTCCAGCCGCATCGTGCCGTAGGTCGTCAGCACGAACCCCGACTCCACGCCCTCGACGGTCCGCGCGCCTCCGTGGAACCGCCGCACCGGGACGCCGGGTGCGAACCGCGTGATCTCGCGCTCCCAGTTTCCCAGCAGCGACGCCGGGCACACCACCAGCGTCGGACCGCTCGCCCGGTGCAGGTGCAGGGCGATCAACGTGATCGTCTTGCCCAACCCCATGTCGTCGGCCAGGCAGCCGCCCAGCCCGAGCGACGTCATCCGCGCCAGCCACCGCAGCCCGCGCAGCTGGTAGTCGCGCAACACCGCCCGCAGCGCGGGCGGCTGCTCCACGGCCTCCACGCCCTCGTCCGGCGTCTCGATCCGCTCGCGCAAGGCTTCCAGCCAGCCGCTCGTCGCCACCGGCACCAGCTCGCCGTCGACCTCGGCCGTGCCCGTCAGCACCGCGCCCAGCGCGTCGATCGCCGTCAACGGCTTGATCGACCGCTCCCGAGCCCGCCGCGCCAGCTCCGGGTCGACCAGCAGCCACTGGTCGCGCAGCCGCACCACCGGCCGGTGCGCCTCCGCCAGCTGGTCCATCTCGGCCTCGCTCAGCGGGTCGCCGCCCAGCGCCAACTGCCAGTCGAAGCCCAGCAGCCGCCCACCGCCGAAGAACGACGGCACGTCCGACGGCGGGCCCTGCCCCTCCACGACCGCCCTCGACGTCAGGTCGCGCACGAGGTCCTTCGGCCAGTGCAGGTCGACACCGACGCCCGCGAGCCTGATCGCACCCCGCACCAGCAGGTCGGCCACGTCCTCGTCGCCCAGCTCGACCTCCGCGGGCACCGACGCGTCCAGCAGCTGCTCCAGCGGCGCCCACGCCCGCGCCGCCCGCCGCACCGCCACCGCGGCGTCCAACCGCGCCCGGCCAGCCGCCCGGTCGGCCCACAGCCGGTCGGCGTCCACCACCAGCGACGGGTCGGCCAGGCTGTGCACCTGCACCACCGCCCGGAACCGGCCGGTCACGAAGTCGCCCTCGATCCGCAGCGAGATCCGCACGCCCTGGTCGGCCCACGACCTCAGGTGCGGCACCCTCTGCGGCGCGGCGGCCGCGAACACCGGCGCACCCGCGGCGTGCACGGCCGCCGCGCCCCGCGGCATCCCGTCCGCCACCGCGTCGATGAACCCCCGCACCAGCGCCTCGGCGTCGGCCAGCTCGGCGGGCTCGCGCCCCGGCAGCGGCACCGCCCTGGCCTGCGGCGGCATCGCGGCGGCCAACGCGCGCACGACCTCGACGTCCATCGTCTCCAGCGGCCCGACGCGCCACGCGTCGAACTCGCCCTCCGTCACCGACGGCAGCAACCGACCCCGTGCCACCAGTTGCATCGCCACCACGACGGCCGCCCCCCAGAACGAGGCCGCCGGGTGCGCGTCGCCCGCGCGGCGCGCCCGGCTCAACACCGGCACCGCCTCGGCGACCGGTACGCGCACCGCGGGCACCGTCCGCACCCAGCCGTCCGCGTCCGCGATCGTGACCTCGCCGTACTCCCCCTCCGGCAGGTCGGCCCCGTAGAACGCCACGGTCGACGTCCTCGGCGGGTCAGCCGCCTCGAACACCGCCGCACACCGTTCCAGTCCCACGACAAGCCCCTCCCACGCGATTCGGACGGTGCCGACCATCAGCCCCACCACGGCGAGCACCATCCCGAACAGGTCCGACAGTTCTGCCCCTCGAACGGCCGGAACCGACGCCGAGCGCACCCCTGATGTCACCCGACCGGGAGACAGGTGAGTCGCACCGTCCCAGGTGGAGGCCCCGCCTCCACCTCCAACGGGTGAAACGTCCGGGCCGCTCCCCTCGCGGCCCCACGAGTGTGCCCGAAACGGCCACACTATTCAAACTTGAGTAAGGCACAGGGGGACGATCAGGTCAACGACAAGAGGACAACTACGGGTGGCGGCCCAGGGACGGGTCGTGCCAGCTCCCCGCGGGTCCGGGCGAGCCGGGCTCCCCCATCATGGGGTACTCGCCCGACTCCAGGCGTTCGACCAGCCCGCGCGTCCACGCGGCGTCACCGGCGGCGGTGTGCTCCCACAGCCCGAACAGCTCCTTCACGTGCGTCGGGCGGCCCCAGGACTCGCGCAGCCCGCGCGCCGAATCGCGCTTGCCCTCCAGCGCCTCCAGCCGCTGCCGCAGCAGCCCGATCGCCTCCGCGCGCGTCAGCGAGGGCAGCAGGGCGAGTCCGGCCCCGAGCGTGTCCGGCCGCACGTCGGGCAGCCTCAGCGCGTCCCGCAGCAGCCTCAGGTACTCGACCTCGCCCTTGTCGGTCAGCCGGTAGTCCGTCCTGGCGGGCGGCACGAGCGACTCGGACAGGCAGCCCTCCTTGGTCAACTGCTTGAGCGCGTGGTAGATCGACCCCCACTTGACGTTCGCCCACTCGTCCGCGCCCCACGACACGAGGTCGGTGCCCACCAGGTAACCGTGCGCGCTGCCGTAGCCGCGCACCACGCCGAGCACCAAGAGCCGCGTCGCCGACATCGAAGTCCCACCCGTTCGCACCGTGCCTGTCGGGCGCCAGCGTAGATCCACCCGGCGCGGTGGCCCGACGCCCACTCCGCGCGGCTGGTTGGATGACCCGGTGGCACCTCCCCGGATCGACGTGCGCCAGCGCCGGGCCCGGCTGGGCACGCGGCACCTCCTCGCACCGTCGGCGCACGTGGACCGTGTCGAGGAGGTCGCGGACGCCCTCGTCGCCGTGCACGCCACCGACCCGGCCACCGTGTTCCTGTCCATCGCGGCCAGGCTGCGGACGCCGGGTCACGAGCCCGTCGAACGCGCGCTGTACGACGACGTGACGCTGCACCGCCTGCTCGCCATGCGCCGCACCATGTTCGTCGTGCCCGCCGACCTCGCTCCCCTGGTGCACGGCTCCACCGGAGTCACGATCTCGGCGCGGGAACGCGCGAAGCTGCTCACCTACCTCAGCGAGGGCGTCGGCTGGGACGCGCGGCGGCTCGCCGAGGTCCAGCAGGCCGTCCTGGCCGCCCTGCGCGCCAGGGGCGAGGCGACCGCGGCGCAGCTCGGCCAGGACGTGCCCGCGCTGCGCGAGCAGGTCGTCGTCGCCGCGGGCAAGCCCTACGAGACCAAGCAGAACGTGTCCAGCCGGATCATCCGCACGCTCGCCTGCGACGGCCACATCCGCCGCGCCCGACCGCGCGGTTCCTGGATCAGCAGCCAGTTCCGCTGGACCACCGCGACCCCGTGGCAGGAGGTGCCCCTCGCCGACGCCCAGGCCGAGTTGGCCCGCCGGTGGCTCGCCTCCCACGGCCCGGCGACGGTGGCGGACCTGAGGTGGTGGACAGGCTGGTCGCTCACCGCGACCCGGAAAGCGCTGGCGGGCATGGAGGAGGTCGTGATCGACGAGGGCACGGGGTACGTCGTGCCCGGCGACGCGGGCCCGGTCGCCGAGCCCGAGCCCTGGGTGGCGCTGCTGCCGGGGCTGGACTCGACGACGATGGGGTGGCGCGACCGGGACTGGTACCTCTCCCCCGCGCACGTGCCGTCGTTGTTCGACACCACGGGCAACGCCGGGCCGACGGTCTGGTGCGACGGGCGGGTGGTCGGCGCGTGGGCGCAGCGGGCGGACGGCGAGATCGTCTGGAGCCTCCTGGAGGACGTGGGCACGGAGGCCGAGGCGCTGATCGCCCGCGAGGCGGCGACGGTGGCCGGGTGGCTGGGGGCGGTGCGGGTGCGGCCGCGGTTCCGCACCCCGCTGGAGCGCGAACTCTCCCGCCACCGCGGAGTCGGCCGATAACGTGCCTGCATGGCCTTCACCGATGAGGAGATCGCGTACCTGCGGGCACAGCACCTCGGTCGGCTGGCGACCCTGGGCGGCGGCGGGCAGCCCGACGTCGTCCCCGTGGCCGTCGAGTTCGACGGGACGCACCTGTGGATCGGCGGCGGTGCGACCGTGCGCGGTACCCGGAAGTTCCGCAACGTCGCGTCAGGACACCACAAGGTCGCGCTGGTGGTCGACGACCTCGTGTCGCTCGAACCGTTCGTCGCTCGGGGCATCCGCGTGTACGGCACCGCCGAGCAGCCGTTCGAACGGGTCGGTCTGGTCGGGCCGGGCACCTACCTGCGCATCACGCCCACCGTGTCCTGGAGTTGGAACCTCGCGGGTGAACCCGCCGGTGACACGTGGTACCCGTCGCACAAGACGCTCCACTAGGAGCTGTGTGGAGTTCGGATCTAGGTAGAAGCCGCTAGGGCTGGTAGAACCCGGATGTGGCGCGTTGTGATCTGACCGATGCCGAGTGGGCACTGATCGAGCCGCATGTGCCGGTGGCGGCCACGGGGCCGTTGCCGCGGCGGGTGCGGGACCAGTTCAACGGGATTTTGTGGCGGTTCCGTACCGGATCGGGTTGGCGTGATGTCCCTGAACGGTATGGGCCTTGGTCCACCGTCTGCTCCCGGTTCAACGCCTGGGTCAGGCCGGGGTGTTCCAGGTGTTGGTGGACGAGCTGATCGCCGGAGCCGCGTCTCGTGGGCAGGTCGGGTGGGAACTGGTCAGCCTGGACTCCACGATCGTGCGGGCCCACCACGGATCGGCCGGGCTCGCGGTTGCCGGTGAGACCCTCGATGCGCTGGAACAGGCGCTGGCCGAGGAAGAGAGGGCTCCGTTGCCTGCTCGGCCGGTCCCGAGGCGGGCTGAGCAGCAGGATCCACGCCGTGGTCGACGCGGGCGCAATGCCGTTGGCGTTCGCGCTCACGCCTGGTCAAGCTGGGGACTCACCGCGGTTTCAGGCCGTGCTGAACAAGATCCGGGTCCCGGGCGAGGTCGGTCGGCCCCGTACCCGTCCGGGCGCGGTGGCCGCGGACAAGGCCTACTCCTCCAAGACTAATCGGGCTTGTCTGCGTCGTCGTCGGATCACGGCGGTAATCCCGGAGAAGACCGACCAGCAGGCCAACCGGAAGAGGAGAGGTTCGGCCGGCGGACGCCCGGTCTCGTTCGATCCCGTGCGCTACAGGCAGCGCAACACCGTCGAACGCTGCTTTCAGAAGATCACGACATGGCGTGGCTTGGCCACTCGCTACGACAAGTCAGCGGAAAGCTACGAGGCCGGGTTACGTCTACGAGCTGCGGTCATGTGGTTGAAGGCCCTGACCTCGACCACATGATCTAAACCCCAAACAGCTCCTAGCTACAGCAGTGCGAGCAGGGTCGGTGCGACGTTCATCGCGCCGTGGACGGTCAGGATCGGCCACAGAGTGCGGTACCGGCTCCACAGGTAGCCGAGGAAGAGCCCCTGAACGCCCTGGTTGACCACGGCCGAGGCGAGATCGGCGGGCAGGGCGCCGCTGCCCTGGATGCCGACGTGCCACACCGCCCACAGCAGGGAGGCCACGACGATGCCCGGCCACGCTCCCAGGAGGACTTCCCAGCGGGTCTGGAGCCAGCGGCGGTAGAAGACCTCCTCCAGCAGGCTGTTGACGGCGAAGACGATGACGACGGTGAGCACCAGGGTCAGGGCGTCGTCACCGCCGACCGCACCCCTGGTGGGAACGGCGACCGGACTGGCGTGCGCCAGCACCAGCCACGCCGCCACGGGCACGGTCGGCCCCCAGCGGCGCCACGCCCCGGTGACGTCGGGGACGCCGATCGGGGCGGCTCCGCCGCGCCGCCGCGTCACGCGGAACACGACCAGCGGGACCGCGAGCAGCAGCGGCAGCTTGAGCGCCGTGTGGGCTGGTTCGCCGCCACCGGCGAGCCACAACCCCACCGCGAACAGCACGGCCGTGGCCGCGAGGACCAGCGCCTCACCGCGCACGGTGCCGGCGGGCTCGGTGACGGCCCGACGGCTGGTTCGCGGAGGCACCAGCCGGACGAGGGCGATGCCGACGAGGGCCGGGACCCACCGGTGCCAGAACGGGATGGTGTCGGTGTGGTCGGCCGAGTACCGCACCTCCCCGGTGCCGGTCAGCGTGAGCGCCAGTGCGGACACGGCGATCGTGGCCAACCCGCCGACGGTGACGAGGAACGACAGTTTATTCCGCACGCTTGTACGGTAACAGGACCGCACAAGCGTGCTATAACGGTGGTGTGCCCAAGGTGGTCGACCACGACAAGCGTCGCGCCGAGATCGTCCGCGCCGTGTGGGACGTCATCGGACGACACGGCATCGAGGGCGCCACGGTGCGGCGGGTCGCCGAGCACGCGGGCATCTCCATGGGCGGTCTCCGGCACTACTTCGAGAGCCAGCACGGCCTCCTGCACTTCGCCGCCCTCGCCATCGGCACCAACGTCAGCGCCCGCGTCGAGGCACAGCTCCACTCCACGGCCGACGCCGCGGACCGCGCTTCGCTGCTCCTGGAAGCGATGCTGCCGCTGGACGACGAACGCCGGGGCGAGGCGGACGTGTGGCTGGCCTTCCTCGTCCGGTCCCACGTCGACGACACGCTGCGAGACCTGCGGAGCCAGGCGTGGACCGGCACCCGGCACGTCTGCCGCCTCGCGGTCGGTCTGGTCCGCGACGTCGCCGCGCCGGAGACGGTCGGAGGTGAACTGCCCGACGTCCACCTCGAACAGTGGGCCGAGCACCTGCACGTGGTCATCGACGGACTGACCCTCCAGGCGACCAGCTACCCCGACCGGTTCTCGGCCGACGACCTGCGCGCGACGGTGCGCAGGCACCTGAGCCTCGTGGCAGGCGCGAACCTCGCCCCTGACCGAGGGCGCGACTCTAGGACAGCGCCGCGTCCAGCTCCGTGAAGAGTCCGACCGGGACGGGACAGCCGAGGGCGAGCCACAGCTCCCGCCCGACCCGCCAGGCCGCCGCCGGGCTCGTGACGTCCAGGCGCGCCAGCAGGTCGGGTGACAGCTCGGCCTCGGCGAGCCTGGACGGTGTGAGCCAGTGCTCGATCGACCCCTCGGCCAGCCGCCCCATCCACAGCAGGTGGCGGCGGACGTGCGCCATCGCGTCGGCCGCGCGCAGCACCTCTCCCCTGGCCTGGACGTGGTGGGCGAGCACCAGCCAGTTCACGAATCGACCGCACAGCTCACCCGCCTCGGGCAGCACGGGCCGCAGCGGCACCCGTTCCAGCGCGGCCCGCAGCGCACCGCGGCGGTCGACGACGACCATCGCGTCCACGGAGGCGCCGCGAGCGGGCCACTCCGCGACCACCGCAACGTCGTGGGCGAAGTGGAACTCGCCGCGCACCAACCCCTCGAAGAACACGACGTCGGCGCCGAACTCGTTGCGCACGTGGTGGGTGATCGGCGCGATCCGGGCGCACCACGCCTCGGCGTCGATCTCCACCTCGGAGAAGAGCCAGAACTCGACGTCGCTGTGCTCGTCGCCGCTTCCCTGGGCGAACGAGCCGTAGCGCAGCACCGCGTCGAACCGCTCGTCGGCGCGACACAGCGCGACGACCCTGGTGATGAGGCGTTCCTGGGGCAGCACCCGATCATTGTCGCCTCCGGCGCGACGACAGCGGCAGCCACAGGCTCGACGGGCTCGCCCTCGCCAGCGTCGGCGCACCCGGCTCGCCCGGTTTCGGCAGTTCGAGCAGAGCCAGGGCCGTGTCGACCGCGCTGCCCTCGTAGCTCCACACCACGTTCCCGCTGAACGGTCGGTGATCGCTCCGCTCCCGTGCGGCGACGGCCTCGTCCTCGCCCCACACGTGGATCCGGTCGAAGTACCCGTGCCAGCCGTACGAGCCGACGACGACCTCGATCTCCCCCCGTTCGTCCGACAACGCCTGGAAGAAGAAGCCGCGGTTCACCAGCGCCGCCAACGATTCCATGCTCACGTGTTCATGACATCCCAATCCCGGTGGTCACACAATTGCCATATGTCCTCCCATCGAGCGATCTAGCAGCGACAACGCCCTCGGAGCCGACGGCGTGAGAGCACGTCGGGCGTGTGGCACGATCTCGGGGTGAGCAGCAGATCGGCCGAGTCCCAGCGCCTGGGCGACCTCGCGCGGCTGCGGCGCGTCCGCGACCGGATCGACCGGGAGCACGCCCAGCCGCTGGACGTCGAGGCTCTCGCCCGCGGCGTCAACATGTCCGCCGGGCACCTCAGCCGCGAGTTCCGGCGCGCCTACGGCGAATCGCCCTACTCCTACCTGATGACCCGGCGCATCGAGCGCGCGATGGCGATGCTGCGCCGCGGCGGCACGAGCGTCACCGAGGTCTGCTTCGCGGTCGGCTGCTCGTCGCTCGGGACCTTCAGCACCCGCTTCAGCGAACTGGTCGGGGTGTCGCCCAGCGCCTACCGCGCACAGATGGCCCCGGCCGCTCCGGAGATGCCGCCGTGCGTGACGAAACAGGTGACCAGACCGGTCAGGAATCGAGAAGCGCGGTCCCCCAGCCGGACCTAGTCTCACCGGCATGGACATCGTGATTCACTCGAGCTTCCTCCCCCACGACGACCCGGACGCCGCCCTGGCCTTCTACCGCGACACCCTCGGTTTCGAGGTCCGCGGCGACGTCGGCCACAACGGGATGCGCTGGATCACGGTCGGCCCCGTCGACCAGCCCGGCACGTCCATCGTCCTGCACCCGCCCGCCGTCGACCCCGGCATCACCGAGGACGAGCGCCGCACCATCGTCGAGATGATGGCCAAGGGCACCTACGGCGGCATCAACCTGGCCACCAAGGACCTCGACGCCACGTTCGCGAAGCTCCAGGCGAGCGGCGCCGACGTGGTCCAGGAGCCGACCGACCAGCCGTACGGCGTTCGCGACTCCGCGTTCCGCGACCCCGCGGGCAACCTCATCCGCATCCAGGAACTGCGCTGACGACCGGATCCGGTCGGGCGCGCCGCGTGGCCGCGGCCCGCCCGATCGGGTAGACACCGGACCGGCGCCGACCAGCACGAGCCAGGCGACGACGGGCCGCGGGAGCGGCCCCGCCCGACAGAGGGAGAAACGATGAGCAAGAGGACGGACACGCAGTCGCCTGCGCCGCACGAAGCCGACACGCACGACCTGATCCGCGTGCACGGCGCGCGGGTGAACAACCTCAAGGACGTCAGCGTCGAGATCCCCAAGCGCAGGCTGACGGTGTTCACCGGCGTCTCCGGGTCGGGCAAGAGCTCGCTGGTGTTCGGCACGATCGCCGCGGAGTCCCAGCGGATGATCAACGAGACGTACAGCGCCTTCGTGCAGGGCTTCATGCCGACGCTGGCGCGGCCCGAGGTCGACGTGCTCGAGGGGCTGACGACGGCGATCATCGTCGACCAGCAGCGGATGGGCGCCGACCCGCGCTCCACGGTCGGCACCGCGACCGACGCCAACGCGATGCTGCGCATCCTCTTCAGCAGGCTCGGCGAGCCGCACATCGGGTCGCCCCAGGCGTTCTCGTTCAACGTCGCGTCGATCAGCGGGGCGGGCGCCGTCGTCGTGGAACGCGCGGGCCGGACCGTGAAGGAGCGGCGCGAGTTCAGCATCACCGGCGGCATGTGCCCTCGCTGCGAGGGCAGGGGCGCGGTGTCCGACATCGACCTCACGCAGCTCTACGACGACTCCAGGTCGATCGCCGAGGGCGCGTTCACCATCCCCGGCTGGAAGTCCGACAGCTTCTGGACGGTGCGGACCTACGCCGAGTCCGGCTTCCTCGACCCGCACAAGCCGATCCGGAAGTTCACCAAGAAGGAGATGAACGACTTCCTCTACCGCGAGCCGGTCAAGGTGAAGGTCGAGGGGGTGAACCTCACCTACGAGGGGCTGATCCCGAAGATCCAGAAGTCGTTCCTGTCCAAGGACAAGGAGGCGCTCCAGCCGCACATCCGGGCGTTCGTGGACCGGGCGGTCACCTTCACCACCTGCCCCGAGTGCGACGGCACCCGGCTCAGCGAGGCGGCGCGGTCGTCCAGGATCGAGAAGCTCAACATCGCCGACGCGTGCTCGATGCAGATCAGCGACCTGGCCGAGTGGGTGCGGGGGCTCAGCGAGCCGTCCGTCGCGCCGCTGCTGGAGAAGCTGGCGCACACCCTCGACTCGTTCGTGGAGATCGGCTTGGGCTACCTCTCGCTCGACCGGCCCGCGGGCACGCTGTCTGGTGGCGAGTCGCAGCGCGTCAAGATGATCCGCCACCTCGGTTCCTCGCTCACCGACACCACCTACGTGTTCGACGAGCCCACGATCGGTCTGCACCCCCACGACATCCAGCGGATGAACACCCTGCTGCTGCGATTGCGGAACAAGGGCAACACCGTGCTGGTGGTGGAGCACAAGCCGGAGACGATCGTGATCGCCGACCACGTGGTCGACCTCGGTCCCGGCGCGGGCACCGCGGGCGGCACCGTCTGCTTCGAGGGCACCGTCGAGGGGCTCCGGTCCAGCGGCACGATCACCGGGCGCCACTTCGACGACCGGGCGGCGCTGAAGAAGTCCGTGCGGACGCCCACGGGCGCGCTGGAGATCCGCGGCGCGTCGACGCACAACCTGCGGAACGTCGACGTGGACGTCCCGCTCGGCGTGCTCGTCGTCGTCACGGGTGTCGCGGGGTCCGGCAAGAGTTCGCTCGTGCACGGGTCGATCCCCGCCGGGCAGGACGTGGTGTCGATCGACCAGGGCGCGATCCGCGGCTCGCGGCGGAGCAACCCGGCGACCTACACGGGCCTGCTCGAACCGATCCGCAAGGCCTTCGCCAAGGCCAACGGGGTGAAGCCCGCCCTGTTCAGCGCCAACTCCGAGGGGGCGTGCCCGGCGTGCAACGGCGCGGGCGTGATCTTCACCGACCTGGCCATGATGGCGGGCGTCGCCACGACGTGCGAGGAGTGCGAGGGGAAGCGGTTCGACTCGTCCGTCCTGGAGTACCGCTTCGGCGGCCGTGACATCAGCGAGGTGCTCGCGATGTCGGTGACCGAGGCCGAGGCGTTCTTCGGCGACGGCGAGGCCCGCACCCCCGCCGCGCACGCCGTGCTCACCCGGCTCGCCGACGTCGGGCTGGGCTACCTGAGCCTGGGGCAGCCGCTCACGACGCTGTCCGGCGGTGAGCGGCAGCGGCTGAAGCTGGCGACCCACATGGCCGAGAAGGGCGGCGTCTACGTCCTCGACGAGCCGACCGCGGGTCTGCACCTCGCCGACGTCGAACACCTGCTCGGTCTGCTCGACCGGCTCGTCGACTCCGGCAAGTCGGTCATCGTCGTCGAGCACCACCAGGCGGTCATGGCGCACGCCGACTGGATCATCGACCTCGGTCCCGGCGCGGGCAACGACGGCGGCCGGATCGTCTTCGAGGGCACCCCCGCCGACCTCGTCGCCACCCACTCCACCCTCACGGGCAAGCACCTGTCGGCCTACGTCGGCGGCTGACCCCGGTTCTTGTCGGTGGTCGCCGATACAGTCCTCCCGAGCGGCACGAGAAGGGGGGCGGTATGTCCGAACAGGATCCGAGGCGGGAGTCGACGACGCGCAGTCGCGGGCTCGGCGGCGAGTTGCGGCAGAAGCGGCTCGCGGCCGGGTGGAGCAGCGGTGTGCTCGCCGCCGCGCTCGGCTGGAGCCTCGGCAAGGTGTCGAAGCTGGAGGCGGGTGTGCGCGGCGCGTCGGCGACCGACGTGGCGGCGTACTTGGCGCTGTGCAAGGTGAAGGGCGCCGAGTTCGCGCGGCTGGTGGAGCTGTGCCGTGAGTCCGGGAAGGACACGTGGGTCCGCCCGTTCGGGGGCGACGGGCGGACCGCGGTGGCCGAGCACGAGCGGGCGACGGCGATCACGTGCTACGCGTGCACGGTGATCCCCGGTCCACTTCGGACACCGGACTACGCGCGGGCGCTCCGGTGCGGCGAGGTGCCTGGTCGGGCGGGAGCCGTGTTCTACCTGGAGGAGCAGGCTCTGCGCAGACCTGTCGGCGGGCCCGCGGTGATGCACGACCAGCTGATGCACCTGCTGCTGGTGCCCGCCGTGGTGCGGGTCGTGCCGACCGGCGCGGGTGGGCACGCGGGGGTGCCGGGGCCGTTCGCGCTGCTCGACGCGGCTGGCGGGCGATCGGTGGTGCACCTGGAGAGCATGGTGGCCGACGTGTTCCTGGAGAACCCCGAACACGTCGCCGGGTACCGGGCGGCGCTGGAGGGGATCTCGGCCGTGGCGCTCGACGTGGCGGGGTCGCGGGAGGTGATCAGCGGGTTGGCGGGGTGCGGGTGAGGTGCGGTCGCCGGCGGCCGGGCGAGTGGAGGGGTAGGTCTCGTGGGGAAGCAGCGGGGGTGGCCGGGTAGTGCCGGTAGGGTCGCTCACCCAACCGCCGCTTCACCGTGACCGGAGCGGTCGTGGATGCGAGGAGGTCGTGGATGCGCCTGCATCCGGGTGAGGTTCTCGGCACGGGGTGGCGGGTTGAGGCGTTGGTCGACGTTGTGCGGCGGCTGCGTGAGGCGGCGCCTGACGTGACCGGACGTCCGCTGGTCATCGCGGTCGACGGGCGTGGTGGTGCTGGGAAGTCGACGCTCGTCGAGCGGCTGCGGCGCGTCGTGCCCGCGTCCGGCATCGTGCACACCGACGACGTCGCCTGGAACCACGCGTGCTTCGACTGGGCGGCGCTGATCATCGAGCACGTCCTGCGGCCCCTGCACCGGGGTGAGGCCGTGGCGTTCCGGCCGTCGGCCTGGGTGGAGCACCAGCGGCCCGGTGTGATCGAGGTGCCCGCCGGGGCGGAGGTCGTGTGGGTCGAGGGCACCGGGAGCATTCGCGAGGAACTCGCTCCGTGGACCGACGCGTCGATCTGGGTCCAGGGCGACCTCGACGAGCAGGGGCGCCGCCTGGTGGCGCGCGACGGTGATTCCGCCGCCCAACGGCGGCACGTCACGGCCTGGCTGGCCGAGGAACTACCGTTCATGCTCCGCGAACAGCCCTGGAGGAACGCGACGATCGTCGTGGCGGGCACGACCGGACTGGCCCACGACCCCGTCACCGAGCTCGTCACCGCCGATCCGGTGAGTTCCTGAACGCCATCCGTGATCGCACCACGAACAACCTCCAACTCGGCCTGGGTTTTCCCACTACGCCCAAGCACTTGACCAGCGGAAATCGTCTCAGATCACCGACTGCTGAGCACTACCGTGTCAACGTGTGCAAGGAAGAGCCGGTCGCCATCCGCGATCAGCGCGAGCATCTCGACACGCCAAGCCCAGGCGGACTGCTCTACCGGAATTGGTGGACGGCTCTCACCTGGCTCGCACCTTCGCCGCCGGCTACGACCGGCCGTTCGACGGCGTGCCGTGGCACCCGAGCCATGGTCACCACCTGCCAATGCCCCGCTGACCACGTGCGCGGTACTGCGGAATGCGTGCTGCACAGCTCAATGACGGTGCGCGACCCCACGGTCCTCATCGGCGAGGTGGTGTGGATCGCGGAACAGGAACGGCAGGCCGAGGCTCCACTTCTGCACGGCTTCTCCGAGTTCGCCGTATGGCGGTCAGGGCTGGCGACGCGGGACGAAATGTAGTGTACCGAGCCATGGTCAGCCGTACGAAGCCTCAGCTCGGCCGGGTGGTGGTGGCCTTACTGCTGGTCTACCTGCTCTGGGGCTCCACCTACGCCGCGAACGAGATCATGCTCGAAACCATCCCACCGCTGCTGGGTACCTCTTCGCGGTTCTTGGTCGCCGGAGTCGTCCTGTGCGCATTCCTGCTACCCGGTCATGGGTGGAAACGATTCCGCATGCCGTCGACGTGGCTGGGAAGTGCCGCGGTCGCCGGACTGTTCACGTTGGCCGCCGCGCGCGGGTTGGTGACCTACGGACAGCAGTTCACCAGTTCCGGCCTGGCCGCACTGATCGTAGCGACTGTTCCACTGTGGATAGTCCTGTACCGGGCGCTCAGCGGTGACCGGGCTCGCCCAGTGGTGCTGCTCGGCGTCGCGGTCGGTTTCGTCGGCATCGCGCTCCTGTGCCTGTCCTCCGGCCTGGACACCGCTGGGGTGTCCGCGGTCGGCATCGCCGCGCTGTTGACGGCTGCGCTCTGCGAGGCCGGAGGCACGTTCGGAACCGCGCGACTGGCAATGCCCAGCGACCCGCTCGTCACGGTGACCATTCAGATGTCCACCGCCGGAACGGCCCTGCTCGTCCTGTCCTTCGTGACCGGCGAGGTTCACACCGGTGTCATCAGCGACGCCTCCTCCGCCTCCTCGCTCGCGGTGCTGTACCTCGCCATCCCGGGCGGGGTGGTGCCGTTCGCGTGTCTGGTCTGGCTGCTCAGGAACGCCCCGATGTCCATCGCCTCCACCTACGCCTACGTCAACCCGGTGATCGCCCTGCTCCTGGGCTGGCTGCTGCTCGGCGAGCGCCTACCACCGGTCGCTCTCGCCGGCAGTGTGCTGGTGCTTGTCGCCGTCATCACGGTCATTCGCTACGACAGCCGGAAAATGGGGAACCCGGACGACCAGGAACACCGCACTGGTCGGACAACACCATGATCGGCGCTGTTTGGAGCTGACTGATCCCCACCCCGTTCGACGGCACCGCCTGTACGTGTTCACGGTCGTCGAACGCACCAGCCGCCGGATCAGGATCCTGGGCGCCGCGGCACACCCGACCGCAGCCCGGGTCACCCAAGCCGCGAAGAACCTCGTCGTGGACCTCGAACTCCTCAACCGCACCCTGCTCCGGAACCAGCGGCACCTGCCGCCCGCCCTGCGGGAGCACGGGCAGTTCTACCACTCGCATCGCCCCCGCCAAGGCATCGCCAACGCACGACCGTCGCAGGCGCTGCCACCACCGATCACCGGCCGAGTCCGGATCATCGACTTGGTCATCCGCCGACGACAACGGTTGGGCGGTATCCCCAACGAGTACCACCAACCCCCTGGTCCGCTCGTTCGTCCAGACCGCCGCGGCCGTCCACCGCGCCTCCCCGCCGCTGGTCTGGAACTCAGCCCAGGCTGACGAGTTCTCCCGACACGGGTACCAGCAGGTCGCCGTTCGCGGCGACGGCGAGCGGGCCGGTGATGGGCGTGTTCGCCAGCCACTCGCCACGCGCGCCGTGCGCGTCGAGGAACAGCACGTAGCAGTCGTCCTCCAGGTCGTAGCCGGGCCACCCGTGGTACTTCGCCCAGTAGTCCCAGGCCGGACTGCCGGCCACGGCGACCAGTCCGTTGGCGCCCGCCACCGCGCCGTGGGCCTCGGCGGGCACGCGGTGTCGCCGCACGACGACTCCCGTGCCGCTGTCGACGACGGTCACCACCGCATGCGGCTCGCCGAGGTCGTCCGGCTCCGGCCAGCCGGGCAGCACGAGCAGGCCGGTCCCGGGAACCGGCACCACCAGGTCACCGGGCGGCAGGTGTGCGGGCACCGGGCGGACCCCGCCGTGCGGATCGACCACGACGAACCCGATGTGGTCGTCGCCCCGGACCGGCACCAGCACGTGACCGCCGGGCAGGCCGACGAGCGATCCGTCCACCTCCCCCGACAGCTCGACCCTCCACAGCGGACCGCCGTCCGCGCGGAGGGCGCGCACCGCCGTGTCCTCGGCGACGACCACGGTGTCGCGCCGCACGAGCGGCGGGTACAGCGCGGGAACGTCGACCTCCCACCGCACCTCCCCGGTCACCGTGGTCGCGCGGAGCGCCTGCCCCGCCAGGAACACCAGGAGCTCGCCCAGCGACACCGGCCCGGACGTGGGCGTCGCCTCGACCGCGCCGACGACCGCCCCCGTCCGCTGCTCGCGCACCACGAACCCGTCGGCCCCGCCCGTGACCAGCAGGCCGTCGCCGAACAGCAGGCAGCCCCAGTGCGCGGCGGTGTCGGCGGACCACCGCGGCTCGGGTCCGTCCAGCGCGAGCACGCCGCTACCCGTCGCCACGAAGCACATCCCGTCCGCGGCGACCGACACCCCGATGACGTGGCGGTCGGGCAGAGCGGTCCGCCACCGCACGCGTCCCCCGGCCGACAAGGGGAATGGTGATGTCACAGACCGAAAGCCTCCTTCGCCAACCTGATGTGACGCCGCTGCACGGGGTCGATCGCGGGCGGCACGCCGGGACGTGCGGTCGCGCGCAGGGTGCTCATCGCCCGCATCAACCAGCCGAGCGACGCCCTGGCGCGGAAGAACGCGTCCGCCTCGGGTGTGGTGCCGGTGCCACCGGCGGAGGCGTACGCGGCGCGGAACACGGACTGGAGCGTAGCCACCTCGGCGCGGGTCAGCTTCAGGGTGACGCTGTAGTGGGCCAGCTGCTGCGCGAAGTTGGCCACGTCCCGGGACGGCGCGCCGATGGGCGTTCCGCGCGCGTCGATCGAGAAGTGCAGCGTGGTGGTGTCGATGATCGTGACCCCGGCGGCGGCGTCGAAGAAGTAGTTGCCGGGGTGCGAGTCCCCGTGCACCAGGGCCGATCCGCCGGGGTTGGCGCGGAACCGGGCCACCAGCCGGTCGATCCGCGACTGCAACTCGGTCACGTCGATGCCGGCGATGGCCAGCTCGTCGCGGAAGCCGGTCAGCCTGTCCCGGCGGTCGACCATGTCGTCGACGTGCCGTCGCAGGAACGCGGACGCGACCGGGCCGCCCGAGCCCCTCGGTGTGGTGTGCAGCTGGGCGAGCGTGCGCCCGATCCCCGCGACGGCCGCGCTCAGCTGCCCGAACATCCGCGCGCGGGCCGGACCGGTCGGCGTGGCGCCGGTGTCCCTCATCATCCCCTCGACGTCGCTGCCGCGGGCCGCGGTCGAGACCACCATGCCCGCCGCCCCCGGCCGTCGGGACGTCCGCGCGACGCCCAGAGCGGCCACCGCCCGCCCGCCGACGATCTTCACGCGTCCCAGCCGGGCCAGTGCCGACAGCTCCATCGCGAACTGCTCCTGGCTCGGGAAGATCTTCAGCACGCCGAGCAGCCTGGTGGTCGCGTCGACGATCCGCAGCACCGGCGCGCCGGAGAACCCGCCCCCGACCGGCACCAGCCGGACGTCCCCCGGCGCGTTGACGGACATCCGGGCGAACCGCCGCATCGCGGGTTCCACGTGCGGCACCACCGGGAGCGACTCCATCAACCGTCGCAACGCGTTCGGCTCGACGTCCCCCGACGGCGTCCTGGTCCCCGCCGCCCGCTTCGACGCCTGGCTCGTCCGGAACCGGTTGCGCGCCTGCGCGGTCGCGGAGCCGGCGCCCTTCTCGTCGAGAACCTGCTGCTGCCCCTGGTCGAGCGGCGTGCCGTCGGCCAGCAGTTCGCGCCAGTACCTCGGCACCGGTTCCCGCAGCACCTTCGTCGGGTCGTCGCCCCAGTCCATGCCGTGGAACCTCAGCCCGATGGGCCTGCCCAGGGCCCGCACGGTCCTGCGCACGGCGGGCAGTTCGATGTCGACCAGCACCGAGCCGGACACGAGCTGCCGCACGAAGATGTGGATCTCCCTGCGGAGCTGACGCGCGTAGCGCTCGGAGAACGCCTGCCACACCGGACGGACGATGGACCAGTTGTCGAGCAGCACGAGGCCTTCGGTGACGTTGTAGAACTCCTGCCTCTCCAGCGTGACGAACCCGAGGCTCGCCGCGTAGTCGCTGAGGTCGACGCCCTTCGACCAGAGCGCGCCCTTGCCCGGCGAGACCCGCATCCCGCGCATCAGCGTGTCCGCGACTATCTCGAAGTTGTCCGGCTTGCCGTCGCGCATGCCCGCGATGAGCTGGTACCAGAGGCGGGCCGCCGTCGTGGACGACAGGTGGATCCTCGCCGCGCCCGCCATCCACCTGTCGCGCTCGGGGTGGTCGTAGGGCACTCGGAGGCTGTCGGCCGTCAGGTGCACGAAGCTGTAGACGACCCGGCCGCGAGCCGTGACCGTCCTGGTCAGCCTGCCTTCCGCGACCCACTTCTCGGCGTACCTGCGCGCCTGGGTCTCGCCGAGCCGGATGACCTTCTTCAGCCCCGGCACGGTGGCGCCCATCCGGCCCGGCATGTCGTCGATCGCGAAGTCGAGGCTGTCGGCGGGATCCGGCCTCTTGTAGGCCCGCTTCGCCTCGTCGAAGTAGGTGTCGTGCGCCAGGTGCTCGACCGTGGCACGCGGGTTGATCGCCCCGTCGAAGATGAACAGCACCGCGTCACCGGTCCCCTGGCGCGTGACCGCGGTCAACAGCGTCAAGCGGTAGCGGGACTTGATCGCGGGCAGCCCGCGCCGCACGGCGTCCTGGTCGCCGGAGACGCGGTCGGCCAGCCTGCCTGCCTCGCGCAGCGCTGCCATGAGCTTCCGGCGCTGCCGGGCGTCGTCCTTCGGGCGGCGCGGGTCGCGCCGGCGGCGGTCGACGGGTCGTGTCCTGCGCGGCCCGACCGGTGCGCGGCCGTCCGGACGGCGCGCAGGCCTCCTGCGCGGCGGCTTCGGCTTGATCCTCGCCCAGAGCTTCTTGACCAGTCCGGCGATCTTGTCGATCACCAGGTCGATGGCGCGGTTGACCGGTCGGGACAGCTTCTGGAAGATCTGGCGGACCTTGCCCGCGATGCCACCGACGCCCAGCAGAGCCGCGAGGGCGCCGATGAGCACGGGGATGGCGCGGGCCAGCGCGCGTTCGACCAGGGCGGGCACACCGCCCGTGCCGCCGCGGGCGATCGCGATGACCGCGTCGAGCACGGCGTTGACGAAGTCGATGATCTGCCGGGCGTTGGTGACGATGAAGCGGATGATGTCGATGATCATCTTGCAGGCGCGGATGAACGCCGACGCCGGGTTGAACAGCGACAGGATCCAGGTGATGCCCGCGATGACGATCGTCGGCAGCAGGTAGGACTTGAGGTCCTCGACGAGGGTCTTCTTCAGGTCCCCGACACGGGGTGCGACGTCGTCGACCATGCCGCGGACGCCCTGCCGCTTGACCTGGGCGACCACCGGCACCGCGGTCTCCGCCGCGAGGACGGCCTTCTCCGGCACCTTGCGGACCAGGCGGGACCGGATGTTCAGCCAGGAGATGCCGAGCAGCCCGGCGATCATCAGCAGGATGCCGACGACGTCGAACGTGGTCGGGATCTGGAGACCGGCCGTGGCCGCGGTGCCGAGCAGCCAGGCCAGGACGCCCTGCTCCAGGTGGCGGCCCGCGTTGCGGATGAACAGCTTCAGCCCGCCGCCGACGCCCGTGACCAGGTTTCCCAGGAAGCCGATCGGGTCCTCCAGGATCGCGCCGATCGCGGTGACGGCCTTGCGGAGGACCCCCATCAGCATGCGGCCCAGCTCGATGACGGCCTTGATGGCGCCACCGATCGCCTCGGCCGCCTTGGCGACGAGGCCCTTGTTCTTCTCCTTCTCCGCCGCGATCTCGTCGTCGACCGCCTTGACGGCGTCGGTGTACTTCGTGGCGAGGGTGTCGACGAGCTCGGTGCCCTTGTCGTTGACGGTGTCCTTCAGCTCGTCGAACCTGCCTGCGAACTCCGTGGCCGCCTCGCGACCGATCGCCTTGAGGTCCGCGGGCAGCTTGTCCACGGCGGCCTGGAGTTCACCGCGGCCGGTGGCGATGCGGTCCTTGGCGCGGCGCAGCTCCCGATCGACCAGGTCCGCGATGTCGGAGATGATCCGGTCCATCTCCGCCAGGTAGTGGTCCTTCGCCCGCTCGTAGATGCGGTTGGCCTCCTCCGGCAGGCCCGCGAACAGGTCCCGGCCCCACTTGATCCAGCCGTCCCAGCCGCCGTACCGCTCGTCCTTGTAGCGGCGCATCCCGTCTTCGTGCTCGGTGGTGAACCGGTCCCGTGCGCGCTTCTCCTTGGTGGTGAACTCGTCGTCGACCTTCCCGTCCAGGTCGGTGAGGATCTTCTCGACGTCGCACTTGGTCTGGTCGAAGACCTCCTGAAGGAGGGTGGTGACCTCCGTCCGCTTGTCCTCGTCGGTCTTCTTGGTCCTGCCCTTGCCGGTGCCGACCTGCTGGCCGGTGGCGACGCGGGTGGCGTGGAGACCGCCCATGGCCGCGGAACCACGAGCGGCCGCACCGGCCTTCACCTCGCCGATCCTGCGGGACTCGTCGGCGCGGAGCCTCTTCGGTGCCGCCGACGAGTGCGCCTCCACGGTCTTCTTGTCCCGCACCGCCTTGTCGAACCCCGGCTCGCGGGAGTTCTTGAACGACAGCTGCTTCTCGGTGACGTTCGCCGCGGCCATCTGCTCGTCGACCTGCCGCGGGCCCTCCGACATGTCGGTGGCGGACGGCGGCAGCGTGTCGGGGGCGGCCAGGTTCGGGTTCGGGGTTCCGGGTTTGGCGGGCACCTTGTCCGACGCCAGGGGCACGACCCGCTTGGCGTCCGGCGCGGGTCGCGGCGGTGCGGCGGTGGTGTCGGCGATCTCCTTGGCCGACGCGTCCTT
The DNA here is from genome assembly GCF_036375055.1 of Umezawaea sp. GTDB lineage: Bacteria > Actinomycetota > Actinomycetes > Mycobacteriales > Pseudonocardiaceae > Umezawaea. The sequence continues at coordinate 66,604 of NZ_DASUSQ010000125.1, forward strand.
GCCCGCCCCGACCTCGCCCTGGACCTCCGTCTTGATCTCGTCGGCCTTGCCTGACCCACCGAACTTGTCGGCCTCGTCGAGGTTCTTGGGGGCCCTGTCGGCGACCGCCTTCCTCACCGCGTCGACGAACGCCTTCTTGTCGAACTCCTTGGGCTGCGCGGCGTCCATGTCCTCGGCGTGGGCCGCCTTGCCCCGTGCCTCCTGGTCGTCGGACGGCGCCACCGCGGCCGCCTGCGCCGCACCGGCCTCGGCCGTCGCGGGCGGGTGGCTCGAACCGATGGTCCTCTTCTTGGTGGTGACGTCCTTCGTCAGCGCCTGGAACTTCGGATCCGCGCCAGGTGTTCGTGGTCCGGTCTTCTCCTTGGGCGGCACCTTGTCCGTACGCACCGCAGTGGACGAGTCCCGCGCGTCCTTCCGGTCGGGAACGTCGGCCGCGGGTGGCTTCGCCTTCGACTCGACGGGCCGCGCGGGCGTCGCCCGCCGACCGACCGGCGGCACCCGCGGCGCCACCGCCGGGGCTCCCATCGCGACGGCCTGGTTGCCGACCATCCGCTGGCCGGCCAACAACATCCGCGCGGTCCACGACTCCCGCTTCGGCTCGGTCCCGCGCGGCAGGCCACCCATGGCCGCGGAGACGGCCGCGTTGCCCACCAGCGCCTGGGCACGAACCAGGTCCGCGGGTCCGGGGTCCACCGCACCGCGGGCATCCCCACCGCGCGGGAGCACCACGGGCGACACCACCGCGGGTGGCCGCGGAGCACGGGCTTTCACGGGCACCGGCATTCAGCACCTTCACCGACCAGGTACGGACGCCCCAGGATGTCAGCGGGTGCGCGGCCGGGACGTCACCACGACGTCACCACGGCGTTCGCCTAGGTCAGGCCCTCCACCACGGACTCGATCTCCGCCAGCGCGTGCCCTTCCGCCGACCCGCGCAGTTCCCGCAGCGGCTCGACCGCCCGGCTCACCCCCAGCCTGCCCGCCGCCCGGACCGCACGACGATCCGCGTGCAGGCGCAACAGGACGAGGTTCTCCACGAGCGTCCGTTCACGACCGGTCAACGCCTCCAGCCCGTCGACGGAGAAGTCCGCCCTGTCGCTGTCGACGCTCTCGACGAACCGCCGCAACGGCGTGGCCTCCCGGTCGGCCCGCCAGGTCAGCCCCAGGTCCTCGACCGACTCCCCCGCGTCCCACCTGGCCAGGATCTCCCGCAGCTCGGCCAGCGCCTCGGCCCTCACGGTCGACAACGACGACAGCAGCCGCCCGCTCACGCTCAGCAGCACCTCTCCCCACAGCACCTCGTCGTCGTCCAGCCCGACCGCGGTCAGCAACGCCTGGACCGCCTCGGACCGCGCCGTCCCATCCGGGTCGGTGGACGCCACGTCGAGCAGGAGTTCCCGATCCGGCTCGGGGAACTCGGTCAGCGACCGCGCCGCGGCGCCCCGGTCGAAACCACTGCCCTCGTGCCGGCGCAGCAGCCGAACCAGGGCGGGCAACCCCGAGTGGTCGCCCAACCTGAGCAGCGCCCGCGCGGCGAACACCCGCATCGTCGGCGCCGCCCTCTCGGAAGTCGCCTCGACGAGCGCCGGAATGGCTCGAACGCAGTCGGCGTCGGCGAGCGCGGCGGCCACCCGCCCGTCGTTCGTGGCGAGCTTCGCGATGAGGACGTCCTCCGCCTCGACCCGTTCCTCGCCGACCAGGTCGTACAACGCCCCGATGCCGGGGATCTCGTCGAGCGAGTCGCCCGTCAGCTCGACGGACGCGTTCACCGCCGCCAGGAACTCCTCGAACGCCGCCGATCGAGCCACCCACCACACGCTAGTCACCGCCCGACCGGACGTCACCCACCGGTGATGAGCCGCCGCGCGAGTTCGACGATGGGCCCGACGGTCGTGATGGTTCGGCCGCACGGCCCGTCGTTCCCGGCCTTGAACCCGCTCGCCACGTCCAGCACCGCGATGATCGCGGTGCACGTCGCGACCCGCGCCCTCGGGAACCCTTACGCCGGTTGACGGTGTCCCGTCCCCACCCGGCGCGGCCACACTGGAGCGCGGCAAGGGAAACCGGAGGGGAAACAGATGATGATTCCTGCTCGTCCTGCTTTGATCGTGGCCGCCACGTTGGCGCTGTCCGGCGCCGCCGCGGGTACCGCGACCGCCGCGGGTGTCGACGTGGTCAGCTCCTACACCTGCGTCACCTCGACCGGGCTGAGCGTGCCGGTCGGCGTTCACTTCGGCGGAGGCCTGCCCGACGACGTCGGCACCAACGGCGTGTCCTACTCGCAGTACTCCTACGTCGACCTGGACCTCGACATCACCAGCCTGGTGAGCGGGCGGGTCGACGGCGACAGCACCGCGGTGGTCCAGGCCTCGGCCGTCGGCCCGACCACGAAGCAGGTCCAGGGCAACCTGAGGTTCGCGGCCACGCAGGACACGCCGTGGCTGCACGCGGCAGGCGGGCTGGCCCCGCTGTACCTCAACACCACCGGCACCTACCAGATCCGCCTCGGCACCGTGTCGATGTCGTTGCGCCCCAAGGCCTCCGACGGCTCGCCGCTGCCCAGGGTCGACGCCCAGTGCACCCCGAACACGGGTGACTCGGTGTTGCTGGGGTCCATCCAGTCGTTCGGACTGATCGCCGACCGACCGCTGCGGCCCACCGACCTGACGGTCACCGCGGCCACGGCGACCACGGCGACGCTGACGTGGCAGGCCAACAGCTGGTGGTTCCCGACCGCCTACTACCAGGTCTACATCAACGACACCGTGGTGGCCACACCAGTGGACAAACAGGTGACCCTGACCGGGCTCGTCCCCGACGGCCAGTACCGGGTGAAGGTCGTGACACGCGACACGACCGGCAGCACCTCGCTCAAGAGCGAGGGCCTGGTCTTCAACACCGCCCCGGCCTAGCCGGTCGTCACGGCGGCGAGGTGGCCGACCGGGGGCGGCGTCTCGTCCGCGACGCGCTGTTCCCGGTCGTGCCGCACGGTTCGCAGGGCGGCACCGCCGTGCCTGCCGAGGTGTCGGCTGCTGGTGCGGACGTGTCACCTCCGCGCCCTGGACTTCCCGGCCGGGCGCGTGCGAGTTCACTCCTCTGAGCGTGTCCGTGGACCGGACCGCTCCTCGCTCATGCCCAGGATCAGCGCGACCGCGTCGCGCGAACACGCCCCCGGCGTCAGAACCTCCTGCAGCAGCAGGCCACGGATCGCGGCGACGGCGACGGTGGCCCTGGTCAGGGCTTTGCCTGCGTCGAGCCCTTCGCGCTCCGCCAACGTGGCGAGCCTCCTGGTGAGGTCGTCCAGCGAGGAGACGAACTCGCGGAAGTCGTCCGGGCTGTACACGGCCAGCCCCACGACGTGGAAGAACCCGCGGACGCGCGACAGCTGCTCCGGGCGGGTGTAGGTCCGCCAGATCGCCAGGACGAGGTCGTCGAAGGTGCCCTGCCCGGCGTCCCGGAACAGCGCCTCGTTGTCGAGGGCCCGCTGTGCCCCGAGCATGGCCGCCAGGACCCCCGCGAGCGACCCGAAGTGGTACCGCAGGAGCGCGTGGCTGGTCCGGGTCCGGGCCGCGATCTCGCGGAGTGAGGTCTCCGGCGGCGGAAGACCGTCGTCGAAGACCTCGAGGAGACGCGCCAGGAGGCGCTCGCGTGCGTCGCCGGTGCGTGCCGTGCTTGACAGGGCCATGTCCGTAGTTTATCCATTGGAAGAGATTTATCCATTGGAAAACCGATCGGAGGGTCCGTGGGACGTTTCCAGGTGGTGGGCGCGACGGTCGTGGACGGGTCGGGTCGCGATCCGTGCGATGTCGCCGTCACGGTCGAGGACGGGCGCTTCTCCGAGCTCGGTGGCTCCAGCGCGAACGGTGAGCGGCTCGACGCCGGTGGGCTGACCATGACGCCCGGCCTGATCGACGCCCACGTGCACCTCGGGCTGTCGAGCCTGGTCCAGCCGCAGTTCTCGTTCCAGATCAGTGCCGCCGAGATCGCGGCGGACATCTTCGCCGCGGCGGGCGCGACGCTCGACGCCGGCTTCACGACCGTCCGGGACACCGGCGGGATCGACGGGGGTGTCGTCACCGCGATCGCGAAGGGCAGGGTCAGGGGGCCGCGCGTGGTGTCGTGCGGGCCTGTTCAGTGCCAGACCGGTGGCCACGGCTACTACGGGGCCGAGTGGGAGCCCACCGAGTTGTGGAGCAGCCACCACGTTCCCGGCCTGTGCGCCCTGTCCATGATGGCGGGCAACGCGGACGAGCTGCGGCGCAACGTGCGCGAGGCGTTCCGGCGCGGGGCGTCGTTCCTGAAGCTCTGCGTGACCGGCGGGGTGGTGGGCGGCAAGGACCGGCTGACCGACACCCAGTTCACCGTCGAGGAGATCGCCGTCGCCGTGCAGGAAGCCGCGGCGCGGGGCACCTACGTGACGGTGCACGCCCACAACAACGAGGGCATCCGGAACGCGGTCGAGGCCGGGGCGCGCTGCGTCGAGCACGGCACGGACCTCGACGAACCCACGGCCGCGCTGATGGCGGCCCACGGGGTTGCCCTGGTGCCCACGTTCGCCGTCGTCGAGCGGCTGCTGCACGATCCTGCCGCGGCCGGCCTGGACGACTCGGTCCGCGATCGCCTCGCGGGGGCGCGGGAGAGGATGGCCGGAGCGCTCGCCGTCGCCAAGGAGGCCGGGGTGCGGATCGGGCTGGGTTCCGACCTCATCGGCCCCGCCCAGGACCGCCGCGGCGAGGAACTCCGGTTGCGCGCACGGCTCGAGACGCCGATGGACGCTCTCGTGGCGGCCACGAAGACCAACGCCGAGATCATCGGTCTGGCCGAGGTGGGCGTCATCGCTCCCGGCAAGCAGGCGGACCTCGTGCTCTGGAACGGCAACCCGCTCGACGACCCGGACATCTTCGCCGACCCCGCCAACGCCGTACTCGTCGTCCAGAACGGACGTGTTGTGAAGGACCTCCGATGAGCACCATGTGGCACGGCTGCCTCGCCGACACCGACTACTTCGAGCTGCGTTCCAGCGGTGGGCGCGACTACGGCGTCTGGGTCACCACGCCGCCGGGCTACGACCCCACCACAGCGCCGGCACCCGTCGTGTACGTGCTCGACGGCAACTGGACGGTGGGCCTGACGGCCCCGCTCATCGTCACCCAGCAGGACCCCATGCAGAAGATCAAGCCGTACATCCAGGTCAGCGTGGGCTACGCGGGCGAGGAGGCGGAGCACTGGACCAGGCTGCGCAACAGGGACCTCGTGCCACCCGGCGAGCCCGTCGCCCAGGAGTTCCTCGACGCCGTGGAGACGGGTGTCCAGGCGGGCGTGACGACCCGTGAGCAAGCCGACGCCTACACCGCCGAGCTGCGAGACACCCGGGGTGACGCTTTCCTGAGCTTCCTCACCTCGGAACTGCACCCCCGGATCCACCGCGACCACGGCACGGCCACGAGCGGCCACGGCCTCTTCGGCTACTCCTACGGCGGACTCTTCAGCCTCTACGCCTGGCTCACCGGCACCGCGCTCTTCGAGAGCGTCGGAGCGGGCAGCCCCGGCGTCGTCGGTGAGGACAGCCAGGTTTTCGCCCAGCTGGACAAGATGGGCGACAGCCTGCCCTCCGCCCAGATCCACCTGACCGTCAACGACCGAGAGCTGCTCGGAGACCTGCCCGTCTACCAGAACCTCGCGAAGAACGCGGCCACCGTCCTGCACCGCCTCACCGCCTCCGGCGCGAACGTCACCAGCGAGGTGTTGCGCGAGACGCACCTGACCGGCCTGCAGGCCTCGTTCCTCAGCTACCTCAGGACCTGCCGTGCCCTCTGAGAGCAGAGGGCGACGTGTGGGCACCGATGTGGTCGTGGTCGGGGCGGGGGTGATCGGCTCGTCGATCGCCCTCGAGCTCGCGCGGGCGGGGCACCGGGTGGTCGTGCTCGATCGGGCCCCAGGGGCCGGACAGGGGTCGACCTCGGCATCGAGTGCGATCGTCCGGTTCAACTTCTCCACCACCGCGGGGGTGGCGACGGCGTGGGAAGCACATTCCGGCTGGCTCGACTGGGCGGACCACCTCGGGCACGACGTCGGCGACCTCGCGGTGTTCCGCAGGAGCGGGCTGGTCATGCTGGACGTCGAGGCGGCTCCGCGCACGTCGTGGCTCCCGCTGTTCGACGAGATCGGCGTTCCCTACGAGGAGTGGGACAGCGGGACGGTGGCCGAGCGCGTTCCCGGCATCGACACCGGCCGCTACTGGCCGCCGAAGCGGCTCGACGACGAGCGGTTCTGGGAGGATGCGAGGCACTCGCTCGGCGGCGTGTACACCCCGGACGCCGGTTACGTCCCAGACCCGAGCCTCGCCGCCGTGAACCTCGCCGCCGCGGCCTCGGCGCGCGGGGCGGAGTTCCGCTTCCGCAGCACGGTGACAGCGGTGGAGAGGGCCGGGGGGCGCGTGAGGTCGGTGCGGCTGTCGGACGGCACCCGGATTCCCTGCGCCGTCGTGGTCAACGCGGCCGGTCCGTGGTCGGGCGCGGTGAACCGGTTGGCCGGCGTGGGGTCCGACTTCACGGTCGGCGTGCGCCCGATGAGGCAGGAAGTGGCGCACGTGCCGGTCCCGGCGGGCTACGTGGGGCCCGTGGTGGCGGACATGGACCTGGGCACCTACTTCCGCGGTGACGTGGGAGGCGGTCTGCTCATCGGCGGAACCGAACCGGAGTGTGATCCGATGCAGTGGACCGACGACCCGGACGCCGTCGACATCCGTCCGACGGCCGCGGTCTTCGACGCTCAGGTCACGCGGGCCGCGCGGCGGTTGCCCGACCTGGCGGTGCCCAACCGGGCGCGCGGTGTGGTGGGTGTCTACGACGTCGCCGACGATTGGACTCCGATCTACGACCGCAGCGAGCTCGACGGCTACTACCTCGCGATCGGAACGAGCGGCAACCAGTTCAAGAACGCGCCGGTCGTGGGGCAGCTGATGGCGGAACTGATCAACCGGGTGGAGAGCGGCGCCGACCACGACGCGTCGCCCGTCCGGTTCCGGGCCCCGCGCACCGGTGTGGAGATCGACCTCGGCGCGTTCTCCCGCAGGCGCAACCGGAACGGCGCGAACTCGGGCACGGTGATGGGCTGAGCCGGGACCCGGACGAGGCGCTGCGTCCGGGTGTTCCGCCATCGCGTGCCCGACGACGTCGACAGCACCGCGACACTCGGCGCGCACACCACCTGAACGCCGCCGGGGCACCGCGTTATCGTCGAGCGATGGACCAGTGCTTGGAGTGCGGTTTCACCTACGACCCCGATGACGCCCCCGCGGCCGGTCCGGCGATCACGCAGGGGGCCGCCGCCGTCGACGAGATCCTGCGCGGCCACGCTCCTGACGACCTCGCGAAGCGGCGGCGACCGGACACGTGGTCACCCCTGGAGTACGCCTGCCACCTGCGCGACGTGCTGCTCGTGCAGCGCGAGCGGGTCCTGACCGCGCGGTGGGCCGATCGGCCCGTCTGCGCGCCGATGGGCAGGGACGAGCGGGTCGAGCACGACGGCTACGCGAAGCAGGACCCCGTCGACGTCGCTCGCCAGCTCACCGACGCCGCGCGGCTGTTCACCAACGTGCTCGACCAGGTCGATCCCCCCGGCTGGTCGCGCGTGCTCGTGTACCCCTTCCCCGAACCGGTCGAACGGTCCTTGCGGTGGGTCGCGGTGCACACCGTGCACGAGGTGCGCCACCACCTCCTGGACATCCGCCGTCAGGTGCAGGACGGCAGGACGCCGTGACGGTCTCGCCGTGAACTCACCCGCTCCTGTCCAGGATGGTTCGAGCAGCTCGGGGATCCACATCGCGGGCCACCCGGTCAAGCACCTCGGAGCAGGAGCGGAACGCCTCCTCAAGAGCGTGTTGCCGTCGACCGTGCACCTGATCTCGACAGGAGAATTGGCGGCCGAGCTACGCCAGGAATGGGAAGATCGCGAAATTTTTCAGCCACTGGTCTTGCAGATCCCGCGCGTCGCGGGCATCGACCCGGCACCACGCCGCGGTGGCCCGACCTGGCTGCCGGACCGTCGAAGGGGCGGCGCGGTGGCGAGCCTGGCCGGTTCGCCGCGGGTACGGTGGTGTCCACACCGGGAGTTCTCTCGCAAGCCGCACCACGAGCGTCGTGATCGTTGCCCGTGCCGGTGGGCGTCCGGCGCCTCGATGTGCGGTGTGGTCCCGGCGACGACCGCTGGTCGAGCGACACCGTCGACAACCGACTCCAGCCCCCTGGCCCGACACGGTTCAGCCAGGTGGTCATGAACCCTACGACCACAGGATGATCCGCGAACACCCGAAGTATGAGGTGCCGCAGACCGAGATCAGCCACAATGGATGTCCGCATCCGCGCTTACGTGAGGCCAACCCGTTGTGACGATCCCCCCTCCCAGGGTGCTGGTGAGCAGGCGCTGGCTCGTGCTGGCGATCTTGTGCGCCAGTCTGCTGCTGGTGTCCGTGGACGCGACCGTGCTCCACATGGCGTTGCCCGCGTTGGCGGAGGACTTGCGGCCCACCGCGGGTGGTCAGCTGTGGATCATCGCGATCTACTCGCTGGTCGCGGCGCCCCTGCTGCTCGCGTTCGGCACGCTGGGCGATCGTTATGGTCGGCGCCGGATCCTGGTGCTCGGGTACGTCGTGTTCGGACTGGCCTCCCTCGCCTGCGCGTGGGCACCCAACGTCGCGGTGCTGCTCGCCGCGCGGGCCGCGCTCGGCGTCGGCGGCGCGATGATCATGCCTGCCACGCTGTCGCTGTTGCGCCAGGCGTTTCCCGATCGCGCCGAACGCCAGAAGGCCATCGGCATCTGGAGCGGGGTGGCGGGCTCGGGCGCGGTGCTCGGGCCGTTGCTCGGCGGTTTCCTGGTGGAGACCTTCTCGTGGCACGCCGCGTTCCTGATCAACGTGCCGGTGATGGTCGTGGCCATCCCGTTGACCTACTGGCTGATCCCGGAGTCCGCAGACCCGCCGGACGGACCGTGGGACGTGCTCAGCGCACTACTGGCCGCTTCGGGCGTCATCGGCATCGCCTTCGCGATCAAGCAGACCCCGCACGGCGGCACGATGTTCCTCCTCGGCCCGGTCGCCGGACTGCTCGGATGCCTGTTGCTCGTCGCCTTCGTCCGACGGCAACGAAGGCTTCCCGTCCCGCTGCTGGACGTCACGCTGTTCCACGACCGGGCGTTCAGCGTCGCGGTCAGCAGTGTCCTGCTGGTCCTGACGTCCTTGGTCGGCCTGGGTCTGCTGTTCGCCCAGTACCTCCAACTGGTGCTCGCGCTGGAGCCGATGCCTGCCGCGTTGCGACTGCTGTTCGTCATGGCCTCGGCGGTCATCGGCAGCGTCATCGCCGGGCCGTTGTTGCAGCGGTTCGGGAACCGCCTGACGACCGTCGCCGGTTTCGCGGTCAGCGCGGTGGCCCTGGCGATCTGCGCCGCGGGTCTGACGGCGACCGAGAACCTGTGGCTGCTCGGGCCGGTCCTGACCGCGACCGGGTTCGGCGTCTCGATCTCGCTCACCGCCGCCTCCGACGCCCTGCTCGCCGCGGCCCCGGCCGAACAGGCGGGCGCGGCTGCCGCCGTCGAGGAGACCGCCTACGAACTCGGCGCCGGACTCGGCGTCACGGTGCTGGGCAGCATCGCCACCCTGATCTACACGACCAGCCTTCCCGGTGCGGCGACACAGGCCCGAGACGGCCTCACCGAGGCGACGATCGCCGCCGCCGAACTCCCACCCGAAGCAGGCTCCCGGTTGCTCGAAGCGGCTCGCGCCGCCTTCGTGACCGGCCTGCGGGGCGCGCTGGTGGTCGGCGCCGTCCTGTTCGCCCTCGCCGTGATCGCCGCCGCACGCGCGCTGCCCAAAACAAAGGAATCACACGACGATGACCGACCTTGACCTCAAGACCAGCACGACGCACCCGGCCCCGCCGGGTGTCCGCGGCGGCTGGCGCACACCCGACCGCCTGTACCGGCTGATCAGCAGTCCGCTGCTGCGCATGATCCTCGGGTGGGATCTCCCCCGGCGCGACCTGCGCGTGATCAGCCGCCGCACGGGCAGCGTCAGCCTGGAGGTCGGGAGCGGGGGCGGCTTCTACACCGCGGCGCTCAAGACCCACCTGGGCAGCGAGAACGACCTGATCGCGCTCGACCCGTCACCGTCGGCCATGCACTCGCTGAAGCACCAGCTGGACGGCAGGCCCGGCGCCCGAATGTCCTACGTGGCCGGAGACGGCTGCAAGCTGCCGTTGGCGGACGACCACGCCGACACCCTGTTCTACGGTTACAGCCTCGAGGAGATGCCGGATCCGCTGACGGCCATCCGCGAGGCGCACCGGGTGCTCCGACCAGGCGGAGAACTCGTCCTGTTCCTCTGGCGCCCGGTGTTCACCCGCCACCGCCGCCGTCCGGTCATCGCCCTGCTGGACGAACTCTTCGAACGCCGCCGCACCTCGGCGGGCCCGCAGAACATCCGCCTGGTCTACCGGAAGCACTGACCGGCCCTCACGAAATGATCAACGTGGTGGCACCGGTCGAGCCTGGCGCAGGTCGTGTTCGGCCGTGAGAACGGGTGACGGGGGCGCGGCGCTCCTCGACGCAGAAGGGCCGCGCCCTGGCGGGGACACGTCGGTCACCAGTCGGCGTCGCTGATCGGGTCGATGCCGAAGCGCTGGTTGGGGCCGCCGTGCAGGGGCCATTGGATGAGCGGCTGGCCGTCGTCGGTCCTGCCGTCGCGGATGTCGAGGACCTGGCCCGAGTGCGCGGCGGTGAAGACGTGGTCGCCCTCGCCGAACGGCTCGATCCGGTAGCGCTGGTTGGGGCCGCCAGCCCAGTCCCACTGGATGACCTGCTGGCCGTTCTCGGTCTTGCCGTCCTTGACGTCCAGCGCCTTGCCCGAGACCTTGGGAGTGATGCGGTAGGAGCCGCCACCGGCCCAGGTCAGGGTGAACTTCTGCGCGTCGTCGTCGGTGGACGGCTGCTGGACGATCGCGGTGCCGTTGTCGGTTTTGCCCGCCTCGACCTGCAACCGCTTGCCGGAGTGCCTGGCGGTGATCCACACGTGCTCGGGCAGCAGCGGCTCGACGTACTGCTCGTGGACGTGCTCGGGGCCGCGGGTGGTCCATTCGTAGAAGGGGGTGCCGTCCAGGTACTCCAGGACGTACCGGTCGGCGCGCGACCACACCACGTCCGCACGGCGGCGCTGGTCGCCGGGGTAGGAGATCTCACGCACGGTCGCCGGCTTGCTGCCCGGCTGGGTGCCGTCGGGGGCGCGGGTCAGCTTGAGCGCCTGGCAGATGCCCTCGGCCAGGACGCCTGCCTGCCCGAAGACCGCTTCGCCGTCGGCGGTGACGCTCCACCCGGCGCGGTCGAGCACCTGCGCGGGATCAGGGCTGACCAGTCCTACCGCGGTCTGCACCTGACGGGTCCGCGCGGTGTCTCCCAGATCATCGTGGAAGTCGGTCTGCTCCCAGAACCCGTACCGCTTGAGCAGGAAGTACGGTGAGCGCGCCGAGGCCTCGGCGTTGGTCAGCGGCGACACGACCAGCGGGAACGGGACCGCGATCTGGCCGATCAGCACCGGCGCCGTCTCCGTCGGTGGCCGCTCGAACCCGGTCAGGTGCGTCACCTCACCGATGTCGTCGGCCTGCCGGTCGATCACCGACAGGCCCGTCACCCGCGGATCCTCCCGCACCTGTTCCAGCGTCCACACCTGGCTGTCGTCCTCTTTGCGGGGGTATTCGGCCGCCACCGCGGTGCTGTTGGGCTGAGGCGTCATCAGACCTTCGAGAAAGGCCCCGCAGCCGCGGTGCTGGATGCGCGTCAGTCCTTGCTCGGCGGTGGTCAGCGTCCAGACCAGGTGCTCGGCCAGGTCACGGCCGTCGTGGCGGTGCGGCCGGGCCACCAGGATCGGAGTGTTGTGGTCGTCCTCCATGTTGGCGGCCGCCCACCCTCGCTGGGCGTTGACCAGCAGGTAGCCCTGCCCGTCCACGGGGAAGACGTGCCACTGCTGCACCCCGGGGTTACGGGTGTTGACCGGTGACAGCACGAACCACTTGAGTTCGGCCGTGTCCTGCCACGGGTCCAGGTTCAGATAGCGCCCGAGCGCCCTGTTCCTGAGCCGGTGGATTCGGCCCGCTTCGATCTGCGCCACACGTTCCTCCTCAACCAGGAGAATGAGAAGCACAGGGCGTCGAACCCTGAAGGGACGCGCCCTCCTGCCGGTCTGCTGCGGATAAGTCGAATGCGAACCCCCGAGGCCGGCAACAGGCACGACGGGCACACCCTGCTTCTCACCACAATCGGATCGTCGAACACGACTTTAGAGGCCGCTGTTGTCACCACAAGTCCGCAACGAGACGAATCCGCACACGCCGCCTAACAGGTGACGATCAATCCACCGGTGCGGCCAGCCGCATTTCTCGGGCTTCGGTTGACCAGGTGAACGGCAGAAGGACGAACAATCCGCAGATTTGCCGAAACACGTACCGAAGCGGGCCGACCTGCTCTTCCGGCACAGGTTCACGCCTCTCCGCGGGCGAACTGGGGACGCTGCTGATCGGCACGGCGCAGCACCACCTGGCAGGCCAGCGCCGACAACACGATCACCGCCCCCCAGCAGAAGATCACCGTGCGGACCGCCACCACCAGGGTCAGGGCGCCCACCCCGCCGAGACGACCAGCCACAGGGCCGACACGGCCAGTTGCGAGGTCGCCAGCACCCGCCCCGCGTACTCGTCGGGGGTCTCGGCCTGGAGGTAGGCGCGGAACAGCACCAGCCCGCCCGCGACCGCGGCGGTCTCCACAGCCGCGGTCGTGTCGTCCAGCGCGAGCCACGAGGTCGGACGTCGCCTGCCGACCGCATCGGTGGCGGCGAACTGCCGGAAGCGCCCGCCGACGCCTGCGGCCAGCACGTCCAGGGTTCCGGGCCACCGCGACGGGCGCGGGCGCGGGTGCGGGCATCACCACGGCTCAGCCGCTCCGGCGGATCCACGTGCGCAGCAGCAGCAGCAGCCGTGAGCGGTCCGGTTCGTCCTGGAATTCGGTGCGGCCGTGCAGCAGGGACAGGTTGTCGAACAGAGCGAGTTCGCCGGGGCGCAATTTTCCCGTCCTCGGGTGTTCGTCAGAGGCGATCACGGCGTCCAGGGTGTCCAGCGCGTGCAGTTGCGCAGCCGACAGGTCGGGGACCGGAGGGTGTGCATGTCCCTTTTCGATGTAGCTGCGGAGATGGGTGATGGCCGCCCGCCCACCCTGTTCGAAGATCACGGGCTTCCGCACGGTCGGCGATTCGCCTTCCGGTTGATCTCCGCGGCGGTCGAAGTGGAAGTGCGCGCGCAGGGTGTCGAGCACGTCCGGTTGGTCGGAAAGCGCGGCGACGATGTCCCTGAGGTGGATGAGTTCCAACGCCCCGCCCACGTCGGCTTGGCGGGTGCACAGCAGGGTGAACAGCTCCGGCGCGGGCAACGGCGCTTCCGCGCCGTCGGTGTGCAGGTTGCCGCCGAACCGCGAGTCGGAGTACCGGGCCCGCGCGCCCTCGCCGATGGCCGTGCCCCGGTCGCGCACCACTCTGACCTGCGTACCCTCGTTGTCCTGCGGCAACATCTCGCCCAGCAGCCGCGAGAACCCGACGAGCACCCCGGAACCGGCGTCGACGTGTTCGTCGACCAGCGCCATCAATTCGCGGCGTGCGTCTTCCGGCGCGGTGGAACCGGCGCCGAGAAAGTCGCCCAAGGCACCGGAAAGCGGGATTCGTGACGCGTTGAAAGCATCAGGTGAAAGATCATGCTCCATGATTCCCCCTGGCAGCCCGGAACGAAGGTTGTTCATCTTCGACGTTCCGGAAGGTCATCCCCAGTTCAACTGGCTGCAAAGCCTGGGTAGAGCCTGCCGAGGGCGTCAAGGGCATTGTCCGTGACAGCATGATTTTACACCTAGAATACTCGCGGTGTCATTGTTCCGAGGACCGCGGATGAATAGCCTGTAGGGTTTGCCGTGTCGCGCCGTCGGATCCGAGTGGCCGCCACGTCGGCCTCGACCGCGCGCCTGGCGAGAAGCTCATCCACGCAGGTGGCGGAGGGCCTCTCCCCACCGGGCCGCGATGAGGGCGAGACCACTTCCCGCCGGGAACACCGGGGCAGCCCGTGCCGTCGCAGAGGACGGTCGGTGCGGTCCGTGTCCCCCGGGCCTCACCCACGAGCCTTCGCGGAACACCGTTCGGCTGGAGCCGCGTCGAGCCACTCGCCGAGAGGCGACCGCCGCACCGACCTCGTGAACCAGTCCCCGGTCGCCGCCTTCCCCTCCGCGCGGCCGGGGGCCGCCCCGCAGGCCATCGACTGTCCTCAGTGGACAGGAGACCTGTCAGGCCCACTCAGGTGGGACGGGCGCGCCCGACCTCACCGACGGTGGTCGCCACCGCCGGTGAGGCACCGCGATCAGCAGAACCGGGCAGAAGGGGGAGCAGCGGGCGCGGAAGGCGGTCAGGAGCAGCGGTAGTGCGCGGGTCGTCTCAGTTCGACACCGACGATCGTGCGCTCGTCGTCGCTGAACCCGGCCAGTGCGAACTGGGACGGGATGGGTGTGTCCACGACCACCCCGTCGCGCCACAGCACCACGCGCTGCACCGAACCCGCGAACGCGTAGCCCGCGACCGTGCCGCTGCCACCGATCGACCGCCCTTCGACGGCACCGCCGCCGGTGGTGCGCGCGAGCCTGCCCTGCGCGTCCCACTCGGCCGCCGCGTAGCCGTTGCCGCTGATGCCGCCGACGACGCGGCCGTCACGGATGTCCCACGGCGTTCCGGAAGCGCCCGCACCGGGCGCGGCCAGCACGTTCCACTGGCCGGAGGGGCTGACCACGTAGCCGCCGCCCGGACTGGTCTGGACGATGATCCGCCCCTGCTCGTCGACGTCGGTGAGGAAGTTCGCCGAGAACGACGGGGTGGGCAGCTCGCGGTACGTGCCCGGCGCGTTGCCTGGCCACACCACGAGGATCGTCCTCGTGCCGACGGAGGCCCACCCGACGACGTCCCCGGCGTTGTTGACCTCCCAGGCCGAGTAGCCGGTCCACGCGGGGTTCGCGGGCAGTGCGGTGGTCCGGCCGTCGTGGCCGACGGTGACCGCCACGAACCGGTCGTCGACGACCGTGTCACCGACCACCAGGCCCGCGGCGTTCACGTCGCGCAAGTGGGGTACCTCGCCCGCGACCCGCAGCACGACCTTGCCGCCGTCCCACAGCGTTCCCCTGGGGCTGACGATCCCCCCGCCCGAGACCGGGCTCCGTCCGGTGACGCCCACCGCGTACCGGCCGCCGTCGTAGCCCGCGACCTGCCCGACCGCGGCCCCCTCCGGCAGGTCCCACACGGTCTTCTGCCACGTGCAGGCCGCCGCGGCGGCCTGACCCGCCTGGGGCACCACCAGCGCCGTGCCGAGCACGAAGGCGGTGAGCAGGCGTCTCATCTTCCGGTGTGGCACGGGGGTTCTCCTCTGCTCGTGAAGGTCTCGACCAGCGCCCGAGTCTGGCAGCGATCACGGGCCGGGCGGTGCGGATCACGAGCCGGCGCTTCGGGCTCACGCGCTCTCGGCCCTCCGGCGCGCCCGGAGGTGGCGCGCCCCTTCGAGGGCGGCGGTCACGACGAGCGCGAGCCCGACGCCGACGGAGATCCCGAGCAGCGCGTTCCCCTGGAACACGACGCCGCCGAGGTACCCGGTGAGCGCGGTGTAGGCGCTCCAGGTGCTGGTGGCGAACGCGATGAACAGCAGGTACCGGCCGAGCGGGTAGCCGACGATCCCGGTGGACAGGGTGGCCAGGTAGCGCCCCACCGGGATGAACCGCGTGGTCACGAGGATGAAGCCGCCTCGGGAGTCGAGTTCGCGGGTGAACCAGTCGTGCGCCGCCCGCCGCTTGCCGCCGGGTGGCAGCCGCTTCAGCGCCCGCGGGCCCAGCAGTCGCCCCGCGGTGTACGGGACGAGGTCGCCGAGGAAGGCGCCGAGCGTGGTGGCGGCGACGACCAGCACGATGTTCGTCTGGCCGGTGGCGGCGTGGACGCCCGCGATGATCACGACGGGTTCGCTCGGGATCAGCGGGAGGAAGGAGTCGAGGAGGGACACGGCGATGAGCACCGCGTACAGCCACGGGGAGGTGATGACCGATTCGGCGAGGTCCAGCCAGTCGATCACGGGCCGCCGCCCGCCGTCGTGGGCCGCGGGTGGGTCGTCACGGGGGATCTCCTCAGGGGTAGGTGGTTCGGGTTCAGCGCAGGTCGGAACGGGTGGTGGGCAGCAGGGTCGTCGTGGTGGAGCCCGCGAGCAGCTCCCGGATCGCGGGTCCGACGCCGTCCCGCCAGCGCGGGTCGCGGTGCACGGCGTCGACCACGGCCTCGCGCTCCGCGTCGTCGGCGAACCGGCGCAGCCACACGAAGCCGTCCTCGGCGTCCACGAACGTGCCCACGACGGTCATGCCCTTCTCCCGGTGCAGCGGGACCACCAGCTCGTCCATGCGGGCGACCAGGTCGTCGAGGCACCCCGGCCTCGCCTGCTCGCGCCTCATCTCGTAGTGCACAGCGGGCTCCTCACGTGGTCCTGCGGGCGGCGGCGACGCGGTACACGTCGGGTGAGCCCTCCCAGGGGGCGGTGCGCACGACGGCCCACCGGTGCACGAGCCAGCGGTCGCGGTCGCGACGCAGTCCCAGCTCCCACCGGCCGCGCATGGTGCAGAAGTCGACGCCGTCGGTCGGAACGTGGTGGTAGGCCACGACGTGCACCCGGCAGGTGGCCCGCTCCCCGTCGACCTCGACGAGCGGGACGGAGGGCGCGTGGTGCACGCAGTCGAAGCCCTCCAGCACCGAGCGGGCCTCGGCGACCAGTTCCCCGGCCGTGAGGTCGACCGGTGCGGCACCGGACTGCCCGGACAGGTCCAGGCGCACCCGGTCGGCGAACAGCTCCCGCAGCGCGGCCCAGTCCCGGTCGTCCTGCGCGTGGGCCAGGCGGGCGACGACGTCCGCCACGGCCACCCGGTCCTCGACCGGGCTCACCGGTCCACCACCGGGAGCACGAGGCGGCTCGGCCTCGACGGTCCGTGGTGGACGGTGTTCACCGCCACCACCACGTCGTCCTCCCCGTCGAACGCGACGGCGCGGCCGGTGCCGGTGTTGCGGTCGTAGCGGGGGAAGTTGCTGCTCGCCACCTCCAGCCCGATCCGGTGGCCGGGCAGGAACACGTTCGACGTGGCGCTCAGGTCGACCACCAGCTCGACGAGTTCGTCCGGCCGCAGCGGCGCGGGTTCGTCCAGGCCGGACCGGTACCGCGCCCGCGAGATCCCCTCGCACAGCAGGATCGCCCGCCCGTCGGGGTGGACGTCGACCAGCTTGCCGGTGAGGTCGGTGTCCACGGCCGACGACGACACGTGCAGCACGAGCCGAACGTGACCGGTGACCTCGACGGCCGCGTCGAGCGCGGGTGTGGTGAAGCAGAGCACGTCGGGCCGGTCGCGCACGGGGCGCTGGTCGGCCGGGCCCGCCCAGGCGCCGGGTCCGGGGATCACCGGACCGCCGAGGGTCGGCACGGGGTCGAGCGGGTCGTGCACGACCGAGTCGCGGCCGTCGTCCTCCGGCACGGTGGTGAGCAGCGCGCCGTCCGTGCCGGTGGTGCCCGCCCGCCCGCCGCTCGTCAGGAAGTAGTCGACGTGGCGCGTGCCCGGCAGCGGCCAGTCGGCCTCGTCCCGCCAGCGGTCGATCCCCATCACGAAGATCCGCACGGGTGCGGCGTCGTCGAGGGCGTCGCGCCTGCCTCGCACCCACCGGTCGAAGAACCGCAGGTGCGCCTCGGTCAGGTCCGCGGCCTGGACGCCGCCCTCGCGGCCGAACGACCGGTCGGGGAACTCGCCGAGGTCCGCGCCGTCGGCGTGCCCCCACGGCCCGATGACCAGCCGCTGGCCGTCACGGGCGTCAGGGCTGCCGCCGTGGAGCCGCATCCCGACGTAGGAGTCGATCGTCCCGGCCAGGAACGGGTCGTACCAGCCGCCGACGTTGAGCGCGGGCGCGGTGATCGCGCCGAAGTGCTCGGCCGGCGTCCCGGCCCGCCACCACTCGTCGCGCGACGGGTGGTCGAGCACGTCGGCGGCCCACGGCAGGTGGTCGCGCAGGTCGGGCCGGTCGGCGACGGGCAGCCGGTCGAGCGGCGCGCTCGTCAGCCTCGCGGCCGTCCCCTCGTCGGCGGGCGAGGCGCGGCGCACCGCCGCGAGCGCGACCCGGCTCGCCCACGTGACGAACGTGTCCAGGCACAGGGCTCCGCCGGGCGAGTACCACGGCGCCCGGTACGGGTCGGCCGACGCCATCAGCGGCGCCATCGCCAGCAGGGCCGGGGGTGCCGCCGCGGCGGCGTGCCACTGGGCCATGCCCTGGTAGGAGCCTCCCCAGGTGCCGATCCTGCCGTCGCACCACGGTTGCGCCGCCAGCCAGGCGATCGTGTCGGCGCCGTCGTCCGCCTCCGCCGCGTGCGGGACGAGCACGCCCGGCGAGCGGGACGTGCCGCGCACGTCCTGGGCCACCACCGCGTAGCCGGCCCGGAGCAGCGCCAGCACGTCGGGCGCCTTGGAGTTGCCGTACAGGCCGATGCCGTCCTTGCCGTAGGGCGTCCGCACCAGGAGCGCGGGGAACGCGCCGGTGCCCGCGGGCCGCCAGACGGTGGTGGCGAGCCGCACGCCGTCGCGCATCGGCACGGCCACGTCGTCGTCCATCGTCACGATCACCGCCGAGCCCCCACCCCGGACGCGGAGCGCTCGCGCGTCATCATCCAGTGGCTGAACCCGACGTAGGCCGCGGCGAACTCGTCCGGTGTCGCGGAGTGCTCCACGGCCGCGGACAGGCGTGCGACCTCCCGGTAGTGCGGGACGCGCTCGGCCTCGTAGTCGGCGAGCGCGGTCGGCACGTCCCCGTGGGCGGTCAGGCGGCCGGCCAGGACGGCGGCGTCCTCGACGCCGAGCGTCGCGCCCGCGGTGATGTGCGGCGACATGGCGTGGGCGGCGTCGCCCGCCAGCGCGACCCGCGCCGAGACCCACCGCCGCGGCGGGGGCACCACCATGACCTGGTTGTGCAGGATGCGGTCGTCCGGAGTGGACTCGATCAGCCGGGCCAGCGTGGAGTTCCAGCCGCCGTCGTCGAGGTTCCGGGCGACCTCCAGGCACTGGTCCTTCACGGTTCCGGTCATCGCGGGAGTGTCGAACTGCGCCAGCAGCCAGAAGGCGCCGCCGTCGTGGGTGCGCGCGTAGCCACCCCGTGCCCGGCGGTGGCCGACGACCAGCACGTCCGAGTCCAGCGGCGCCTCCCCCGCCGGGACCACCGCGCGCCAGGCGTGGTGGCCGACGTGCTCGCGGGCCTCGCCACCGGGAACGAGCTGCGACCGCACCACCGAGTAGGTGCCGTCGGCGCCGACGAGGAGATCGGCCTGTTCGGCGCTGCCGTCGGCGAAGTGCGCCACGACGCCGTCCGGCCCCTCGTCGTAGCCGGTGAACCGCGCGCCCAACCGGATGTTGTCGCGCCCCACGGCGTCGGCCAGCAGGTCGTTCAGCTTCGCGCGGTGCACCAGCAGGTAGCGGTGGTCGGCCTCGGAGAAACCGGGCGTCTCGATGCGCCGACCCGTCGGGTCGTGGAACCACATCTCGCTCGGCTTGCCGATGGCGGCGATCCGGTCACCGACCCCGAGGCGGTCGTAGACCGCGAGCGCGTTCCGCCACACGCCCAGCGACGCCCCGGCGGCCCTGATCTCGGGCGCCCTCTCGCAGACCAGGACCTCGAACCCGGCGTCGCGCAGCGCCAGCCCGGTGGTCAGGCCGATGATCCCGGCGCCCACCACGACCGCCCGCATCAGCGGTTCCCCCCTCTGCGGAAATCGGCACCGTGAATAGAACGGCAGTTGTGCATGGGAATTTCCTCCTGAGGTGTCGGATCTGATTTCGACATTAGGAGAAAATGTGGCCTATCACCAGTGCAATATCGACATCATGTTATTTCACGTGTGATAATCGGGGAATGGAATCCCTGGACATGAACCTCGTCGTGGCGCTCGACGCCCTGCTGACCGAGAGCAGCGTCACGGCCGCCGCCGAACGCCTGCACACCTCGGCCCCCACGATGAGCCGGACGCTGGCCAGGCTCCGGCGGATCCTCGACGACCCGCTGCTCGTCCGGGCGGGCCGCGACCTCGTGCCGACGCCGCGCGCGCTGGAGCTGCGCGGCGAGGTGCGGGCCGTCACCGAACGGGCCAGGGCGCTGTTCGCCCCGGCACCCGCCGCGGACCCGGCCTCCATCGTGCGGACGTTCGACCTCCAGGTCTCCGACATGTTCGCCACGACGGTGATGGCGCGGCTGGTCGACGACGTGCGCGCGCAGGCTCCGGGGATCACGCTGCGGTTCCGCCCCGACACCCTGGAGGACACCCCCGCGCTGCGGGAGGGCCTGGTCGACCTGGAGGTCGGCGTCCTGGGCCGCGCCGACCCCGAGATCCGCGGCGAGACCCTGCTCACCGAGTCGCTCGTCGGCGTGGTCCGGGCGGGGCACCCCCTCGCGTCCGCCCGCACCGTCACCGCGCGCGCGTTCGCCGCGGCCGACCACGTCGCGGTGTCGCGCCGCGGACGTCCGCGCGGGCCGATCGACGAGGTGCTCGCCGACCTCGGCCTGCACCGGCGGGTCACCGCCGTGGTCCCGACGTACGCGGCCTCGCTGTTCCTCGCGCGGGAGACCGACGTCGTGTGCCTCGTCCCGGCCACGACCGGGCGCGGCACGCTGGACGTGCTCGGCCTCCGGGCGTTCGACCTGCCGTTCCCGTTCCCGCCGCTGGCGCTCGGCATGGCCTGGCACCCGCGCAACGACCGCGACCGGCCCCACCGCTGGCTCCGCGACCGGGTCCGCGACGTGTTCGCCGGGCGGGCCTGACGACCGGCGCGGTCAGTGGTCGCGCAGGCCGTGCCGGACGGTGAGCAGGGCGATGTCGTCGGTCGCGGGCCGGTCGCCGACCAGCGCGGCCATGATCCGGGTGCACGCGCTCTCGGCGGACGCGGGGAGGACGGTCCGGCGCAGCAGCTCCAGCCTGCCGTCCAGGTCCTCGTCGCGGCGCTCCACGAGTCCGTCGGTGTAGAGGGCGACCAGCGTTCCGGGCGGCAGGTCGACCCGCGCGCCGCGCCGACCGGTGACGGCGAGGTGGTAGCCGATGGGCGGGCCGACCGGGGCGTCGACGAACGCGGTCTCCCGCCCCGGCACGGCCAGCACCGGCGGCAGGTGCCCCGCCAGGGCGACGCTCATGGCCCCGGTCGTGGTGTCGACGACCGCGTAGGCGATCGTGGCCATGGTCTGGCTCTCGAAGTGGCTGGCCTTGCGGTCGAGCTTGCCCAGCACCTCGGCGGGGTCGGCGAACTCCAGCGCGTAGGCCCGCAGGGCGCTGCGCAGTCGGCCCATGACGATCGCGGCGGGCAGCCCCTTGCCGACCACGTCGCCGATCACGAGCCCGATCCGGTCACCGGGGAGGTGGAACACGTCGTACCAGTCGCCGCCGACACCGCTGTCGGTGCCGGGGACGTAGCGGGCGGCGAGTTCCCAGTCGTCGCTGGTGGGCAGGCTCGCCGGCAGCAGGCTGTCCTGGAGCACGGCGGCGGCGGCCCGCGCGGAGCGCGACCGGTGCGCGTGCGCCGCCGTCGCGAGCCGGTCGCCCACGAAACGGAGCAGGTCGACCTCCTCGTCGGTGAACCGGCGGGCCGTCGTGGTGCCGACGTGCAGCACCCCGGTCAGATCGCCCTGGGCCACCATCGGCACACCGACCAGTGACTTCAGGCCCCGTTCCCACAGCAGGGGGTTGACCACCGTCGACCGGTCCACGTGGTCGAGCCGCACCGGCTCCCGGAAGCGGGCCACGCGGCCTGCGAAACCGGTGCCCACGGGGATGCGGACGCCCTGGAAGACCTCCTCCTCCAGCCCGATGGTCGCCTTGGCGACCAACTGCCTGCCGCTCGCGTCGACCAGCAGGACGGTGGCGGTGTCGACGGCGAACAACTCGTGCACCCGCCGCAGCAGGGCCTCGAACAGCTTCTCCAGGTCGAGTTCCCGCAGCGTGCTGTCCGTGACCGCCTCCAACACGCGAAGCCTCAGCCCCGAACCCCGAGCGTCGCTCATCTACCAACCTCGTCCCGCACCGACCGCGCACACGACGTGAACACTACGAGGAGGAGGCGGTGCGACGCACGCCCGACCGTGCCGCGGAGGATCTTGGCCGCGGACGAACCAGCAGGCGGCACCGGATCGTCCCGGTGCGGCGCGCGCGACCCCGACGAGCGGGCGGTCACCCTCCGAGCCTGGCGCGGATCGCGCGGAGCTGGGCGACCAGCAGGGGCACCTGGTCCGGCTCGACACCGAGCCGGTCCGGCCGGTTGAGCTCGCCGACGGCCGGGCGGACGCGGGCGAGCTTCTCGACGCCCGCGGCGGTGATGCCGATCCCGGCGGCCCGACCTCGGCGCGCCGGCCCGTCCCGCTCGACCAGCCCGGCGGCCAGCAGCGCCTCGATGAGGGGGTCCATGCTCTGCGGCCGGACCATAAGAGCTCGCGCCAGCTCGGCCTTCGTGAAGTCGTCGCCGTCGGCGAGGCAGGCCAGCACGCCGAACTGGGTCGACGTGAGCCCCTCGGTGGCGAAGAGTGCGCGGAACTCCCTGTCGGCCAGGTGGGCCGTCTGGACCAGCTCCCACAGCACGAGCGCGTCCTCCTCCGGGGACCCGTCCGGACCGGTGGCCGGGTTCACCGGCGCCTCCCCGCCAGCGCGCGGACGGCGGCGGAGCCCGCGGCGACCACCGGCAGGACACCTCGGGCGAGCAGCGCGCCCTGCGGGGTCGCGGTGGCCCGGATCCAGCTCAGCGGCTGGAGGGATTCCCGGACGGCCGGAGCGGCGTGGCGGCGCAGGGCGGTCTCGTAGTCGCTGACGGCCATGACCGCGGTGACCTCTCCCCGCCGCGCGCCGCGCAGCCGGTCCACCAGCGCCTCGGCGTCGAGGATCGCGGTGGCGGCCCCCTTGCCCCCGGTCGGCGGCATCGCGTGGACCGCGTCACCCAGTGCCGTGACCCGGCTCGACGGCCACGGCGCGAGGTGGTCCGGGTCGGACGCGCGCAGCCGGAAGGCCGCGGCCGTCCGCGGGCCGTCCGCCCGGACCAGGTCCACCAGCGGGGTCGCCCACCGCTCGCGGCCGAGCAGCCCGACGACCAGGTCCACCAGGTCCTCGTGCGCCGGGGGCGGGCGCGGCGGGAGGGCGTCCTCGACGGCGACGAGGCCCCAGATCGCCGACGCGCCCGCGGTGGCCGTCAGGCTCCGCTCCGAACGCACCGCCGCCCCGCCCGCCGGGTCGTGCGCGGTCGCGAACAGCCCGGTGCCACCGGGTCCCACGGCGAGCAGCGGCTCGGCCAGGAGCGCGCGGGCGGCGCCCGGCACCGCGTCCCAGTGGACGCGCCCGGCCACGCCGACCAACCCCGAGGGCACCGAGGTCGGCAGGCCCGCCAGCCGCTCGGCCAGTGCGGAACCGGCCCCGTCGGCGATGACCAGGAGGTCGCCCGCCTCCTCCCGCCCGTCGTCGAGCTCGGCCACGACGGTGTCGCCCTCGCGGCGCCAGCCGCCGCAGGTCGTGCCGAGCCGCAGGCGGTCGCCGAGCCCTTCGGCCAGCACGGCCCGCAGCGTCACCCGGTCGACGTCGAGGGACAGCTCGGCCGACGGTTCCACCACCCGCACGAGCACCCGGCCCCGGTGGTCGCGCACGGCGAGGCTGAACCCGCGCGTCCCGACCGCCGAGGCGTGCAGCACCTCGACCAGGTCGGCGGGCAGCAGGGCGCGCAGCGCCGCCACCGCGGGCGGCCCCAGGTGCAGCTTGTACCCGGCCGTCCGCGCCAGGTCGGAGTCGCGCTCCACCACCACCACGTCGAACCCGCCGCGCACCAACCCCTGCGCACACGCGAGCCCGCCGATCCCCGCGCCCACCACGACCACCCGCACGACGCCTCCCCCACCATCAGTCACCTGATACTAGGGGTCGCGATGAGTTCACGGGCTCCCGCGGGTCTACCCCCCGTTCGGCACACCGCACCTCATCCGGGAGTTCGGACATGGGCCTCATCCACATCGCACTGTTCACGACCCTCGACCTCGTCGGGCAGGCGCCCGGCGGCCCCGACGAGGACCCGGCGGGGTTCCCGTTCGGCGGCTGGCAGGCGCCCCTGCTGGACGAGGCCACCGGGGCTCGGATCACCGCCGCCTACGAGGGCACGGACGCGCTGCTGCTCGGCAGGCGGACGTACGACATCTTCGCCGCCCACTGGCCGCACCAGGAGGGCGGCGAGGACGACGGGATCGCCAGGCTCTTCAACGCCGTCCCGAAGTACGTCGCCACCCGCGGCACGCCCGACCTGCCGTGGGCCGGGTCCACCGCGCTCGGCCCCGACCTGGCGGGCGCGGTGCGCGGGATCCGCGACCGGCACGAGCACGTGAAGGTCGTCGGCAGCCTGGACCTGGTGCGGACGCTCCTGCGCGAGAAGCTCTTCGACCGCCTCGACCTCTGGGTGCACCCGGTCGTCCTCGGTGTCGGCAAGAAGGTGTTCGACGGTGGCGAGGTGCCCACGAACCTCACGCTCCTCGCACCGCCTACGGCCGGTCCGAAGGGCGCCGTCCACCTGCACTACGGGCTCGCCGACGGCACTCCGCGAACGGGCGACATGAGCGCCCCCGGCCGCGGTGTCGGGAGCGCGGGCTGACGCGGTGGACGCGGGGCACGTCCACCGCGCGTCGAGTCCGGTGCGGGCGGTGGGGACGCGCCGCCGCGTGCCGCGAACCGGTGGTGGGGGTGGCGACCTCCCGCACGCGGGCGGGCAGCGCTCCAGCGGGTCAGTCGGGGTCGGGGGTGCCCGCGATGACGTCGACGGCGAGGCGGCGGTGCGCGGCGAACAGGTCGAGAGCGGTCTCGGCGTCACGTGCCCGCAGGGCGGCGACGAGTTCGCGGTGCTCGCTGGGGATGCGGGTGAGGTAGCCCTCCGTGCTGCGGCCGATCCTGATCAGCAGGAACAGGTGCACCTGGCGGCGGATGCCGCTCCACGCCTCGTACAGGCGCCGGTGGCGGGCGGCGGCGAACACGGCGTCGTGGAAGTCGATGTCGGAGCGCACCATCTCGTGCACGTCCGTGGCGCGCTCCATCAGGTCGGCCGCCTTCTCCAAGGCCGCGATGTCCTCGTCCGAGGCGTGGGCGACCACCTCCCGCACGGCAAGCCCTTCCAGCGCGCCGCGCAGGCTGACGAGTTCGGCGACGTCCTCGGGTGACAGCGTCGTGACCGTGGCGCCGCGGTGCCACGCGCTGCGGACCAGGCCCTCGCGCTCCAGGTGCAGCAGCGCTTCGCGCACCGGACCCCGGCTGACCTCCAGCGCCTCGGACAGCTCCACCTCCCGCAGCTGCGCGCCCGGCGCGTAGGCGCCGCTGAAGACCGCCTCCCGGATGCGGTCCGCGACCTCCTCGGCCAAGCCCCGCCGACGGGCGGGGGCCACCCTGCCCCGGTCGTCCATGACACCACCCTCCACTGGTTGTCGTCATGTTAACATTGCCTCTGTTGTAGGAATGTTGACATTGCCTGATGACCACCCAGGAGGGTCCGAGCCATGACCGTTCTCGATTCGCCGATCCCGAGGTTCCACCTGGCCGTGCCGGTCGACGACCTGGCCGCCGCCCGCCGCTTCTACGGCGAGGTGCTCGGTCTGGAACAGGGCCGCAGCGCGGACACCTGGGTGGACTGGAACCTGCACGGCCACCAGTTCGTCACGCACCTGGCGGCCGGTCGCACGCCGCAGTTCCACAACCCGGTCGACGGCCACGACGTCCCGGTGCCGCACTTCGGCCTGGTCCTGACGGTCCCGGCGTTCCAGGCGCTCGCCGACCGGCTGCGCGCGGCGGGCACCCGGTTCGTCATCGAGCCGTACGTCCGCTTCGAGGGGCAGACCGGCGAGCAGTGGACCATGTTCCTGCTCGACCCGGCGGGCAACGCCCTGGAGTTCAAGGCCTTCGCCGACGACTCGCAGGTGTTCGCCGCCTGACGGCCCGCGCTCCCCCGGCTCGGCGCGGATCGCGACCCGCGCCGAGCCGGGGGGTGATCAGTCGACGACGAAGTTCAGGAAAGAACTCCACCCGGCCGCTGAGACCTGGATGACCGAGTGACGGTCATCGCGAGCCTTGCTGTCACGCACCGACACAGCGCGCTGGGAGAACCTGACTTCGACGCAGCTCCCTCCGGCGTTGGAGTAGCTGCTCGTGAACCACCCACCCTGGTCACGCGGCGACGGTGGCACTACCTTGCTGGTCAACTAATCTCCTTGATGCGCCGGTGGATCATCTTCACGGAATCACTGGTACTGAGAGCACGCCCGAGCGCCTCCCGGTACGTCATGACGATGTCCCGCACCTGCACGGGATCATCGACAACACCCCAGGTCGTGACCGTTTCCTGCCAGAAGACGGTCGGCAGCCTGGGACTCTCGAAATCGATCAGGTGAACGGTCGCGGCGCCGAACAGCCCGCACGCCGTGACCGTGAACGGGAGCACCCGCACCTCGATGGTGTCCGGGTGCTCCTCGACCATGTTCACGATGTGAGCCAGCTGCCGCTTCAGCACGGCGGGGCCGCCGAGTTCCTGCCGCAACACCGCTTCGCTGATGATGGCCGTCATCTGCAGAGGATCGTCATCGGTGAGCCGGCTCTGCCTCCGCAGGCGGACCTCGACCCGCTGGTCGACCTCGACCTGGCGCATGGTGACGTCGGGGGTCATGATCGCCCTGGCGTAGTCCGCCGTTTGGAGCAGGCCGGGGACCAGGAGGCTTTCGTAGTCGCGAACGCTCTGCGCCCCGTACTCCAAACCCATCAAGCGCTGGAGTTCGCCGTCGAGCAGCGCCGCGTAGCGCGTCCACCAACCGTGCTCCTTGGCGAACCTGCGGAGTTCGAGGAGTTCGTTCCGCTCTTCCTGGTCGAACTCGAACAACTCCAGGAGCTTGATCAAGCTCTCCTCGGACAGGATCTTGCGCTCGTTCTCCACCGCGGACCAGTAGTTGCGGGAGAAGCCCAGCGCTTGCGTGATGGTCTTGACCTCGACGCCCATGTGGTCACGCCGCTGGCGCAGCCGGAGAGCGAGTTCCCACGCCGCGACCACGGGTGACATCGGCAACGCCACGACTTCCCCTTCCACGGCCACTACCCCGGAAAAGCACAAGAACCTGCACGTGCACGGTTACTGTAACCAAACGGTTGAACCGTAGCTGTAGTGGTACAGGGTACCCTTCGGTTAACACGTGACTAGCCAGTCAACGGAACGCGTGCTGCTCTGAAACCTGGTCTTGAATCGAACCCCGCAGCCCGCGTCACAGTTCGCCGTCCGTTGGAACCCGGTTGCTGGCTCGCCGCCTGGCAAGGGCAAGACCTGCATGCCACCGGGGAGGAACGATGGTGTCGACCGCGAACTGGAAGGGGCTCAATCCCGTACCGAAACCGCGCGACCCGAACAGAAGAGTTCACCAAAAAGGATTACCGCAGCCCTCACGTTCGACGAACGGGCAAAGCACGAAGCCCGCCACCGCGCAGCGCGGCAAGCGTCGAACCGACGCCGCGGATCCGGACGCCATCACCCTGACCACGGTGCACCGCACGATCATCGCCGCGGACATCGAGGGATTCGGTCGGCACAGCCGGAACAACACCAATCAGGTGCGGATCCGGCACGGCATGTACCGGGCGATGCAGCAGGCGTTCGAGGCCGTCGGCATCCCGTGGCACTCCTGCCGGCGGGAGGACCGGGGAGACGGCGTGCTCGTCCTCGCCTCCGCCGAGGTGTCCAAGGCCCTGTTCGTCGACGACCTGCCGATCGTCCTCGTCGACGAGTTGACCCGGCACAACAAGAGCCATCCCCCCGCGGAGCGGATTCGCCTCAAGCTCGCCCTGCACGCGGGGGAAGTCAACTACGACCAGCACGGTGTGACGGGCTCGTCGATAACCCACACGTTCCGGCTCGTCGACGCCGACGTGCTCAAGAGCGCGCTGACCGAGTCCTCCGCGGTCCTCGCGATCATCAGCTCGGCCTGGTTCTTCGAGGAGGTGGTCCGGCACAGCGAAGGCAGCTGTTCCAGGTCGTACCGGCAGGCAGAGGTCGCGAACAAGGAAACCACGGCACGAGCGTGGATCCGACTGGTCAGGTCGCCCCGCCGGGTGTGACCGCGGCCGCGCGTCCGAAGGTCGGCTCCTCGGCGACGGCGGGGCGTGGCTGATACCCGCCGGGTATCACGTCGCACTCGATCAGTCTTGGACACCCGTGCCCGGCGAGCCGACGATCGGTCGGGTGAACGACAAGAGGATCGCGCTGGTCACCGGCGCCAACAAGGGAATCGGTCTCGCCATCGCCCGCGGGCTCGGGGCGGTCGGCTTCGCGGTCGCGGTGGGAGCGCGGGACGAGGGCAGGAGGGAGGCGGCCGTCGAGCGCCTGCGCGCCGAGGGCGTCGACGCGGTCGGGGTCGCGCTCGACGTCACCTCCGACGAGAGCGTCGCCGCGGCGGCGAAGGTCGTCGAGCAGGTGGCGGGGCGGCTCGACGTGCTCGTCAACAACGCCGGTATCGCGGGCCGGGTCGACGAGGGTGCGCAGGACCCGACGACGCTGGACCTCGACGTCGTCCGCACGGTCCTCGACACCAACGTGTTCGGGGCCGTGCGGGTGACGAACGCGATGCTCCCGCTGCTCCGCCGCGCGAGGTCGCCGCGCATCGTCAACATGTCCAGCACCATGGGCTCGCTCGTGCTCCGCACCGGTCCGGTCATGGCGGCGTACGCGCCGTCGAAGACGATGCTCAACAGCGTCACGGCGCAGTACGCCCGTGCTCTCGCCGGCACGAACGTCATCGTGAACGCCGCCTGCCCCGGCTACGTCGCGACCGACTTCACCGGTTTCGCCGCGCCGCGAACGCCGGAGCAGGGGGCCGCCATCGCGATCCGGCTCGCCACGCTGCCGGACGACGGACCTCGCGGCGGCTTCTTCGACGACGCGGGTGCCGTCCCCTGGTGACCCGCGCGGCCGGGACCGCGTCCCACTGGCCCTGGTGCCCACGCGCTGCCGGGAGACGTCGAGGGCGAGGTCCGCTCACCTCCGGCTGACGGCGGGGCGTCGGCGCGACCACGCGGGTCGCGCCGACGTCCGTCGTGGACCGGGCTACCTCCCCACCACCGTGCAGGAGGCGGTCGCGACCTTGGTCGGGTCGCTCTCCGACGTGGCCGTGAGGGTCACCTTCGACATGAGCGCACCGCCGTCCCGCTTCGCGTGCACCGGCACCTCCACCCGCCCGCCGAACTTCGCCGTCGCGAGGGTGTTGGGCACCGACACGGACCAGCCGCGGCCCTCCGCCCTCGCCGACACCCGGTACACGTCGCCGTCGAGGTACTGGGCGACGGGCTCCGGGTGCTCCCCGGCCGGGGCGGCGGTGCGGCCGGTGTTGAGCAGCGGGAAGCGGCACGTCGCCACGCCGTCCGTGCTCGCACGGGCGGCGGCGGGCAGGACCCGTGCGCCGCGCTGCTGCGGGCCCGCGCCGTCCAGCGACCGGACGGCCACCGTGTAGGACAGGACGCCCCGGCCGTCGCGTTCGACGTCCAGCACGTAGAAGTGCAGCCGGTTGGCCTGGTCGACGTACTCGTGCTCGCTGCCCGAGTTCGTGCCCGCGTGGAACAGCGCGTCCGCCAGCTGCCGGTAGTCGCCGACCGTGATGGGCACCCGCGTCCCGTCCGGCAGGACGTAGTCGGTCATGCCGATGTCCTGCGGGTTGGCGTCGACCACCCACGCGAACGGCGCCTGGTCGGCGTTCTTGGTCTTGGCCAGCAGCACGCCCGCGTCCGGCGTGAACGAGTCCACGCCCATCCGGTCCACGACCTCGACGGTGTAGTTCTGGTACCCGCGGCCGTCGCAGAACGGGTCGGTCCGGACGTCGCAGGGCGGAGCCAGGTCACCGGTGCCGAGCACGACGTTGATCCCCGACAACCCGGTC
The DNA here is from genome assembly GCF_036375055.1 of Umezawaea sp. Lineage (GTDB taxonomy): Bacteria > Actinomycetota > Actinomycetes > Mycobacteriales > Pseudonocardiaceae > Umezawaea. The sequence continues at coordinate 96,665 of NZ_DASUSQ010000125.1, forward strand.
GGCCCCGGCTGGACCGTGCGGGCGGTGACCTTCGCGACGACCGGCCCGGACTCGGCCAGCGCCTCCCTGGACAGCCGCAGCACGTTGCGCTCGTCGACGATGCCGAGCTTCATCTTGTTGCGCAGCATGTGCTGCGCGCCCATCGACCCGCCCGCCGTCGCCGGGACGACCCAGCGCGAGTGCGGACCGCCGGGACCGTTGAACGACCCGCGCGACAGCATGTCCCAGATGCCGTTGTAGTCGCGGCGCGGCGGGGTGCCGTACGGGTTGTTGTAGTTGTCGCCGATGCCGAGCAGGTGGCTCAGCTCGTGCGCGTACACGCCCTGGCCGGAGCTCTCCGCCTGCGTGGACGAACCACCGCCCGCGTTGGGCCAGATGCTGGAGCCCGCGGCCCACGACGTCCAGTCGACGTAGCGGGTGCGCGACCAGTTCGGCAGGGCCGGGTCGGGCGGGCCGAACTCGTCGGTCACGGCCTCCTTCGTCGGGAACTTCATCATCCCGAACTCCTGCCACGTCCCGGACTCGTCCTGGCCCGCGGACAGGAAGTACACGAAGTCGTACCCCTTCGGCACCTCCGCCCCGACGTCGGCGATCCACGCGGCCCGGCCGTCGGTGCGGATGTCGCGGTTGCACGTGTCGCCCGCGGGGCAGGCGGTGCCGCCCTGGAACTCCATGGCGTACTCGTGGTCCTTGCCCGGCATCGTGTACGGGCCGAACGCCGTCAGGTCGACGCCGTAGCGCCCGCCGGAGTCCTCCATCCAGTACTCGTGCACGGTGTGGCCGCGGTTGAGGGCGTTCGGCTGGTTCAGGAAGTCCTGGTAGAACCGGGCGACCTGGTCGCGCGGGACACCGCTCGCCTCCGCGCTGGGGTTGCCGAACACCGTCGAGTTCTTCGGCTGCGTCACGACGAACGGCTGGTTCGGGTAGTCGAGCAGGACCAGCGCGCCCCTGAAGTCGCGCACCGATCCCCTGACCGACGGGTCGGCCCAGGTGGTGCCGGGGATCGCCCGGTAGTCCCGTTCCCACGTCATGTGGTCGGGGTTGACCCAGTTCTGCGGGTCGACCGGGCCGGGGAACCCGGCCGCCGCCGCCGCGCGGGCGGAGTCGCGGGGCTCCTGCCACGGCTGCTGCCGCGGCCAGTGGTCGAACTGCCAGTGGTGCGGGGGCTCGTCGAGGGGAGCGGCGGTCACGCCGGTGGTGCCCGCGGTGAGCGCGGCGACCGAGAGCAGCGCGGTGATCAGCAGGGCGGGGCGTCGCCGGACACGTGTGTGGTCCATGCCACCTCCGTGGTAGGTCCGCCCACGCTATCGACGACTCCTCCCCCGGTGAGGTCGCGCGGACCGTTGTCAGTTGACGGAAATCAGCGTCGGGAGGACGCCGCTCGCGCGGCGGGAGCGCCTGGAGGCCGAGCTGGACGGCGGCCCCGGTCCGCACGCGATCCGGATGCTGGTGGCGATGCTCGCACCGCGCCGCGCGGCGACCTCGCCGTTGCGGCTGATGACCGTGAGCTGCGGGGAGGTCCGGGAGCAGGTGGTCTGACCGTGGAAGTGGTCGATCTCGTGGGGACGGTGCGCGTGAGTTCGACGGCTCCGCACACCGCTCACGTGCCCCACCGGCGACCGGGTCCCGCTGCGGAACCGGTTGGCCGGTCGCGGAGCCGCCTGCGGGCCGCGCGGCACCGGCGGTCCGGGCGGTCACCGCGCGGAGGACGGCGACGACCAGCCGGACGGCGACGACCAGAACCAGTCCGCGCATCGCCGCACGCTCCGCATCGGTGTCCGTCGGCAGGTGCCAGCGGTCACCAGCAGGAGTCGCCGCCCACCCCCGTCCCGTTGCCGAGCCGGTCGGCGCGGTCGGGCGAGACCATCCGCGGACCCGCGCGGGACGAAGGTGAACACCCAGCTCATACCTTGGTCGGAAAGTTTCCACCACGCTTGACCGTGCCGCAACGGCATGGTTTCCACTTGCCGTGTCGACGCGACCGCGTCGAGGACCACCGAGGGGGGGCGACGTCGTGGGGTGGAGCACCAGTCAGCTGGCCGAGCTCGCGGGCACGACGCTGCGCACGATCCGGCACTACCACGAGGTCGGGCTGCTGGCCGAGCCCGAGCGTCGGGCCAACGGCTACAAGAGCTACGGGGTGACCCACCTCGTGCGCGTGCTGCGGGTCAAGCGGCTCACCGGGCTGGGGCTGTCGCTCACGCGGATCGCCGAGCTGGGGGACGAGGACGAGCACCCCGGCGAGGCGCTGCGCCGGTTGGACGCCGAGCTGGCGGCCACGGTCGAGCGGCTGCGACGGGTGCGGGGCGAGCTGGCGCTGATCCTGCGCCGGGAGGTGCCGACGGACCTGCCGTTCGACATCGCCGCGACGATCGCGGGCGCGGACATGTCGCCGAAGGACCGCTCGGTCACCGTCGTGCTGGCCCAGCTCATGTCGCCGGAGGCGCTGGCCACCTACGCCGAGGTGCTGGACGGGAAGGCGAAGGACCCGGTGGGGCTGGAGTTCGACGCCCTGCCTGCCGACGCGGACGAGCAGACCCGCCAGGACCTGGCCGACCGCATGAGCGCGCTGCCGATCGTGCGGGAGCTGCGTGCCAGGTTCCCCGCTCCGGCGGGGATCTACGCGGGCGCGCCTCGCGGTGAGGAGTTCGCGATGCGGACGATGGGCAAGGTCGTCGTCGAGCTCTACAACGAGGCGCAGATCGACGTCCTGGTGCGCATGAACGGCTGAGGAACCCCGGTTCGACCCACGGCGGGCCCACCAACGAAAGGGTATTTGCAAATGCGAAGGTATGTGACGGCGGTCTTGGCCGCCGCGGCGACGATGGCGGTGGCGCCGGGGGTGTCCGCGGCGACGCCCGCCCCGACCGTGACGTGGGCCGAGTGCCCGGCCGACGTCGCGGCTCCCGACGTGGAGTGCGGGACGCTCCGGGTGCCGCTGGACTACCGGGATCCGGGAGGCCGGACGATCGAACTGGCGATCTCGCGCATCGCCAGCAAGAACCCGGAGAAGCGCCGCGGCGTCCTGCTCACCAACCCCGGTGGCCCGAGCGAGGGCCTGACGTTCCCGGCGACCCTGCGGCTGGCCGGTCTGCCGCAGGAGGTGCGGGACTCCTACGACGTGATCGGGATCGACCCGCGGGGGCTGGGCCGCAGCACGCCCGCGACGTGCGACCTGACGCTGGAGCAGCAGTACGCGGGCAGCGTCCCGCCGTACGCCGTGACGCCGCAGGACGTGCTCACGAGGGCGGAGGCGGTGAAGAAGATCGCGCAGCAGTGCACCACGTCGTCGACGGCGTACCTGCTGCCGCACAACACGACCGCGAACATCGCCCGCGACCTCGACCGGATCCGCGCCGCGCTCGGCGAGCGGAGGGCGTCGTTCCTCGGGTACTCCTACGGCTCGTACCTGGGCGCGGTGTACGCCACGCTGTTCCCCCGCACCTCCGACCGCGTCGTGATCGACAGCAACCTCGGTGCGGGCGGCTGGGACGTCGAGGCGGGCAGGCTGTACGGCCGCGGCGTGGAGGACACGTTCCCGGACTTCGCGAAGTGGGCGGCGGCCCGTCCCGAGTTCGGCCTCGGCGGCACGCCCGAGGCGGTGCGCGCCAAGTACTTCGACATCGCGGGCCGTCTCGACGGGACGCCGTCGCCCGAGGGCGTCACCGGCCCGCTGTTCCGCGCGCTCACCTTCGGCGGGCTCTACAGCACCACCGACAGGTCGTTCACCGCGCTGGCCGAGGTATGGAGGTCGCTGGACACCGGTGCCCCGCTGCCGCCGAACGACACGCCCGCTCCCCCTCGGCTCGACAGCCTGATCTCGGGCCGCAACTACGTGGTGTGCGGCGACTCGCGCTGGCCGACGTCGGTGGCGACCTACCAGCACAACGTCGCCGTGGACCGCGTCCGCCACCCGATGTTCGGCGCTGCGGCGGCCAACGTGTACCCGTGCGCCTTCTGGCCGGACGCCGCGGAGAAGCCGGTGCGGATCTCCGACCGCGGGCCGCGCAACGTGCTGATGGCGCAGAACGACCGGGACCCCGCCACGCCGCTGGCGGGCGCGCTCTCGACGCGGCGCGCCCTCGGTGACCGGGCCGCGCTGCTGACCGTGGACCAGGGCGGGCACGGCACCTACCTCTTCGGCACCAACGCGTGCGCCGACGACCGGGTGACCGAGTACCTGGTCGGCGGGCAGCGCCCGGCGCACGACGTCCGGTGCGCCGCCGAGGCCCCGAGGTCCGAGGGCCCGACGCTGTCCATCGGGTAGTCCCCGGCCCACCGCGCCGCGGGTCGGCTCGCCCCAGCGGGGTGGGCCCGCCCGCGGCGCGGTCGCGTCAGTCGGTGACGTCCGGGGCGAACTGGGCCAGCGACACCTCGGTGGCGGCGGCGATCTCGTCGGCCGTCGCGGTGCCGGACGACTCGACGACGGCGACCCACGCGCGCACCGACCGGCGGGAGAACTCCTGGGCCTCCGGGGAGTTCGCGGCCGCCGCCGGGTCCTCGGCGGTCTCACCCGCCAGGAACAGCGCCAGCGCCAGGAACGCGCCGTCCCAGCCGGGGCCGACGTAGAGGGCGCCCGCGCCGCTGCCCGCCATCTCGATCGGCACGGTGTGTTCGAGCTCCAGGGCGGTCCCCTCGTCGCCGATGGCGGTGAGGCGCAGCTCCACGACGCTGGTCGGGCCGCCGAAGGTGACCTTCAGCGTCGTCGGCGGCAGGCAGGTGAGGATGTCGCCCCCCGCGTTGCCCTCCAGCTGGAACGTGCCGCCCTCCCGCAGGTCGCCGCTGACCGGGAGGAACCAGCGCTTGACCCGGTCCGGGTCGGTCAGCGCGTCCCAGACGTCGGCGACGTGCGCGTCGTACTCGCGGCGCAGCAGGACGCTGACCACCTCGCCGCTCGCGGCCTGGCCCCTGCCCACCTCGCGGTGGATCGCCTTCAGGTGGTTGGCGATGTCGATCATGTGTAGCCCCTCTGCCGTCATCCGGTGCCGCGTGCGCGGCCCAGTATGACAGACGAGGCTTATATAAGTAAAAGCTGACCTATCCGGCGTGGTCGGCGGCGGCGATGTCGCGGACCACGTTGCACGGGGCCGTCGGGTCGAGCGAGTCGAGCCGGACCGCGGAGCGCTGGAGGAGGCACCGCAGCACGTGCCGGTCCTCCTCGTCGAGTTCCTGGAGCACGAAGTCCTGGGCGCGCACGATGAGTTCGCGCAGCCTCTCCAGCCGCTCGACGCCCTTCTCGGTGGCGACGACCTGGCGGCTGCGCCGGTCGGCCGGGTCGGGGCGGCGGGTGAGCAGGCCCTCGCGCTCCAGGTCGTCGAGCAGGTAGGTCATGACGGTGCGGTCGCAGCCGATCTCCTGCGCGATGACGCTCTGGCTCACCGGGGGCCGCCTGGTCGCCGCCTCCAGCACCTGGTGACCGCGCGGGCCGCCGGGCAGCGAGCCCGTGGCCTCGTTCGCGGCCTTGAGGTAGGCGCGGAAGACGACCCCGAGCGCCCAGCCGAAGTCGCGGCGCAGGGTGTCCCCCTCCGCCAGTTCGTGACACCGCTCCGTGGCCATAGCCGCAGCTTACACCGCCTTTGTTCGTCCGGGCATATTTTCTAGTTGACAGATGTTCTGCCGGACAGACTATATTTGAGGTAACGCACTTGAGGAGGTCAGGACGTGTCGGACGACAGGGGCGGATGGGTCACCCGCCGGACCGGACTGGTCCCCAGCACCGCTCCGAGCACACGGCTCGGCGCCACGTCGGTGCTGAGCGAGCACGACCGGCCGACCGCGCCGGAACCGGACGACGACGTGCGGTTCACCAGGCGAGGGCTGAGCGCGGGGCACCACCTGATCGCCGTGCACGACCACTACCGCGCGGAACTCGCGAAGGTGCGCGAGATCCTGCGGCGGGTCAGGGACGGCGGCACCGGGATCGGCCAGGCGCGGGGCGAGCTGAACGGGCTCGCCCTCCGCACCGTCGACTGGCGCCTGCACGGCGCGTGCCAGGCCCAGTGCGCCTCCCTCACCCAGCACCACGGCATGGAGACCGAGCAGGTCTTCCCGCACCTCCGGCGCAGCCAGCGGGACCTGGCCGAGGTCCTCGACCGGCTGACCGAGGAGCACCACGCGATCCACACCGTGCTGGAGGGCGTCGACGGGGCGCTCATCCGCCTGGCGGACGACCCGACGGACTTCGGACCCATCACCGAGGCCGTCGACCTGCTCACCGACACGGTGCTGTCGCACTTCGCCTACGAGGAGCGCGAACTCGTCGCGCCCCTCTCCCGTCACGGGTTCTTCCCCGGCCAGCTCTGACGGCCGAGGTCACACAACAGGAGCGGAAGACATGAGCAGGCTGTTCGAAGAGACCACCGTCGGCACCGTCAAGACCGCCAACAGGATCGCGATGGCGCCCATGACGCGGAGCCGCGCCACCCGCGAGGGCCACGCGACCGACCTGATGGCGGAGTACTACGGCCAGCGCTCCACGGCCGCGCTGATCATCACCGAGGGCATCCAGCCGAGCCTGTCCGGCCAGGGCTACACGAACACGCCGGGCCTGCACACCGAGGAGCAGGTCGAGAGCTGGAAGCCGGTCGTCAAGGCCGCGCAGGCCAACGGCGCGGCGTTCTTCGCCCAGATCATGCACGCCGGCCGCATCGGCCACCCGGAGATCGCCGGGTTCCAGCCGGTCGCGCCGTCCGCGGTGCGCCCGGAGGGCCAGGTCTTCACCTACACCGGCCCGCAGGACTACGTGACGCCCCGCGCGCTCACGCACGACGAGATCGTGGAGATCATCGCCGACCACGTCGCCGCGGCCCGCAACGCCGTGGCCGCCGGGTTCGACGGCGTCGAGATCCACGGCGCCAACGGCTACCTGGCGCAGCAGTTCCTGTCGGTCAGCGTGAACCAGCGGACCGACGAGTGGGGCGGCTCGGTGCAGGGCCGCATCAAGTACGCGGTCGAGGTCGTCCGCGCGGTGGCCGACGCCATCGGGCCGGAGCGGACCGCGCTGCGCATCTCCCCCGCGAACCTGATCCAGGGCATCGAGGAGGGCGACTCCCGCGAGCTGTACCTCGCGCTGCTGGAGGCGCTGCGCGACCTGCCGCTGGCCTACCTGCACATCATGGAGGTCGCGGGCAACCGCGAGCTGACCAAGGAGCTGCGGGCCGCGTGGCCGCACACGCTCGTGCTCAACCCGCACCGCGACGCCGACCCGCTGGCGCCGCACGAGGCGGGCCACGACGCGCTGGAGGACGTCGGAGCCGACCTCGTCGCGTTCGGATCGTCCTACCTGGCCAACCCGGACCTCCCGGCCCGGCTCGCCGCGCAGGGCCCGTACGAGGCGCCGGACCCCTCCACCTTCTTCGGCGGCGACCACACGGGCTACCTGGACTACCCGACGCTGAAGGCCTGACGCCGCGGCACGGCGGAGCCCCTCGACACCTCGTCGAGGGGCTCCGCCGTGCACGTGGACCGTCTCAACCGGTCACGGGGGTGGGTCCGGACGGTGGGCACCGTCCGGAGTGGACGGGGTGGGTCAGTCGGCGGGCGAGACGGTGACCTGCCACCGCACGCACGTCGGGCGGGCTCCCTCGGTGCGCAGGAAGTCGTGCGCGGCCTGGCGGACGCTGGCCGCCGGGACCTCCGCGTTGGACGGCAGCGGGTGCGGCTCCCCCCGGTGGTCGTAGGTGAGTTCGGCGCCGGTGGGCGCAGTGCCGTCGGTGCTGATGACGGCACCGGTCTTGTCGGTGTGCCCGACGACGCCGCGGTCGTGGTTCAGTCCGATGTGCAGGATCGCCCAGGACCCCCGCTCTCTCCTGGAGATCTGGAGCAGCGGAGGGGCTTGGGCTGCCGCGTGTTCGCGGGTCATCCGGTCGAGCAACACTTCCAGGTCGTCAGCACCACGAAGGCTGATCAACTCGTCGCCGTACCAGGCGTTCAGGGCCACCATGGCAAAACCCTAGCTGGCGATCAGCGCACGCGGGACTCCGAGTTCACGAGTTTCGCAACGCAGGCGACAATTTCCTCGGGACGTTCGAGCGGGAGCATGTGGCCCGCGTCCGGGACGACCAGCGCTTCCCCGCCCGCGGCCTCGGCCAGTGCCAGCGCGTTCGACTCCGGGCACAGCCTGTCCTCGTCCCCGACGATCGCGACGACGGGCTTCTCCCGCGCCACCGTCAGCGCCGCCTCGCGGTCGTAGCGGTCGACGGCGGGGCGGAACAGGGCCACGGTCGAGGGCCAGTGCGCCCAGACCATCTCGGCGGTCAGCTCGACGTCCTCGGCGCGCGGCTGGTCGCCGAACAGCCACCAGCGCAGACCCGCCGTCTTGGCGGGCTCGATCTTCTCGCGGACGGCCCGCACGATCGGCCCGAAGGCCCGTTCGAGCTCGCGCACGAGCTTGCCGACGGCCTTGGGCCACGCCAGCGACGTCTCGGCCAGCCCGGTGGTCGCGGTCGACACGAACACGACACCGGCGACGCGCTGCCGGTAGAGCCGGGGACGGCGTTCGGCCATGGCCATCGCGGCCATCCCTCCCATGGAGTGCCCGACCACGACGACCGGGCCGTCCGGGACACCGTGCTCGATGAGTTCGCCCAGGTCGTCGGCCAGCCGCTCGATGGTGGCCGTGTCCTTTGTGGCCGGGTCGGACCTGCCGTGTCCTCTGTGGTCGTAGGCCACCACCCGGTGGTCCCGGCCGAGCCCCTCGACCACCCGCCACCACGTGCGGTGGTCCAGGGCGTAGCCGTGCGCCAGCACCACGGTCACGGCGGCGTCCGGGTCGCCGGAGCGCACCACGTGCAGCTCGGTGCCGTCCTCGAGCAGCATTCCAGCCCCTCTCGCGTCGGATCTGCCCTGTCCAACGACGCGGTCGCGGGAACGTTATGCGCGGGAACACCCCGATGGCGGCTCGTGGCCGGTCCGTACCCTGCCGATCTACCCGGTAGCGGCACTCGCGGAGGTGGCCATGAGCCAGCAGGACTCGCTCGTCCACTCGTACCTGTTCCTGCGGCGCGCGATCGGCTTCGTGGGCGTGCTGCTGCCCGTGGTGCTGGTGGTGGGGGTGCTGCTGACCAGGGGCGAGTTCCTCGACTCGATCAGCGGCTACTACTACAGCCCGATGCGGGACGTGTTCATCGGCGCCATGTGCGCGGTCGGGGCGTTCCTGCTGTCCTACCGGGGCTACGACGGGCTCGACAACGCGACGGCGTCGGCCGCGGGCGTGGCGGCGGTCGGGTTGGCGCTGTTCCCCACGACGCCGCGCGACGGCCACTCGCCGACCCAGGGCGTCGTCGGCGTGGTGCACCTGGTGTTCGCGTCGGTGTTCTTCCTCGCGCTGGCGTACTTCTGCCTGGTGCTGTTCACGAAGTCCGACCAGACCCGGCCGACGCCGCGCAAGGTCCAGCGCAACCGCGTGTACGTGGTGTGCGGCTGGGTGATCCTGGTCTGCCTGGCCCTGATCGTGGTGGCCAACGTCCTCCCCCACACCGACCTGCACCTCGCCCTCTGGCTGGAGTCGGCGGCGATCCTGGCGTTCGGCTTCGCGTGGCTGACCAAGGGCGAGGCGATCCTCGGCGACGTGCGCTAGAACTCGAAACCGCCAGGTCGGCCCGCGCGTTCGGCGATGAGGCCCGCCAGGGTGGCGATGGCGATCTCGGGCGGGGTCCGCGAGCCGATGTTCAGGCCGACGGGCCGGTGCACGCGGGCGACGTCGGCCTCGGCGACGCCGAGCGCGGCCAGCGCCTCGACGTGGGGGCCGGGGTGGCGCGGGTTGCCGAGCACGCCGATCCAGCGGGACTCCCCCGCGAGCGCGTCGCGCAGGACCTCGCCCAGTTCGGGCCGGTGGTGGTCGGTGACCACGACGTCGGTGCGGTCGTCGAGGTCGGGGAACGCGTCGGCGCCGTCGCGCGCGGGGTCGGGGTCGACGAGCAGCGTGCGGTAGCCGAGGTCGGCGCCGTAGGCGAGCAGGTAGCGGGCGACGGGCGAGGCGAAGACGGCGACGAGCGTGCGGTCGGCGGGCTCGGCCGGTGCGTCGCCGTGCGCGACCGCGCAGGCCTCTGAGGGGGTCATGGGACACAGTCTCGCCGCACCAATCCCGGACGTCCAGAACCACCCCCAAGTCCGCGATCTGCGCGGATAAACACTTTTCGGTCCACAGGTTCCAGACCACAGGACCAAGCGGTCGCTCTTGACCTTGGACGTGCGGCGCTCCAACCATGGGAACGCCTCCTCAGGAGAGCGCTCTCATGCACCACACCCGGTCACCGGGGATTGGAGTGGCTTGTGCGCACCCGGAAATTGCTCCACCTGCTCACCGCGCTGGCGGTGAGCGTTCCCGTGGTCCTCGGCGTGGCTGCGACGGCCCAGGCCGCGCAACCGCCGAACCTGCTGCCGTTGAGCGTCGCGAACAACTCGGGGCGTTCGGAAGAGGTGTTCCTGTACGTGCTGGGCACCGACCTGGCCAGCGGGAAGCTCGGCTACGTCGACGAGGCGGGCGCGTTCACCGCGTGGAGCGGTGGCGCGAACCCACCGGCGCCCGCCCCCGACGTGTCGATCGCGGGACCGGGCACCGGGTCGTCGAAGACGATCCAGCTGCCCCGCGGGATCTCCGGTCGGATGTACATGTCGTTCGGGCAGAAGCTGACGTTCCTGCTGGCGCAGGACGGCGGTCTCGTGCAGCCCGCTCCGTGGGCGGGCGGCGACCCGAACCGCGACGTGCTGTTCGACTGGAGCGAGTTCACCTACAACGACGCGGGCCTGTGGCTCAACAGCTCGCAGGTCGACATGTTCAGCGTGCCCCACTCGGTGTCGGTGACCGGTGAGCGCGGCACGAGCACCAGGGGCGAGCTGAAGCCCGGTGGACGGGACGCGATCCTCGACGCCCTGGAGGACGAGCCGGGCGACTGGGGCAAGCTGATCCACACCCGCGCCGACGGGACGAGGCTGCGGGCGCTGGCGCCGCGGCTGGCGATGGAGGGCGACGGCGGCTTCGACGCCACCTACCTCGACGGCTACCTGAGCGACACCTGGAACACCTACCGCGACACCGACCTCACGGTCGTGCCGTTCGAGTTCCAGCCGAACCTCAAGTACACCGGTCGCACCGACGGCAACGGGGTCCTGCAGTTCAAGGACTCCACGGGCAAGCAGGTCGCGTCGTTCCCGCAGCCCTCCACGAAGGACGTGTTCGGCTGCGACGGCAAGCTCGCCGCGCCGAACGACGACGTGGTCGGCCCGCTGGCCCGCACCCTGTGCGCGTCGCTGCACCGCTCGACGCTGGGCTTCCTGCACACCCAGCCGACCTACAAGGGCGAGGAGTTCTACACCAAGCCGATCACCGACCACTACTCGAAGGTGATCCACGCCAACATGGTCGACGGCAAGGCCTACGGGTTCGCCTTCGACGACGTCGGCAACTTCGAGTCGCTGGTGTTCGACGGCGTGCCGAGCTCGGTCACCATCACCCTGACGTCCTTCTGAGGACCCGCGAAATCCCCGCACCCGGTGGGGCGCGTTCTCGAACGCGCCCCACCGGGCTTTTTCGCGCATCACGGAATCCTCATTGTCGGCAGGTGCCGAAATTGGTCCGGAAGCCGGTGGAGAACGCACCCGCTCGGCGCGACCGCTCTTCCGCCGGGCACGTCGGGGCGATCGGGCGGGCAGCACGTCCGCCCAGTTCAGCGCGAGCGTCGAGTGGCTGGGACCGATCGGCTCCCCGACGCGAGAAGGCCCGCCGCCCGTGTATTTCCCACTGTCGGGCTTGTTTCTTCGGTGTAACCCTTCCGTGTCCGCCTGAATCGGTTTACTGTCCCGATGTGAGAGCGCTCTCACCCCGTTGTCCCCCTCGGTTTTCCCTGCTTGGAGGTGGCGCCCCCGTGAATCGGAGCCCGCAGAAAACCGTCCGGCGCCGGTCGCGCTGGCGTGCGGCCGTCGTCGCGCTCGCACTGGCCCTGTCCTCGACCGTCACGGGGGCGTCCGTCGCCGCCGCGGCCGACGACTACACGCAGTCGGCCGCGTCGGTGAACGCGACCCAGGCGCAGGTCTCGTTCACCCCGACCACCGCCGCGCTCTACGTCGACATCCACTACGTCGTCGCGGGGCAGGGCCAGCAGAACTTCCGCATGGACCTCAGCGGAGGCACGTGGCGGCGCACCATCAGCGGCCTGTCCACCGGCAGCGCGGTCGACTACTGGTTCACCTACGAGAAGGGCGGCCCGCAGTACGACACGCCGCACTTCTCCTACACCCACGGCGGCGGGTCCACGACGGTCGCCACGCCGACCTTCTCCCCCGCGGCGGGCACCTACCCGTCGGCGCAGTCGGTGACGATCTCCACCGCCACCTCCGGCGCGACCATCCGCTACACCACCGACGGGTCCACCCCCTCGGCGTCCTCGACGGTCTACGGCGGCCCGATCACCGTCTCGTCGAACACCACGGTGAAGGCGATCGGCCTGAAGTCCGGGTCGACGACGTCCGCGGTGGCGACGGCGGCGTACGTCATCGGCACGCCGGTCGCGACGCCGACGTTCAGCCCGGCGGGCGGCCAGTACTCGTCCGCGCAGACGGTGACGATCTCCACGTCCACCTCCGGTGCGGCCATCCGCTACACCACCGACGGGTCCACGCCCACGGCGTCCTCGACGCTGTACAGCGGCCCGATCACGGTCTCGTCGTCGCGGACGGTCAACGCCATCGGCGTCAAGTCCGGTCTCGCGAACTCCGCGGTGGCGAGCGCGACCTACACGATCGGCACCTCCGCGGGCTGCCCGACGCAGCCCGACGTGCCGAACTTCGGCCCGAACACCCGGATCTTCGACCCGAGCATGTCGGCCACGTCCATCCAGGCGCAGCTCGACGCGGACTTCAACGCGCAGAAGGACACCCTCGCCCACCAGATGGGCAACGGCCGGATCGCGCACCTGTTCAAGCCCGGCGCCTACAGCGTCCACGACGACGTCGGCTACTACACCTCGGTCGCGGGCCTCGGCCAGAACCCCGGTGACGTGGTCATCAACGGCGCCATCACCGTCGACGCGTTCAACGAGTCCGACAAGGGCGTGGCGCTCCAGAACTTCTGGCGCTCCGCGGAGAACATGGCCGTGAACCCGATCGGCGGCTCCAACCGCTGGGCCGTCGCGCAGGCCGCGCCGTTCCGCCGCATGGACATCCGCGGCAACCTCCAGCTCTACCCGGCGAGCTACGGTTTCGCCAGCGGCGGCTACATCGCCGACTCGAAGGTGTCCGGCGAGACCGCGTCGATCTCCCAGCAGCAGTGGTACACCCGCGACAGCAACCTCGGCAGCTGGGCGGGCGGCGTGTGGAACATGGTCTTCTCGGGCACCCCCGGCGCCCCGCCGACCACGTTCCCGAACCCGCCGGAGACCACCCTGGCGACCACGCCGGTCTCCCGCGACGTGCCCTACCTGTACCTCGACAACACCGGCAAGTACCGGGTGTTCACGCCCGCGCTGCGCACCAACGCCTCCGGCGCGAGCTGGGCGAACGGCTCCACCCCCGGCACGTCGATCCCGATGAGCCAGTTCTACGTGGTGAAGGCGGGCGACACCGCGTCGTCCATCAACTCCGCGCTGTCGGCGGGCTGCAACCTGTTCTTCACCCCCGGCATCTACCACCTGAACCAGACGCTCAACGTCACGCGGCCCAACACCGTCGTGCTGGGCATCGGCTACCCGACGCTGATCCCGGACAACGGGGTCAACGCCATGCAGGTCGCCGACGTCGACGGCGTCCGGATCAAGGGCGTCCTGTTCGACGCCGGCCTGACGAACTCGGCGGCGCTGCTGACCGTCGGCCCGTCCGGGTCCTCGGCGAACCACGCGAGCAACCCGACGACGTTGCAGGACGTGTTCTTCCGCATCGGCGGGTCGATCGCGGGCAACGCGACGACCAGCCTGGTCGTCAACAGCCACAACACGATCATCGACCACATCTGGGCCTGGCGCGCCGACCACGGCAACGCGGGCACGTGGGGGTGGACCCAGGCCAAGGGCGACACCGGCCTGATCGTCAACGGCAACAACGTGCTGGCGACCGGCCTGTTCGTGGAGCACTACCAGAAGACGCAGGTCATCTGGAACGGCCAGGGCGGCAAGACGATCTTCTTCCAGAACGAGATGCCCTACGACGTGCCCAACCAGGCGAGCTGGAACCGGCCGAGCGGCCGCAACGGGTACGCGGCCTACAAGGTCGCGGACAACGTCACCTCCCACGAGGCGTGGGGGCTGGGCAGCTACAACTTCTTCAACGTCAACCCCTCGGTGAGCGCGTACAACGCCTTCGAGGTGCCGAACAACCCGAACGTGCGCTTCCACAGCCTGTGCACGGTCTCGCTGAACTACCAGGGCACGATCACCCACGTCATCAACGACACCGGCGGGGTGACGCCTCCGGGCACCGTGCCGGTGAACGTGGTGAGCTACCCGTGACGTGACCGCGCCGCGGTAGGGCCGACCACGCCGGTCGGGCAGGCCCTCGGGCCCGCCCGGCCGGCGTTCGCACGTCAGCAGCGGTGGTAGGAGTAGCCGCGCTCGCCGGGCCGCACCAGGCCGCGGTCGCGGACGACGGTCGAGCGCGGGCGCTCCGGCGCCGCGCACGCCCCGCCCGGCGGGAGGTTGTCGGTGTACTCCACGGCCAGCACCCGCTTCCCGTGGACGGCGGTGTACCGCTCGCACTCCTCGAACGCCACGCACTCCTCGGCGACGGCGAAGTCGAACCCGACCTCGTCCTTGCCGCGCTCCCCCAGCTCGGCGGCGTTCTTCTGCCCGGCGAGCAGCCCCTTGTCGTGGGCCGACTCGACGAGCAGCGCCGCGAGGGCCAGGTTGTTCTCGGCGGTGACCGCCCCGGAGGAGCGGGTGTGGGAGTCGAGGTTGTCGAACTCCACGGCGTCGAAGCCCGCGCCGGCGCACCTGCCGACGGTGGTGCCGACGATCACGGCGAGCCGGGCGCGCTTCTCGACGGTGGAGGTGTCGAGGACCATCTCGTCCGGCCAGTCCGGGTCGACGACCGGCCTGCCGTCCCGCCCGCGCAGGACGAGGTCGGCGTGCTCGCCCAGCCACAGGTCGCGGTCGGCGGGCTGGGTCTGGAACGCGTTGACGTAGCACACGTTGTAGAGCCCCTCGGCGGGCTCGGCGGTGCTGTCGCGCACCACCACCGTGACGCCCGCGGGTGGCGGGTAGGCGCCGCCGAGCTGGTAGTCGGCCGCCGCGCCCTCGGGGAACGTCCGCACCGCGACCGACGACGACGTGGGCACCGACACCTCCCCGACCTGGGCGGGCCGCGCCCGCACCGAGCAGGCGGTGACCGCCAGCGCGGCGGTGACCACTCCCAACGACTGCCGCAGCGGTGGAACCACGTCTCTCCCCGGTGAGGTCTCGAACGGACTGGCGAGACCTTACTGACCGCCGTGGACCCGCGAGGGGTGTTTCACCCGAGCAGCGGGTCCGACGGCGGTCTTCGACGTAGCCTCGTCGGCATGGCCACGCACTGGACGCTCGGCTGCGACGCCGCCGATCCCCACCGCCTCGCCGCCTTCTGGGCCTTCGCGCTCGGCTACGTGGACGAACCCGGTTACGACGCACCGGACGGCGCGTCGATCGTCGACCCCGACGGCGTGGGGCCCGCGATCGGGTTCCTCCGGGTGCCCGAGCCGAAGTCGGCCAAGAACCGGGTGCACGTCGACGTCCGGGTGGCGGGCGAGCCGCCGTGGGACCTGGCGCAGCGGGAGCGGTTGATCAGGGCGAAGGTGGTGGAGCTGGTCGGGGCCGGGGCGACGGTCGTGGGCGAGGAGCTCTACGACGGGCGCCTCGGCCACGTCGTGATGAACGACCCCGAGGGCAACGAGTTCTGCGTCGCCTGACCCGTGCGCGCCGGGCCGGGCGACGCCGGGGTCACCCGGTCAGCGCCTCAAGGCCGCTGGCCTGGGTTCGCCAGTCGACCTGGTTGGGGCTGCCGCCCGCCCACCGCTGCCCCAGCCGGTTGAGCGGGTCGCGGTCGGCGGTCCAGATCGAGTCGGACTGCGCCTCGCCGAACCGCTGGTAGGCCGCCGACCCCGTGACCTGCGCGAGGTCGGCCAGGTAGCGGGCGAAGACGCCCTTGAACTGCTTCTGGTTGTCGTCGCACGCCCGCGTTCCGGTGTCGCACGACTCCGTGAGCACACCCGCGACCACGAGCACCGGGCTGGTGGTGCCCGCGTCGGCCAGCCGGCGGGCCTCGGCGAGGTAGCGCGCGTCACCGGTCGCGCGCCAGGTCTCCAGGAGTCCGCCGATGCCCAGCCCCTGGTTGTACGTCCAGACCGTCTGCCCGTTGTTGCGGCAGTCGGCGGTGAGGCCGTCGTTGACCAGGCCGGAGGCGTTGACCATCCCGCTGGCCAGGTACCAGTCCGCCGCCGTCCTCGACCGCCGCGCCCACAGGGTGTCGCCCGGCGTCCGGTTGTGCAGCGCCGCCGCGAGCCGCAGGTACAGGCCCGCGGTGACCGCGTTCTTGTAGGTGCGCTCGCGGTCCCACCACACGCCGCCGCCGCACGTGCCGGTGTCCCAGAACCGGTGGACGTAGGCGGCGATGGTGGTGGCCATCGACAGGTACCGGGTGTCGCGGGTCAGGTCGTACGCCCCGATCCACGCGAGCCCCCACCAGGCCGTGTCGTCGATCGACCGGCTGATGAAGTCGCCCTCGACGGGGTCGGAGCCGCGCTGGCCCGCGGCGAACGGGCCGCGGTTGACGTCGAAGGTGCGGGCGATCATCCAGTCGTACCGGTGGTCGCCCGTGCGGGCGGCGTAGGCGGTCAGCGCGGTGAGGGTCGCCGCCGAGTTCCACCAGCTGCTCGGCCACCACGCCGTGTACGGGTCGTAGGAGTAGGCCAGCGCGTCGGCCGCCGCCGCCGTGCGGGTCGGCGTCGGGCGTGCCCAGGCGGTGCAGCTCCCCTGCGCGTGCGCGGCCTCCCGGCCGCACGCCCGGACCGCGCCGCCGTAGTGCCTGCCGCGCGGGTCGCGGGTGGCGAACATCGCGGTGCGGGTGCCCGCCCCCGCCGTGACGCCGATGCGGCCGAGCGAGGAGCCGCCCGGCCAGGTGGCGCCGGAGTCCCACGACCGGTCGAGCCAGACCTCGTCACCGGGTCCGCCTGCCTCGATCGTGCCCCAGGCCATGGCGTTCCGGTCGACGTGCAGCCGGATCACCCGGCCGAACAGCGTGGTCGACGGCACCGGCTGCGTGTCGCCGTCGGCCTGGCCCGCGTCGGTGCGGTCGCAGGTCACGTCGCACACGGTCGGGTAGATCCAGTCCGTGCACACCACGCCCGCGCCGTCGCCGCAGGCCCTCAGCAGGCCGCGCTGGTGGGCCACCGGATCGGTCACGTTGTACATGAGCGTCCTGGTCCCGGTCCACGAGCCGGGGACGGTCGCCCGGCCGAGCAGCCCCTCCCAGGTGGCGCCGCCGTCCCAGGACCGGTCCAGCCAGACCCCGTCGCCGGTGACGCCGCCGTCGACGGACGCCCAGCCCATCCCGTCGGCGTCGGACACGTGCAGGACGACCCGGCGGCCGTTGACCCGGCGCTCCGGCACGGGGAAGGTCTCCTGCCGCGCCCGCGAGGGGTCCAGGGTGTCGCAGGACAGCACGCACACCACGGCCGCCGCCGAGGGGCCGGTGTCGGTGCTGGGCGGTGCGACGGGGGCGAGGGTGATGAGCAGCGACGCGACGACACCCCTGATCACGACAGCCTCCGCAGGTGGTCGGGGGTGCCGCTGTCGTCGAACTGCACCACCCTCGCCGAGTCCGCCGTGGACATCCGGTCCACGGCCAGCACCTTGCCGGAGTGGACGTTCCTCAGCCGGAACCACCCGTCGCCGTTGTCGACCAGCGTCCACCGGTGGTCGGCGCCCCCGTCGTCGGCGAACTGCACGACCCGAGCGTCCGACGTGGACAGGACCTTGTCGCTGTTCTCGTTCTGCACCCGGCACAGGACGCCGGGCGTGCCCCACGTCCTGGTGCCGCCGGTCTGCGGGAACGCGGTGATCCGCAGCCGGGCCGCTCCCATCGGCACCAGCTCGACGGTCCGCTCCGCCCCCGTGGTCGCCACGGGCCCGTCGGACAGCGTGCCGACGACGTTCTCGCTGTCGACCTCCCAGTCCGGGATGTCCCGGACGCGGGCGCTGATCCGCACGGGCGCGGTCGCGAGCGTGAACGGGTCGGTCAGCGAGCCGCCGGACGACACGACGAACCGCTGGTCCGGCGTGAGGCCGACGTTCCACGCCGAGCCCGGCTCCACCTCGTACTCCGGCCAGTCGGCGCTGCCCGCGTACCGGTTCCACCGCTCCTCGACGCGCAGCGAGAACGTGAGCGCCCCGAGGTCGACCGACACCGCGTTGTGGTTGCGCGTCCACACCCTCGTCCGAGGGGTCATCGGCAGCCGCAGCACGACCTGGTCGCCGGTCGTCCACGTCCGGTCCACCGACGCGAACCGCGGGCCGCCCGGCGCCGCCACCGCGGTCCCGTTGACCGTGAGCACCGGGTTCGGGCACCACCCCGGAATCCGCACGGAGAACGGGAAGGCCACCGCCCTCGGCGTGGTCAGGGTGAACGTGATGGTGTCGGTGAACGGGGAGCCGGTGTCCGCCACGACGGTGACGACCGTCCCGTCCCCCACCTTCGCGCTGACGCGGGACGGTCCGCGCGGCGCGGCGGCGAGACCGCCGTCGGGCGTGGCGAGCCACATCTCCTCGACGTAGTACGGCCAGCCCTGGCCGTAGTTGTGCGGGCAGCACCGGTAGTCGTCGACACCGGGCACGTACGCCTGCATCGCGAACCCGTTCTGGAACTGCCGCCGCCTCTTCGGGGAGTTGTCGAGGCGCACCCCGTTCGCGCTGGTCACGTAGTGCACGGCCTTGCCCTGCGGGTCCAGCGAGGCGGGCAGCAGGTTGAACGCCAGCTCCTCGGTGCGGTCGCCCCGCACCGGGTCGCCGGTCGTGCGCAGCAGCAGTTCGTGGCTGCCCATGAACTCCACGACCCCGCACGTCTCGAACCCCTGCCGGGGGTCGCCGCAGCCGGGCCGGGAGTTCTCGTCGCCCGCCAACCCGCCGCCGGGGAACTGCCCGTAGGAGGTCATCACCGAGTCGTAGGTGCGGTGGGCGGACGCCCGGTGCCGGTCGTCCCCCGAGAGCTGCCAGAACTGCGCGGGCTCCCGGAACCCCTGCGCGAAGTTCACGTTGTGCGGGCTCGCGATCCGGTCGACCCAGTTCGCCGAGTGCTGGTGGACGCGCCTGGTCAGGTCGAGCAGGGCGGTGTCGCCGGTCCGGTTGAACAGCCAGTAGAGGACGTCGATCGTGGCGCCCCAGCCGTCGGAGAACACCCCGTCGGGCTGGGCCGCCACGAACCGGAAGTACCGGGTCAGCATCCCGTCGATCCGGGTGTCGCCGCGGTGCTCGGCCCACGAGCGCAGGGCGTGCAGCACGGGCATGTGCGGCCACAGGTCGGCGTGCCCGTTCAGCGCGGTGCGCAGCCTCGACGGCCCGAAGTACCCGTCGGAGGCCCGGGTGGCGACGATGGCGTCGATCCACCGCTCGGTGTCGCCGAGCACGCGCTCGTTGCCGGTCACGTAGCCGAGGTCGCCGTAGCCGCGCAGCCAGTGGGGCACCTCCTCCCAGCCGTCGAGGTCGGGCCGGGTCCAGCCCGTGTCGGCGAAGCGGAGGAAGTGGGAGAACTCCTGGTAGCGCCCGGTCAGTCCGGTGACCTGGCGGTCGAGCCGGGTCGCGAGCCACCCGGTCGGGCGCACCGCGCCCGGAGGGAGGCGCAGGTAGGAGGAGGGGCGCGGGGGCGGGCGGTTCACGGGGTGGTGCGGGGTGGCGGCCCGCGCGGTGGCGGCGCGCTCGACCACCAGCGCCCCGCCCGCGGTCAGCAGACCGCCTCGGAGGAACGTTCGGCGTGGAATCGACATGGCTGTGCTCCCGGTGCGGGGTGGGTGCGGCCTGAGGTGTCGAGCACGAAGAGGGGCTGATCGGAGCGTAGCGTTTTTACAACGTTGTGCCAACGATGTAAATCGCCGGGAAAGCGCAGGTGGGAGCGACAGCGGGCCGTGAACGGGGTCACACGGGGCCGGTTTTAACGACAATCTGTCGTAATGTTTACGACAGGTTGTCGCGTAAAGGGCGCGACCGCCGCCGACCCCGTGGAGAAGGACTTCCCATGACCTCACCCGCCGACCGCGCCGACCTCGTCGAACTGCTCAGCCGCTACGCCGACATCGCGGACCTGAAGGAGTACACCGAACTGCCCGGCCTCGTCTTCACCGACCCGGTGACGCTCGACTTCGAGTCCGTCGCGGGAATCCCCCCGATGACCGTGCCGCTCGCCGACTACGTCCAGGTCCTCCGCGGCGCCTTCGCCCCCTTCACGGCGACCCACCACGCCATCACCGGCCACGTCGTCGAGGTCGACGGCGACACCGCGACGATCCACGCGCACGTCCGCGCCGAGCACTGGGTCCCGGCCGAGGTCGCGGGCGACGGCCCGAACCGCTGGCTGGTGGTCGGCTTCTACGACGACCAGGCGGTCCGCACGGAGAACGGCTGGCGCCTCAGCCACGTCACGCTCACCGCGGCGCACCAGGAGAACCAGCACCTGGCGAGCGCCGCCACGGCTCGCTAGCGGCCCTCGGCGCCGGTGGAGGAGGATGATCGGGTGCCGCGCATCCGGGGAGCCAGCATCGAACAGCACCACGAGATGGTGTGGTCCGACCTCGCCGGGGCGGTGCGCGACCTGCTGCTCGAACGCGACTACGACTCGATCACCATGGGCCACATCGCGGCTCGGGCCGGGCTCGCGCGCAACACGCTGTACAACTACGCCCGCGACAAGGGGGCGCTCGTCCTGGCGCTGACCGAACGGGCGTGCGCGCCCGTCGTGGACCGGGTCTCCTCGATCGCCCGCCGGTCCGCGGACCCGGCCGCGGACCGGGTGCGGGAGATCGTCGAGGCGGTCCTGGAGGCGTCCACGGACCAGGCCATGCAGCTGATGTTCCGACCGGGCTCCGGTCCGCTGGTCGCC
This sequence comes from Umezawaea sp., assembly GCF_036375055.1. Taxonomy (GTDB): domain Bacteria; phylum Actinomycetota; class Actinomycetes; order Mycobacteriales; family Pseudonocardiaceae; genus Umezawaea. Next base: position 117,710 of record NZ_DASUSQ010000125.1, read on the forward strand.
GAGGTGCCGAAGGGGCCGGACGGCCCGTTCCACGCGATCGTCGTCGAGGTGGAGGCCGTCGTCCGGGACGGCGTCGCGCGCGGGGAGTTCCGCGACGTCGGCGACGTGCCCCTCGTCGTGGAGCTGCTGTCCGGTGCCATGCGCTCGGGCGCCGAGCGCATCGGCCGGGACCCGGCCGCCTTCTCCGCCACGGTCGGTGCGACGCGGGAGGTCGTCCTCGCGTCGCTGGTCCGCCACCCGGACTGACCGGGGCGCACGCCGTCAGGCGTCGGGGCTCAGCAGCGGCCGGACCTCCTCCGCGCTCTCGACGAGGGCCCGCACCACGGGCGTGGCCGCGTCCCTCACCCGCCAGGTGACGACGTCGGACAGCGCGACGTCGAGGTCGGCGACCGGGCGCCAGACCATCGAGCTGAGCGGGGCCACCAGGTCCGCCGTCCGCCGGGCGAGGAACGTGACCGCGTCGCCCACCGCCACCAGCGCGAGCAGCGCCTCCAGGTCGGGGACCTCCGCCATCGCGCCGAGCGCGACGTCGTGCGCGCGGGCGGCGGCCACGACGTCGGCGTGCAGACCGGGGTTGGCCTCGCGCGGTTCGAGGACCACCCGCTCCCCCACCAGGTCCCGCAGCCGGACCTCCGCGCGGGACGCGAGCCGGTGGTCGGACGCGAGCAGCAGCCCGAGCCGGTCGCTGGTCATCTCCAGGGAGACCAGCGCGTCGTCGTCGGGGCGGCTCGTCCCGTAGGCGAACGAGATCGTCCCGTCGCGCAGGGCGTTCCACTGCTGGGCGCCGGTCATCGCGACGAGCTGGAGCCCGACGCGCGGGGCGCGCCTGCGGAACGCCGCCATGAGCGAGGCCAGCGCGCCGGTGAACGTGGCCCCCTGCTCGAAGCCGATGACCACCGTGCCGAGCCTGCCGTCGGCGACGCCCTTGGCCTCCTCCACCGCCGCGTCGACGCTCGCGAGGATGCTCCGGGCCCGGTCCGCGAAGACCTTCCCGGCGGCGGTGAGCCTGATCCCGCGGCCGTCCGGCTCGAACAGCTCGACGGCCATCTCCTCTTCGAGGTCCTTCATCTGCCTGCTCAGCGGGGACTGCGAGACGTGCAGCCTGGCCGCGGCGCGCCGGAAGTTCTGCTCCTCGGCGATGATCGCGAAGTAGCGCAGGTGGCGGAGTTCCACGGCGTCAGCACCGTTGCCTTGAGAGCATCACAAGTCGTCATTCTATGTCTTGGACAGCTCGGTCAGGGCTGCCTACGGTCGTTCTCGTGAACTCCACGAACCACGAATCCCCCGATCGCCCGCGCGTGCTGGTCTCCGGCGCGGGCATCTCCGGCCTCACCACCGCCTACTGGCTCGACCGCCACGGCTTCGACGTCACGGTGGTCGAGGTGGCGCCCCGGCCGCGGCCGGGTGGCCACGCGGTCGACGTGCGCGGGCCCGCGCTGGAGGTCGCGGAGCGGATGGGCGTCGCCGCCGCGCTCCGCGACCGGGCCACGAGACTGGCGGGCATCGCGGTGGTCGACTCCTCCGGGCGGGAGACCTTCCGCAGCACCACCGGCACCCTGACTAGCGGCCGGCTCGACAGCCCCGACGTCGAGGTCCTGCGCGACGACCTGTGCCGGGTGCTCCGCGACGCCGTGGGCGACCGGGTCGAGCACCTGTTCGGCGATTCCGTCACCTCGCTGGTCCAGGACGGGTCGGGCGTCGACGTCGCGTTCGCCACCGCCGCACCCCGCCGCTTCGAGGTGGTGGTCGGCGCCGACGGGGTGGGCTCGGGGGTGCGGCGCACCGCCTTCGGCCCGGACGAGCGGTTCGTGCGGGAGTTCGGCGACCTGCACGTGGCGGTGTTCAGCATGCCGAACTTCCTCGGTCTCGAACGCTGGGAGGTGGTGTACCAGCGGGAGGACCCGTTCATCGGCGCGCTGGTGATGGGGTTGAGCGCGGACGAGCCCGCGCGGGCCTACCTCGGCTTCAGCGCTCCGGAGGCCGTCGGCGACGTGCGCGACGTCGACGGCCAGAAGCGGCTGCTGGCCGACCGCGTGGCCGACGGCGGCTGGGTGGTCCCGCGGATCGTGGAGCACATGATGGACGCCGACGACTTCCACTTCTACCGGCTGAGCCAGGTCAGGGTGGACGGGTGGTCGCGCGGGCGGGTCGTGCTGGTCGGCGACGCCGGGTACGCCGTCTCCCTGGGCACGGGGCAGGCCACCAGCGTCGGCATGGTCGGCGCGTACGTGCTGGCCGGGGAACTCGCGGCGCACCGCGACGACCTGCCGAGGGGGCTGGCGGCCTACGAGGACGCCCTGCGCGACTACGCCGTCCGCAACCAGGACATCGCGCTGGAGCTGAACTCCGCGCCGCGGGACGCGGCCGACGACGACCTCCCGGACTTCGGGAGCCTCACGCTGCCGTTCGCCCTCAAGGACTACGCGGTGCGCTGACCCCGGTGCCGGTGCGGACGACCGCCACCAGCAGCGGGGTCTCGCTCAGGGGAACGGTGATCACCGCGCGCTTGCCCGGTGCTGTCACCGCGCTAGCGACGCGCCCACTGCTCGAACGCCTCGTGGACCTCGTCGAAGAAGACGGTCTTCGCACGGGTGTAGTCGTCGTGGTCGGTGTCGCCCGCGTGCTCCGCGGCACCGGCGGCCTTGACCTCCGCGTAGCGGTCGCGCTGGTCGGGGTGGGCCTTCAGCCAGTCGCGGAACCACACGGTGTGGTCGCCCCGCGGCGAGTCCAGGCGGCGGACGTGGACGATCGTCGGGGACAGCGGGTCCGGCGAGACGAACAGCCGCGTGGCCCACACGTCGTCGGCCGCGACCTCGGGGTCGCGCGGGAGGTCGCGGTGGACGCCCGTGCCGGGGAGGAAGCCGATCGCGGCCATGACCGGGTCGACGTCCTCGGGGTCCGGTAGGCGCGGCACGCGGACCTGGAGGTCGATGAACGGCTTGGCGTCCAGTCCGCGCACGGACGTCGAGCCGATGTGGTCGTAGCGGAACACCCCGGCCGGGTCGAGGCCCGTCAGCGCGGACCGGACCCGGTCGATCCCCCGCCGTCCGGCCCACTCCCACCGGGGGTCGTGGTCCACGACGCGCGGCGGACGGCGGCCGGGCGCGCTCCCGGCCAGTGCCTCGGACCACGGGCGCAGCCGCGTGGACCACAGTCGCTCGACCTGGGCGTGCACCGGTTCGTCGGCGGTGAGGACGGCGTCGACGAACCGCGTGTCGCCCGACGTGTCGGACGTGGCGATCCGGAACGCGACCGCGGAGCCCGACCCCAGCACGGCCGCCACCCCCAGCGCCCGCAGCCGCGACGCGGCGGTCTCGGCGTCCTGGCCACCCACGATCCCGACCGTCAACATGCCCCGAACCCTAACCAACCGCGCCGCGGGCGCAGGTCGAGCGGCCCGCGCCCGCGGTCGTGCCCACCGGCCCCGCGACACCTCCCCGCTGGTGCGGAAGGTGCGGCCCTTCGACCCGTCCCAGTCGATCGACCAGGTCATCAGGCCCTTCACGCCCGTGCGGCGGGTGTTCCACGCCTGCGCGACGGGCTGGTGGACAGGCACCCCCTCCCGCGCCGGGCTGGGCGGGGACCTGCTTGTCGCGGGGGCGCCCTGGTGGTCGTGCGCCGGACGACGAGCCCGGTGGCGAGGCGGCTGGTCCAGGACTGGAAGCCCGCGACGGTGCCCGCCGCGCACGAGGCGCGGGACCCGACGCGGGCAGGGTGGGGTGACCGAGTCGGGCCGGTACGCCCGATAGGGCGACACTCCTCGTCCACGACAGGTCATCGACGCTTCACTGGAACCATGCGCGTGCCGGCTGGGGTGGTCCTCACGGGCCTGGCGACGAGCACCCTCGCCACGCTCACCGCGATCGTGATCAACGTCGCGACCGGTGAATCCGCTCCCCCGCCGCTGGACGTGCTCCGACCGCACGCCTACACCCTGGTGATCGTCCTGTGGGTGCTCACCGCGGTGCTGCTCGTCGTCCAGGAGGCACCCCGCCGCCGGGCCGCGTCGGTGGAGGCGATGCTGGCCGAGCCCGCCCGCCTCGACCAGGCCGTCGAGGCGTTGCGCGGGCGGCTCGACGCGCGGGTGCGGCGGCACGTGCGGGAGAACCGCCTGTTCCCCGGCCTGCCCGCGCTCCCCCAGGTGTGGCGCTCCGATCCCGACGCGAGCCGCCACCGCGTCCACCTCGCCACCCTCGGCACGGGCACCGGCGATCCGCTGGAGTACGTGCGCGTCTTCGACCGGGTCCCCTCCCGGCGGCTGGTCGTCCGCGGCGACGGCGGCGCGGGCAAGACCGACTGGCTGCACACCTTCGCCCGCGGCCTGCTCGACTCGGCCGAGCACAGGCGTGCCGTGCCGGTCCTGCTCGACCTGAGCACCTGGCCCGAGGGCCGCGACTTCACCGACTGGGTCACCGACGGCGTGGTCGACCAGTTCCCCGAGCTGCGCACCCGCCGACGGCGCCCGAGTGCCGACGACCTGGCCACCGCGCTGCGGGAGACCAACCGGCTGGTGCTGCTGCTCGACGGACTGGACGAGGTCGCCCCGGCGCGGCGCGGAGACCTCCTCGCGGTGCTCAACGACGACCTGTGGCACGGCCAGGCCGTCGTCCTGACCTCCAGGACGGACGCCTACCCCGCCGACGGGACCGCGGTGCGCGACGCGGCGGCCGTCGTCCTCGAACCGCTGCCCCGCGCGGCGGCCGTGAGCTGGTTGACCAGGGTCTTCCCCTCGGGCGGTGACGTCGAGCGGTGGCGACCGGTGGTGCGCGCCCTGGACGACCCGACGTCCCCGGTCGCGGTGGCACTGGCGACGCCGCTGACGCTCACGCTCGCCGCGAAGGTCTACGAGTCGCCGAGGAGCACGCCGGGGGAACTCCTGGAGCTGCCGGACGCGGACTCGGTGACCCGACACCTGTTCGGCCGCTTCCCGCAGGTCGCCTACGCCAGGTCGCGGTGGAGCCCCGAGCGCGTGCACGGCTGGCTGGAGCACCTGGCCACCCGCATGTCCGAGGACGACCGGCACGGGATCGCGTGGTGGCGGCTGTACCTGCTCGTGCCCCGGTGGCGCTTCGGTCTCCTGCTCGGCGCGCTGACCGGCCTGGTCACCGGCAGCGTCGCCACCGCGCTCGCCAGGCTCGCGATCGGCGCACTCCCCGAGCACCCGCCGTTCGACGAGGACGACTTCCTCGCCCGCCTGTGGCTGGTGCCGTACTCGATGGTCGAGAACTCCGTGCGGACGGTCAGCGGACAGTCCGCGCCGACCGCGGCGGTCACCGCGGTCGCGGTCGGCGCCCTGCTGGGTGCGGTGGCGGCCGCGGTCGCCACCGGCATGGTCGTGGGGCACCGGGACGCGTCGCGGTGGCGCCGGAGTTCGTGGACCGCGCGCGGCGCGCGGCGCGGTGCCCGTGACGTCCTCCTCGACGTCGTCGTCACCGCGCTGCTCACCGCCGCCGCGGGCGCCGTGCTGGGTGCGGTGGTCGGCGCGTTCGTGGGTCTGACCTGGTTCCCCGACGAGAACTCCAGCGCCCTGTTCTGGATCGCGGTCCGAGCGGGTGTCTGTGCGGGTGTGGCGTGCGGCGCGGGCGTGGGCGCCCTGTGCGGTCTGTTCGACGAGTCCAGCTCCCGCTGGGGTCGCCCGGCACCCGACGCGCCGACCGGGGTCCGGTTGGGCGACCTGTGGGCACCCACCGTCCTCGGCGGGCGAGGCGTCGCCGTGCTGACCGGTCTCGGTTTCGCGGCCGGGGCCGCGGTCGGGTTGGCGACCGGCGGCCACCCCGGACTGACGGGCGGGGTCGGCGCGCTGGTGGTCCTGGTGTTGGTCGTCCTGGTCCACGCCGACGCGATCACCGAGGCCGAAGCCTCGGAGCCCGCCGACACCTGGCGAGGTGACCGCGCCGAGCACCCCCGCGCCGTGCTGCGCGCGGACCTGGTGTCCTCCGTCGTGCGGATCACCGCCGCCTCGGTCCTGGCCCTGCCGTTGGTGCTGTCGCAGTCCACCCCCGAGGACCGCCGCTACGCGGGCGCGCTGGCCGTCCTGCTCGTCACGGTGTTCCTGGCCCGCGAGGTCTGCCTGCGCTCGTGGAGCTGGTCGGTGGTCGCGGGCGTGGCGCTGGCCGCACGGGGCCGACTGCCGTGGCGACCGCTGAGGTTCCTGGAGGACGCTCGGGACCGGCGGGTGCTGCGCCGCCACGGCGGTGTCTACCGGTTCCGCCACGCCGCGTTGCAGGACAGGCTCGCCCTCGCCCCCGTGCCGCGTGAGCCCGCCCCCGAGCCACCGGCACCTCCCGCGGGCCTCGACGGCGCGGCCGACCTCGTGGAGCGCGGCCGACGTGCTCTCGCCCTGGACAGGGCCGGGCACCACCGGCGGGCCTCGGTGGAGCTGTACCGGGTGCTGCGGGGGCTGCGCGGGGTGTGCGCCCCCGACGAGCCCGCCGTCCTGACCACGGCGATCTACCTGGCGGCCTCGCTCGATCGGCGCGGGACCCGCCTGCTCGCCGCGTGGCGGGCCGACATCGCCTACGACGACCTGGCTCGTGCCCTGCCCACCGCGACCCGCCCCTCCGCCGAGGCGCTGCTGCGGCTGTCCGCCGTCGTGCGCGATCCGGTCGACCGGCTGCTCTGCCTGCGGCTGGCCCGCGAGGGCCTCGCCCACGACGACCGCCGCACCGCGCGGGTCGACCAGTGGATCATCGCCCAGAGAGGCCTGGTCATCGAGACGGCCGCGCCGTCACCGCACCACGCGGCCGAGGCGTTGGCCGAGCTGCTCGCCGATGCGCGCGGCACCCTGGGCGCCGAACACCCGGTCACCGCGTTCACCCGGCACGTCCTGGCCAAGGCGCTGGGCAGGGCCAACCGGTGGGCCGAGGCCGAGGAGCACTACCGGGAGCTCGCCGACTGGGCGGGCCTGCACCCGGACCTGGCGCACGACCTCGTCGGCCCCGTCACCGCGGGTCTGGCGACCGCCCGCCGCCGACGACGCTTCTGACGACCGCGCGGCGGAGGCCTCCCCCGTCGTGGCGGGGGAGGCCTCGTCAAGCGCCCGGAGCTAGCGCTGACCGAACCGGTCGAGGCCTTCCTTGGCCTTCTCCTGGCCCTGGTCGATCTGGTCGGAGTACTTGCCGCCGGTCTTGTCGTCGGCGAAGTCGCCCGCCTTGTCGACGCCCTGGTCGACCTTGTCGCCGTGGTCGCCCAGCGCGTCCTTGGCCTTGTCCTTGAGCGCGTCGAACTTGTCGCCGATACCCATGGCTCGGACCCTCCCTCGACGGCGTCCGGTGTGGACGCCTCACCGGAGGGCTACCCGGCCTTCCGCTGCTCCATTCGCCGCATCACCCGATGGTGCGCGAGGATCAGTCGTCGACGAGGTCCACCAGCGCGTTGACGTGCGACACCGCCGAGCCCAGGGCGGTCGTCATCCGCTCGTCGGCGCCCGCCACGCCCTCGCTCAGGTCGCGGCACCCCGCCGCGGTCGCGCCGAAGGCGTCCAGCAGGCCCGTCCAGTGCTCACCGGCCGCCGCGGCGGGCGGCGACGGGGTCCCCCGGCCCGTCTCCACGGCGGTGGCCAAGCCAAGGCACGCCTGGCCGAGCGCGGCGGCGTCGCCCGCGCCGATGGCGTCGTCGACCTTCCTGGTGGCGGACACGACGGCGGACACGGCCTCCTGGCCGCGACCGAGCCACCACGCCCGGAGCGCGGCGGGCTCGTCGACGGCGGTGGTGGTCGGTGGCGGCGCGGTGGGCGTGACCGCCTCCTCGTGCGGGAGCACCACGAGCACCGCGACGGCCGCCAGCGCGACGAGGGCCGCGCGCCCGCCCGGTGCTCCCACCGGGACCGGCACGGCACGGGCTCGGCGCACGGCCGTGCCCAGTGCGACGCCGACGACGGCGACCACGACGCCGTCGAGCAGGACCATGCGCAGCACCTGCGCGGTGACGTACGGGACGGTCACGGCGCAGCGGGTCTCGGTGAGCCGCACGGCGCTCACGCAGGCGCCCGCGATCGTCAGCCCCCAGAACGCGAGCGCGCTGAACAGGCTGGTGGCCAGCGCGGCGACGACAGCGGCGGCGGTGCCGCGGCGCGCGGCCGTGACGACCGCCGCCGCGAAGACCGCGACCAGGATGATAGCGATCTGCCGGACGCGGGCGATCCAGACGAACCCGTCGGTCGCCCGCAGGTCGGCGGGAGCCGACTTCATCACCAGCCGCAGCACCACCTGGAGCACCACGACGGCCGCCACGACGACGGCGGCGGTGAGGAGTCCGGTCCGGACGGTCCGCCGGTCCGGACGGGCGAGCACCAGGGGCACGGCGCAGAGCAGCACCACCGCGACGCCCGCGCTCCACAGGTCGGCCGCGAGCATCACCAGCGGGTTGGCCACGACGGTGGACAGGAGCAGGTCGAAGCCGGAGCCGTCCGCCTGCTCCACCAGGCCGGAGATCCGCCGGAGCGTGGGCCCGACCAGGTCGGGGACCACCTTCGCCGTGGAGGGCGCGGACGACGCCCAGAACAGCAGGGTCGTGCACACGAGGGTCGCGGTGCCGCCGATCGCGAGGCCCGCCCACGCGCGGCGGGCGCGGGTCGCCTGCGCGGCGGCGAGGCGCGCGCACGAGGCGGTCCACCGCACGAGCAGCGCCGTGCCCGCGGTGAACGCGGCGAGGAAGGCCAGTTCCGCGAGGTCGGGCGGGGTGAACGCCGACCGCCCGATGCCCGTCCTGGACCCGATCAGCACCCCCGCCGTGAACCCGAGGCACGGCAGCAGCACGGCGCGCGCCGTGATCCGCGGAGCGGCGGCCAGCCGGACCGCCACCGCGCCGACGAACCCCGCCAGCAGCAGGCCCCACGCGGACAGCAGGTGGCTCGCGACCTCGCCGGTGAACACGGCCGCGCTGCCGACCGCGAAGGTGATCTGCCACCAGCCGAGCTGCGCGGCGATGCCGAAGGCGAGCGCCTCGCCGAACCCCGCCCGCAGCAGGCGGGAGCGGTCGGCCACCACGGCCGTCCGGTCCGCGGACGGCGGGTGGGGGCCGAACCACCCGCGCAGGCGCGGCCGGGACGAGTGGGCGAGGTAGTCGACGGAGCCGAGCAGGTCGGCGACCATCACGTCGGCGTGCCGCTCGCGGTCCCGCAGGACGGCGTTGCGCGACACGTACACCAGCGCCGCCAGCAGCAGCACCTCCACGGCGACCCGCAGCAGGAACCCGACGCCCTCCGCGCTCCACTCGGCGGAGTCGCCCGCGAGCAGGGCGGGACCGACCAGACCCCAGGCGAACACCGGCAGGGCGACCAGCACGAACGCCCGCCAGACCGCCATGGTCAGGTACGTCGTCGGCACGTCGTCGCGGCGCAGGTGCGCGAGTTCGTGCAGCACGACCGAGCGGAACAGCGCGGGCCTGCCGGTGGCCGTGGCGACCAGTCCCGCGTCGAGCGCCACGTACGGCCGCCCGGCCCGGCCGAAGGCGACGCCGCCCGCGCGGGAGGAGTACGGGTCGAGCAGGAACGTCGGCGCCCGCCGAAGTCCGGCCACCTCGACCAGCGACCGCAGTTCGGCCGCGAGCGGGGACCCGTCGGGGACGTCGAGGGGCACCAGGCCGTTGCGCCGGATCCGCCACCACGGCTGGAGCCGGTAGACGACCGCGACCACCAGCAGCAGGACGAGCATCCCGGCGGCGAGCCACGCGAGCCGGGCGGGCATGAACTCGGCCATGCACGCCTGCGCGCGCTCCATCGGGACCCGCATCGCCGTGCCCTCGTCGAGGGTCTGGGGCGGCACGTAGGTCAGGGGCACACCGCTGTCGACGTGGCAGCGGACCACGGCGGCGCCGTTGGCGACGATCCCCGGTGGCAGGGCGAACAGGAACACGAACCCGGCGACCGCCAGCACGAGGACGACCAGGACGGCGAACCTCGCGGTGGTGGGACCGGTGGACGGCTCCGGCCCGCCGGGTAACTCCCCGGAGTCCTGCTGACCGGTCATGGAGGCCTCCCCTGCCCTGGCGTCGCGTGCCGCCGATCATCTTCGGCTCGACGGCACCGCCACCGGTTCGGGTCGGCCGCGAATTCATCCCGATGGACCACGGGGGTGCGGTCCGCGCGGTGGTCCCGCCCCGGCGCCGGGGCAGGGCTGTCAGGCTCTGATCGTCCCGCCGGGATCCCCCCGTCCGCACGGCTCTCCGGTGCCCCGCAGGACACCGTCACGCCTGGGGACCGACGGGTGAGGAGCCCCACCGGGCCCAGGTGCCGGACTCGCCCGCCTCCCTGGAGCCCAACCCCTCCAGCAGCAGCGCCGCCTCGCTCCAGCAGCGGGCGGCGCTGCCGCCGTCACCGGCGCTGGCGTGCGCCGCACCGAGGTCGCGCAGGGTCCGCGCCCGCCACGCGGGCAGGTCCAGCTCGTCCCAGCCCGCCAGCGCCACCCGCAGCACGACCACGGCGCGGTCGGCCTCGCCGCCCGCCAGGTGGAGTTCGCCGATGGTGCGCCGCAGCAGCGCGAGGCCGAACCGGTCGCCCAGCTCGTGGCAGTCCGACAGCGCCCCGGCCAGCAGCCGCGCGGCCTCGGCCAACCGGCCAGCCCGCAGCCACGCCTTCGCCAGCGACTGCGCGGTGTAGCAGCTCATCAGCGGGTCGCCGAGTTCCGACGCGATCTCGTGGGCCCGGCGGAAGTACGGCTCGGCCTCGGCGTACTCGCCCCGCGCGCGGTGCACCAGCCCGATGCCCCGCACCGCCAGCGCCTCGCCGCGTCGGCTGCCCGCCACCCGGTACGCCGTCTCGGCGGCGCGCAGGGTGCGCAGCGCCTCCTCGTCGCGGGCCAGTTCCCGTTGCACGGAGCCGATCCCGTACAGCGAGTGCGCCACGCCCTCGCCGTCGCCGAGTTCGGTCAACAGCTCCCGCGCGCGGCCGAGCGCGGCGAGCGCGTGGTGGTACTGCGCCCGTTCGCGGGTCACCATGCCCTCGCCGTTGAGCGCGATGGCCTCGCCGCGGCGGTCGCCCAGCTCCACGAACAGCGCCCCCGCCGCACCGAACCACAGACCGGCCTCGGTGAACTCGTCGCGCTTGAAGTGCAGCTGCCCCAGGCTGCACCGCAGCACGGCCTCGCGCCTGCGGTCGCCCGCCTCGACCACGGCGTCCAGCGCGGCCCGGTGGGTCCGCTCCCAGCCGTCGTACCGGTTGCGCAGCCCGAACCACGCGAACACCAGGGCTTCGGCGAGGTCGCACGCGTCCGCCGCGAAACCGAGTTCCGCCGCCCGCTCCACCACCTTGATCAGCAGCGGCTCCTCCACCGCGAACCACGCGTCCCGCTCCGCGGGCGGCACCGGGTCGTCGTGCAGCTCCCCGAGGAACCCCTGCATCTGGCTGACCGCGGGCATCAGCCGTTCCACGCAGCCGTCCACCTTGGCCAGGCACGCCACGACGACCCGGCGCACGGCGGCGAGCCGGTCGGCGTCGTCGGGTTCGGCCTCGGCCAGCTCGCGCGCGTGGATGCGGACCAGGTCGTGCATCCGGTAGCGGTCCTCGCCGGTGACGTCGAGCAGCCGGGCGTCCACCAGGCGGTCGAGCACGTCCTCGGCGGCGCGCCCCGGCACGCCCAGCAGCGGCGACGCCAGCTCGGCGGGCAGCTCCGGGTGGTCGAGGAAGCCGAACGCCCGGTACGCGCGCCGCGCCCGCTCGTCGAGCGCCCGGTACGACAGCTCCAGGCTGCTGCGCACGGCGAGGTCGTCGGCGACCAGCTCGTCCAGCCTGCACCGCTCGTCGCCCAACCGGCCGGCCAGCCGCGACACCGGCCAGTGCGGGCGGCTCGCGAGCCGCGCGCCGGTGATCCGCACCGCGAGGGGCAGGTGGCCGCACAGCCGCGCGACCTCCAGAGCCGCCTCCGGTTCCTCCGCCACCCGGTCGTCGCCGAGGATGTCCGCGAGCAGCGCGACCGCCTCGGCCGACGTCAGCTCGTCGAGGGTGAGCCGCCGCGCCTGCCGGTCGGCGGGACGCAGCCTGCTGGTGATCAGCGTGAGGCAGCCGGGGGCACCGGGCAGCAGCAGGCGCACCTGGGCGGCGCTGGTGACGCCGTCCAGCACGATCAGGACCCGGCGGTCCGCGAGCTGCGCGCGCCACAGCGCCGCGCGCTCGTCGAGCCGCACCGGGATCCGCACGCCGGGAACGTCGATCGCGCGCAGCAGGGTGTCCAGCGCGACGCCCGGCGCGGGCGGCAGGGAGTGCAGGTCCACGAAGAGCTGCCCGTCCGGGTAGCGCGGGGCCAGCCGGTGGGCGGCGTGCACGGCCAGCGCGCTCTTGCCGACGCCCGCCGGGCCCTCGATCCACCACACGCCGTGCGGGTCGCCGCCGGTCAGCCGCTCCAGCTCGGCGACGCGGCCGGTGAAGTCGCCGACGTCGCACGGCAGGTAGTTGCGCCGCACCGGTTCCCCCGGCTCGTCGCCCTCCAGGACCGCGCGGTAGGTCTGCTGGAGCTCCGGTCCCGGTTCGACGCCCAGCTCGTCCACGAGGAGGCGCCGGGTGTCCTGGAACAGGCGCATGGCCTCGGGACGGCGGCCGGAACCGGCCAGCGCCCGCATCAGCCGCACCCGCAGCCGTTCGGCGAGCGGGTACTCCTCGACCAGGCCGGACAGCAGGTCCACGGCGTCCGCGTGGTGGCCGAGCGCGAGGTCCGCGTCCACGGCGTCCTCGACGGCCGCCAACCGCTGCGCCTCCACCGGTCCGCCGAGCCGGTCGATCCCGGCCATCGGCGCCCCGCGCCACAGCGCCAGGGCCTCGCCGAGCACGGCCCGGCGCTCCACCGCGTCGGGGGTCTCCCCTGCGCGGGCGACCAGCGTGCGGAACAGGTGCGCGTCGACCTGCTCGGGATCGGCGTCGAGCCGGTAGCCCTCCGCCCGGTGCTCGACCGGCACGCCCGCGCGGCGCAGGCCGGAGATGTGGACCTGGAGGGACTTGCGGACCTGCGGCGGGCGCTGGTCGCCCCAGACCAGGTCGATCAGCCGGTCGACGGGGACCACCCGCCCGCAGTCGGCCGCGAGCACGGCCAGGATGCGGCCCGCCTTCGGTGGCGGGGACGGCAGGAGGGTGCCGTCGTCGTCGTGCACCTCGATCGGCCCGAGAACTCGGAACTGCACCGGGACCCTCCACGAGTCGACGTCCAGGAAGCGCCGGGAGACAACGCGGGAGTTTGACGCCGCCCACGGCGTCCGGCTCCGGTTCGTCACCGAAGTCACCCGATCGGCTCAGTCGACCACCGTGCGTGACACAGTGGCCCTGGCCAGCGATTATGCCCGATCTCGGCAGACCGTTCGGTACCGCGGCACGGGCGGGTCGGCACGCTCCGTCGCCTCCGGCGCGGCGGCTCGGCACCCCGACCGGGGACCACGGGGAGCCCCGGTCCAGGCCCGCGACGGGGCGGGGCGGGCGGCGCTACGGTGATCGCCGTGGCGATGCGCGAACCGCGGGCGGTGCCGGCGTGGTGGGGCGGCCGGGTGCGGTCGCTGCTGTTCGACGTGGGGCTGGCGGGAGTGGTCGCGTGGCTGGGCGTCCAGAACAGCGACCTCACGGCGGCGGAGGTCGGCGGCGCGCTGGTCACGTTCGCGGGCCTCGTGGTCCGGCGGAGGTTCCCGCTGGTCGCGGTGGCCGCGGCGGTCGTCGGGATGGCGCTCGACCCGTACCTGGTGCCGATCCTGGTCGCCGTCTACAGCACCGCGGCGCGCTACGGGCCGACCGTGCGCACCTGGGTCGGGTCGGCGGTGGCGCTCGGTGCCGTCCAGGTCGTGGTGTGGACGAACGAGAACGACCGCTGGGACCCGGCTCAGCTGATCACCATCGTGTTCATCGCGCTCCCCGTGGTGGCCGGGCTCTGGACGTTCCAGCGCCAGACGCTGCTGGCCGCCCTCCGCGACCGCGCCGAGCAGGCCGAGCGGGAGCGCGACCTGCTCGCCGAACGCGCGGTCGCCGCGGAGCGCCGCCGCATCGCGGGCGAGATGCACGACGTGGTGGCGCACCGGGTGAGCGTGATCGCCCTCCAGGCGGGCGGGTTGACGCTCACCTCCGACGACGAGCACGTCGGGGAGGTCGCGGAGGTCATCCGGACCAACAGCACCGCCGCGCTCAACGAGCTCCGCGACGTGCTGCGCGTCCTGCGCGACGACGCCGACGCGCCGCCGCCCCGGCACAGCCCGGCGCTCGACGGCGTCGGCGACCTGGTCGAGGAGTTCCGCTCGGCGGGCGCCGAGGTGGACCTCGTCCTGCCGGACGCCGTGCCGGAGACGTCGGACGTGGTGGGCCGGGCGGCGTACCGGGTGGTGCAGGAGGCGCTCACCAACGCGGGCAAGCACGCCCCCGGAGCGCCGGTCACGGTCACCGTCGCCGCCTCGGACGACGACGTGGCGATCGAGGTCGCCAACCGGCCCGCGGGCGCGGCGCGGACGGAGGTGACCGGTTCGGGGTACGGGCTGGTCGGCATGCGCGAACGGGTCGCGCTCGCGGGCGGCACGGTCCGGTCGGGGCCGACCGACGGCGGTGGGTACCTTGTGTCCGCTCGGTTCCCCCGGTGATCGGATGACGCGCCCGTGACGGTGAAGGTGCTCCTGCTCGACGACGAGGAACTCGTGCGCGGCGGTCTGCGGATGATCCTGGAGTCCGACCCGGACCTCACCGTGGTCGCGGAGGCGCCCGACGGGTCCGCCGTCCTCGACCTGGTCGCCCGGCACCGCCCCGACGTCGTGCTGACCGACGTCCAGATGCCGGTGGTCGACGGCCTGGAGGTGACGCGGCTGGTCACGTCCCTGCCCGACGGGCCCCCGGTGCTGGTGCTGACCACGTTCGACCTGGACGAGTACGTGCACTCCGCGCTGCGGCAGGGCGCCTCGGGCTTCCTGCTCAAGGACACCCCGCCGCGCGACCTGGTGCAGGCCGTGCGCCGGGTGGCCGAGGGCGAGGCGATGATCTCGCCGCGGATCACCAAGCGGCTGCTGCGGGAGTTCGCGAGCGGTGGTGTGAAGCAGGAGGCCGTCGCGAGGCTGGAGGCCCTGACGGCACGGGAGCGCGAGGTCGCGGTCGCCGTGGGCGGCGGGCTGAGCAACGCGGAGATCTCGAAGGCGCTGGTGCTGAGCGAATCCACCGTCAAGGTCCACGTGGGACGGGTGATGGCCAAGCTGGAGGTCTCCAACCGGACCCAGGTCGCCATCGTCGTCCACGACGCCGGGCTGGGCTGACCGGGTCGACGGCCGCCGCCGCGGGCGGCCGTCGGCGGCGCGTCAGCAGTGGGGACCGCTGCGGCCCGGGGTCCGCACGGGGGTCGCACCGGGGCGGGTCCACTGCGGCACCGGGCGGCTGGTCGGGCCCCAGGTGGGGTTCCCGTCCGCGTCCGAGCGCCACGTCCAGCACGCGTCGCGCCCCTCGGGCCAGCCCTCGGGCGTGTCCTCCCACGCCTCGCCCCGGCCGTAGGGCGTCAGGTCGAGCAGGGCGAGCGACCCGTTGACCCGCTCGTTGCCGCGGCCCGTGGTGGAGTAGGTGAGGAACGCGCGGTCGCCGTCGCGCAGGAAGCAGGCGAGGTAGCCCATCCCGCCGCCGACGGGCCAGTCCAGGCCGCGCACCGAGTACCAGGGCTGGGTGTGGCCCATGAACTCGACGTAGGCGGCGACCTCGTCCCACCGGCCCGTGGTCAGGACGGCGAACGAGACGCCGCGGGCGTTGAGGTAGGAGGCGTCCCCCAGGTGCCAGGCCGTGGTGGTGCAGCCCTCGCACTGCCCCTGGTGCGGCGCGCCGTCGTACCACATGTGCTGGTAGACCACGAGTTCCTCGCGGCCCTGGAACAGGTCCAGGAACGGGACCGGGCCGTCGGGCCCGACCACCTCGACCGTCGCGTCGAACTCCACCATCGGCAGCCCGCGGCGGGCCGCGGCGAGGGCGTCGCCCTCGCGGGTGTGGGCCTTCTCGCGGACCAGGAGTTCGTCGCGGGCGGCCTGCCAGGTGGCCTGGTCGACGACGGGCGGGCGGCCGGGCGGCGCGGTGGTCGGGTGGTTCGGCGTGGTCGTCATCGTGTCCTCCGTGGTGTACCGCTCCGGGCATCGTCCCGGAACACCAGGAACAGACCGGCGAAACCACCGGAAATCATCGCGGCGCGGTCAGGCGTGGACGCGCCGCGCGTCCAGGTCCTCGCGGCCGATCAGGAACCACAGGACCGGTCCCAGGAACGGCGCGCAGAACGCGAACACCACCCACACGGCCTTCATGCCGAGGGTCAGGCCCGAGCGCAGGACGCTGACGAGCGCGCCGAGGAAGAGGACCACGAGACCGAGCACGACCGCGACGATCACGGCGGCGACCGCCCAGTTCCAGGGCTCGGCCTGGACGGCGAGCACGTGGTGGTCGTTGAGCATGGGTTCCACTCCTTCATCGGGGAGAAGCCGGTCACCGTCGAGACTGCCGGTGCCCGCCGTCATCGCGCGTCAGCCCGTGCTCCCCTCCGCGCGTTGGCCGAAAGTCGTACGGCCGACGCGCGGGGGTACCACCTCCGTCGCGGTCACCTCCTCCCGGCGCCGCGCGGCCCGTCCCACGGCGGGGTCCACCTCGGTGACGTGGGCAGGTGGAGCACCGGGGGCTTGGACGCCGTGCCCGTGCGGGTGGGCCTGCTCGCCGCGCGCGGACGGGTGGGTGCCGCGCAGCCCGATCCGGTCGATGATCCGATGGTGGTCTCCTCTCCGACCGGGCGCCCGACCGCGCCGTCCGACGCGGCACGTCGACGGGCGGGCGCGAGTCCTCTGAGGACGCGGTCACGTGCGAATCCCTTGCGGGAGGCCGGTTCCACCGACCGCCACCAGCATCGCGGGACGGCGGGACCGCGACGATCCCCCCGGCGGGCCTCCCGGTGGTCGAGCGGGCGCCATTGACCGGCGCGGAGACCCCTGGTATCGGCCCGCGGTGCCCTCCGGCGTCCGAGCGGGCACATCGGCACCGGGTCGGCGCGCACCGTGGCGCGCTCGCCGGGGGCGCCACCGTCATCGGGACCGCGAGCGGGGCGAGCCACCCGTTCCTCACCGGGCTCGGCGCGACGCCCACCACCTACGGGCCCGGTCTCGCGGACCGGGTGGCGGCGGGGTCGACGTCGTCCTCGACGCGGCGGGCTCGGGCTCACCGGCCGACCCGGTCGGCATCGCCGGGAACCCCGGCGGGGTCGTCACCGTCGCCGACTTCGCGAACGCCGACGCGCTGGCCGTGCGCCTGCTGCACGCCGAGCACGACTCGGCCGTGCTCGGCGCGGGTGCCGCGCTGGGCGGGCGCGGCGCCCTCACCCCGGGGGTGAGCCGGACCCTCCCGCTCGACGAGACCGCCGCCGCCCACGCCGGGGGCGAGCGCGGCCACACCCGCGGCAAGATCGTCGTCACGATCCCTGACCCGGTCAGCGGACCAGCGCGCCCGCCCGTTCCCCGGTGCGGGAGTGCAGCCCGTGCACCGCTTCCACGAACTCGTGCCCCCACAGCTGGTGCGCGCACCACTCGGCGTTGGCCCGCAGGTAGCCGACCTCGCTGCCGATCGTGCAGCGGAACTGCGCGGGCTCGCCGCGGTGGCGCCGGACGTGCCGGGCGATCCGGTGCAGGACCTCCAGGACCGACAGCACCACCACGGCCGGGTCGCCGTCGCGCAGCGCGGCGTCGTCCAGCCGCAGGGGCAGCCCGTCCCCCGGCCGCGCCGGGAGCACCCCGGTGCGGCCGGGGCAGCCCGGCCCGTCGACCGGTCCCGCCGTGCAGATGGCGACGGCGTGGCCGCGGATCGCGTCGAGCCGCTCGCCGGTCGCGACGACGCAGCACCGGCAGGCCCAGCGCAGCGGACTGCTCGTTCCGCCGCAGGCGCGGCACACGGTGGTCGGCAAGGGAGGCCTCCGCGGAGTTTGGAAGAGTGTTGTCCCTATGACGGTCCGGAGTGCCCCGGTGGTTGCTCGCTCGGACGACCTCGACCTCGGGAAGGTGCGGATGCTGACGATCGGAATGCTGGGCGGGATGAGCTGGGAGAGCAGCGCGGAGTACTACCGCCTGGTCAACGAGCTGGTCCGGGAGCGGCTCGGCGGCCTGCACTCCGCGAAGTGCGTGCTGCACTCCGTCGACTTCGCCGAGGTCGAACGGCTCCAGGTGGAGGGCCGCTGGGACGAGGCGGGCGCCCTGCTGGCGGAGGCCGCGCGCGGTCTCCAGGCCGCGGGTGCCGACCTGCTCCTGCTGTGCACCAACACGATGCACAAGGTGGCCGACCGGATCGAGGAGGCGGTGGACGTCCCGCTGCTGCACCTGGCGGACGCGACCGCGGAGGCGGTGCGGCGGGCCGGGCTGGACAGCATCGGCCTGCTGGGCACGGCGTTCACGATGGAGCAGTCGTTCTACCGGGACCGGTTGGCGGGCCACGGCCTGCGCGTGCTGGTGCCCGAGGAGGCCGACCGCGCGTTCGTGCACCGGGTGATCTACGACGAGCTGTGCGTCGGGGTCGTGCGCGAGCCGTCCCGCGCGGGCTACCGCGACGTCATCGGCCGCCTGGTCGCCGAGGGCGCGCAGGGCGTCGTGCTCGGGTGCACCGAGATCGAGCTGCTGATCACGGCGGCCGACAGCCCGGTGCCGGTCTTCCCCACGACCCGCCTGCACGTGGAGGCCGCGGTGGACAGGGCGCTGGCGGGACGCTAGACCGTGATGCCCGCCTCGTTGAGCCAGGGCAGCGGGTTGGTCTTCACGCCCACCGCGTTCCAGACCTCGAAGTGCAGGTGGGCGCCGAACGAGACGCCGTTGTTGCCGACCTCGGCGATCTGCTCGCCCGCCAGGACCCGCTGGCCCTTGCGGACGTTGAACCGGTACATGTGGCCGTAGACGGTGACCGTGCCGTCGGCGTGTTCGACCTTGACCCACAGGCCGAACCCGCTGGCGGGCCCGGCCTCGATCACGACGCCGTCGGCGGCGGCGTAGATCGGGGTGCCGACGGGGGCGGCGATGTCGAGGCCGTAGTGCATGGCGCCGTCGCGGTAGCCGAACCCGGAGGTGAAGCTGCCGCGGGTCGGGGCGACGCGCTTGGGGCGGCGCGCCTCGGCCTCCTCGGCCTCGCGCTTCTCGGTGATGCGCTGGCTCTTGACGAGCTTGCCCGCCTCGGCCGAGGGGTCGACCTGCCGGGCGACCTGGAGGACCTGCGGGGCGGCCGGGGCGGTGCCGCCGATGCCGAACGCGGCGGCGTTGTCCGAGGGCTTGGTGGCGTTCGCGAGCGGGGTCACCTCGTCGGTGCTCGCGCCGTCCACCGCCTGGAGCGCCTGTCCCGCACCGGCGGCGCCGAACGCGCCGATGGCCACGGCCGCGATGACGATCCGACCGCGGAACGACGAGGGGGGCGGGGGCAGCCGGTGCTTGGGCACGGCTCGGGGTGCCGTGCCGCCGTCTGCCTGGCCGCCGGAGGAGCGGAGGTGGGACAAGACCTGGCCTTCCGTGCTCGGGGAGTCCGGTCGGGACCGGGCGGGGGAACCCGGCGAGTCGGTCGGGGGTCCGACTCGTTGTTCAACTCGTGATCAACCTCGACAATGGACCGGAGGGGACGATAGCGGGGGTACGACCCCACCGGCAACCCCTCGTTAACCATTCACGGGCACAAAAGTCGCCGCCAGGTTAATGTCGATGAACAGACGTTAATGTCAACGCCCTGACCTGGACAGATGAAAAATTCGACGAACACCGAATCGCGGTGAACCATCCACCCCTACCGTACGTGTCGGCCTCGTCGCATCGATACCACGCTATTCCCCGCCATTTCCCCTTTTCGACTCCCCGTGATACGTCCGGTCTACTCGGCGGACTTCCGCGAACAGCGCGTGAGCCCTTCGGCGAACCCGGTCACGATCGGTCACGGCGGGCGGCCGGGAGCCGCCCGCCGCGGGATCACTCCCCCGCGCCCGGCGGCAGGAAGCCGTGGGCGGACAGGTCGAACCAGTTGCCCTCCGGGTCGATCGCCCGGTACTCGGCGAACGGCCGGTCGGTGGCGCGGGCGACCGGCCGGGGCACGCCGGTCCCGACGAGGCGGTCGGCGGTCGCGTCGACGTCCCGCACGGCGAAGCCGAAGTGGTTGAAGCCGGTGGCGACGTCACCGTCGAGCCGCTGCTGGATGAGGGCCAGGTTGATGTACCCGTCGGTGAGGAACCGGCTCCCGTCCGGGTCCTGGTGGAACTGCTCCATCCCGAGGCTCTCGCGGTAGAAGTCGGCCATCCGCTCCGCGTCCTGGACGACGAACGCGAGGTGGCGAAGGCGTGGCCTGGTCATGGGGTGCTTCCTTCCGGGACGTTCGGGACCATGTTGTGGAACGCGGTGATCGACCACGCGCCGTCGCGGCGGGTCACGACCGCCTGCGCGTGGGTGAGGACGCCGAGCGGGACGATCCCGGTGGTGACGTGCACCAGGCGGATCCCGTCCGCGAGCGGGCGCAGCAGCAGGAAGTTCGGCACGAGCCGGGTGCCGCGGAAGACCGAGGCGAACAGGCGCGCGTGCACCTCCGCGACGGCGGCCCGGCCGCGCAGGTCCTCGCCGCGCACGGTCACGAAGTCGACGTCGGGGGCGAAGGCCTCCGCGAACCGCTCGGCGTCCCCCTCGGCCCAGCCCTCGGCCATCGTGGACCACAGGCCGCGCACCAGGTCGTCGTCACTCATCCCGGCTCCCCGGCGTGGTCGCGCGGACCCGCAGCGGCAGCGGCAGGCAGTCGCCGTCCCACGCGGCCACCGAGTAGTAGAGCGAGCCGTGCTGCCGCTCCAGGTAGCAGACGACGTTGACGGGCCAGCCGCAGCCGCGGAACACGTACTCGTCCATCGCGGACGGCCGGTCGCTCAGCGGTCGGTCGCGTTCGGACTCGGGACCGAGCCGGTGCCAGTCCGGGTGCAGGTGGATGGACCCGAGGACGTCGAGGTCGAGCGCGTCGGCGCGGCGGGAGATCCGCAGCAGGTCCGCCGGGTCGAGCCACCACGCCCGCACCGGGTTCTCGTAGGCGGAGCCGAACCGGGGCACGATGGTGGTCGCGAACTCCTCCCGCGCGGCGGCGCACGTGCCGCGGGCGTTGCGGCCGAACTCGATCCGCTCCACCAGGAACGCGCCCTCCGCGCTGGTGCCGAGCAGGACCCCGAAGCACGGTCTCGGCTCGTCGGGGGTGATCGACGCGTACTCCGTCGCGGCCGCCGAGAGAAAGCTCTCCAACGCCGTTTCCGAGAACAGCACGGACCGGCTTCCGGCGACGCGCATGGGGGCGTCGCGCACTTCCAGCAGAGTGGGCATCGTGGGGTGTTCCGCTCGTCGGGAATTCCCGGTGACCTTCCGGGATCGGTGGCGAAAACGTAGCCGGCGCTCCCTGTCGCGACAACCCACCCGACGTCGGGCACACGTCCCTCACCAGGGGAAACGTCGAAACGATCACGGGATTGGCGCTATAGCAATGGGCGATAACCTTTCTCGTTCAGCGCCCGTTCACGCGACCGTAGGATCAGCTCATGCGCCTCGAAGTCCGGCACCTCGAACTCGTCGTCGCCATTGCCGAATCGGGCAGCCTGCGCAGGGCCGCGGCGCACCTGCACCTCACGCAGCCCGCCGTGACGACGCAGCTCAGGCGGATCGAGCGGCACCTCGGCGGCGCCCTCTTCCTGCGGTCCACCGAGGGCGTGCTGACCACGCACACGGGCGCGGAGTTCGTCCGCGACGCCAAGAAGGTGCTCGACCAGATGACCGACGTCGAGCGGTCGGCCCGTCTCAACGCGCGGCGCGAGGCCGGCACGCCGTTCACGGTCGGCGGCATCCCGGCGCAGCAGTTCAGCCTCCTCGTGGACGCGCTCGCCGCCGCCCACCCCGGCCAGGAGGTGACCAGCCGCACCGTCCGCGAGACCGGGACGCTCACGGCGCTGCTGGGCTCCGGGGAGCTGGACATCGCGGTGCTGCGGCGGTTCCCCGGTTTCCCGCTCGCGCTGCCCGAGGGCGTCGAGCAGCGGCTCCTGCTCACCGAGCCCCTCTTCGTGGGCGTCGCGGCGAGCCACCGCCTCGCCGGGCGCGAGGACGTGCCGCTGGCGGAGCTGGCCGACGAGAAGTGGGTCATGCCCGACCCCGACGACAGCGGGATGAACGAGTTCTTCGCGCGGGTCTGCGCCGCGGCCGGGTTCGAGCAGAGCATCGCGCACCTGACCACCGAGGCGCACGTGGCCTTCTCGCTCACCGCCGCGAACCGGGCGGTCTGCGTGCTCTACCCCATCGGCACCGCGCGCGACGGCCTGGCGACCCTCACCCTGGAGGGCAACCCGCTCTACCGCGAGCTGGTGCTGGCCTGGCGCGGCGACTCCCCGATCGCGTCCACCGTGGACGACCTGTGCGCCACCGTGGAGCAGCGGTACCTCTGCCTGGTTGCGACGTCCGACGTGTACGCGCGATGGTGGCGGCGGGGCGGGGCGGACTTCGCCCTGCCCCCACGCACCACCTGAGGGAGAGCACCCGTGGCGATCCGCGGCCTGAACCACGCCGTCCTCTGGGTCCGGGACGCGAGCGCGAGCAGCGCGTTCTACGTGGACGTGCTGGACTTCCGGGTCGTGCACAGCACGCCGAGGTCCGCGTTCCTGCGGGCCCCGGAGTCCGCGAACGACCACGACCTCGGCCTGTTCCAGACCGAGGACCCCGCGCCGAGCACCGCGGGCCGCGGCCAGGTCGGGCTCTACCACCTGGCCTGGGAGGTGCCGACGCTCGCCGACCTGCGCGACTGCCGGGACCGGCTGGTCGGGGCGGGCGCGCTGGTCGGCTCCAGCGACCACGGCGCGACGAAGGGCCTGTACGGCAGGGACCCCGACGGGCTGGAGTTCGAGGTGTGCTGGCTCGTGCCCGCCGACCTCGTGGACGAGGCCGTGCTGGCGCACAAGGGGGAGCTGGACATCGAGGCCGACGTCGCGCGGTACGGCGCGGACACCGTCGGCGCCTGCGCGCGGTACGGCCCGCCCGTCACCTGATCACGCCCTCGACCTCCACCAGCAGGTCCGCCCGGCAGAGGTCGGCCCGGTGCAGCCGGACCGCCGTGCCCGCGCCGAACGCGGCCCGGCACGCCGACTCCACGGCGGCCAGGTCGGCCGCGTGGCGGACGTAGGCCGTCACGCGGTCGAAGTCGGCGAGGCCGAACCCCGCGGCCACGCCGTGCCGGGCGAGGTTGCGCTCGTGGACGACCGCCTCGACGTTCGCGAACGTCGTCGCGAGCTGCCCGTCGAGGTCGCCGGGGCAGGCGGTCTCGTGGCCCACGATGCTCGCCGTGCCGGACAGGAACAGGGTGCCGCCCGAGGCGTGCCGGAGGTACCCGGCGCGGGCGAACGACGGCGGCTTCGGCCCGTGGTCGCGGGGGTAGCGGTAGGCGGGCACCTGGAGCGGGTTCTCGATCGCCGTCAGCCCGCCGGAGCGGGTGGCGAGCAGGAAGAGGCCGATGCCCTCGTGCGCGGAGCCGACCGCGCTCGCGGGCGGCATGGCGGTCGAGACCTCCTCGAACGCCAGCGCGCGGCCGACGCAGAAGTCGCGGTAGGTCTCCAACCCGTCGGCGGTGGTGCCGTTGATGTGGCCGATGTAGTGCCACAGGCGGCAGATCGTCGGGTAGCCCATCCGCCTGGTCAGCGCGAACAGCTCGGCGTACAGCGCCCGCACGGCCTCCGCGTAGCGCACGGACGGCGGGACGACCGCGCTGACGTACAGGAACCCGTCGGCCTCGGCGTACCGCAGGCGCCCCTCCGAGCGGCCCGTCAGCCACGCGTCACCGAACCCGGCCAGTCCGGTGTGGACACCGAGGTCCGCCGACGGGAGGACGAGGTCGTCCAGTGCCACACCACGCGATCCGGTCATTCCGACAGCTTCACCCGCCCGGCGCGCGCACGCCCGGCGCGCGGCGATGATGTCCCCGATCGGGTGTCAGCGGCGGGTGGAGTCGCGGACCACCAGCTCCGGGGAGAACACGACCGCGCGGTGCTCGTGGCCGTCCTCACCGGACGTCTCCTCGATGAGCAGCCGCGCGGCCGTCGCGCCGATGCGGCCGGCGGGCTGCCGGACGGAGGTGAGCGGAACGGCCGCGGCGGAGGCGAACTCGATGTCGTCGTAGCCGACGATGGCCAGCTCCTCGGGCACCCGGACGCCCGCGGCGACCATCGCCTGGAGCACCCCGAGGGCGAGCAGGTCGTTGGCGCAGAACACCGCCGTCGGACGCGGACCGGTGGCCAGGAGCCGCGCGCCCGCGTCCCGGCCGGACGCCACGTCCAGCGCGGCCACCTCCAGCACGGACAGGTGGTGCTCCGGCGCGTCGGCCAGCGCGCTCCGCACGCCCTCCTCGCGTTCGCGGCACTGCACGAGCACCGACGGGCCGTTGACGAACGCGATCCGGGTGTGGCCCTGGTCGAGGAGGTGCCGGGCCGCCAGCGCGCCGCCGAGCACGTCGTCCACGGAGACCGAGCAGCACTCCCCCGCGCCCGCCTCGCGGTCCACCAGCACGTACGGGATGCCGCTGCGCCCGAACCCCCCGTCCCCGGCGCCCACCGGGCTGAGCAGCACGCCGCGCACCCGCTGCTCGGCGAGCATCGCCAGGTAGGAGCTCTCCCGGTCGACGCGCTGGGCGCTGTTGCAGGTGATCATGTTGAGGCCCGCCTCGTGCGCCGCCTCCTCCGCGCCGCGCGCGACGTCCACGAAGAACGGGTTGCCGAGGTCGAGCACCAGCAGGGCGAGCGTGCGGCTGCTGCCCGCGCGGAGCTGGCGGGCCGACTCGTCGCGGACGTAGCCGAGTTCCTCGATGACCGCGTTGACGCGCGACCGGGTGACGGCGG
The DNA here is from genome assembly GCF_036375055.1 of Umezawaea sp. GTDB lineage: Bacteria > Actinomycetota > Actinomycetes > Mycobacteriales > Pseudonocardiaceae > Umezawaea. The sequence goes on from NZ_DASUSQ010000125.1 coordinate 142,507, forward strand.
AGACGACGTGGGGGCGGTTGACGACGTTGGAGACCGTGCCGATCGAGACCCCGGCGCGGCGGGCCACGTCCTTGATGCCGACCATGTCACCCGACCCCTTGCTCCGCGCCACGACGAACAATACCATCGGATGAAACGTTTCAATCGGCGGTGGGAGAACACCATGACGGCACTCGCGGAGGTGCGCGTCGACCCCGTCGGCGCCGACCGGCGTTCCGGGCACCAGGACGGGATCGCGCGCGGGCGCGTCGGCGGGGACCGGGCGGGGTGGGGCGCGTGAGCGCGGTGCGGGATCTGCTGGAGCGGTCGAACAGGCTGGGCTCCGACCCGGCGAACACGAACTACGCGGGCGGCAACACCTCCGCCAAGGGGACCGGCACCGACCCGGTGACCGGGAAACCGGTGGACCTGCTGTGGGTCAAGGGTTCCGGCGGCGACCTGGGCACGCTGACCGGGGCGGGCCTGGCCGTGCTGCGGCTGGACCGGGTGCGCGGGCTCGTGGACGTGTACCGGGGCGTGGAGCACGAGGACGAGATGGTGGCGGCGTTCGACCACTGCCTGCACGGCAGGGGTGGTGCCGCTCCGTCGATCGACACCGCGATGCACGCGCTCGTGGACGCCGCGCACGTCGACCACCTGCACCCGGACTCCGGGATCGCGCTCGCGACGGCCGTGGACGGCGAGGAGCTGACCGCGCGCTGCTTCGGCGACCGGGTCGTCTGGGTGCCGTGGCGGAGGCCGGGTTTCCAGCTGGGGCTGGACATCGCGCGGATCAGGGCCGAGAACCCGGAGGCGATCGGCTGCGTCCTGGGTGGACACGGCATCACCGCCTGGGGCGAGACGTCGCAGGAGGCGGAGGCGCGGTCGCTGGAGATCATCCGCGGTGCCGCGGCCTTCCTCGCCGAGCACGGCCGCGCCGAGCCGTTCGGCCCGGAGCTGCCCGGCTACCAAGCACTTCCGGAGGCTGAACGCCGGGCCCGCGCCGCCGCGCTGGCCCCGCTGCTGCGCGGGCTGGCGTCCACCGACGACCGGCGGATCGGCCACTTCACCGACACCGCGCCCGTGCTGGACTTCCTGTCCCGCGCGGAACACCCGAGGCTGGCGGCGCTCGGCACGTCGTGCCCGGACCACTTCCTGCGCACGAAGGTCCGCCCCCTGGTGCTGGACCTGCCGCCGACCGCGCCGCTGGACGAGGCGAAGGCGCGGCTGCGCGAGCTGCACGGGGCCTACCGGGAGGACTACCGCGCCTACTACGAGCGGCACGCGGTCCCGGACTCCCCCGCCATGCGCGGCGCGGACCCGGCGATCGTGCTGGTGCCGGGCGTCGGCATGTTCTCCTACGGCGCGGACGCGCGGACCGCCCGCGTGGCGGGCGAGTTCTACCTCAACGCCATCGAGGTCATGCGCGGCGCCGAGTCGGTGTCGACGTACGCGCCGATCGACGAGGTGGAGAAGTTCCGCATCGAGTACTGGGCCCTCGAAGAGGCGAAACTGGCCCGCCGCCCCGAGCCCGCGCCGCTGACCGGGCGGGTCGCGTTCGTCACCGGGGCCGGGTCGGGCATCGGCAGGGCCATCGCGACGCGGCTGGCCGCCGAGGGCGCGTGCGTCGTCGTCGCCGACCGCGACGCCTCCTCGGCCACGACCGTCGCCGACGAGCTGGGGGCGGTCGCCGTGACCGCCGACGTCACCGACGAGGACCAGGTCGCCGCCGCGCTCGACGCGGCCGTGCTCGCCCACGGCGGCGTCGACCTCGTGGTGAACAACGCGGGTCTGTCGATCTCCAAGCCGCTGCTGGACACGACCGCGGAGGACTGGGACAGGCAGCACGACGTGATGGCGCGCGGCTCGTTCCTGGTCGCCAAGCACGCCGCGCGGATCATGATCGACCAGGGCCTCGGCGGCGACGTCGTCTACATCGCGAGCAAGAACGCCGTGTTCGCCGGACCGGCCAACATCGCCTACAGCGCGGCGAAGGCCGACCAGGCGCACCAGGTCCGGCTGCTGGCGGCCGAACTCGGCGAGCACGGCATCAAGGTCAACGGGGTCAACCCGGACGGCGTCGTGCGCGGGTCGGGGATCTTCGCGGGCGGCTGGGGGGCCCAGCGCGCCGAGGTCTACGGCGTTCCCGAGGAGGAGCTGGGGGCGTTCTACGCGCGGCGCACGCTGCTCAAGCGGGAGGTGCTGCCGGAGCACGTCGCGCACGCGGTGTTCGTGCTGACGACGCTGACGCACACCACCGGGCTGCACGTGCCGGTGGACGCGGGCGTCGCCGCGGCGTTCCTGCGATGAAGCGGTTCGCGGCGGTCGACCTCGGCGCGGGCAGCGGCCGGGTGATCGTCGGCGAGGTCGAGGGCGGATCGGTGTCCCTGCACGAGGTGCACCGCTTCCCGAACCGGCCGGTGCTGGTGCGCGGCACGCTGCACTGGGACGTCCTGGGGCTGTACCGGGAGGTCGTGGACGGACTGCGGGAGGCCGGGCCGCTGGACGGCATCGGCGTCGACTCGTGGGCCGTGGACTACGGGCTGCTCGACGCGGACGGGACGCTGCTCGGCAACCCCGTGCACTACCGCGACGAGCGCACGGCGGCGGCCGTCGCCCGCGCGCACGCCGCCCTGCCCGCCGAGCGGCACTACGCGGCCACCGGGATCCAGTTCCAGCCGTTCAACACCGCGTTCCAGCTCGTCGCCGACCGGATGGCGGACGTGGCCACCGGGGCGCTGCTGATCCCGGACCTGATCGGGTTCTGGCTCACCGGCCGCGCGGGCACCGAGATCACCAACGCGTCGACCACCGCCCTGCTCGACCCGCGCACCCGGACGTGGTCGGCACCGGTCGCCGAGGCGCTCGGGATCGACCTCGGTCTGTTCGCCCCGCTGCGCGAACCCGGTGCCGTGATCGGGGACGTGCTGCCCGAGATCGGCCTGGCGCGGCGGGTCCCGGTGTACGCGGTGGGGTCGCACGACACCGCGTCCGCCGTCGTCGCCGTGCCCGCCGCGGACGAGCGGTTCGCCTACGTCTCCTGCGGGACCTGGTCGCTGGTGGGCGTCGAGCTGCCGTCGCCGGTGCTCACCGACGAGAGCCGGGCGGCGAACTTCACCAACGAGCTGGGTGTCGACGGCACCATCCGGTACCTGCGGAACGTGATGGGGCTGTGGCTGCTCCAGGAGTGCCACCGGGAGTGGGGCACGACCGACCCCGGCGCGCTGCTGGACGAGGCGGCGGCACTGCCCGCGTCCTCCGCGGTGGACGCCACCGACTCCCGCTTCCTGGCACCGGGCGACATGCCCGCGCGGATCGCCGCCGCCTGCGCGGAGACCGGGCAACCGGTCCCCCGCACCAGGGCGGAGGTCGTCCGCTGCGTGGTCGACAGCCTCGCGCTCGCGCACCGCGACGCGGTCGCCGCCGCCGCCCGGCTGTCCGGGCGGGAGGTGGACGTCGTGCACGTCGTCGGCGGCGGGGCGCTGAATTCGCTGCTGTGCCGGCTCACGGCCGACGCGTGCGGCCTTCCGGTGGTGGCGGGGCCGGTGGAGGCGTCCGCGCTGGGCAACGTCCTGGTGCAGGCCCGAGCGGCCGGGTGCGTCGAGGGTGACCTGCGGGAGGTCGTGCGGCGATCACCGGACCTGGTGCGGTACGAGCCCCGGTCGGGCTGAACCGCGGCGGCGGCCGGAGGGCGGTCACCCTCCGGCCAGCCCGGTTCAGCGGCGGGCCGCCAGTGTCAGGTCGCCCGCGATCACCCTGCGGGCGTGGTCGCTCGCCAGCAGGTCGTGCGGGGTACCGAGGTCGATCGCGCTGACCCGGTCCAGGCGGGCCAGCTGGGACTCGGTGAACTCGACGTCCAGCGCGCCCAGGTTGTCCTCCAGCTGCGCCAGCGTGCGGGCGCCGATGATCGGTGCCGTCACGTCGGGGTTCACCAGGGTCCACGCCAGGCCGACCTGGGCCGGGGTGCGGTCCAGCTCCGCGGCGACCTCCCGCACGACGTCGGCGACGGCGAGGCTCCGCTCGGTGACCAGGCCGAGGGCGGCGTTGAAGCTCTTCCTGGTGCTGTCGCCGTCGTCCGCGGCCGGACCGGCGAGGTCGGCGCGGGTGTACTTGCCGGTGAGCAGGCCGCCCGCCAGCGGCGAGTACGGGGTCACGCCCAGCCCCACCGCCCGCGCCATGGGGATCAGGTCGCGCTCGGCGGTCCGGTTGACCAGGTTGTACTCGACCTGGAGCGCGACGAGCGGCGACCAGCCGCGCAGGTCGGCCACCGCCTGCATCCGCGAGACCTCCCACGCGGGCACGTTGGACATCGCCACGTACAGGACCTTGCCCTGCCGGACCAGGTCGTCCATGCCCCGCAGGATCTCCTCGACCGGCGTCGTGAAGTCCCACACGTGCAGGTGGAGCAGGTCGACGTAGTCGGTGCCCAGCCGCCGCAGGCTGGCCTCCACCGACGTGAACAGGCTCTTGCGGCCGCCGCCCCCGGAGTTCGGGTCGCCGGGGCTGCGCAGCGTCGTGTACTTCGTCGCCAGCACCAGGCTCTCGCGGTGGTCGCGGGTGAACCGGCCCAGCAGGCGCTCGGAACTGCCGTCGGTGTAGGTGTTGGCTGTGTCGACGAAGTTGCCGCCGCGCTCGACGTAGGTGTCGAACAGCGTGCGCGCCTCGTGCTCCTCCGCGCCCCAGCCCCACTCGGTCCCGAAGGTCGCCGTGCCCAGCGCCAGCGGTGAGACCCGCAGACCCGACCGGCCCAGCAGCCGGTAGGTGTCGAGGGTGAGCGGCATCGTGTCCTCCTGTGGTGGTGGTCCCTTGCGGAGGACGAGTCTGCGGTCGTCGCGGGCGGCGGGTAAGGGAGAGCCCTTCCTGGGAAGGCCGGTCCCACCCCCGCTGTTGCACCGGTCATGACGACCCCCACCGCGGACACCGCACGACACCTGGCCGCGTTCCTGCGCGCCCGGCGGGAACGGCTGGACCCGGACGACCTCGGTCTGCCGCCGCGCAAGCAGGCCCGCCGAACGCCCGGTCTGCGCCGCGAGGAGGTCGCCGAGCTGGCCGGGATCAGCGTCGACTACGTCGTGCGGCTGGAGCAGGGCCGCGGGCTGCGGCCCTCGGCGGACGTGGTGGAGGCGCTGGCCGGGGCGCTGCGCCTGGCCCCCGTCGAACGCGCCTACCTGTTCAACCTGGCCGGGCAGCGCCCCCGTTCCGCCGAGGAACCCGCCACCACCGCCGCGCCGCCGCTGGCGCGGCTGGTCGCCGACCTGTCACCGCTGCCCGCGATGCTGGTGAACCACCGGTTCGACGTCCTGGCCTGGAACCGCGAGATGGCCGGGCTGCTGGTGGACTTCGGCGACCTGCCCCCGGCGCGGCGCAACGCGATGTGGGTGTGCCTGGCGCACCCGGAGGTGCGCGGGTCCTACGTCGACCGGACCCGCGTCGTGCGGGAGGGGGTCGCCCACCTGCGCGCCGCGTGGGCCGCGCACCCGGAGGACCGGGTGCTGGCCGCCCTCATCGCCGACTTCACCGCCCACGACGAGGAGTTCGCGCGGTGGTGGACCGAGCGGGACGTCGAGGTCAACGCCCGCGGCCGGAAGGTGCTGCGGCACCCCCGCGTCGGCGACGTCACCGTGCACTTCGAGGTGCTCACGCCGATGCAGGACCCCGACCAGCGGCTGGTGGTCTTCCGGCCGGCGGACGACGAGAGCCGCGCGGCGCTGGGCAGGCTGTCCTAGTCGGGCAGGCCGTCCTGGAGGCGGTGGCCGGTGGTGACGTCCACGTAGGACGGCACCTCCTCGTGCCGGTCCCCCACCGTGAGCGTTCCGGACGGCTCCACGACCACGATGTGCGCTCCCTCCCGCGACGAGGGCTTGTGGAAGGTGCCCTTCGGGACGACGAACACGGAGTTCGGGCGCAGGGTGACGACCCGTTCCCCCTCCGGCTCGCGCAGGGCGAGGTCGAGTTCGCCCTCCAGGACGAGGAAGAACTCGTCGGTGGACTCGTGGACGTGCCACACGTGGTCGCCCTTCACCTTGGCGATCCGCACGTCGTAGTCGTTGACGGTGGTGAGGATCCTCGGGCTCCAGAGGGCGTCGAAGCCGTCCAGTGCGGTGCGGATGTCGATCGGCTGGGTGCTCATGCGGCCATCGTGGCGGCTGGTGGTTCCCGACCGTGAGTGCTAGGAATCGCACATGCCGCAAGAATCCTCGCACCGGGTGGTCGTGGTCGTCGACGACGGGTCCAACCCGTTCGAACTGGGGGTGGCCACCGAGCTGTTCGGGCTGCGGCGGCCGGAGCTGGGCATCCCCTGGTACTCGTTCGCGCTCTGCGCCGCCGTGCCCGCCGTGACGATGCACCTGGGGATGTTCACGCTGTCGGGCGTGGCCGGGCTGGAGGCCGTGGACACCGCCGACACGGTGATCGTGCCCAACCGGCCCGACCCCGAGGTGCCCGCCGGTCCCGCGGTGCTCGACGCGATCCGGCGGGCCGAGCGGCGCGGGGCGCGGCTGGTGAGCTTCTGCACGGGCGCGTTCACGCTCGCCGAGGCCGGGGTGCTGGACGGGCGGCGGGCCACCACGCACTGGCGGTGGGCGGCGGAGTTCGCGCGGAGGTTCCCGCTGGTCGCGCTGGAACCGGACGTGCTGTTCGTGGACGACGGGTCCGTGCTGACCGCTGCCGGGAGCGCGGCGGCGCTGGACCTGGGGCTGCACCTGGTCCAGCGGGACCACGGCGCCGAGGTGGCCACCGCCGTGAGCAGGAGGCTGGTGTTCGGCGGCCACCGCGACGGCGGCCAGCGGCAGTTCGTCGAACGGCCCCTGCCCGCGGTGCCGGACTCGTCGCTGGGCACCGTGCTCGACTGGGCGCGGACGCGCCTGGACCGCCCCCTGTCCGTCGCCGACCTCGCCGCACGAGCCGCCACCAGCCAGGCCACGCTGCACCGCAGGTTCCAGGCCGAACTCGGCACCACACCGCTGACCTGGCTCACCACCGAACGGATCACCCTGGCCTGCCGGCTGATCGAACGCGGCGAGGTGCGGCTGGACCGCGTCGCCGCCGCCAGCGGACTCGGCACGGCGGCCAACCTGCGCGCGCAGCTGCGCAGGCACACCGGCCTCACCCCCTCGGAGTACCGCAAGCGCTTCGGACCCGCGGCCTGACCGCACTACGCTGCGCGCCATGACCTGGCTGATCCGGTTCGTCCTGTGCGTCCCCCTGCTCCTCGCGGGCTGCGGCTCGTCGGACACCGGCGGCGCGCCCACGTCCGCCGCGCAGGACGACACCGGGGCGGTGCACCGGGCGTTCGAGACCTACACGAAGGCCGCGCTGGCGAAGGACGGCGCGACCGCGCAGGGCGTGCTGGCCGACACGGTGGCGACCTACTACGACGACGCGCGCAAGCTGGCGCTGACGGCCACCGACGACCAGCTCACCGGCATCACCTCCACGCAGCGGCTCACGGTGTACGTGCTGCGCGCCGAGGTGGAACCCGCCCTGCTGCGCGACGGCTCGCCCGCCGACCTGCTGCGGACCTCGTTCGACAAGGGGCTCGTGGGCGAGGACGGGATCTCCGACCTCGCGCTCGGCAAGGTGAACGTGACCGGGGACAAGGCCAGCGCGCAGGCGGTGATCGGCGGCCGGGAAGCGCCGTACACCGTCGACTTCGTCCGCGAGCAGGGCGTGTGGAAGGTCGACATCGCCCCGTTGATGACGTTGGCCGACGAGGGGTTCACCGCGGCGGCCGAGAAGCAGGGCACGACCGTGGACGCGTTGATCGACACCGTCCTCGTGTCCAAGTACGGGCCGGAGAAGGCGGCGGCGCTGCACCGGCCCGTGGCGGGCTGAGCGGTCAGTGGGACTCGCGGGAGACGTCCGACCCGCTCGCCCCGGTGAGGAAGTCGAGGTCCGCGCCCGTGTTGGCCTGCTGCACCGTCTGCACGTAGAGGCGTTCCCAGCCGCGCTTCGGGTTGGCGTAGGCCGCGACGGTGGCCGGGTCCGGGGTGCGCAGGGCCAGTTCATCGCCGGGCACGTCGAGGTCGAGCCGGCGGGCCTCGATGTCCAGGACGATGAAGTCGCCGGTGCGGACCAGGGCCAGCGGGCCGCCCGCCGCCGCCTCGGGGGAGACGTGCAGGACGACGGTGCCGTAGGCGGTGCCGCTCATGCGGCCGTCGCAGACGCGGACCATGTCGCGCACGCCCTGCTGGAGCAGCTTGCGCGGTAGCGGCATGTTCGCGACCTCGGGCATGCCGGGGTAGCCCTTCGGGCCGCAGCCGCGCAGGACGAGCACCGAGTCGGCGTCCACGTCGAGGTCCGGGTCGTCGATGCGGGCGTGCATGTCCTCGACCGAGTCGAACACGACCGCGCGGCCCCGGTGCCGGAGCAGGTGCTCCGAGGCCGCGGCGGGTTTCACCACGGCGCCGTCGGGCGCGAGGTTGCCGTACAGCACGGCGATGCCCGCGTGCGGCAGCAGCGGGTCGGTGCGGGGGCGGATGACCTCGCGGTCCCAGACCTCGGCGGTCTCCAGGTAGTCGACCAGGGGTTCGCCGGTGACGGTGATCGCCGTCGGGTCCAGCAGGTCCCGCACCTCCCGCAGCACGGCGTGCAGGCCACCGGCGCGGAACAGGTCCTCCATCAGGAACCGGCCCGCCGGTTGCAGGTCGACCAGCAGCGGCACGTCCGAGCCGGTGCGGTCGAAGTCGTCCTGGGTCAGCTCGACGCCCAGCCTGCCCGCGATGGCCAGCAGGTGGACGACGGCGTTGGTGGACCCGCCGATCGCGGCCAGGGCGACGATGGCGTTGAGGAACGAGCCGCGGGTCAGGACCGCGGCGGGCGTGCGCTGCTCGGCCACCATCTCCACGGCGAGGCGACCGGTCTCGTGGGCGCTCTCCAGCAGCCTGCTGTCCGCGGCCGGGGTGCCCGCGAGGCCGGGCAGGACCATGCCCAGCGCCTCGGCCACGAGCCCCATCGTGGACGCGGTGCCCATGGTGTTGCAGTGGCCGCGGCTGCGGACCATCGAGGACTCGGACCGGGTGAACTGGTCCTGCGACAGCGTGCCTGCGCGGACCTCCTCCGACAGCCGCCACACGTCCGTGCCGCAGCCCAGCGGCACGCCGCGGAACGTGCCGGTGAGCATCGGGCCGCCGGGCACGACCACGGCGGGCAGCCCCACCGACGCCGCCGCCATGAGCAGCGACGGGATGGTCTTGTCGCAGCCGCCGAGCAGGACCACGCCGTCCACGGGGTTGGCGCGGAGCATCTCCTCGGCCGCCATCGCGGCCATGTTGCGCCAGAGCATCGCGGTCGGGCGGAGCAGCGTCTCCCCCAGCGACACGACCGGCAGGTTCAGCGGGATGCCACCGGCCTCGTAGACGCCCTGCTTGACGCTCTCCGCCACCTCGTCCAGGTGCGCGTTGCACGGGGTCAGGTCCGAGGCGGTGTTGGCGATGGCGATGTGCGGACGGCCGTCGAACGCGTGGGCCGGGAGGCCGCGGCGCATCCAGGCCCGGTGGATGTAGGCGTTGCGGTCGTCCCCCGCGTACCACTGGGAACTGCGCTGCTCAGGCATCGCCAGCCACCTTCCGACCCCGACGTCGACCGTGCTCCCAGCCTAGTGGTGGAGCGGGACGACCACGTAGCTTCTGATCGTGCCGGAACGGGATGAGGTCATCGCTGGGCGCTACCGGCTCCTGTCGCAGCTCGGCCGGGGGGCGGCGGGCGTCGTCTGGCGGGCCCAGGACGAGCGGTTGGCGCGGGTCGTCGCGGTCAAGTTCTTCACGGCGGGCGGGCCGGACGCCGTGGAGCGGATCGTGCGCGAGGGGCGGATCGCCGCGAGGCTGCGGCACCCGCACGCCGTGACCGTGCACGACGTCGTCGAGCACGGCGGGCAGCCGTGCCTGGTGATGGAGTACGTGCCCTCGAAGACGCTGGCCGAGATGATCGACGAGCGCGGGCCGCTGCCGGAGGAGCTGGTCGTGGGCGTCGGGTGGCAGGTGGCCTCGGCGCTGGCGGCGGCGCACGCGGCGGGGGTCGTGCACCGCGACGTCACGACGTTCAACGTGCTGGTGGGCGAGGACGGGACGGCGAAGATCGTCGACTTCGGGATCTCCCGCGCGATCGGCGAGGGCACCGTGACCGACGCGCGGGTCGTGGTCGGCACGCCCGCGTTCCTCGCGCCGGAGGTGGCGTCGGGGCGGGGCGCGGTGTTCGCGTCCGACGTGTACTCCCTCGGCGCCACGCTGTACGCGGCGCTGGAGGGGCACCCCCCGTTCGGCACGGCCGACGACAACCCGTACGCGCTGCTGCGGCGCGTGTCGGAGGGGCTGGTCGCGCCGCCGCGGTTCCCCGGTCCGCTGGGTGCGGTGCTGGGGCGCGTCCTGCGGCGCGACCCGGCGCGGCGGCCGACGATGGCCGAGACGTACGCCCTGCTGGACGCCGTCGTCCAGGGCTTGCCGCTGCCGGGCGAGGACCCGCACGCCGAGGCCCCTCCCCCGTCCGACGAGTCGCCCCGGCCCGACGACACCTCCCGCCCCGACGACCCGCCCCAGCCCGACAACACCTCCC